>NZ_JBWKUQ010000001.1:0-245790 GCF_059420925.1 Pseudomonas sp. GW821-FHT03C07
CAAGGCCCGATTCTCCCGGAAATCGCCAAGGTGCTTCCGGAAGCGCACGCGGCACGGATCAAGCGTCCCGGTGTGGTTAATGCCTGGGAATACGCCGACTTCCGCAATGCGGTGCTGGCCACTGGGCGCAAGCATCTGATCATGGCCGGTGTGACCACCGATGTTTGTCTTATCTTTCCGGCAATCGATGCTGCGCTCGAAGGCTTTGCCGTCCAGGCTGTGCTGGATGCTTCGGGCTCGCCCAGCGATCTTTCCGAAGAGTTCGCCCGTCAACGAATGCACGATGCCGGCGTCGTGCTTACCGCCACCAATACGCTCATGGCAGAAATCGGCCAGGATTGGTCCACACCTAACGGACAGCAACTGATTGGCTTGTTGTTCACCGACGTATTCCCGGCCCTGGGTGCCGGCATCCAGTAAAACTGCGATCCTGTCGCGCTGCTCGAAGTGCATGGCTCTTCGGGCAACGCGACGGTTCCCAGATCAGTAAGCTGCCGCATAGCGAAGATATTCGGCGCTGATCCGGTTTGAATGGCTGACCAGCCCGCGGACGAAGGGTAATCGTGTTTCCTCATAGCGGGCCAGCACGGCGGCAACGGGTTCGTCTGCGCCTCGATCTGCGAGCATTCGAGCCAGCACCGCCGCATCTTCCACGCCGGTCAGGAAGCCTCGCCCGGTCATCGGTGAAACGACGTGGGCAGCGTCCCCGATGATGGCCAGTGCACCTCGCGCCAACCGCTGTGGTTTGTACTCCGCAATCGGAGCCCCGCTCAATACATTCACTGAGCGCACGCCGACGGTCACCGCCTCCGCCCATGTCGCAGGCCAGACCTGTGGGACCAGGGCGACCAAGCCAGACCTGACGTCTTCATCGATCGTCCCACGTCCAAGTGTGCCCACGATGTGGCCATCGGCAGTCAGGCAGCTGGTGCGACGGAGCAAAGCTTCCTGATGCACATCGAACCAGGCGAATGTGATTTGCCGCTGACCTGGCTCCATCGAGCCGTCGCGACCAGGAAGTACTGCTGCAACCAGACGATATCCGTCCACGAACTCAATCCATAGGCCTCCATCCGACGGCCAAGAGACGGGACGCGTGAGCATTCGCTCCTCGACCAGTCCACGCCACACGAGATAACCGGCGTAGCGGGCAAGCGGTGCATCTGGCGTGACCACCTGGCGAACGATGCTGCGATAGCCGTCCGCACCGATCACTGCCGCGGCAACCCGCTGCGTTCCGTCGGTAAAGGAGAGTTTTGCCTGATCGCCAAGGTCTGCGACCGAGGTGACGGTTTTGCCTTCTTCGAGGACGATGCCTGGTGTTGCGACAACCCGCTCCCGTAGCCAGTTGTAAAGCGCGGGCCAGGTCGTCAGTTCGCGATAAGCGGGGACCACGGGCAAAATGGGCGCAGCACGTGGATCATGGCCAACCGTCGTCGCGACCAGCTCCAGATCGATACTCAGGCTGTCTCCACCGTGCACGCGACCAACAGACCGCTCAACGACACGAACGGGCACGCCCCTGGCCGCGCAGGCGAGCGCCAGCGTGAGGCCGGCAAGGGATCCGCCGACAATAATGATTTCCGGGGAGGTGGCGTTCATCGCGAGTAAGCACTCATAGCGTCAACATTCGTGAAAATATTCCGGTTCATCTAAAAGTCTTCTGCGTGACTGAAATGATGAGCGCGATCATCGCCACGCCGATCACGACCCAAAAGTATTCCACGCTGGCGACCAAGGTCGATTGCTGCTGCAGCATTTGTGCGTGCATTGCCACCGAGATTTGATTCGCTGTCGTGGCACCTACTTCGGATGACAGTGCTTGCGCCAGCTGTTGAGTCTGCTCCACATAGAGAGGGTCGCTGGCGCTGAAATGCACGTTGAGGTTGTTGTATTGCGTGGTAGTGCGCCATTGCAGAAACAGTGTGGCGGCCGTGGTGCCAATCGCCATGGCTATCTGTCCCATCATGTTTTTGATCTGGTAGGCATGCGCGAAGAGCTTCTCCTCTTGCATCACATCCCGAAAGGTTTGCATCGCGGCCGTCGACATGACCAACATCACAAAGCAGCCATTGAGAATCAATGCCGGCAGAATGTTCGACCACATATTGGCGCTGGGCGTCAGCGAGGACAGCAGCCAGCCAAAGCCACCCAGTGCAATGAATCCCAGAATGAAGAACTTCTTCGGGGCAGGGTACTTTGGAAGGAGAGTGGACATGATGACCCAGGTGGCAAGAGTGCCAGTCAGTCCGATGGCCTGGAAT
Source organism: Pseudomonas sp. GW821-FHT03C07 (assembly GCF_059420925.1). Lineage (NCBI taxonomy): Bacteria > Pseudomonadati > Pseudomonadota > Gammaproteobacteria > Pseudomonadales > Pseudomonadaceae > Pseudomonas > Pseudomonas sp. GW821-FHT03C07. The sequence goes on from NZ_JBWKUQ010000001.1 coordinate 2,265, forward strand.
GTACCGATGGTATCCCAGGAGTAGCCCAGTCCTGTTTGCAGGAAGTACGGCAAGATGTAGTTATTGGCGCCCAGTACAACGTAGGCGTAGCAAAACAGCGCCACGCCCTGGAGGTAACGAGGCTGCATCAAGTCTCTGACCTTCAGGAAGGGCTTTGCCTTGTTGTGTTCGGCGTGGAAGAAGCTGTACACGCCCAGTGCTGCCAAGAGTGCGCAACCGACGAGGATGAAGGTGTCGTTATAAAAGTCGTAGTAGGACCGCTGTAAAATGTAGAGCAGAAAGAAACTACTGACCGACAACAAGAGAATGTTTGCCAGGCTTGAGGGGGTTCGGTCCTCCTCAGGGGTAGGGCTCGTGGGCAGAAAACGCACGCAAAGTGCTGCTGCAACCAGAGCGCCGGCGATCAGTATCCAGAAGATTGCATGCCAGGTATTTTCGGCAACCACCAACGACGAGATAAAAGGCGCCGCCGCCGTCCCACCAGCGAGCCCGGTGGCAAATACTTTGATTCCCGTAAACCGGCCTGGGCCAGGGGGAAGCAGGTTGATCATGAGGCGTGCCGAAGTCATGAACGAGGCCCCACCCAGGGCCATGACGACTCGGCCTACGGTGAAACTGGTCAAATCAACGCTCACACCACACACGAAAGCGCCCATCACGAAAGTGCTGATTGAGCCGAGCATGAAATTGCGCCAGCCCAGACGCTCCGTCAACCAGTGCTGTTTCGAAATCACCACCACAGCGATACAGGCATACAGGGCGGCAACCAGACTGAATTCTTCGGGGCTGGCCTCGATTTCGCCGCGAATCGGTGCAGAGGCAAAAGCAATCATGCCAGCCTGCAAATACTCCAGCGCACAGAGCAAGCCTACAGTGAACAACAGAGCGGCGTGTTTTCTGTACATGATCCCCCCGTCAAAATTTCAGGTTTTTGGGGTCATGGTCACTACCCTCATTGGCACTGATCACGCGCTCCACAACTTCATTGGCGTCCTGAAGTTCATTCTTGAAAATCTCGGTGCTGTAAACCGGTTGCTGTGCAACGGTCTTGTTCAGGAGGGGGCCATTACGATCGGCGGTGTCGACCGAAACCCGCATGGACAAACCCAGGCGCAAGGGGTTTTGTGCTACTTCCTGCGGCCGTAAAGCGATCCTTACCGGCACCCGTTGGGTCACCTTGATCCAGTTTCCAGTAGCGTTCTGGGCCGGTAGCAAGGAGAAAGCACTGCCAGTACCGGCATCCAGGCCGATAATGGTCCCGTGGAATATGACGCTGCGGCTGTAGGCATCCGCACGCAGCTCAACGGGTTGGCCAATGCGCAAGTCTTCAATCTGCGATTCCTTGAAATTGGCATTGACCCAGACTTGATCACCAGGCACTACCGACATCAGCGCGACGCCCGGATTGATTTTTTGTCCGACCTGCACAGTGCGTTTGGTGATTACGCCTGCAACCGGTGAATAGATTTGGGTCCGATGCAAAGCGATGTAAGCATCACGCAGGTTGCTTGCTGCCACCAGCACATCCGGGTGAGTACGAAGAGTGGTGTCGTCGACCATCGCGAGCCGAACGGCGAGGGCGTGTTTGGTGCCTTCAAGCCCAGCGATTGCATTTTTGAGTATGTCTGCGGTGTGACTGATCTCTTCACGAGAAACTGCACCACTGGCAGCAAGTTGGCTGCGTCGACGCACATCGTCCTGCGCCTTGCGCACGTCGTTTTGACGCTGGTCCACTTCAGCCTGAAGTTGCTGGACCTGATAATACTGGGTGCGTGCCTGACGAACCGCACGGGCCAGGTTCGACTTAGCGCGCTCATACTGGATTTCGGCATCCACGGCGTTCAATGTCACCAATGGCGAGTTGGTATCGACATGATCGGTATTGTCGCCGCTGATTGCCGTCACGGTACCGCTGACTTGTGAGGTCACCTGAACAACGTTGCCGTCGACATAGGCATCATCGGTGGATTCGGAATTCAGTCTCAGCAGGTAGCCAGCACACAAGGCAACGACCAGAAGGACTATGGCCAGGGTCAGAAGCAATGTGGGGCGATACAAGGCTCGCGGCTGAGTGGTGGCGGCTGGGGAGGGCGTAGTAGTCATAACGTCATTTAGCTGCCAAGGAGGGAGTGGCGTTGTCGGACTCCGGGATTTCGGGCGAGTAGCCGCCCCCCAAAGCCCGGCTCAGGTTCGCCTGAAGGGAAAGTGCTCTCGATTTCAGATATACCAGTTGGCGTTTTTCGGCCAACGTTGAATTTTCAGTCGCCAGTACCTGCAGATAGGTTGCCAGTCCCGCTGCGTACCGTTTGTTCACCAGGTCGGCGGCGGCCTGTGCAGTGGCTACCGCTTCATTCTGCTGGGCCAGGCGTTCTTTTAACCAACGCAGGGAGGACAACTGGTCAGCGATATCGCGTAAGGCATCGATAACCGTCTGGTTGTAGTTTTCGACGGCCAGATCGTAAACGGCGTCCTGGGCGTCCAGGTTCCCGCGCAATCGACCACCCTCGAAGATCGGCAGGCTTATCGCAGGTGCGAATCCCACTATGCGGCTGCTGCGTTCGCTGAAGGTGTCAAAGCCAAGACTTTGCATACCGATGAAGGACGTCAGGTTAACGTCGGGATAGAAGCGAGCTTTTGCTACCTCAATTTCATGGCCCGAGGCTTCGACGCGCCAACGTTGCGCAACGACGTCTGGGCGATGACCAATCAGCTCGGCTGGGAGGTTGGTCGGCAGTGCCACGGTATCGCTGGACTGAAGATGGGGTCTTGTGATCGTCCGTCCCCGGTCAGGTCCCTTGCCCAGCAAGGAAGCCAGTTTGTTTTGGTTGAGCTCGATCGATTCCTTCAGCGCGGCAATATTGGCTCGATTGGCGGGCAGGGCGGCTTGGGACTGCTTGATATCGATCTGAGTATCCAATTCAGCCGCAAATCGCTGCTGGGTCAGTTTCTCGATTTGCTCTTGCTGAGCCAACAGCGTTTGGGCCACATCCTGTTGCTCGTAGCTGTTCTGCAATGCAATGTAGGCCTGCACAATCGATGCAGACAGCATAAGTGCCGCCGCACGCTCATCGACTTCAAGTGCATGTCGACGGCCTACGGCCGCTTCAATGGCCGAGCGGTTTTTGCCCCAAAAGTCCAGCTCATAACCCACATTCAAGGTGGCCTGATCGACGTTCTGCCAAGTGCCCTTCGCCGGCGCAGGTGTCGTGCCGTTGGAGCTGAATCGCTCGCGGGTCGTGCTCATTGTTGCATCGACATGAGGCAGTAACTGGGCCCCTTCGATAGCTTCTAGAGCGCTGGCCTGACGCACTCGCGCCGCCGCTGATCGCAGGGTAGGGTTGCCTGCCAAGGCCTCCTTGATCAGAGCATCGAGTTGCGGGTCTTTGAAGCTGGTCCACCAGTTTTCAGTGGGCCAGACCGCCGGGGACAGCGTGACTGCACTGTCGGCCAGTGTCTCGCTGACATCAGTGGGCGCGAGCAGATGCGACTTCGGCTTCAGGTCGCTGAAGGAACATCCGGCGAGCAGGGCCAGTATCATCGCCAATGACGCTCGCAGAGCGAGCCGATAGGTGGATTGCACATCCGTTGTTCCCTGTGATTTGGGACTGTTCATGAACGATATTCTCTGGCTCGGATAAGCGGGCTACGTGATATTTGCCATGACACTGAACGTAGCGACCCATCTCCTGGATATGTGTGGTTGGGTGCCAATTTGATCCGGCGTCGCTGGCTGGAAGAGCCGGAAATTGAGTCCTGCCAGCCAGCAACATCCTTAACCTTGCAGCGCTTCCATCAGCACCTGCACCAACTGCCCGCCTTCTGGCGTCGCCCAGCTGCCGGCAAGTTCTGCAATCAACTGGTTGGTGGTGGTCAGCGTCACGCCGCCCTTGTCCATCCGGCGCAGGGCGATGTCATCGGCCATCACGGTCGGTGAGCCGCCGCCATCGGCCACCACCTGAACTTCATAGCCGTCGCGCACCAGGCTCAGGGCCGGGTAGACCGTGCAGACGTCATTGGTGACACCGGCAATGATCAGTTTTTTACGGCCAGTCGCTTTAACGGCGGCGGCGAAGTGTTCGTCGTCCATGGCGTTGACGATGCCCAGGCGTTGGATGCGGTCAGCGAATTCGGCAGGGAGGATCTGCTCTAGTTCACTCAGCAGCGGCCCCTGCGCGTACTGCTCCATGCTGGAGGTCAGAACCACTGGAAGCTTCAGAATGCTGGCCGCTTTGGCGAGCATCAGCGCGTTGCGTTTGAGTTCTTCGAAGGGAATGGATTTCACCCAGCTCATGGTGCCGACTTGGTGATCGATCAACAGCAGGGCGGCATTCTCGGCACTGAATTTTTCGTACGTCATGATGATTCTCCTGGCTCTAAGGTTGGGGCACTGATGCCCCGGGGTTGGGACTGTTTCGATCATTCAACGCGGTTGCAGCTTTCCGAACGCACCATGTTGGTAGCCGTCAATCGCTTCGGCCAGCGCCTCTGAAGAGGCAAGCGCCAGCGGCCCTTGCCAATACACTGGTTGATTCAGCGGGACACCCGAAAACAGCGCGGCCTTGGCGTTGCCCTTGTTCGCACGCAACGTGACGATGCGCTCCTCGCTCTGCGGCAGATTCACCGGCAGTGCGGGTTCGACAAGGTTGAAGGGGTGGCCATCGATCAACACTTCGCCGTCAATCGGCATTACGAACGCAACATGGCCTTCGGGGATCGGGACGCTGACTTCAGCACCGTCCTCAAGTGAGATGTCCAGCACGCTCACTTCGGTGGGCACCGACAAGGGCGACGACACCTGGGCGAAGCTGCCCAGTGGTACGCGCACCTTGATCCCGGGCAACCGCACCACAGGCACATCCTGGGCTTCGAGACTGAGCGCAAACGGAGCGTCTGCCTGGCGTTCCTGCGGCAGGTTGATAAAAATCTGCAGCATGTGCACCGTCTTGCCCGGCTCGGCCGGCACCTCCTCGTGCACGACACCTTTACCCGCCGCCGTCCAATGCAGCCCACCGGGTTGAATCAGGTTGCGGTTGCCCAGCGCGTCCCGGTTATCAATCCCGGTCTCGGAATCAAGAAACAGGTAGGACACCGCCGAAAACCCTGCATGCGGGTGGGGCGGAAACGTCGGCCCACTCATCCAGGCATGATCGACCGCGAGGAAGGGGTCGATAGGCTTGTCGAACTGATTGCCACGCAGGCTGAAGGCCCGGAACTGACTGCCGTGATTCATGCGCTGCAAACGGACGATGGGTAACATGGCTGTGCTCCTCAGACGCGTTGCGCTGCGGGCAAGGCAGGGTAGTCGATATAGCCTTGCGCGCCCGGTGCGTAGAACGTGTCCTTGTTCGGAACATTCAGCTCGGCGCCTGTACGAAAGCGCTCGGGCAGATCGGGGTTGGCGAGGAAGGCGCTGCCAAACACCGCCGCGTCTGCTTGACCCTCAGCGATCAGGGATTCGGCGGAGCGTTGATCGAGTCCGCCACCGATCAAATAGCTGCCGTCGAACAGTGGACGCAACACGGCGTGGTAGTCGATGCTGGCTCCGAACAGGGCAACGTGCAGATAAGCGAGATTCAGCCCGCGCAGTTGCTCGACCAGGTAGGTGTAGGTTTGTTGCGGGTTGGCATCGACGATGTCGTTGAAATTCATTTCAGGGGAGATCTTGAGACCCACCCGGTCGCCACCGATTTCCGTCGAGATAGCGGCCAGCACATCCAGTACAAAACGCACACGGTTTTCAACCGATCCTCCGTACTCATCCGTGCGCTGATTGCTGCCCGTCGAGAGAAACTGTTCAGGCAGGTAGCCCGACGCGGCATGCAACTCGACACCGTCGAAACCGGCCTCGATGGCCAGCCGCGCCGCCTGCCGGTAGCCCTCGATAACCGCGGCAATCTCAACCACGCTCAGCGCATGGGGGGTGACGAAATCCTGAAGGCCCATCGCGGTCCAGGTTTGGCCGGCGGGTTTGATCGCGGAGGGGGCGTGTGGCAGGGCACCATTCGGCAGCAGCGAAGGGTGCGAAATACGTCCGCTGTGCATCAACTGCATGAAAATTCGCCCGCCGCGGGCATGCACGGCCTCGGTGACCTGCTTCCAGGCAGCGACCTGCTCGGCGGTTTCGATGCCTGGGGTGCGGACATAGCCCTTACCCATCGCAACGGGGAACACACCTTCACTGATGATCAGGCCGGCGCTGGCACGCTGGGCGTAGTAAATCGCAACCAGCTCGCTTGGCACGCCGTCATCGTCGGAACGCGAACGCGTCATCGGGGCCATGACCATGCGGTTGGACAGGGAATAGCGACTGATTTTGACTTGGGAAAAGAGAGAATTCATTGCGGGGCTCCTCAGTGGTGATTGGAGCCATCATTGATCAATCCGGATCCGGGATAAACCGGGTAAAATTGAAATGACTGATCCACTGATGGAGTAATATCTCTAACGGACTCCATGATTACGTTCAGTCAAATTAAGTTGAACCTTCAGGATGGGAGGATGAAGTAAGAAAATAGGAGGAGGGCGGGTTGGGATAGGTAGCCTTACTGAATGCATCGCAGGTGCATGCTTATGTAAGGTCATAGAATGGTCTATTAACTACAACGGTAATTGAACGCGCTGATTAGAGTCATATTGAATGGGGTGGGTAAGAGAAACGGGTGCTGCGGTGGCTGATTTGGAATCAAGGGGGCTAAAGATCTATCCGGGGCTCCAAGGTAACGCCAGGTCGGCTGAAATCCGCGTCATACGAGTGATAATAGGGGCAACCATTTCAACCGGCAAACCACACAGTTCGAATAGCGATACGGACTTTTGAATTCCCAGACGAGCTAGACAAACCAAGGTTAACACGCAGGTTCAGTACCACTTTGTAAACTTGTTTTTTGACTTGTTAACTACCGTAGTTAACAAGTCAAAATTGTGGTTAACAACGGTGCCGGACAGGCTTTTTACTAAGCTTTCATCCAGCCTAACTCTGACGAGCTACCAGGGTATCGGATGGTAGTAAAACTCCATCTGCACGTAAATTAGCGGGTGTTGGGCTGTTCTGTGTATAGCGATCCGTGAAATCTGTGCACAAACTTCCATGCTGAGCGCTGCAGATTTCACACAGCGACGTGCTTTCGGATGGACCTGCCGCGTAAGTAATGCCGTAAACGAGCGAGCTGGTCCCAAAAAACTCCTTTAATCAAACGAATAGGCGAATCCGCATACGGTGCGCGATCGCGCTCATCAAGGGCGACATTTCTGGATTCGCCGCTCATGACGTAAAATCACCCACGATGACGGCTACAAAGGCTGCGCCAGAGCCTGTAGCGCGCTGATGATTGTCGGCCAAGTGATCTGTAAGCAATTCCGTGAACGTGAGGCGAAAAGCTTGATTTACACGATTACTTCCAATTTTTTTACACGATTACTTCCGAGAGCTCTAGGCCTATGATTTTACGAGATTATTTTTTTAAGATGATTTTTCTGTTTTTGAAGTGATAACGACAGCAGCGCTCACAAGTCTGCATCCTAGGCTTCGCATAATTCGACGAACGTTATGGTACTTTAGCGGCGTAATCGCCGAATTTAGTGGCATGATAATCGCGTAGCTCATGCCGCTGAATTTAGCCATAACGTGCATTATGCGATGCTATTTTTTTGCACCATTTGTAGTCATACCTCGACCTGCCCGCAGGGCATTAGGCGCCACTCGTTCGTCAGCCAGGCCAATTAACATCCGCGCCGATACTCGGCAACGCCGGCCGGTAGCCCGCCAAACGAAAAACCCCCAGCGATCGCCGGATCACCGAGCGTTTCTTTTGCGTGCGCGCCGTTTGTATCCCTGGGCAATCAGCCCGCGTGCTGGTCAAACCGCTTTTTCCACGCCGCGGATCTGCTGCTCAGCAACTCGGTCCCGTGACGTATAGCGACATCGTAGGTCAGGTCCCGGTAGGTCCGGTTTCTTAGCCCGTCGTCCTGATGTAGCACGCTCCCAGGGCGTTTATACCTTGCGCTCTGAGGCGTGGGACGACTTTTACCAGCTCGATCTGGCATTGCCCCTCAGATGGCAGCATTTGCGTCTCTGAGACCTTCCCGTCGATTAACAGGATGAAAACCCATTTTGCGAGCATGTCGCCTCCTGCGATTTTGGAGCGAAGCGGGTGGGGGTGCTGTTACACCCCCACTTTGGTATGGAGGAGCACCCTTTTTGCTGTTTTTTGAAGGATTTTTCCGGGCTTGTTGACAGCCTGGTTTTTCTTATGGATAGTACGGCATGTCATACCGAATTTAAGCGATTTTTCTTATGCCAATAAAGCTTCTTGACATCCATGCTCGCCTTCTTTCTGAGGGTATTGTGACTAGTGATGCATCTGCAAATGCGGCGCTGATTTACGTCGTTAAGTGGATGGAAGGGCAGGTCTTTGATTTGCAAAAAAGTGCTGTAAAGGTAAATCGTGCTCGTTTACGTAAGCTTGGTATTGATATTGCCAAACCCTTTACCGGAGAGATTATCTTTCCTGGCAAAGCTTGAATATTGAATTTATTGGCATTTTGCCACATGCCTCGAATTTAACTAATCCAACCCATTAGGGGTTAGATGCTGCGCTGAAGAGTTGCCGCTCTCCAGCGCAGCCACCAAAAACGATCTAATTAGGAGATCGCAAATGGCTATGTTCAATTCTACTGAAAATCATGCTGTAGCAGGTCCTGCTGCTTTCCATTTGGGCCTGTTCACCATACCTGAACTTGAAAAAATATCATGTTCGTTTAGAGGTGAAGGTGGCCTTCATCCCTTGGCTTTAATGGGTAAGCGCATCCGTAACGCTCAGATTGTCCATGGTTTTAACGCTGGTGATGACTCGCTCGTTCTAGGGTCGTCCATTGTTGAATCCACGGTTTTGGCGGTTACCCTGGGTAGTATTGAGCACGCAATAGAAACCAGTCTGCTTTTGCAAGATGCTGATGGCGGCCATCCTTACTACATGGATATTACTAATCTGACGGTTCTTGAGGTCCTGTCATGAGCAACTTGTTTTCTGTTATTTGGCGTTTGTCGTTCCCTCTGAGAAGCATCGAGCGAACGCTTCTGAGCTTGCTCAGACCGTCGCTCGATGCTGCTGGGTGTTTGATGCCTATGACGGTGACAAGCGGCTCGGTTCAGAGCGCGGAACCGTCATAGGCTGTCATCGTGCTGTAGAGGTCTGCGTACCGTAACGTAGGGTCGAATTCTGCGAGGCAGCGCTCACAAGCCTGCATGAGAGGCTTCGCATAATGTATATTATGTTAAACAAGGTGCTATGTCAGTTCTGTTCATGAGCTGCCTAAGCCGCTGATTCGACAAAACCGCTTCTGACGTCCACTCTCTCAACGGGCCATGTACTAAATGTTCATGGCAAGCCTTTGAATGAGGACCTTCCTGTGAAGCTGGTTCAGAGCCGTTTCTCTTCCGGTCAGCGCGTGCCGCTACTTGTGGAGGATGGTCAGGCGGCACCATTGCCCAAGCTCGTTCCGTTCATCTACGTCCAGCTCAAACTGAGGTACCGCGCTTACAACACGGCTGCGGCCCATCTGCGCGCGATCCAGGCTTTCTACGCCTATGCCAAAAGCCGAGATCTGGATATCGATGAGGAAATCTTGGCATGCCACTTTGAGGCGGTTCTGGCTTTACTAGACGGTTACGCCATCTGGCTCCAAAGCGGCCGTCAAGCCGATAATCTGGTCGCCCGAATCGGCAAAGCTACAACGGCACCTTTTCCGCAGATCGATCCGCGTACCCGTGACCAGTACCTACGGTTGCTGAAGCAGTATCTGTCCTGGTGCGTCACCCGTTATATCCCGCGCGCCCGTCAGAACTCGACCATCCTAGCTAACATTGAGGTTGTATTTGCAGATGTCGCCGACGTCATTGAACGGCGCTTTGAGAGTCATATCATCAATGCTCGTCCCGACCGCACTCGTTACCGCAGCCTGACAGATACGCAACTCCAGATCATTCGCACACTAATTTGTCCAGGCGCCCCGGAGAATCCGTTTCCTGAACGACTGCAGTTGCGCAATTGGCTAATGATTGAGTTGCTGCTAGAGACGGGTATCCGTCGCGGAGAGCTCCTGAAGCTCTACACCACGGATATCAATCAGGGTTCTCAGCATGCCTATGTCAGCATCAATGATCGCGAACATGACCCAGGCGACCCGCGCGCTGAAGAGCCTGCGCTGAAATCACACGGACGGACGATAGGTATCTCTGCACAATTGTATGAGGTCTACGAGCGCTATATCCAGAGCGAACGGCGTCCTCTGCGTGGCGGCAAACCCATGAAGTTACTGTACCGCTATTTGTTCATCTCTGACCGGGGTCGCCCGCTGTCGATCCGCGCATTGTCTAACGTCCTTGATCGGCTTTTTCTGACCATTGAGCTAGCTCATCCAGGATTATTGTCTACACTTTCCGCGCATGACTTTCGCCACACGTTTGCCGATCGTTTTTTGGCTTACCTGGTCGAGAAGCGTGGGCATGATTTGGAGCGGGCAACGGACGAACTCCGACGAGTCTGCGGCTGGTCTGAAACCTCGACGATGCCACTCCGTTATGCAGGTCGTTACCTAGCTGAGTCGGCCAATCTTCACAATGCCAAGCGCGCCTCGGCAGCCTGGGGCCGACTCGACAGTTAAGGAGGTTCACGGTGACCAAATCGGCCGATCAAGAACACGCTTCACCCTCCTCCTCTTCTGAGCGTTATATGTTCAAAGGACCCGCTCAGGTTTCTATTCGAACACGTACTAATGATCAGCCGCGATATGTCGATACCCGGCTGACGGTTTGGACGTGGTACGACGGTGGAGTCGCACTGAAAATTGACTGGGCCGCGCTTGACTTGATTCCAGAGCTCAATGATATCGCCAAAGGCTTTATGGCGTATGCGTTAGAAAAATATGCTCCCCAGACAGCATCCATGCTTGTAAGGTCTCTTGCTTATTTGTCAAGCACAAATCTAGCCCGTTACTTTCCTTGGGATTATCAAGATTTAATCGTTGAATTAAATGGATTCAAACGGTCTAGGCAAAATCTAATCGGATTCCGCAGATTTTATCGCTGGGCAGTTGATAGAGGAATTAAAGGTTTTGATTCAAGGACCTATCTCAAAATCAAGGATGTAAAATCAGAGCGGGTTGACCCGTATGCTCGGATTTTTCTCTCGCAGTCTGGCTTAGAGCTTGATGAGGAAATTCGGCTACTTAAACGTATTGAACGCGATGTCCAGTCGGATGACTGGGCCGAGCTCCAGGCCAACATTATGCTTCACCTGAGTTTTGAATTAGGGCCGCGCTCAATTCAATTGCACTCTCTCGATATTGCGAATTTCGAACTCATCGAGAGTGCTAAGCATGAGAGCTACTTTACCATTTGGTTGCCCATGGCTAAAAAAATCGGCCAACGTCGCCCTGAGCGACGCCCCCGTAAAATAACGGCTCAGTTAGGGGCTAAAATCGCAAGGCATATTTCTGAGATTCAGCGACGCTTTAATAACGGAGTTCCACTGTTTGTCAATACAACCGGTAGGCGTCTATCAGTGCCTGAAATCGGTTCGTACCTTAAAGATGAGTTGCAGAAAGCTGGAATAGACAAGCCGAATCAAGTGTCCATGTTGCTGCGCCATCACTTAGGACAGGGGTTGGCGGATCAAGGAACACCAGCAGAACTGATCGCCGAACTACTCGGGCACAACAGCACAGTTGCAGCACGTGCGTATATAACAGCCACTCCCAATATTGCCCGAATCAAAGAAAAAGCACTCGGTAAGAGTTCTACGTATCAAAAAATTATGCTTAGTCTTCTGACTGGAGAAGTTGTGCAACGTGATAACACGGCGTCCGAAAGAGCAATCCGTGGAGTGATTGACACGCAGTACATTGGAGATATTGGCGCCTGCGCGCTCCCGATAGATACCCACTGTCCCTACAATCCTGTTTATGCCTGCTATACCTGCAGAAAATTTCACCCGTTTGCTAACGGTCGTCATGAGCAGGTAAAAGAGGCTCTGCAGAGGGAGGTTCAACGGTTTATTGACGTAGCAGAGCAAACGGGTGACCTCAGTCACAATCGACCCTTGAGCCAGCATCAGGCAACCATACAGGCTGTGAGTGCTACCATCGAGCGTTGCAGGCAGTACACGGAGGAGCACGCTGATGACGCCGTCTAGGGCAAGGCAGAGCCTTGAAAGCTTCATTAAGCAAGAGCAAGCGCTTTTTGAGTCGCTACCAATTTCTATGCCCTGGAAGTCATCACAATGGTCGGTCGAACGCTGGTTACCGCATCGCCAAAACCAACAAGCAATAACCTTTGAAACGCACCGACAATCGCTTGAGCAGAACGGTTATCCTGCTCCCCCTAAAGCTGCCCTCCCCCTAGACTTTCAGAACTTTTGTAAAGCTCTAGTCGTATATTTACAGCGCACCCGGAATCTGAAATTTTCGATGGTGACCGCTTACAATACCGCCGCCCGGCGCCTGTACAACCCTTTATTTGAGCGGGGTATAACGGACCCTACACTATTAACGCGCGGTGACTTTGAACGCGTCGTAGGGTTTCTCCGTGAGAGCGGCTACAAAAACGTCTATGACGCGACCTCTCATCTAAGGGTGATCTCAGATACTATTGATAAGCTTGAATTAACCGAGCTTGCTATCCATTTTGAGAGCGATGCGAAACCAGAGAAATCCCGACATAACTATGTCTCGCTACACGATACAGATCGTACAGTAAAACAGCGTACATTTGATGATAAATTGCCCTCTCGTGAGGCGATGGATGCGTATGCCCTATGTTCGAATAACCCGATTACTGACGGAGAGGAAATCCTGTTACGAGTGATCGATCTACTGATCGCAACTGGGCAACGAGGTAATGAAGTTGCACTGATCCCCTATGATTGTTGGGTTGAAAGGCCGATCAAAGGGGCAGCGGGCGAAATTGTTTACGATACACACGGTAATCCTCTTGTTGAATGCGGAATCAGATACTTCGCAGAAAAACAATTTCAATCTCGTGTCCACTGGTTTGCTGAGAGTGATACCCCATTAGCTAGGCGGGCAGTTCAACGACTGAAGGAGCTGACTATAGAACAACGAGAAATTGCGAAATGGCAAGAAAACCACCTGGGGCGGGTCTGGAATTATCCCCCTGAATCAGTGATCTCCGAGGCATTAGTTTTAGAGTGGCTAGGATTTAATGGAAAAATCAGCAAATACGGAAACCTATACCTCTTCCTAAAACGCAACGGAATTCATCCATACGACGATGAGTCAAGTAAAAGGCGAGGAAAACCGATAAGCCGACGCTACGTCGCGGGTGAGATTGAACGATTGATAGCTCCCAAGCTCCGTGGCCACATAGTGCTAACTGAAAATATCGGGGGAGCATCTCGTACACTACTTAGAACCAGCGAAACGCTGGCAATTGCTTTCGATGGCCAATTTCGATTCGGCGGACGTGAAGCAAATGTATTTCGTGCGGTCCCGCGTCGAGTTACCCTGATGGATATCAATAACGCATTAGGCCACGATGACTCGCGCTCATCCATTTTTTCGCGCAGGTCATTAACCGAGTCCAACGGGGCTCCGATTCGACTAACTAGCCACCAACCGCGACACTGGCGGAACACTATCTACCATCTGACCGGAATGAGCGATGTTCAGCAAGCATTAGCGTTGGGGCGAAAACGCCTCGACCAGAACGTTTATTACCAACACTCGACCATAGAAGAAAACACCGCTACTCATCAAGACTTCTTAGCTTTCAGTAGTTACTACGAGCGGATTGATTTCTTACATACAGGCATAAGAGAAAAACGCATTCAAGGCGCTTTGACCAATAGCTATCATTCGCTCTTGTTAGAGAAAGGCATAGTCACTGCGGAGGCGTTTCTTACCGTACATGCAACGGCGCTACATGTGACCCCCTTTGGTGGTTGCATTCATGATTTCTCGCAAGCGCCCTGCCCTAAACATCTTCAGTGCTGGAATGGCTGCTCGCACCTGCATCTGATGGGAACTCCATCGGAGCGGGCCAACCTTGAGAGTCAGGCTGAGCATTTGACGAAGGCAATTGCCGTCATGCGCGATGTCGGCGCCGGAGAGGCAGGCAGCGATGTTTGGCTAGCAGACCAGGAGGACAAGCTCAACAATCTAAAAAACGTCCTCGCACGCGATACCAGTGTACGTGTGCAGCGCGTGTTTCCAAATGGTCATCCAATGACTGTTGCGGACACAGACAAACGGCACAGTTCAGTTTCGGATGATTAGAGGCGACCATGGCGCAACTACAGACCTTGAGGGGGCGCAGCTTGGATGAGGCGATCGACGCCCTACTCGCTCAAATGATTAGTTTAGGGTTGCAGTTCGCGCCTATTTCACGCACAGAAGTGCAGCGTCGACTGGGCCTGACGAGCCGCGCCACCCTAGTAGGTGATCGCGGGAGGCGAATCGAGTCTGCCCGTATAGTACAATTGAAAGAAAGTGGAAGAGATCTAGACGGTGCGCGCCGTCGCAGGAGCCTCGAAGAACGTATTTCTAAATTACAAGTAGAGAACGCTTCGTTGATTAGGCAACGAGATAACCTATATGAAGCGCTGTCCGTAATTGTAAACAACTGTCTTCTCAAAGGGCTGGATGTAGAGGATGTACTAGCCCCCTTGCGTAACAGAGAAGATAAGCCTTGCTAGCAATATAATTATATTGGTGTGTTTATCCGGTAGAAACCGTAGGTTTAACCGATACATCTACACTTACTACAAAACCAGCAGTATCACATAGCGCAACCAAATTTTCAGTTGTAAATGCATTGATATTTCCCTGCAAAATTTCTTTCATTAGGGTGGTAGTAATATTTAGCCTTTTCGCTGCTTGCGAAGGGGTAATATTCCAATTTCGCACATGGATTACGAGGGTCATGAGGAGCGTCGAACGGACTCTCATAATTGCAGCCTCTCCTGCATTAGATTCGATCGCATCCCAAATACTTTCATAGGAATTTTCAATCTTGAGTGTGTCACTCATGCATTCTTTAGCAGACTCACCTTTAACCCCTGCCACCTCTGTACTGTCACGCTTCATTGTCATGGCACTAGTATCCTCATTGTTAAGTCGAACCCCGGCATCAGCAGACCTAATGCTCGGGTTCGAATTTGAAAAATTATAACCCTCATCACTATTTAAGCCGTCATTTCTTATGGTTCTGCTCAAAGCCAGTACTTACAAATACTTACCATGGCATAATCTTAACGGCCTTTAAATGCTGCCGTTATTTGCCGTCTACCATTCCAAGCGAGTAGCGCCTTGTAAGCTTATGGCTGCACAAAAGATGCTGGCTTATCGCTATTATTCGGTGAATTTTGTATTACTCCCGATACCGTAGTAGCACTTTTGTCGAGTGAAGTTTTTGGGCACAATTACAGACCCTTCAAAGACGGTGGCAAAGTCTATATTTTCCAGCTTATACGGCGCTACCAACACTGACTCTTGAGCGTTTCCGAGGAAAACTACTGGTTTATTGGCGTCTATGTTGGCGCATTCGTGTGACTGATTAAAGTCTAAGGCGTGCGCCATCAAGTATACCTTCTCGGGCACGCGGGAGTCGCTCAGCTGTCCGCTGGACCAATTCCATCCATAAAAAAGAATAACCCCAGATACAAAAACGGACAGCAATGAGTACAGCGGCGGCAGTTCATCTTGCTTGCCAGTGAGCTTATCCTTTAGCCAGCCGATTGCGGTAAAGAGATGAACAATAAAAAGGGTTATGGTTATCGCAAACACAAATGGAAGCAACAGCTTAAATACCATCAGCCCTGTTATATAAACCAGCGTTATGGGCAGTGCTGACGCATCTACATGAAATACACCATTGATATAGCCGGCCGCTTTGCCTCTCGCGTAAATAACTACGCAAGACAGCACTATAGATACGAGAAGTTTGGTGACAGTAAAGCCCCAGAGCGACTTCACAATTGCGGAGCGCTCTAGGGATACACCAACAAACATTGTGCACAGGGCTACGCCCCACAACCGAAAAGCCAGAGTGTGTTCCCTTACCCACTCGATATCGCTGCCAGCGGCGCGAGTGATAGCTAGCATGAGGCCGATGAAACCGAGCAGGCCCAAGGCTATCTTCAAGTTTTGGCTGCGTTGCTCCTGTTGGCGACTTTGCGCTCTTAACCACTCGTTCAAACCTTGGTTAATACCACGTACGTGGTATTTCAAAGACTTTTGGCGATTGTAGGACATATCGCTTTCAGAACCACTTAGCTCGTGATGAATGCCTTCAAGTCGCGCTTCTATTTCTTTACTCATGTCGCCATCACCAATTCTAATGAAATCGATCTTTGCACTGCAAGAATACAGTGCTCATCGGCCAGGTACTGATGTATTGAAAGATATGTAACAATTCCAGCGCCTTATAACTTGATCAGTCAAATTCATCAGGCTCGTTACGTTGGTCGAGATCTAACGTCTGTCCAGCAGGCCACGCCACTAGTCGTTCCCGTAGTCGGGCTCGTACTCTATTTCTCGCTCGTCCTGATCTATGTACTCTTCCTCGAATTCTGCTGCTTTCATTTCTTCGGCACCATCCAAACGCAAATCACAGGACGGACAGTAAAATTCCACGGGAGTGAAGTACCTCTCTACGGTTTCGTACCCGCTCTCGTGATCTTGATCGATGACTTCTTCGTGGACACGATCTCCCCCCAGAAATCCTTTGCACTTACAGGCTGGGCACGGGATATCCCAATAGTTATCCAGAAGGTACCGGAAGGCATCCCGATAGGTATACCAGTAGAACGCTTGAGATCTCTCTCGAAGCTCCTCAAGATCTTTTTTGCTGCGTTTCTTGTCTTCAGGAGCTGCAAAGGCAGCGCGCGCATTCGCAATGCGTTGTTTCGCAGCCTCTACCTTGATCGTGTGGAAGTCGTCAGCCAAGGTGGCTGGGATTTTAGAGTCGCTCCCGACCCAGTCTTCAAGCTCTAGATCCATTGAGGCCAGGATGAGTTGGACCGTAGACCAGAACTGACCCTCCCAGTCTTTATCCCCCATACCGGCGAATGCCGCCTGACCGGAATGGAGCTCGGCGTTCCTGCGAGACGAAATTATCTTGCATGCCTCCGCATGCGGGGTTCCGAATTTCTCGACCGTATGCTTTAAACGAGCGAATACCACATGGGCGCTGATTGTCTTGACCTTAGTATCAGTCTCGACGCCGCATGCCTCGAGTAGGCTGTTCGTATTTTCTGTTTCGACTACTAAGCACGGGTGAATGCCTGCTAACTGCGCCTTCCCGAGAAGCTCTAGTGCCAACGCAGCCCAGATCTGGTAGACCTCAGAATCCTTTGACCCTTTAGCCTGTAGGGCCCGTGATGCATAGAGCCGGGACTTACCCAACAATGCCTCGGCTGAGATAGCTGGAGGTACTTCATTGTGTAATTTTTTCGCGCCGCTTCCTGCGTTATGCATTGTTAAAGCTCTCCATGACCGTCAGCCTTAGAAGCTTGCGTTCCGTGTTTTCAACTGTAGCTGTTCGGCGATGTAGAAAGCGCCAGTTATCAAGAAGCAAAAACCTCCCGGTAAACCAATCAATCTTGTGCTCGCCGTCGGGCTTCTCTTGTTGTAAGGCGCGCATGATCTCCCGAGCACCAACATCCATAGGCGCCATACAGCCGGGGTCATACCTGTAGTAGCGATCGGAGGCGGCCCGGGCCGCGGCGTAGAAACTACTGCCGCCATTGGTAATCCTGAACACCGACGAGCGAGCTGTCGCCGAGTTCAAAGAGGTGAAGGAGCGACCTTCGCAGATGAGTGTGTTAGCGGTCTGCTGATTCGCCTCCAAGCAGCCCATGATTAGATACCGCGGCGGCGTACTCCAGTGTGCTCCGTCGGTGTGCCAGGGGAAATGGCTCAGACCGTAGCGGGCACTGAGAGAGCGAGGGTTAGCAGCTCGTCTATTGGTCGGAACCAAATGGTCAATTAATGGGCCGCGCCGTCGCGAAGCGCAGGGCTGCCCGAGGCTATAGCCGATGGTCAGCGCAGCTTTCTCCATCGCCTCGAGTCTAGCGCGTGGAAGGTGGAAGCTGGCCCAACCGCACGAACTCAAACTCGATATGGCATCTTCTATTAGATCAAGCACTTAACATCCTTGAACGGTGTCCTTACGGTGGACATTATCCACCTTAAGTCAGCATCCACTTAACCGTGACAGACCAGCTCGCATGGCGAATCTGCTGACATCGCTATACCAAATGATTTGCGGCAGTAACGGCTCAGCGCAGGATATCGTGCAAGCCTCTACAGTGGTAAATGCGGACACGCTTGGCTTGGCGATCCTATCCAAAGGTGCACGCCACTAAGTCATCTCGAATGGTAGCATGTGGCACACTGCCAGCGGAGCTGGTCGGGACAACAATGAAGTGAAGGGATGTCGGTATGATCAGAAGGTTCCGGCTGGAGCAAAAGTCTCATTACGAGAGGCTGGTCATTGCTCAACGTTTGTCGGACATGCTTGAGAAGTTCCTTGATGGGAGGCGCGCTCCACTCGCGATCGGAGCGGAACAGGGCGGTATCGAAGAGTGGGATGACGTGGTGATCCTCCACTCCCCAGATTCCTTTGAGCATCTGCAGGTCAAACGCCAGGCCAGTGATTTCTGCACCAAGAATCCAGATAAGACAAAACACCCGGCCAAGCCGTCCAAAGGTGCATCTGCCGGCACTGAGCCCATAGCGGACTCAGTCATAGACTCGGCATTCGCCAGCCTCGCTAAGCACGCTGGCTTGGGCACTTTCGGTTCCCTCCCCGACCGTCAGTTTCAGCTGACCCTCGTGGGTGCACATCTGAAGATCAAAAAAGACCTCACCGTCGACCATTTGGATGCGTTGTGCAAACTGTGTCGCCTGGACGGACTTGATCTGGACGAACTTGCCAATCGCAAGGATGGCCCCACCGAACGAACCTATCTTTGGCTCACGACCTGGTGCGGGTTCCAGGATTGGGCTCAGATCAGGGATACCCTGCGTCGAGTAACCATCGTCTGCGTTGGCAACGATGCAACCTTGGAGCAACGCTCCGCTGAATCTCTTGGCCGGCACTTTACCGATCCGAAACGGACGCTTGAACGGCTGATAACGTACATCACTGGCGAGACATCTGACGTGTCGGCTTTGGGATGCCATGCGGTAGTCCGAGAGCTCAAGGACGAGCTTCGCCCAGATATCGAAACCTGGGCACAGTATCTGTTAGGCGACGAAGTTCTGCCTGCCGGCAGGTCATGGTCGTTCGCTGGTACCCATGATCTTAGTGGGGTGGCTCCCCGATCTGCGCAGGGGGTTGTGGAGCACATGTGGAGCACTGAACCTGGGAACCGGAAGCTCAGGATATACGCTCCATACACGCCCTCCATCGGAGCAAATCTCACTCTTCCATCAGCAATACTGCGCATGGCTTTGCACCTGCCCAATGGCAGTCAGAGTCTAATGCTAGGCGTACCGACGTGGCGCGGTAACGTCGGCCATGAAATCGGGCACACGTTCGGTTGCGCGGAGAGCGACCTGAGCAACCTCCCGTGGCTCGAAAACCCTGAGCGTCTTGCGTGCGCGCTGGATCATGAATTCAAGACACAAGGCGCTGTCCGAGCGGAAGCTGAAGCGCTCGCAAACGCCATGGACGACTTGGTGTGGCAACGCCTCATCCAAGGTGTCTCTGAAAAGCTCACGGCCATTACTGATCCGGCCCTCGCTGACGCCATGGAAGCGGTTTGGCTGGAATGGTTGGACGGATTCGCCAAGAATCCCGAGAACCGCCGAAAATTTCTGGAACAGCTTCTGTACCCGGAAACGGAAGGGAAAAACGCGAAGCACGCGCTTCGCCTCGGCCCCCGCACCTTAGACCTGCTGGTCACCGCCGTTGAAATTCTGTTGCTGGTTGCGGTTGGGGTCGGTGGAAGCGGCACCGGCTGGGCGTCCTTCCCGGATTGTGGGCAGGTGCTGAGCATCGCGCTTAAGTACTGGTCTGGCCCCGCAGGCAGCGCTCCAGAAGTCCGTGAGCTGTCTGACGATCCTTTGATGACGGTTATCGGCCCTTCTCCTGCTCCGGTCGTAATCCTGTCAGGCGTGAGCGCCTCCCCCTCAGAGCTGTTGAACATAGGGATGGCTGACGACGCCGAGGCAGCTACCAGCATGGCGGCAGAGCGCCAGCCGCACCTGCTCGTCACCCGGTCTGGGGCGTTTAATCATCTGCGTAGGGGGAACCTGGCCTCTGTGCGACAACACTTCACTAAGCAATGGCAAGATCGACTGCTCGCCCGCGAGTCAGCCATCGAGACAAACGCGAAAGGACTCTGAAATGCTAACAATCCCGGAGATGGTTGCAGCCATCTCAAAGCGTGCCGAAGGTCGCTATGAAGTTTTCTCGTCCGATACGTTTGAACTGGCTTCGCCGTCGATCGAGATCGACTCTACTACAGTGCAGCTCAAACGGGTCAATCAGGAAGGTGCGGGCTGGCGGACTGTGTTGATCGCAGCCTTTCCCTTCGATTCGGCAAAAATCCAAAGCGCATTTCGGTGGGCAGCGGATGTCCGTGACATGCTTGCGGAGCCGCAAACAGCCGACCTCTACATGTTCATGCTCATCGAAGGCATTGCGTCAGAAGATGCAGCTCGCCTCGAGACGGACGATCGCTTCTGCAGAAAGATAGTGGTCAGAGAGCAGGAAGACGTCGGCTCCTTTCTAGACCGTAGTTTCTTGGCGACCCTTTCGCCCGCCGGTAGCTCAGACAACATCAGTGATCCACTGCTAGCGTCCCTGGGCTCACTGGGCCTGGCGCATTCCTGGGTGGTGCCGCATCTCGAAACGTGGCGAGAATTACTGTTGTCTGGAAAATCAGGCGGTGATATCGCTGAAGCCCTGAAGGTTGCAGCGTTTGGTGAAGAGGACTCCCAATGAAACAGCTGAAGTCCATTACGCTTTCCAACATCCGCAGGTTTGGCGCCGACACCACGATTGAGCTTAGCCGCGGTGCAACCATTCTCCTTGCGCCCAATGGCACCGGAAAGACGGCGATCTTCGAAGCCATAGAGTTCGGTCTCACCGGCAAGATCTCCCGACTCGGCGAAAATCTTTCCCCAATCATTCGAGACACTCAAGCCATGGCTCGAGTGAGCCTGGATTTCGGTGATGTGCAAGCCTCTGCTCAGGTGAGCAAAATTGGTGACGTTGAAAGAACGGGCGACCTTAGCCCTCTTTTTCCAGATACAAACCCTGAGGACATTCCGTTTCTGCTGAGGCTTACCCATCTGCTTGATCAGCGCGAAGGGGAATGGCTGGTAAAGGCAGATGCCAAAGTTGCAGGCTCTCAGTTGGCCCGGTTGCCGATTGGCAAAGATGGCACCCAGGTGAGCTCTGCCCTTGGCGGCATTCGCCGCGCGCTCACTGAGCAACTGAAACAAGCCAAGAGCGCACTCGAAACACTCGAAACAGAATTTGGTGAATGGCAAAGCTTGACCCTTGACCGGGATCTGGCAGCTTCTCAGTCTCAAGGCGCACTTCGTAGCAAAGAAAACATCGCTGAATCCATTTCGGATATCGCGCGCCAGGCGCAGAGCTTCGAGCAGTTGCCCGCAGGCCTACTGGTTCCGCCGCTGGGCCAGGATGGCTTGGAAACGGTGCATGATGCGTTGGAGCAATTGGTACAAACCAAGCTAGACCGACTTCGTGATCAGATCACGGCGCTGGCTGAGGTTGACGGGCTCATAGGCCGGTTCGTGTCTGAGCAAGCACGTTCAGAGCAGCTTGGTAACGATCTCATCACTGTTACGCAGGAGCTTGCACAGAAGAAGCAAGATCGCGCCCTAGTCGCTGCCAATCATGAGCGACTCCAGCAGGAGTTGGTCGCTGCAGAAGGTGAGCGTGATGCTATCGGTCAGCAGCTCAATCGGCACGTGAATGAGAGCCAGGCCAAAGAGGCGGTCGATCAACGCAAGCAGGTACTGGAGACCGCTGACAAGACTCTGACCAGCGCTGAATCCTTGGCCTCCACCTTGCGTAGCGAGCATGAAGGCAATGAGCAACTCGGCGTCCAACATGACCTCATCAATAGGCAACGCAAGGCGTTGCTACAGATAGACGCTGACCTTCTCACCGCTCATCAACTCCTGGAGCGCTGGGAGCAGACGCTTCAGCACGTTGCGGAGGTTACGGGCTCCATCAGCGGTGAAGAGGCACAAGAGGATGTCCTTCAAGAACAGCTGCGAATCGCTGTTTCGGCAAGGGTGGCCGCTGAAGGTGAGGAGCTGGCCGCGAAGAGCCATCACGAGACCTTGACCTCGGCCGCTGATTCAATACGGCAAGCCGTTGCGTCCATCGCCGCCCACCTGCCCAGCGATCGCGGTGACTGCCCCCTATGTGGCGAAGAGCACGGCGCAGTAATCCTTCATGCACGTGTCGCCAAGGCTTTGGAGGCTATCGACCCCAATGTCGTCGACGCCGAACGACGCGTCAAGAAGGCCACCGATGCTTTACGTGAATGTACCGAGGCGGTAGCACACGCCGAAGCAGAATTGAGAGCATGCAAGGGTAGGATTGTTGAGCTGGAATACCAGCAGGCCAGCCTGCTGGCGGACGTAGACGATCTCAGAACCAACGTTCTGCTCGGCGGCGATACGGTACCCCTCGCGAAAGAGTCGATCCGACGTCGCGAAGATGCAAATGCTTCCGCCAAGCTTCAGCTCGACGAGAAGCAGCGCAATCTTGCGCCCCCGCTAGCCCCCGAGGCCTTTGATCAGACCAGAAACGCCTACGATTCGGCTGTTCGTGCATTGGACACCGCGCGGCAGGGCCGATCAGAGGCCGGCAGCAGGCTTGAGCAGGCTATCGCGGCATTGGCGGCAATCACCGCAGACGCTCCGCCAGCACAAACGCTGGAAGAGCTGTCCTTGGCGCAAAACCAAAATGCGAATCAGATCGCAGACCTAAGCGCCAAGGTGACGGCCGAGCAATCCGCATTGAATCGGCAGCAGATTCAACTGACCGACGTGACGAATAGTGTATCTGACCTGGAAACCCAGCTGTCCGATGCCCAATCTCGACTCGCGACTGTCCGAGCTTCCTGGCGCCAGTTATCGTTTCCCGGCGATCCAACTGCCGAGGTTGCTAGCAGTCGTGAGGCTCAGTTGCAGTCCTCCGTCACTGAGCTGGCTCGACACTCAGAAACGCTACAAACGATCAAAATCGAGATTGGTGCCTGGAGCAAATTGGAGCAGGCGCGCCTGGCCCAGGGTCTCCTGGACCGCCGACGCGGCGAGTTGTCGGAGGATGAGTTCACCGCCAATCTTCGTCAGCGAGTGGAGAAAGAACAATCGAGCCAGAAGCGTCTGTCACTGCTATCCGATGCGATGGACAAGCTCAATCAGTACCTATCCTCCGAAATCGCTAATGTTCAAAAACACGTACTCGCCGTAGTACCGCGGTGGCAGGCGCTCTTGAGGCGAGTGGTTAGAGAGCAGCGTTTCACCGGGACGAATCTGGATTTTCGTAGCCTCTATAGAAAGGAGCGTGCTGAAGTGTCGGTGCCGCTCCACGGGGAATTAGTCCCGGTACCGGCGATAGCCAGTGAAGCTCAGCTAACGGATTTGCAGCTGACGTTCCTGCTGTCAATGGCCCTGGATCATCAGTGGTCTTCTTGGCGCGGTCTGCTTCTAGACGACCCAACCCAGCATCATGATCTGGTACATGCAGCGTCGGTATTCGATGTCCTTCGTGATTACATCGTCGATCATGGTTTCCAAGTCGTGATTGCAACCCATGACGCTCTTCAGGCCCGATACTTTATGCGTAAACTGCAGAACGACGGGATCGAGGCGCGCATATGGTCACTTGTTCCAACCCCTGATGGAGTGACCGCGTCGGAGGCCCCATGGCCAGGCAGAAGCAATGTGATGGTGAGTGAGTAGCGAAGAGTCGCTATTGCTCCAGCAATCGCAGCTAGAGACCGCCGATGCACTACAGAATGCGTTGGATCAGGCTTTTACCATCTCGACGGCGCAGTCTGTATCAGCGCCCCAAGCCCGCAGCTACGTGTTTGAGGTGATCGATAGCGATGGTCGGCCGGCGGCAGCGGCTGAGGTGTGCTTGGTCAATGGTAATGGGAAGACATTCAAAGCACGTACCGATGGCCATGGACGAGCCGAACTCACCCCACAGCCTTTGATCGCACCGATCGCGTATGTCGCTCACCCACTGCACCGTGGAGTGACAGTCACGGAACCACTGGAGCATAATCTTGTGCGCAAACCTGAATCCGTGAACGAAGGATCGTTCATCTCAACTGAGGCAGCTCATCATTGGGATGCCCTTGGTGTACGATCGAACTCATACACGACGAGCAAAGCCGGACGTACATGTACGCAACGAAGTATGTGATCGACGATGGTGTTGATCAACCGACTGAAATAGCCTTGGGTAAGCGTGCGAACATCCTACATTGATCCTGCAAGCGCCAAGACAACTACGCTGGGATCGATCAATCCCTTTCTCCAAGATTGGCGTGCTGCTTTAGGAGACTTGATTTACGTCAATACGCTGGCCGACCTCGGCAATCTGTGACCAGCGGGCCCTAGCATCTGAGTAAGGCCCAGCTGCTGTGATGATTTGTATCCCCTGAGTTTCGAACGAACAAGGCACGGAGCAGACTTTCGTGGCCAGTGTTTTTCTCACCGTTAGGAAATGGACACATATGGACATTGGCTTTGTTGATTTGGACATCTTGGTAACCCAAATCCGGAATGCTGCCTCGAAACGATACTTCCTGGATGCTGTGAAAGCCTATAAGGCCGGAGCGCTTCGTGGGTCACTTACCTCGTTGTGGGTCGCATTGGCTTACGATCTGATAGCCAAATATCGCGAAATCAGTGCCGAGGGCGACGCGGCAGCAGCCGAATTCATCAGGCAATGGGATGCCGCGACAGCGGCGGACAATATTCCGAAATTACTGAGTCTCGAGGCTGAGATTCTTGATCACGCCGTGGACACCACCCAGGTAATCGATGGTATCGCCAAGAGGCATTTAGGGCGCCTACGACAAGATCGGCACCTTTGCGCCCATCCAGCATTTTCCGCGGAGGCTGAGCTTTTCGAACCCTCGCCAGAATTAGTAAGACTTCATCTCGTCAACGTCATTGATTGCGTACTGTCGCGGGAGCCTCGTCAAGGCAAAGCGATCTACGAAGTCTTCAGCCTGGATGTCCAGTCTGCGGGATTTCCTGCAGACCCCGACCGTATCCACAACTACGTAGACCAGCGTTATCTGAAGCGAATCAAAACCCAGAATGTTCAGAATCTCGGAACAGTGTTGGCTAAATCGTTGCTTAAGGGTACCCCGCCAGAATGGGAGGCACATCAGAAAAAGATCTGTCACTCCCTGATCGCCCTGCGTGACCGGGCTCCCGATGCATGGCCTGATCTGTCTACGACAATCTTGAGGCTCATCGATAACTCGGAGCCGCTCACCCGGCCCCGGGCAATATCTTTCCTGGCGGCGCTACCGGCGTTCTGGCATCAACTGCAACCCGCTACCCGAACTGCGCTGCAGGAAACCGCCGTAAATTTTGATTCGGTCAACACGCCGGATTTTCGGATTTTGGCGGGCGTGTCTGTGCCCACGTTTCGGGAGGCATTGCTGGACGTTATCGCTAACATGGATGAAACCCAGCTGGTGCAAGCTATCGCTGTATCACCACTTCCTGATTTGTGGAGACCAGCAGTTGAATCCTATGGAGACTCGGGCAGTTTTCGAGGATCAGAAGGCAGGTTTCGAACGCTGCTCGCGCCGTTCTCCGGACACCTCACCAGTGAGCAGCTCAATCTACTCCTGGATAAGCTCATGACGAACTCCCAGTGCTGGGATGCTGGAGCCACTCCAGGATTCTTGCTCAGCTTGCTGCGCGATGCTGGGCCCCGCAATTTGCCTACCAACGATGCGAAAAATCGTTTCTATCAGCTAGTCCGTCGCAAGAGAGCCGAAGCCAACTATGTCGATGTGCTGGAGCTTTTCGTTACCGACGGCTGGGAGCGTCCAGCTCCCGAAGACGTAGATGATGATGAGTGACGCGTTTTAGGTGATCAAGCCGACCGGTAGACCGGTCGGCTCCGCTATTTTTCGAATCAAATGAGCCTGCCTAGCGCTGCTGTCAAATAACGGCCACTACAAGCATCGTCACCCATGCGAGCAAGGTAAGCTCTCGACAGTCTTCGGTTTCCAGCTCCCGTATACAGCAGCGCGCCCGCAAAGCAGCGAGACCATGTTCTACATTCGTGCTGAGCCACAGTTTTCAAAGACTTTCCACCTATAAGGCATATAGGATAGCCCTCACAACCGAAGCCTCAGGAGCATGTCTATGGAACTCGTCACAGTCGTACGCGCACACCTCAAACGCATTGGCTCTGCTCAAGGCGGAGGCTTTGGCGACAGTCAGAAGCAAGTAACCGTCATCCGAGAGGTGGATGATGAGAAAGCCGAGTCGGTTAGGCAGGCTGTTATCGAAATTGCCGAAGAGAATGGAGAGCGTCCAGGAACTCTGGGCCCGCTTAAGCTGGAGTCGAACTGGGGGCGTGGCTTGCCAATGATGACGTTCAATATTCAGCCCCCCATGACGCGCTACAGTGACCCCTACGCTGAATGCGAGGTCTTCCCCGCACTCAAGATTGGGGACCGTTACTTCAAGCTCGAAGAATTGAAGTAAGGTGTCGTGGCTTCACGAGATTGGCTGTGGGTGAGTGGTTGGTGAGCGCCCCACCGTTGTCAGAAGCCTACCCCGGGCAGCGTTTGTAATTCAACGTAGACCGCCCTGCGTTTCTTCTAACCACAGTTCGCATTCAAACCGCTGCTAGGACGCGCTGAAGTTCGCCGATCGGGTTAGTCGGCGCCCTCATTCATCAAAGTAATTTTCTGCTGCCAAGTGGCGGGGCCCGTGACATGCACTGATTCACCCTGTGAGCTAACAGCGACTGTCGTGGGCATATCACGAACCTCGAACTCGTAGATCCCCGTGAACAGTACCTGCGATTACTGAAGCAATACCTCTCCTGGTGTGTCACCCGTTACATCCCGCGTGCTCGTCAAAACTCTGATTCCGAAGTGGCTTGGTCAGGGCAGTAATGCAAGGACGCTCTCTTTGCCCGCAAAGTAGAAGCCTAGTAGGAGAGGCTCCCTGATTAATCACTTGATCCTGAATGTATTCCTGAGTGCGAGGCCGATGAGGAAAATAAGCAGCAGGGAAACGATTTTGTGAAAGATTATGAGTATTGTTGCCGCAAGGCTGATAAGTCCACTATTAGCAATGATCGCAGATCTGATCGGATCTGCCATTTTCTCAAGTCCCGGTATCGGGATAGCTTGCAGAAAGAAAAACTCAATGCCAGCCATGTTAAAACTACATTTCTGGCTATCGGGCAGGCAGTGTGTTGCCCACGATAGTGCTGCATATGCGCACGAAAAAAAGACGAATGATATGAGATACGCAATCAAGGGCCTCGAGATGCTGGAACCGTAGTTTGAAAGCTTTTCGTAGATGTAAAAAAGCCAGCGTTTTGCTCCTGTGAGGCTATGGGCAATTTCTGCCATTTCCAACTGGAAGAACTGCTGCTCCTCTTGAGGCGCCTGTAGCTGGCTGAAGGAAATCCGCAGATTTCGGTAGGTTCTGATATAGAAGTCCTTTCCCGTTGCTGGAGGAAACGTTACATACTTAAACGACATGTCCTGATGCAGTGTGCAGCCAAAGAAAACTGGCGGTTCTTTGAAGGTTGCGCTGTCAAACAGAGCGGTATCTCGAAACTCCCGATTTTTGAAACTCACGGAACCTTTGAATGTGCATCTTTTAAACGATATTCGATTGAATGTCTTGCTGGTGGGGTCGTAGGGTGTCCAGTCGACCGATTCTTTTGTATTGTCCTGGATAGATTCGAAGCATACGGCTTGTCTGAATGTGCAATCGTCAAAGCTGATATCAGGACCGAATTTTACCCCATTGAATCGAGTGCAGTGTCCAAATGAAGACCCTGAAAAATCATTATCTCCTTCAAACTCAGCGTAGTCAAAATCAATCCAGTCCTCAAGATAGATTGAATTTAGGCGTGTATATCTTGAGAATTTCGTGCTCTTGAAACTCGAGCGAGCATCAATTGTGACACCAGAAAAGTCAGATGACTTGCCAAAGATTGCCCGATCAAAAGATGTATGGCGTGGGAATTTTGCATTTTTAAAACTTGCGCCCGGCCCGAAGTTGAAATCATCGAAATATATTTCCCCGCCGAAATCCCACTGTAGGCCGCAGAAATCAGTGCCCGAGAAATCGGCAATATTTACATAGTCAAAGTGGCCGTATAGCTCCGTTGGGAATTTTTCTCGCCAAGCATTCCATATGCCAGCTCCCATCTTGGCAAGCGCCATGCAACCTGCTTTGCTGATGCGATCTGGTGTGCCGTGCTCTTTGTTTTCAAAGAAAACTGCCAATCGCTCTTTGATGTTTTCATCAACTCCATCGATTTCTGTTCTGATATCAATATATTCCTGACTTTCTTGCATGCTGTTGATCTAATAAGAGTGGATTTATTTGAGCAGACGGCTATCCAGCCTGAACGTCTCGCTGCTTGACGTAGCCGTCGTCGACTAGTATGTAGTTGCGGCTTGGTCACGTCAGGAACCGGCATCCGCAGTGCACGGCTGGTAATGAAATACGACTGGCCGCATTCCCCCTCCACGGTCAGCGCGAGCTAAATACGGTGCCGCGACAACTTTGAACCTAAAGCTCTGAGGTTTACTGTCATAGCTGTATCCCTCCTCCAAGCTCGGGTCGCCACGATCTTAGATGGATCGGTTGCTATTGGCTACTGATCCTACCCTAGGCTTAGTGACCAAAGCTTCGAGCGACTCACTCGTTCGAGCAAAACTCAGTCATCATCTGAGACACCAGACTGATGAACCATCGGTGACAGGAGCTTGGTCAAGGGCTCGCTGCCACGATAATCCCACATCGAATTCGACTGATTTTTTTCTGGGCGAACTCAACATAGCCACCGGGCTATTGCTGAATCGCCTCAATGACAAGCCTTTCAAAAAGCTGCCCGGCTCACGCTGGTCAGCCTTCGAAAGCATCGACCAACCCGCACTGCAACCGCTGCCGGAGCATCCATATGTCTACGCCGAATGGAAAAAATTTGGCGGTTATTCGTCAGGAAATCGAGTGCCATGAACAATAAACGATGAACAGCCGCGTTCATTAAAGGAGCATTGTACTAACACTAGCGGTACCAGAGACGACTCATGAACATCCAACATCGCCCATAAGTTAAATTAGTGATATGTTTCGAATGTTACTGCTGCGGCGCACCTGCGCCACACACCTTGCTTCGCTGTTCACACTCCCTGTACGATTTCCCCAGTTTGTTTGGCTATCCACTCATTCCAAGGAAGGACCATGCGCTTCGTACAGTTCCTCAGCAATCCTCCTGAAAATTTCAAGGGTGGAGCCCGCCAGCGTGTGAAACGGCTCGTTGCCGAGATGTCACCGGGGGTGAAGCCTCACACGCCAACTCCACGAAACAACACGGTCCTGCCTCTTTCGATGTATGAAGGTGGAGTGGCTGACACCCGGCACGAAGACTGCCACCGAGGACACCTCATTGCTCTGGAGTTTGGTGGGCCCGAGTCCTCGAGCAACCTGGTTCCGATGTATGGCTCATTCAACTCGGGAGGTATATGGCGCCAATTCGAGCGTGAGCTTGAGAGCTGGGTGGATACCGCAGGAGGTAATTGCGAAGTGGCCATCACCTGCGATTACGCTACCGAAATTTCCGAAGAACAGCGTGTGCCCACGCGGTTCACGATTATCACGAAAGTCCTGGCCGGCCTGCACGTCAATCGCACACGCACGTGGCCTATTCTGCATCCAAAGCCAGCGCCTATCATCGGCGGTGCCGACCCGACGAAGAAGGCCGAATACCTCGCACTCATCGACGAAATGACAAACGCAGGCTGGGACATCCAGGACCAGTTGAATACTGTAGGGTTTCCCTCTTACCGACGGCTCCCCGTTTTTCCTGCCGCGGCAAGGCCTTACGCGTTCCTCGATTATGCCGAGTGGAAGTCCGTCAAGGATGACCCCAAGCAGCTTGCGCATTGGAATGACCGCGTAATACTGTCGCAGGCAGCCGAATTCTCAAGCACGCAGATCGAAACTATCCGCGCAGTCAACCGCGTTCTCAACGATGGGTATCTTATAAGCGACGCCATCGTTGACCCTGTGTACACCGACAAGTACCGCATTCCAGGCCAGCGGGTTGGTCTACTGGTCGAAGGTGGTCATGATCTCACACCTCAGGTCGATCACATTATTGCCAAGTCTGCCAGCGGAGCGGCCGTTTACAGCAATGCCATGTTGATCAGCGCCAAGCACAACAGCGACAAGCGCGCACGATTGGCGTTCGCAGACAGCAATGCTTTGAGCAGCATTGTTCGCGGTACCGGCAGAGTCAAAAGATATAAGCCTTACTGAACTTGATTTCGAAGACTCGATAGCTGCAGGCAAGCATCAGTGCCTGCCCTCCTCTTTTTTTGAACTAGCATCCATCAGCCGCTGGACTGGGACCGTGAGAGGTCGGGGTGGCAAGGCTAGGGATGTCGGGGAAACTAGGTCTATGAACATCAATCGATGAACAGGCGAGTTAATTCCGAGAACATTGAGCCAGCAATTTCGGGCCTGTGAGCTACTTATGAACATCTGACATCGCCCACTTGTTAAATCATGAATCGTGTCGATGGTTACGCCGTCTGGCTCCAAAGCAGTCGTCACGCCGATAATCTGGTTGCCCGAATCGGCATAGCTGCGACGGCACCTTTTCCGTCGCTCCACGCCCCCCCACGCTGCGGATGGTGAAACTGGAATTCGGCAGATTTGGGGGCTTGTTTGGCGAGGGGCAAAGGAGCTATTCTGTGCCGAATAAAAATATAGTCGTTAGAACTATAACGGCGTAAGGGCAGATAGCGCGACCTGTATCGAAAACAATACAGCTTCGATAGCCAACTGGATTTGGCATGCTCGCGATTTTGATCCGCCCGGTGCGGTGCCCTCGATAGTTCTCCTTATTCAAGCAATTCGATTTTCGGATTATTGCCAGTGTGAAATGCAGGTTGATGGCGTATTGCCATGACCCTGCGAGCATTCACGACTATGCGTTATTAATTTTATTAATGCTTAATGGCTTACAGGGAGGTTGACATGCTGGATCGCCAACAGCTAGAGGCATTTGCCTGCGTCATAGAACATAAGAGCTTTGAACGCGCAGCATCGGCTCTTAATATCACCGGCGGCGCCATTTCACAGCGTATTAAGTCTCTGGAGAATTCCCTTTCAACCATCTTGATTATTCGAGAGCGCCCTATCCATCCTACCTCAGCCGGCCAGGCCTTATTGCAGCACGTCTCGGCGCTGCGTTCGCTTGAACATGATGTTCTGAGGTTGCTTTCGCGGAAAAACCACGCAAGCTCAAAAATTGCCATTGGCGTGCATCCCGATTCACTCAATACATGGTTCGCACCGCTCTTGATCGAGTTGATGCGCACGGAACAGGTTTGCGTAGAAATTATCTCCGATGATCGTTGCCATAGCCTGAATATTCTCAAGCGCGGTGACGTGCAAGGCTGTGTCTCGGTCGTTGCCGATACGCTCGATGGTTTTGAGGTCCAGCCGTTGGGGGCAATGGAGTATTACTGCGTCAGTACACCTGACTATATGCGCCGCTACCTGGCCCAAGGCATGGGGGTGCATTCCCTGCTGGACGCGCCGGCAATCACCCGAGGGCGCAACGACACGCGCCATAGCGCTTTTCTGCGCATATTGCTCGGTGTCACGATCGAGCGATTTCCTTGTCATTATCTGCCGTCATTACCCATGGTTCAGGACGCTGTCCTGGCGGGGCTTGGCTACACGCTGATGCCAGCGGATATCGCTGCGCCGTTTCTCGAGGACGGACAGCTGGTCAACCTGATGCCGCAAAGCAGTTATAGAGAACCCCTTTACTGGCATAGCTGGATGAACCACTCGCTCGTCAATGATCTGGTGGGGCAACGGATCATTGATACTGCTAGCAAATCCCTTCACTCCACGTCCTGTTAAGCAAATCTTCAACAACGTCAAGTCCGTTAAGCGTTACTCGCATCCCCTTAAAAAATCTAACGCTCGGTTTTGCTTAAATGTTTGTGCGTAGAATAAGTGAAATCGAGACACGTGGAGTGAGGATCACGGTATTGTAAAAAATGCTACACAACATGCATAACACGCCCCCTCATGTCGCACGATGCACTGTTGAATTAGCTGATTGATAACCCTGGATAACGACGCATGGAAGCGAGTCCTTGCACAAAATTTTTCAGCCTTGTGGATTGTGTCGCCGAGCCATTCAAGGTGCACAGGCCAAGTAGTGTTTTATTGTTTTAAAAAATTAATTGGAGTCCAGTAAGGCCAGACTTATGTCTGGCATATTTCGCATCTGAACTGTCAGATATATCGCCTCATCCACAGGATACTTGTTATGAACTTCCTGATTCAGGCGTCGTTAATCTTCAGCCTACCTTTTTTGTTTTGGTTACCGCTGCGTCGCTTCTTGCCGTTGGTACTGATACAGATCCTATGTGGGATGTTAATCGGCCCGAGCCTTTTCGGCCGCCTGGCCCCGGAGCTCTATAGCGCGGTATTTCCACCCAACACAGCAGTCGCCTTATCAAGTCTCTCGGCGTTGGCGATTGTCTGCATTGGTTTTATCGCCGGATTGGAACTGGAGCTCGATGAACTCAAGCACCAGGCTCGTCAGGTACTGCGCGTCGGTTTCTTGAGTTACCTCATTCCTGCCCTGGGGGGCGGTGTGTTTGCCTGGTGGGCCGGGGGCCAGTGGCCAGAGTTGATGGGCGGGCACACAACGCTATTCGTCTTCGCCGTCGCAGGTTCGATCTGTTTCGGCGTAACGGCCCTGCCCGTCCTGGCGGCCATCCTGCACGAGATGAACCTGTCCAGCAGTCGGCTCGGCCGAATGTCGCTGAGTTTGGCCGCCATCAATGACCTGCTGCTGTGGAGCTGCCTGACTATTCTGATGCTTGCAACCTCACAACCAAGCACCTCACACAGCCGTTGGATCTGGTTGCTATGCCCAGTACTGGTGGCAATCGGGTTCATGCTTCGTCCGTGGCTGCGCAAGTGGCTGGACCGCCTGACTCAGGCAACGGAGCTATCGACGAGTGCGTTAAGCATTGTGCTCGTGGGCCTGTTCTTATCCGCCAGCCTCAGTGAAATGCTCGGTTTGCATGCGGTGATTGGCTCTTTCATTTTTGGGATGCTCCTGCCCCGAGCTCTTCGTCGGTACTTCACAAAGCTGACCGCCCCGTTCAGCAATGCGGTGCTGCTGCCATTTTTCTTTGTTTCGGCGGGACTCAGCCTTGATGTGACAGCGACCCCACCCTGGATGTTTTTTACGCTCAGCGTACTGGTGGGGAGCGGGTTGAAAATCATAAGCACAGCGCTCCCCGTACGCGCCTGGGGCTGGAGTTGGCGCGAAGCGTTGCAGCTGGGGGCGCTGATGCAAAGCAAGGGGCTGATGGAGATCGTGGTGCTTCGCGCTCTTTACGACGCAGGAATCATTTCGCAAAGCTGCCTAACGGCGCTTCTGCTAATGGCATTGGTCTGTACCGCGTTGGCGATGCCGCTGACGCGCGGACTGACGCCGCAAGTCAGCCAGAATCTCACCGAGCCCCACGAACCTACTGCCGCCCTGGGGCAGGCAGAAAGAGGCCCTGGACGATCACAAGGTGCGGGTCTCGCTGGCTGAAACCAGAAACAGCAAGGCGGTCGCCTCAGCGCTGCAAAAACACCTGCCGCAGGTTTCTAACAACATAAAGAACTACCTAGATAGAAGCATGAATGATTAACCGTTTCACCCACCCAACTAACTGAGGTTTTACATGGAAGAGCAAGCGCGTTGCCGCAATCTTGATTTCAGTCTCAGCCAGGAAGAATTGGAAAAATTTCACCGCGACGGTTACATAGGGCCTTTCGACCTTTATCAAAAGGACGAAATGGAGAAGAAGCTGCAAGCCCTCCGGCCCAAGCTGATCAATACCAAGAAAGCCATTTACAGCCAAGACAAGGCAGTCTCCGGGGCTACCAACCTGGCTAACTATGATCGTCACCTGGACGTCGACTTCCTCGCCGAGCACATCACCCGAGCGGAGATCGTTGATCGGGTCGCGAGTATCCTAGGTCGCGATACGCTCTGCTGGCGCACCGAGTTTTTCCCCAAGTATCCCGGTGACGAAGGCACCGATTGGCACCAGGCCGACAACTTTTCCAACGTGGCCGGTTCCAAGCATCCGCAAATCATCTGGCCGGAAGATGCCCAATTCGGCGGCACCATCACAGTCTGGGCCGCACTCACCGAGGCCAGCGTGGAAAACGGTTGTTTGCAGTTCATCCCGGGGACCCACCGGACCATGAACTACGACGAATCGAAGACCATGGAATACGACGCCGATGCGATCAACAAACTGGAAAAGGGTGGCGTGCGCCGCGGCTTCTTTGGTTACGACTATCGACAGTTGCAGAAGGACCCTAACTGGAGACCTGACGAAGCTAAAGCTCAATCGATGGTCATGCGTCAAGGCCAGTTCATCATCTTTTGGTCCACCCTGATGCATGCCTCCCATCCCCACAGCGGTTTGACTGAACAGATGCGCCTGGGTTTCGCCGCCCGCTACCTACCCACTTCGGTCCGTGTCTATCCTCACTCCGACA
This sequence comes from Pseudomonas sp. GW821-FHT03C07, assembly GCF_059420925.1. Classification (NCBI taxonomy): domain Bacteria; kingdom Pseudomonadati; phylum Pseudomonadota; class Gammaproteobacteria; order Pseudomonadales; family Pseudomonadaceae; genus Pseudomonas; species Pseudomonas sp. GW821-FHT03C07. The sequence continues at coordinate 37,122 of NZ_JBWKUQ010000001.1, forward strand.
CCCTCGAAGAATTCGGCGGCCAGACCAGCCTGGAGAAATTCGGTTGTGTGTTGGTATCGGGCGAAGACACTTTCCATCACAACCGTTTTGTTGACCGCACCTGCAACGACTTTCAGTTTCCACGGCGCTGAGCCCCTATCAGAGGAGAACGAACCATGAGCAACGTCGCAGAAATCGGCAAAATTGAGCTTTGGTTGATCAGCACCTGTCGTGAGTTGGGGCTACGCATAGTAGACGCCGGGAGTGACTTCTTCGAGGTCGGCGGGACTTCTCTCAGTGCCATCAAGCTGATTGCCAAGGCAGAGGAGCATTTCGGCGAGGACACCCTGCCCCCCGAAGACCTCTTCGCCCAAGGCCGGATACAGGACATTGCCGCCTGTATCCAGCGCAACAGCATGCACCTCAATGCATTGACGGAGAGTTGAGGTTATGTCCGGGCCTTCGTACGACGAGCGCTGGCTGCTGGTTCCCAAGCCACTCGCCCATCCACGCCTGCGCCTGATTTGCTTTCCCTACGCGGGTGGCAATCCGGATCTGTTTCGTAGCTGGGTGGAAGATCTGGATGCCGATGTGGAATTGCTCGCCGTACGTCTGCCCGGACGCGGTTGCCGGATAAAAGAGCCGCCCTACCAGAACTGGTCATCACTGCTCGAAGACTGTCTGCGGGCACTGGCGCCGTACCTGGATTCGCCGCATGCGTTCTATGGGCACAGCTTTGGCGCACGCTTGGCCTACGAACTCAGCCAACAGACCCGACACCTCTATCCCGGCCAGACCCAATTGTTGTTTATCAGCGGCTGCCGCAGCCCGGCCAGCCCGCAAGCGCAGCCCTATCTGCATCAACTCAGTCCAGAGGACTTTCACCACGCCTTGCAGACCATGGGCGGTACGCCGCCGGCGGTCCTGCAAAGCGAGATGCTCATGCGCCTGATGCTGCCGGTACTGCGCAGCGACATGCAGCTCTCGGAGATCTGGAGCGACTGGCACCCTGCCCCGCTGGAGATCCCTATCCATGCCTACTTTGGCAGCCTGGATCCCATCGACCGGCACGCCAGCATGATCGGTTGGGCCAAACATAGCTCCCGCGCCTTCGAGCTGATTGAGATCGAGGGTGGACATTTCTTCCTCGACAGCCATCGCCAGCAACTGCTGAAAAGCATAACCGCACGGATGAGGGACCAGCATGGAAACGCTTGAATACAGTACTTCGGCACTAACCCTGCACACTCACATCAACCAGACACAGGAGCCCTACCCCGATAGCGCCAGCGTCGGCGAACTGTTCGCCGCCGTCGCCGCACGCTCGCCCCAGGCTGTGGCGCTGATCTGCCAGGAGCGTGAACTGAGCTACCAGCAGTTGAACGCGCAAGCCAACCTGCTCGCCTGGCACCTGATCGCCGAGGGTGTCCAGCCCGGCAGCGTGATAGCGGTGAGCCTGCCTCGCAGCCTGGACCTTATCATCTCTCTACTGGCGATTCTCAAGGCCGGCGCGACCTACCTGCCGCTGGATCCGGTCTGGCCGCAAGCGCGCATCCATGAACTGTTCAGCCAGGCGCACTGCACTTGCCTCTTGGGCAACGCTGACGCCAGGCACGACCCGCGCTTCGCAGGTTATCAGGTGATCATCCTCGAGGCGCTGCAAGGTGCAGCCGAGGCCAGCGCAAACCCACCTACGACGACGAATGCCGACAGCGTCGCCTACATCAACTTCACCTCAGGTTCCACTGGCAAGCCCAAGGGCGTACCGACTCTTCACCGCGGTATCACCCGGCTGGTGTACAACGCTCGATACGTCTCGCTGAATGAACAAAGCCGCCTGCTACAGCTGGCGCCCGTCACCTTTGATGCCGCCACCTTCGAAATCTGGGGCGCGCTGCTGCTCGGCGCTACTTGCGTGTTGTACCCGGAAGCCTTCATTCGCGTTTCGAGCCTGCAACGGCTGCTGCAGGCACAGCGCATCAGTGTGCTGTTCCTCACCACCGCGTTGTTCAACACCCTGATCGACGAAGCCCCCCAGGCACTGGCCAACGTCAGCACTGTGCTCACCGGCGGCGAAGCCCACTCCCTAAGGCATATGGCCAAGGCAGTGGCGCTGTATGGACCACAAAAGATTGTCAGCGTCTATGGGCCAACCGAAAGCACCACCTTTGCTACCTTCTACCCGGTCCGCGAACTGCACAGCGAAGACAACGCGCTGCCCATCGGTCTGCCGATCCAGAACACCCGGGTGTACCTGATCGATCAAGGCCGCCTCTGCGACAGTGGAGAAAGCGGCGAGGTCTGCCTCGCCGGGCCAGGCCTGTCACCAGGCTACCTGGGGTTGCCGGAAATCAGTCGCGAACGTTTTTTTGAATGTCGCATCGGCGATCGGCAGGAGCGTCTCTACCGCACCGGTGACCGCGGTTACTTGCGCGACGACGGTACGCTGGTATTTCAAGGGCGTCAGGATGACCAAGTGAAGATCAATGGCTTTCGCATCGAGCTGGGGGAAGTCGCCTATCATCTCAACAACCACCCGCAGGTGCGCCAGAGCTTTGTCACCGTCAGCGAGTCGGCACAGGGGGAAAAATCCTTGGTCGCCTTTGTCATCGCCGCCAGCGAAGACTGCAACCCGCTACGCCTGCGCCAGGAGTTGGCCACCCAACTCCCGACCTACATTGTCCCGAGCCGCATCCAACTGTGCCACAGCCTGCCGCTCTCGGCGACCGGCAAAGTCGATCGCCAGCGGCTGCTAGCCACACTTCAGTCATCAGGAGCACCCGCTTATGAGCATCAGTAAACGCGCCCAGCAATTTCAGGACATCCTCCATCAACGGGGCCACGCCCTGACCGTTCAGGAGCTGCCCGAATCGACCCACACCGCCGACGATGCGGCCCTTGCCCTTGGCTGTGAAAAAGCCCAGATAGTCAAGTCGCTGGTCTTTCGCACAGCGGCCAACGCCCCCGTACTGGTGCTTGCCAGCGGCCCCAACCGGGTGAACGAAAAAGCTATTTCGCGACTGCTCGGCGACAAGATTTCCAAAGCCGATGCCGACTTTGTCAAGGAGGTGACCGGGTACGTCATCGGCGGCGTTCCACCGCTCGGACACAAGCAAGAGATCACCCTGTTCGTCGATGAAGACCTGCTTACCTTCGATGAAGTCTGGGCCGCCGCCGGCACCCCGAACGCGGTCTTCAAAATCTCCGGTCGCTTGACGGACATCCTGCCCACCCACCGAGTGATATCGGTGAAATGAAGATAAGCCAAACATGCACAGCCCCTATCTGAACGACGAGCAACGAGATTTCGCCTTGTATGTGCGGCAGATCCTGGTGGACCAACTCCTGCCGCTGGTACCGGCCGCCGAGGAGCGCGGGCACCTCTGCCCCCAAGCCTGGCAAACTCTCGCAGAACATGGTTTGCTCGGCCTGCCGCAGCAAGGCGAAGGTTTTATGCGAAGTGCCGTATTCCTCGAGGAACTTGGGGCGCTGGGTTATGCCGGCATTCGTGCTGCCGTGGGCGTCCAGGCCTACATGGCCAGTGCATACCTGGAACTGTTCGGCAACGATGAACAGCGCCAGCGATACCTGCCAGGGATTCGCCAAGGACGCATCATCACCGCCCTGGCGATCACCGAAGAGCAGGCCGGCAGCGATCTCAGCCAGTTGCGCTGCCAAGCCCTGTCAACGGCAAAGGGGTTCATCGTCGACGGAGCCAAACGCTACATCGCCAATGGTTCGCAGGCGTCACTGATCGTCACCCTGGTGCGCAGTGGTGAGGGCCGCCATGCCTTGGGCAGCAGCAGCCTGCTGTTGATCGACGGCACCAGCCCAGGGCTGAACAGACAAGCACTGCCGATGCTGGGCTGGCGCAGCGCCGATATTTGCGACCTGGATTTCCAGCAACTCAAGGTGCCCACGCGACAACTTCTGGGCAAAGCCGGCAAGGCCTTGATCTACCTCATGCAGGGCCTGGACTTCGAGCGCCTGGTTGCCGGACTGTTGGCACTGGGCGGCGCCAACCACAGTATCTCGCTGCTCGAACGCTTCGTGCGTCAGCATCAGCTGCAAGGTGCCCCCTTGAGCGACAAGCAGAGCGTCAGGCACCGGTTGGCAGACCTGATCGGCGAGCAACAGATGCTCCGACACTACGCCTATCAAATAGCATGGCAGTACAGCCAAGGCCAACTCGATACGCGCTCCGCGTGCATTCTCAAGTTGCGTGCCAGCGAACTCGCGCTAAACGCGGCTCAGGCGTGTGCGCAGTTGCACGGAGCACGGGGTTATCAGCTTGATTCAGAGGTGGCGCGCCTGTACCGCGATGCCATGGCCGGCACCATCGCCGCCGGCGCCAGCGAGTTGATGCGCGACATGATCTTCGACAGTACTCCAGCATACGGATCGAGCAGTTGTCACCAGGACTCACGCTCAACGAGCGGGCATGCAACCCTGCGATAAACAGGTCAAAACCGGGCTTGCCATCCGGGCCGCGCAATCAACCCCGTCCGGAGAGTTTTCAAAAGCAAGGCGCTCAGGATACCCGCGCAATTAGTCGCGCCTAGGCTATTGGCCAAGCCTTGCGGATCAGTGTCACAGGAGGGGTCGCCGCCCCTATCCCATCCTGATGCACCGGGCTTATTCAAACTGCTGGCGATTTTCCGGGGTGATCAGTTTGAATGGCACCCAGATCAGCGGTGAGTCCAGGGGCTCGCCCCGAGCCAGGCGCAATGCAACCTCCACCGCGCCATTAGCCTGGCCGATGGCGTCCTGGAACACGCTCACGGCCATCTTGCCGTCAGCCATCAGTTTCAAGCCATCAGGAGTGCCATCAATGCCACCGACCCAATAGTCTTTGGCATTTTTGCCGGCCTTTTCCAGACCCATGATCGCGCCAATGGCCATCTCATCGTTATTGGCAGCGATGATCGAAAAGTCTACGCCCGCCTTGACCCAATCGATGACAATGGCGGCCGCCTGGCTACGCTCCCAGTTACCGACCTTCTTCTGCACCACTTTCATGTTCGGGTATTTGGCGACGACCTTTTCCACGTCTTCGGTGCGCATCAACGAGGATTTGTTGCTTGGGTCCCCCACCAGGATCACCACATTGCCCTTGTAGTTGGCGCGGCGGGCCAACTCTTCCATTTGCAGTGTGCCCGACTCCAGCTCATCGGATCCGACGAATGCCGTCTGTGCCGGCCACTTATCGGGGGCCGGGTTGCGGTTTACGAACACCAGCGGGATTTTCGCCGCACTGGCCAAACGCAGCATTTCAGGGGCGCTCTTGGCATTGACCATCGCGACCACTATGGCGTCCACCTTGGAATTGACCAGATTACGAAACTGGCGCATCTGCAACTCGGCACTGTCATGACCATCCTCCATGAAGATATCGGTATCCAGAACGGCGGCGTGTTTCTGCACGCCATTGCGCAGGATGGTCTGGAAGTTGTCATCGTATTTGGCCATGGCCACGCCCAACAGCGGCGTAGCGGCCTGGGCCAAACCGGCAGTAAGGAAACTGATACCCAAGGCAAGCGTCAACCACTGTTTCATGTTCGGTCTCCCCGGCGTCATACGCTGAAATGATGGAGCAGTTCACGCTGCACCTTGGCCATGTCCGACAGGCCCTGGCTGCTGCTTGCCGTACGCTCGGCCCCCTCGGCGGCCTGTTGGGCGGAGTCGTTGATCTGGGTGACCATGCGGCTGGTTTCTTGCACCGTGGCGCTCTGTTCCTCGGTGGCGGCAGCGATCTGAATGTTCATGTCACGGATGGTGCCCACCGCCTCGCCCATCGCCACCAGCAACTCATCGGCGCCAGAGGCCAACGTTACGCAGTTGTTGGATTGCACCTGGCTTTCGTTCATCACTTGCACGGCGGAATGAATCTTGCCCTGCATCTGACCGATCATTTCCTGGATTTCGCTGGTCGAAGCCTGGGTGCGGCTGGCCAGTGAACGCACTTCGTCAGCCACCACCGCAAAGCCCCTGCCTTGCTCTCCGGCACGGGCCGCTTCAATGGCGGCGTTGAGCGCCAACAGGTTGGTCTGCTCGGCAATGGTGCGAATCGCATCGACGATACTGTCGATGTTCTGGCCATATTTCTGCAGTTCGTCGGTGACCGCCGAAGCCTTGTTCACCTGCTCGGCCTGCTGGCGAATGTTGATGATCGTCTCGGCCACTCGCTGCTGCACCTTGTGAGTCAGTTCGCTGGTGTCGTCCACCGCGCTACGTGTGTCCTGTGCCCGCCGGGCGACTTCTTCGACGGTACTCTCCATCTCGGTCATCGCCGAAGCGGCGGAATGCAGACGATCTTTCTGTTCATCCACTACCCGCGTGGTCTGCTCACTGACCACCGCGTTATCGCTCGCGGACTGGGCCAGGCTATCGGCGGAGCCAATCAGCTCACGGAAGGTGGTCTGCAAGGACTGAGTCAGTTCGTTGAGGTAACCGCCGAGTTCACCGAATTCATCTTTGCGGCTGACATCGAAGCGCACCCGCATGTCACCCCGGGTAAGCTGCTTCAACACCTCGCGAAAGGCTGCCAACGGTCGACGCAAGCTGAAGGCCACCCACGTACCGATCACCAAAGCAGCCAACACCGCCAGCACGCAGACGATCAACAGCAGGCTGAGGCTATTGCTGATGGTGGCGTCGGCATCACTCTTCGCCGCGCTGGCCACGTCAAGAGACTGGCTACCGAATTCGCCGATCTTATCCAGAGTGGCCTGCAGACGGGTTTCCGTCGCCTGGCGTTGTTCGAGAACATGGTCGGCCAGGGTGGCTTCCTGCTGAAAGGCACGGTACAGCCCATCACTGCCGGTCAGGTCGTTGAGCAAACGATTGACCATGACCGCGACGATGCGCCCTACCCGAGGGTCAACGTCCAAAAACGCCTGAACCCGCGAGTTAATAACCTCGTCTTGCAGGTTAAGCAGACGCTGCAACGACACGATATCCGGCTTGGCGGCGTGGGCGGCCAGACTGTCGTAGGATTTGTTGACTTCCAGCAACAGCTTCTCCGCTGCGGCCAGGTGTTCATCGGCACCGGCACTGCGCTCACGGGCGATATAATCGCGCAGATAGCTGGTCAGTTGGACTCCCTGGCTGCTGCTGTAACCTTGCAACTCGTGGGTCTGGGCAACTTGCGCCACATATTGGCGATGGGTCTCCATCAGGTTCTGTGCCTGTTCGACATAAGCCGAACTGAGTTGGCGTTGTTGAGCAAGGTTGTCGCGTAGCCGCGGGTGATCGCCGATGTAGGTCGGAATACTCTCGAGCAATTGAGTAAAGCGCACCAGGCTGTCGTTGAACGGCTGCCTGCCGTCGTTGATCTGCTTGGGGTCGTTGCTGATAAGAATCGCCAACAGTGCCTGATTGGCCCTGAGGATATGAACGTAAAGCTCGCTGGCCGCCCGGCTCAACGGCGCGGATTGGCCGGTGATGATAGTCAAGCGTTCGCTGATCGAATGGGTACTTTGATAGCTGATGCCTACCATGGTGAGCAACACCACCAACAACAGGGCGAATCCGCCAATCACTCGCTGAAGAATGGTCATGGCTATCCTCTTTATTTTTAGTACGGACTCAAGCACGAGTGGCGGAGAGCACGAATCTTGGCGGTTTCTTGGTGACCTGAAATCTTATCGGCGTGGCAATGGTCAACTTTAGGCTCCGCCTGTTGACGCTGAGTACGGCAACAGGAAGTACGGCGGCACCCTGCCAGGCTTAGAGAGTCGCAGCCTGGATATTACTGACCATGTGCTTGAGCCTAGGCCCAATATCATCCTCCAGCTTGTCCCGCGGCAAAATAAAGCTCGGGCCGCCACAGTTGAACGCCAGGATGCCGTACTCGCTATGTATCAGCGGCACGGCGACGGAGTTGACATCCTTTGTCCACTCACCCAGTGACAGGCAGTAGCCGTAATCGGCGTAATCCTTGAAGCATTGCTCCAGGCCACGGCGGATCGTCAGCCATTCGGCGCTGTTGCGTTCACGAATATGATCGAGGATGAAGTCACGTTCGCTGTCCGGCATGGCCGCCAGGCATGCCCTCCCCGCCGAGCTCAAATGCAGTGGAAGGTAACTACCGATTTGCCGGCGCATGGTCAGGTTGGCTTCGCCCTGCACCACGTCCAGGTAAACCATCTGCATCCGGTCACGAGCTGCCATTGCCACGGCGGCACCCGCATAATTGGCCAGGCTCTGCATCAAAGGATGAGCCACTGCCCGGATAGACAGGTTCGACAACATTCCATAGCCCAGCGCCAGGACGCCAATATCCAGCTGGAATTTCGTCGAGTGGGGAACCGGCTTCAGGCAGCCCAGCTTGCACAGGGTGTGGGTCAGCCGCGTCACAGTGGGTTTGGGCAGCCCTGTTCGAGCCGCCAGGTCCTGGTTGCCCAGCACATGCGCGCCCGGGCCAAAACAGCGTAGGACCTCAATGCCTCGGGCCAACGCGGTAATGAAATTACGATCCTTGCCCTCCTCCTCGACGAAATCGAGCGAGACGCCATGGCTGGCCTCGTTTGTGCGCTGACGATCAATTTGATCGACCGATTCCGAGGGCTTTTTCATGGACTAACGCCTTAAATAATATTGCGAAAATATATTCCGCAGTGCGGAAATAAGCAATGTCAGCACGAGGCCGTCAACTCTTCAATGCCCTGGCCGCTTAACTGCTCGATAACGCCGAGGCCCTTGAGTTCCGCGAGCTGCGCGGCGCTCAACCCCAAGCGCTGGCTCAAGACACTGTCCGTGTGCTCGCCGAGCATCGGCGCCGGGCGCAGGTATTCAACCGGTGTGCGGGAGAACTTCATGGGGCTGCCCACGGTAACGAAATCGGCCTTGCGCGGATGAGGGATGGTCACCAGCATATCGCGGGCCTTGACCTGTGGTTCGGCCAACGCCGTTGCAATGTCGTTGATTGCCCCGACGGGCACCCCCTTGGCGTGAATCCGGGTCACCCAGCCTTGTGCCGTGCCTTGCAGGAAGTGCTCGGAAAGCATGCCAACGATGGCCTGTCGGTTGTTTACGCGGCTTGAATTGCGGGTAAACCGAGGATCCTCGGGCAACTCCGGCAAGCCAATGGCGTTGCACAGGTCAACGAACTGGGTGTCATTACCGCAGGCGATGATGAAGTCGCCATCGCTGGCCTTGAAGACCTGGTACGGAACGATATTGGCGTGGGCATTGCCGTACCGGCCTGGCGGTTTGCCCGAGGCCAGGTAGTTCTGGCTTTGATTGCACAGCGTGGCGATCTGCACGTCCAGCAACGCCATGTCGATGTACTGGCCCAGCCCGGTTTGATGCCGGCTCAACAGGGCAGCCTGGATGGCGACAGTGGAGTAAAGCCCGGTCATCAGATCGGAAAAGGCCACGCCAACCTTTTGGGCCCCGCCACCCGGCAGGTCATCACGTTCGCCGGTGATACTCATCAGCCCACCCAGCCCCTGGATAATGAAGTCATAGCCCGGCTCGCTGGCCCGCGGCCCGGTCTGGCCAAAACCGGTGACCGAACAGTAGACAAGGCGCGGATTGATCTCGGACAAGGTCTGGTAATCAAGCCCGTATTTGGCCAGCGAGCCGGCCTTGTAGTTCTCGATCAACACATCGCAGTCAGTGACCAGCGCTCGAATCAATGCCTGCCCTTCAGCGGAAGACAGGTCGAGGGCCACTGAAAGCTTGCCGCGGTTGGTCGATTGATAATAGGACGACTCCTGGGTCGACTCCCCCGCTTCATCCGGCATCCAGGGCGGTCCCCAGCCTCTGGTGTCGTCGCCGACCCTCGGCCGTTCTATCTTGATGACCTCGGCGCCCAGATCAGCCAGGACCTGGCCGCACCAGGGGCCGGCCAGGACCCGGCTTAAATCTAGAACCCGATAACCCGTCAAAGCACCCATTTCACTCACCCTTTAATTATTTTTAATCGAGTATCAACCAACCGATGGCTCGGGAGTCCGCAAAGACAGACCAAGCCCGGCTCGTCGACGCAGCCAGAGCCCTGGGCGGTAACGCGGGTCCGCGGTGAGATCGGCCATCCGCTTGAGGATATGTAGCACTCGCTTGGCGCCCAGCTCATCACCCCAGGTCAAAGGGCCCAGTGGATAGCCCAGACCGCGACGAACACCCTCCTCCAGGTCGTCGACCGTGGTGATTTGCTGTTGAACAATTTCCCCCGCCAGGTTGACGATCATGGCCATGACCCGCTGTGCCACGAAGCCGACACTGTCTTGAATGACTGTCACCCCTACCCCGTCTCTGGCCAACAATGAGTGCCCGGCGGCCAGGACGCTGGGTGCCGTTGCGGTCGTTGGCATCAGCGTCCTGTGTCGTTTCAGGTCGACCAACAGGTCGATGCATAACGTGCGAGTGGGATCGGTATCGAACTGCAGCGAAGCCTGGGCCGCATCAATACCGTAAGGCGCGAGCAGGCAGAGCGCATGGGCTGACGGCCGAACCGCGAACTCAACCTCGGCGCCCAGCTGATTCAGCAGGCTCACCAACGCGACTCTGTCCTCTTCTGTTTCTGTCCCCAGCCAAATGGGCGGGATGGTCTGTACGGCGGGAACCTCTTGACGGGGCCGCGGCTGGGCAAGCTGGCCGTTTGCATAACGATAGAAGCCACGGCCGACTTTTCGTCCGACAAAGCCAGCCTCGAGCATCCGCTGCATCTGCGCCGAAGGACGATAGCGAGGATCCTCATAAAACTGGCCGTAGATCGACTCAATGACCGGGTGGGACACATCCAGGGCGGTCAGGTCGAACAGCTCGAACGGCCCCATTCGAAAGCCCATGCCCTCGCGCAGGATGCGATCGATATCAGCGGGCGCCGCGACACCCTCCTTCAGCATCTGCAACGCCTCGGTACCGTACGCACGACCGGCATGGTTGATGATGAAGCCAGGTGTGTCCTTGGCACGAATGCCGCGATGCCCCATCTGTGTGGCCAGTGCCTGCAACCTGTCGCCGATATGCGGGTCGGTTGCCAGGCCGTCGATGACCTCGACCACTTTCATCAAGGGGACCGGATTGAAGAAGTGGAAGCCAGCCACCCGCTCCGGATGCTGGCAGGCACTGGCAATACGGGTGACCGATAACGACGAGGTGTTGGTCGCGAGGATGCACTTTGCCGTCACGACCGTCTCCAGCTCTCTGAGCAGATTTTGCTTGGCGTCGAGCTTCTCGATAATGGCTTCAATCACCAGGTCGCAGTCGGCGAGTGCGACCAGTTCCGTCTCGACACGCAGCCGGCTCATTGCCGCAGTCGCATCCGCCTGACTGATCTTGCCCTTGCCGACCAACTGCTCAAAGGTTTCACCCAGTTGCACGCGTGCGGCAGCGGCCGCACCGGAGCGAGCATCGAAGAGCGCGACTTGCAGGCCGGCTTGCACGGCGATCTGGGCAATCCCCGCCCCCATCACGCCGGTGCCGACGACGGCCATTGATTGAAGGGTTTGCGTCATGCTCATGCTCCAACAAACTCAGCTTTGCGTTTTTCCAGGAACGCCGAGGCGCCTTCTTTTTGATCCCTGGACGCAAACAGCAATTGAAAGGCCTTGCGCTCCAGGGTCAGCGCGCTCTCCAGGGACAGGTCGGCGCCGGCCAACATGACTTCCTTGATTTGAGCCACCGCCAACGGTGGCAGCGCGGCGATCTGTGTCGCCAGTTCCATCGCCCGAGGAAGCGTTTGTTCGTCGCTCACCAGCTCGCTGATCAGGCCCATGGCCAAGGCCTCAGGTGCCTTCACCAGGCAACCGGTCAAGGCGATGCGCATGGCCTGGAATTTTCCAACGGCGCGAATCAAGCGCTGCGTACCACCCGCCCCGGGCATCAAGCCGAGTTTTACCTCTGGCTGGGCAAAACTGGCGGACTCACCGGCGACGATGATGTCGCAGTGCATGGCAAGCTCACATCCGCCGCCAAGCGCAAAGCCGTTCACCGCGGCGATCACAGGCTTGGGACAACGGCTGATGGCTTCCCACAAACGCTCCGTGTGGCGCAGATACATGTCGATCGGGCCCGCCGATGCAAACTCCCGAATATCCGCCCCGGCAACGAAACAGCTGGGGCTTCCGGTGAGGACAATGACGCGAACCTCGGTATCGCGCCCCAACTCGCTGAAGTGCAACGCCAACTGCTCGCGAACCGCCCCATTCAGCGCATTTTTTGACTCCGGCCGATGGATCCGCACAACGGCGACGCCGTTTTGTGTCCGTTCAACCTGGACGAGAGCGTCCTCTGGTGTGTTCATGCCTGCTCCTATTGAATTTATTTCGCAGTGCGGTATTTAATACTGATTGATAAAATAATAGGGCGAAAAACTCCATCGTGTAAACCTGGAACTGGAAAAACGGCCGCGTCGAAGCAACGAACAGCGTCCGTGCCGGAGCGTTTACATGATTGTAAAATACCGCTGTGCGGAATCTAATTTTATTATGTTGATTTTCTTCGCGCTTCAGCCTTAACCTTTTGAGCAACAGGTGAGCGACGCGAGCCGGGGCCAATGGTTGGCACTGCGGTTACGCGGGTCATTTCTGGACAAAACCACAATGGTTGGGCAAGCGGGCCCCAGAGCCCGAGGAGTGCATATGATCCGCGATGCGGAAACCCTTCAAATCCTGCTGGACTCGATCAGCGCTTTTGTCAGCGGGGAGTTGATTCCACGAGAAACCGAGGTTGAAGAAACGGATTCCATACCGGCCGATATCGTCGATCAGATGCGTGAGATGGGGCTTTTCGGCCTGACCATTCCTGAGGAGTACGGTGGCCTGGGAGTAACCATGGAGGAAGAAGTCTCCATTGCCTTCGAGCTGGGACGCACCTCTCCAGCATTTCGTTCCTACATCGGAACCAACAATGGGATTGGCTCGATTGGCATTCTGCTCGACGGTACCGACGAGCAGAAAAATGACTATCTGCCAAGGCTTGCCAGCGGTGAACTGCTTTCCTCCTTCTGTCTCACTGAGCCGGATGCAGGATCGGATGCCGCTTCGCTGAAGACCTTCGCGGTACGCGACGGCGATCATTACGTGATCCGTGGCACCAAGCGTTTTATCACCAATGCCCCGGAAGCCGGTATCTACACGGTGATGGCCAGGACCAGCGCGGAAATCAAAGGCGCCGGCGGTATCAGCGCCTTTATTGTCGAGCGGGAAACAGCGGGGCTGTCGTTGGGTAAACCCGATCACAAGATGGGCCAGAAAGGCGCCCATACCTGCGATGTGATCTTCGAAGATGTGCGGGTTCCAGCCAGCCAACTGATAGGTGGTGTAGAGGGCGTCGGCTTCAAGACCGCCATGAAGGTCTTGGATAAGGGGCGGCTTCATATTGCGGCTTTAAGCGTTGGCGCCGCGGAACGAATGCTCGCCGATGCGCTGCAATACGCCCTTGAGCGCAAACAGTTTGGTCAACCCATCGCTGAGTTCCAGTTGATTCAGGCGATGCTGGCCGACAGCAAGGCGGAGATTTACGCGGCGAAATGCATGGTGCTTGATGCCGCTCGCAAGCGTGACGAAGGCCTTAACGTCAGCACCGAGGCTTCCTGTTCGAAGATGTTTGCCACTGAAATGTGCGGCCGGGTCGCCGACCGCTGCGTGCAAATCCATGGCGGCGCGGGGTATGTCAGTGAGTACGCGATCGAGCGTTTCTACCGGGATGTACGCTTGTTCCGCATCTATGAAGGCACCACGCAAATCCAGCAGATCGTCATCGCCCGCAACATGATCCGCGAGGCATCTTCCTGACCCGAGCGAGTCAAGGATAGGCACCGAGCACACTCATTCGTTTAGCTCTCGCCTGGTCCAGGCCGCGAGAGTGCCTTTCAAATAACTACAATAGGTCACCCCGAATGGACAACACGGCATACCCGGCGCGTGCGGCAGCGCTTGAGCGTAGTAATACCTGGATCATCGTTTTCGTATTCTGTTTTCTCGGCCTGCTGATCGATGGCGCCGACCTGATGCTGCTGTCCTATAGCCTGACCAGTCTGAAAGCCGAGTTCGGCCTGACCAACGTCCAGGCCGGCAGCCTGGGTAGCGTGACACTGGCGGGCATGGCATTGGGCGGTATTTACGGCGGCTGGGCCTGTGACAAGTTCGGACGTGTGCGTACGGTGGTCTGGACCATCACCCTGTTCTCGCTGGGTACGGCGCTGCTGGGGCTCACCCACAGCTATGCGCAATTCGCCATTGCCCGATTTGTCGCCTCCCTTGGGCTGGGCGCGCTGTACGTCGCGTGTAATACGCTGATGGCCGAATACGTTCCCACACGTTATCGCACCACCGTGCTGGGAACGCTGCAAGCCGGTTGGTCGGTGGGCTACATCGTTGCGACCTTGTTGGCTGGATGGCTGTTACCTGACTATGGCTGGAGATGCCTGTTCTACGTGGCAATCGTTCCAGTGATCCTGGCGATCCTGATGCAGCGGCTGGTCCCTGAACCGGCGGCGTGGGTTGCGGCCAGGGCCAGTAAGTCGAGCCGCGATCATGGCGTATCCGGCCCCGGTAAACGTGTCCCGGCGCAAGGTGTCTTCAAGCAAATCCTTGCCGACGCCAAGGCGCGCAGGATGTTCACACTCTGGGCACTGACGGCGGGTTTCCTGCAATTTGGCTACTACGGCGTCAACAACTGGCTGCCCTCCTACCTCGAAACGGAAATGGGCCTGAACTTCAAAGCCATGACCGCTTACCTGGTCGGGACATACGCGGCCATGATTTTCGGTAAAGTCCTTGCCGGCGTGGCCTCCGACTGGTTGGGCCGGCGCTGCGTATTTTCATTCGGTGCACTGGGAACCGCGGTCTTCCTTCCGGTGATCGTTATCTATCACAGCCCCGATCAGATCCTCTGGATGCTGGTTGTCTTTGGCTTCCTGTATGGCATTCCCTACGGCGTCAACGCCACCTACATGACTGAGAGTTTTGAAGCGAAGTACCGTGGAAGCGCCGTAGGCGGTGCCTACAATATTGGCCGGATCGGCGCGGCCATCGCCCCGGCGGCGATCGGTTTCCTGGCGACTCAGGTATCCATCGGGATGGGCTTCCTGGTGATGGGCGCCGCGTATTTTATCTGCGGAGTGATTCCCGCCCTGCTTATCAAGGACAAGCTGTTCGATCCACAGAATGAGTGAGGGCCGGCGATCAGTCAGTCGCGTCCAGCCGGTGTTAATACCCAGAATAAAAAACATCAAGTCCGTTTTGTTCTATACCCGGCATTGACAGCGCTTTGATATCATTCTTTACTTCGGCATACATAACGCTATATCCATATAAGGAAATGAAAGCATGCGCAAGGACGCTGAAGCAATCGAGCTTGCTCACCCCCAAGAATTTTTCGAAAAGCGCCGTTAATTCGCATTCAACTCTTTGATTTTATTGTGCGCGCATCCTGATTTTGGTGCGCTCTAAACTGGGTCGAATCGAATACAGAGGGGCGCTTTATTGTGGAGAACTACACAGAAAAACATAACGTGTCCTCCCTGCCTTTCTGGGTGCTATCCGCAAGACAACTCTGTGACCTGGAGCTGCTGGCTAACGAGGCCTTTTCGCCACTGACGGGTTTCCTCGGCGTAGAAGATTATCTCAGCGTTGTTCACCACATGAGACTGAGCTCGGGTGCCCTTTGGCCAATGCCCATCACCTTGGACATCCCGCAAGCATTGGCTGATCAGCTAGCACCCGGTGGAGAGCTGGCGCTACGTGATCCGGAAGGCGTCACATTGGCCGTGCTGGCCATTGACTCAATCTATCAACCGGACCATCACATCGAGGCGCTGCAGGTTTTCGGCACCCAGGACCAGGGCCATCCCGGTGTGGCAGCCTTGTATCGTCAACATGCGTTTAATGTCGGCGGCGTCATTAAAAAAATTGAATCGGTGACGCATTACGATTTTGCTGATTTGCGCTTGTCCCCCAAGCAAGTCAAACATGAAATAGCTCGTCGTGGCTGGGAGGCAGTCGTTGCCTTTCAAACACGTAATCCGATGCATTGTGCCCATGTCGAATTGACCCTTCGCGCCATGAAACAGGCCAATGCGGCGTTGTTGCTACAGCCGGTGGTAGGGCTGACCAAACCGGATGACATCGATTATTACACCCGTGTCAGGTGTTACAAACATGCCTTGAAGTCTTATGCCGCCGATGCCGTCTTGCTGTCATTACTGCCGCTGGCCATGCGCATGGGCGGTCCCCGCGAAGCCGTTTGGCACGCCCTGATTCGCAAGAACTTCGGTGCGACGCATTTTATCGTTGGGCGTGATCACGCCGGCCCCGGCAACGACAAGCACGGCAACGCGTTTTACTCCCCTTATGCGGCCCAGGAGCTGGCGTTGGCCCATGCGCAAGAAATCGGCCTGAACATTCTTGCCTTTGAGGAAATGTTATATCTCAAAGAGGAGCGGCGTTATGTCGCTGCCTCAGAGGTGCCAGCGGGCGCCACCGTGCTGAGCTTGTCGGGAACCGCCGTGAGAGAAAAACTGGCCAGCGGCGCCGAAATTCCCGACTGGTTCAGTACCCCCGATATCGTCGCCGAACTGCGTCAGTCATATCGTCCGAAACAACAACAAGGTTTTGTGCTGTTCTTTACAGGACTGTCTGGCGCCGGCAAATCGACGATTGCCAATGGCGTTGCCGTGCGCTTGCGCGAAGACGGTAGACGAACCATCAGCTTGCTGGATGGCGATGTTGTCCGGCATAGCCTTTCCAGGGGACTCGGATTTTCAAAAGAGGACCGTGAGGCCAATATCGAGCGCATTGGTTTTGTGGCGACCGAAATCGCCCGAGCCGGTGGTGTTGCAATATGCGCGTGTATTTCCCCCTATGCGAGCACACGCCAGGTCTGTCGAGAGTTGGCCATGTCACACAAGACGGCCTTTTTCGAGATCTACATAGCTGCGGATTTGGACGTCTGTGAGAAGCGTGACCGAAAGGGGTTGTATGCCAAAGCGCGGGCCGGGAAGCTACCGGGAATGACCGGTATTGACGCGCCCTACGAAGCACCACTGTGTCCTGACTTACGTATTGATACCGCCTGCTTCAGTGCGGCCCAGGCAGTGGAGTTGATCATTTCCACCTTGGTCGAGCTAGGCTATGTCCCCGCCTCTCTCCTTCATGAATCCTGAACCGCAAAAGTGTTGTGTCAGTTCAATACCTTCCCCGTCTGTTGAGCTTGCCGTGTTCAAAGGAGAACCATGTGAACGTCACTCAAAAACCTGTGACCCAAGGTAACGCGCGTCCGCGGCCCGTATTGATGATCCCGTTGCGGCGCTGCGGCAGTCACGCATTGCGGCTACGGCTCAATCTTAATCCACAGTTCTATTCACCTTATCCACTGCACCTCGCTGACTTCATGCCGATTGTCCCCCTGTACGGTGATATTGCCGATGACAATGCTTATTTTCGCATGGTGGTCGATGTTGTCGGCCTGCAGGCAGCAAGCGTTGTCAAATGGCCGGGTAGCGCCTTCGATCCGGTCGATATTTTCGAGAGAGTCCGCCACGAGCCGCGCAGCGTGCATCGAATTGCCTGGGAGCTGCTGCTATGCGCCGCTGAACAGCATGAAGCCAGCGTGGTGATGGACAAATCTCTCGACGATGTGCACTACGCCCATGAGCTCATGGAGCTTTTCCCGCAGATGCTGCTGCTCAATGTTGTACGAGACCCGCGGGCTCAGGTCGCCTCGATGAATCGCGCGATCATTCATGACTTTGATACCTTGATCAATGCACAAACATGGGTGGCGGCGCATCGCGCGGCGCAATCCTTGATCGAGCGCTACCCAGAGCGCGTATTGACCATCCGCTATGAAGACTTTCTGCTGGATGAAGAAACTACGCTCAGGCAGATCTGCAATTTTTTCGACATTGAATTTCTCGATAAAATGCTCGATATCTCCGAGTCGCAGGAGGCCAGGCAGATTTCAAAAATGTCGGCGCTTTGGTCATCCAACTGCTTTTCGCCGATCACCACAAATATTGATAAATTCAAAGGGCAACTGAAAACCCGGGAGATCGAAATTATCGAGACCCTGGCGAAGGAGTTCATGTTGCGATATGGCTATGAACCCATGACCGAGGCCAATTTCGCCTTTGACACGCACATGTTGGTGGACGCCACCGAACGCTCGGGTGACGCCAAGAAATTTGCCTGGAAAGACTTGGAACAGGAGAATTTCCAAGACTACATTTTGCGCCAATACCGTGTGGACTACCTGACCTCGGTGCGCAGCCGGCTTGAACGAAGTCGATAACGCCAGGCGGATGGCGGAGTGGCCGAGCAAGTCGGCATAATCCGCCTATCCCACCTCAAGCAAGAGATCTTCATGGCCAATCACGACATCGCCTTCCTCCCCGATCCCGACGCGGACTCCATCTCCTCCGACGTTGCCGGTTTCGGCGGCCTGCTGGTCTCCACTCAGATCCCCACCCACGCCGACGGCAGCCTGGAGCTGGGCGACATCACCCTGCAGAGCGAATGCACCCTGCAGGCGCTCAAGGTGGCGCTGGAGCGCGCCGGCAGTTCCATGGACCGGGTTCTGCACCTGACCATCTACCTCACCGATATCGCCGACCGCCCTGCTTTCAACGAAGTCTACAAACGCTTCTTCGCCAAGCCCTGGCCAGTGCGCGCCGCCGTAGGCGTGGCCGCCCTGGCGGTTGAAGGCATGCGCGTGGAAGTCACCGCGATGGCCGCCAAGGGCTGAGTCCGCGGCCCTGGCTGGCGATCCCGCTCCGCGCGCGGTCGCCGATCGGCAGTATACGAGTGCCGGTCAGGCATTTCGCCGCTACAATGCACGCCTTGACCGTGAAGCCTGACTAAAAAACATGTCCCTACCCAAGCATCACCTGGAATTGCTCAGCCCCGCCCGCGACGTGGCCATTGCCCGCGAAGCCATCCTGCATGGTGCGGATGCGGTGTATATCGGTGGCCCAAGCTTCGGCGCGCGCCACAACGCCTGCAACGAGGTGAGCGATATCGCCGAATTGGTGGAGTTCGCCCGGCGTTACCATGCGCGGGTGTTCACCACCCTCAATACGATCCTGCACGACAACGAGCTGGAGCCGGCGCGCAAGCTGATCCATCAGCTCTACGATGCCGGCGTCGACGCGCTGATCGTCCAGGACCTGGGCGTGATGGAGCTGGATATCCCGCCGATCGAGCTGCATGCCAGCACCCAGACCGATATCCGTACCCTGGCGCGGGCGAAGTTCCTTGACCAGGCCGGCTTCTCGCAACTGGTACTGGCCCGTGAGCTGAACCTGCAAGAGATCCGCGCCATCGCCGATGAGACCGATGCGGCAATCGAGTTCTTTATCCACGGCGCGCTATGCGTGGCGTTCTCCGGCCAGTGCAATATCTCCCACGCGCAGAATGGCCGTAGCGCCAACCGTGGCGACTGTTCCCAGGCGTGCCGCCTGCCCTACACCCTGAAAGATGATCAGGGCCGTGTGGTTGCCTTTGAAAAACACCTGCTGTCGATGAAAGACAACAACCAGAGCGCCAATATTCGCGCCCTGGTGGAGGCCGGCGTACGCTCGTTCAAGATCGAGGGGCGCTACAAGGACATGGGCTATGTGAAGAACATCACGGCCTACTACCGCCAACGCCTGGACGATGTCCTCGAAGACCGCCCGGACCTGGCTCGTGCTTCCAGCGGCCGTACCGCGCACTTCTTCCTCCCCGATCCGGAAAAAACCTTCCATCGCGGCAGCACCGACTACTTTGTCAGCGACCGCAAGATCGATATTGGCGCCTTCGACACGCCAACCTTCACCGGCTTGCCGGTGGGTACGGTAGAGAAAGTCGGCAAGCGCGATATGCTGGTGCTGACCCATGAGCCGCTGTCCAATGGCGACGGGCTCAATGTGCAGGTCAAACGCGAGGTGGTGGGCTTCCGCGCCAATATCGCCGAGGCCAAGGGCGAGTTTGAGGTCGACGGCGAGAAACGCTACCGCTACCGCGTCGAGCCCAATGAAATGCCCGCAGGGTTGCACAGCCTGCGGCCGAACCACCCGCTGAACCGTAACCTGGACCACAACTGGCAACAGGCCCTGCTCAAGACCTCCGCTGAGCGCCGGATTGGTCTTTCCTGGGTCGCCCGTCTGCGCGAGGATTGCCTGGAACTGACCGCTAGCAGCGAAGAAGGCATCAGTGCCAGCGTCGCCCTGGACGGTCCGTTCGGCCTGGCCAACAAACCGGAACAGGCCCTGGAGCAACTGCAGGATCTGCTCGGTCAACTGGGCACCACTCAGTACCACGCCACGAGTGTCAAGCTGGATGCGCCGCAGGCGTATTTCATCCCTAATTCGCAGCTCAAGACCTTGCGCCGCGAAGTGATCGAAGCGCTGACCGTGGCTCGTATTGCCGCGCACCCACGCGGCGGCCGCAAGGCCGAGACCACGCCGCCGCCGGTGTACCCGGACTCGCACCTGTCGTTCCTGGCCAACGTCTACAACCAGAAGGCCCGCGACTTTTATCACCGCCATGGCGTCAAGCTGATCGATGCGGCCTTCGAGGCGCACGAGGAGACCGGCGAAGTGCCGGTGATGATCACCAAGCACTGCCTGCGCTTCTCCTTCAACCTCTGCCCCAAGCAGGCCAAGGGTGTGACTGGCGTGCGCACCAAGGTCGCGCCGATGCAATTGATCCATGGTGATGAAGTGCTGACGCTGAAGTTCGACTGCAAGCCTTGCGAGATGCACGTAGTCGGCAAGATCAAGGGCCATATCCTTGATCTGCCGCTACCGGGCAGCGGCGTGCAGCAAGTCGTCGGTCATATCAGTCCTGAAGATCTGCTCAAGACGATTCATCGTGCGCCGCACTGAGTGCATGAGTGCCTGACACCGGAACGGGGAGCAAAAGCGCCCCGTTTTCAGGCGCTTGAGTCATGCAGTACAACATCTGTTCGGGGGCGTTCCTGAATGCGTCCTCATGCGACTCTCTAGCCTACGTACCTCCAAGAAATGTCCGACTATCTCTCCCGGCAGGTTTAGTCGAGCATATGGACAGGATCGCTGTTGTTCACAGCACTCGGCCAGGACGGCTATGTTGATGATGGCTATAACCCCTTGGGGCCGCCGTCATGAGGATGTCTCCGGTCACTTGTCAATTGCAGGAGGCATGATGAAACTATCGCTTACCTTATACGACGCACTGACCGCTGCCACCATTCCGGCGAACAAGGCCAAGGCAGTTGTAGATGCCTGGGAGGCCGATGTGGAAAATCTCGCGTCAAAATCTGACGTGCTGCAAACCGAGACGCACCTGAACGCGTCCATCTCGCAGCTGGGGTCAGCCATCAGGGAGCAAGGCGTGGAACTGCGGGCTCTGATCAAGGAGCAAGGTGCCGATCTTCGCTCGTCCATTTCGGGATTGGAATCGCAGAACAAAATCCTGCGATGGCAGTTCGGCCTTATCTTCATCTGCGTCGCGGTACCGATCTTGAAAATGGGCCTTGAGCTGCTGGCCAGATCAGCCTGACTCTTCCTTGCCTTTATTGTTTCGGGTTTGTGCGCTTGTTGTGTGCAAACCCACGAACCTATACTCGGCATCCGTCATAGGGGGTTTTACATGGGCTGTCCCCAAGTCTGTTCCGGCGCCACCCTGCAATGCACCTTCGGTCTGGCGCCTGGTGTGCTCAACGTGCTGCCGCAGAACCGCACCCTGGTGTCCGGTATGCCCGCGGCCAACCTGATGGACCATATTCCGCTGGTCAACATCATGCCCTTCGGCATGTGCCAGAGCCTGGCCAACCCCATGGTGGTGGCTGCTACGGCGGCGGCACTCGGGGTGCTCGTGCCGATGCCCTGTATTCCCGTGACCGTTGCCCCGTGGATACCTGGCGGCGCACCGACCATGCTGCTGGGGCC
Organism: Pseudomonas sp. GW821-FHT03C07; assembly: GCF_059420925.1. Taxonomy (NCBI): domain Bacteria; kingdom Pseudomonadati; phylum Pseudomonadota; class Gammaproteobacteria; order Pseudomonadales; family Pseudomonadaceae; genus Pseudomonas; species Pseudomonas sp. GW821-FHT03C07. Next base: position 58,963 of record NZ_JBWKUQ010000001.1, read on the forward strand.
GATGCCGGCGCTGGATGCCAACAGCACGTTGATGTGCAACTGGGCCGGGGTGATCAAGATCGTCTTCCCGGGCCAGGTGCAGATGCTGATTCCCTGATCAGGCATCGGGCGGCTGCCGCCATTTCAACCACCAGGCCTTCCAACGCGCCATGGGTTTTCCCGACTCATCCAGCGGACGCCCATCCGCGGCATAGGATTGCGCGCCGTCCAATGGCTGGCCCTTGTCATATTCAATGCGCGCCGCCAGTTGGCCATTGCCATGGAACCGCTGGTAAAGCCCCTGCAATTGTCCCTGCTGATAGTGTTCGCGAGACGCCAGCGTGCCGTCTTCGAAGTAACTGAGGACCTGCCCGTGCAGCAATCCTGCGCGGTACTGCGCTTCGCGGATCAAGGCGCCTTGCGGGTTATGGAACAGCGCCTGACCGTCGAGTTTGTTCTTGCGAAAATTCAGCCGCGCCGAAGGTTGGCCGTTGGGGTGATAAATGACCATCGGCCCCTCCAGCGTTCCCTGGCTATAACTGAGCACCGCCTGCGGGCGACCACTCTCGGTCACCCGCGCCGGGCCTTCCAACTGGCCGCCGATCAGGGTGGCGTTGAGCTGGCTGTCGCCGCTGACGACTTCCACCTTGGCTGGTTTGTCCATATGCCTTCCTCAATTGACCTTGACCAGGCCGCCCTTGATGGTCAGCATCGCGCCGCCGTCCACGGTCTGCTCGGCCCCCCCCTTGTTCATCAGGCTGACGCCGGCGTCGTTGGTCAGCGTGGTGCCAGCCTTGTTTTCCAATGACGTCCCGGCCTTGTTGCTCAAGGCTGTTCCGGCCTGGTTGCTCAGGGCCATACCGGCCTTGGCACTGAGATTGGCGTCGCTCTTGGCAGTGAAGTCGCCGGCACTTTGCAAGGTCAAAGTGCCGGTCACCTTGATGGTCAGGTTTCCGTCCACGGTCAGTTGGTAGTTACCGCTCACCGTGTGGCTGTAGTTGCCACTGGTGGTGTGGGTCTGGTCGCCACCGACCTTGAGCGTGCGATCACCCTTGACGTCGAGGGTGTCGCTGCCGGTCTGCAGGGTCACTGTACGTTTGCCCTTTTCCAGGGTGACGGTTTCATCGCCTTCCTTGACTGTACGTGTCCGGGCGTTCTGCACCGTGAGGGTTTCGTCATGGCCAACGGTGGCGGTGGTGTCGTTGAGTACATTGAACTTGAGATCCTTCTGTGCCTGGAGAAAGACTTCCTCGCCGTCTTTCTTGTCTTCGAAACGCAGTTCGTTGAAGCCCCCTCCGCCCTTGGAGGACTGGGTCTTGATCCCGGACTGGGTCTGGTTCGCCGGCAAGGCATACGGCAGCGTGTTTTCGCCGTTGTAGATACAGGCAGTGACCAGCGGTCGGTCCGGGTCGCCGTCGATAAAGGTCACCACCACTTCCTGGCCGATACGCGGAATAAACTGCATGCCGAAGCCCTTGCCGGTCCAGCCCTGGGCGACACGGACCCAGCACGAACTGTTCTCGTTCTTTTCGCCCTGTCGGTCCCAGGTGAACTGGATCTTTATCCGTCCATACTCGTCGGTCCAGATGTCCTCACCGTCCTTGCCCACCACCCTGGCGGTCTGGGTATGCATGGTCGGCTTCGGGGTCAGGCGCAGGGGGCGGTAGTTGACGCTCTTGGGAATCGCCTCGAAGCGATTGCGGTAGTGTTTGTGGCTGGCCTCATGGCTGACCGAGGTCAGCAGCCATTCGATGTTCACGGCCTTGTCGTCATGCCCAGTCAGGGTGAAGGTATAGCCGGGTTGCAACCAGCGGCAATCGCTTTCACCGATCAGCCGTTGCGCCTGGGTACGCAAGGCGTCCATACGCTGTTTACCCAGGGCATCGCCCCGCGCCTTGGCGGTGTAGCCACCGGGGTGCTCATAGACCGACAGCGGCCCCGACTCGGCTTCGGCCCGGCCATACAACGAAGTGGTGGGGGTGACGAACTGATAGTCGGTGGCACTGTAGACCCCGGACACCGCTTGTTGGCTGATTTGCGCCGAACGAATGCCCTGCAATTCCCGATTGCCGATCTGCTGGCCGAGATAGGCGATGCTGGCACCATTCGGGCAGGCGGCAAAGGCGCTGTTGCTGTCCGCCAGTATCAGGGTATGCCGTCCTTCGGCATGGCTGAAAAACCAGAAGATACCCTCCTCCTCCAGCAACCGGCAGACAAAGGCGAAATCGGTTTCGCCGTACTGGATGCAGTATTCGCGCGGTTCGTAGCTGCCGGAAAGCTTCAACTCGTAATCGCTGAAACCATGGGCCTTGAAGATACTGGTGACGATGTCGCTGGTGGGCAGGTTCTGGTACACCCGGTTGTTGCTGGCCAGGGTCAACCACCAAAGCCAGGGGCGCAATTGCAGACTATAACGCTCGGCGGTGGCATCGGCCGGTAACTGGCGAATCTGCGCACAAAGCCCATCCACGGCACGCTGTTGCGCGTCGTTATGCAGGGTCAGGGTCACATGGGTGGCCACGGCGCTGGCCATGGCTAATATCTCGGTGGTGTAGCCGGTGACGCTGAACTCGCTTAGCTGATTCAGGGACTCTTCACCGCTCAGGGTTTCGGGGAACAACGGTGCCATGACCGCACCGCTCAATGACAGCGTGGTGTTGGTATCAGTGGGACGGGGCATGGTTTTCCTTGAAGATCATCTTTGACTACCTGTGTTCATTCCAGCACCCATTGCGCCAGTTGCCCTGCCACCTGCTCCATCAGTACATGTTCCACATCCCGCGCGCCGGCTGTACTGCAACGGGCCAGCACGGCCTTGACGATGCCGTCGTCGTAGTCGAAACGCTTGCCGGTGGCCGCCAGGTAACGCGCGCGCAGCTTCTCCAGCTTGGCCAGGACAATCCCTTCCAGGGTCGCCTCATCAAGGGCGCGATACGGTACCACGGTCATGCGCGCCAGAAAGGCCGGGCGAAACGCTTGCAACAGCACAGTGTGCAACTGTTGGTTGAAGGCCTCGGCGGTTGCTTGCTCGGCGGTGCCGTCGAGAATCAGCTCGGCGCCGACGTTACTGGTCGCCAGCATCACGGTGTTCTTGAAGTCGACCACCAGGCCGCTGCCGTCTTCCATAAGGCCTTTGTCGAACACGTTGTAGAAGGCTTCGAGCACGTCCGGATGGGCTTTTTCGATTTCGTCGAGCAAGACCACGCTGTAGGGCTTGCGCCGCACCGCTTCGGTCAGCACGCCGCCGCTGCCATAACCGACGTAGCCCGGCGGCGCGCCCTTGAGCTGGCTGACGGTATGGGCTTCCTGGTATTCGGAGAGGTTGATGCTGATCAGGTTGCGCTCGCCACCGTACAACGCATCGGCCAGGGCATAGGCGGTTTCGGTCTTGCCCACGCCGGTGGGCCCCAGCAGCAGGAACACCCCGACCGGCTTTTGCGGGTCGGTGAGACCGGCGCGATAGGCTTGCAGTCGTTGGGCGATGGCCCCGAGGGCCGGTCCCTGCCCCATCACCCGCTGGCCGAGGCGTTCGGCCAGGGTGCGCAAGGCATAGGCTTCGTCGGCAAGCACCTTGCCTTGCGGAATGCCGGTCCAGGCAGCAATCACCGCGGCGACGACTTTCGAGTCGACCTGTTCCGGGACCAGCGGATCGTCCTCGCGAATCGCGTTCAGGCCGCTTTCCAGGCGCACCAGCTCGTTCGCCAGTTGTTCAAGGCGGTTGTCCAGTTCCTCATCATCATGGTTCGGATCGACACGTTCGTTGAGCGTGAGCATTTCGCGACGAGCCCTGAGCAACTCGGTCACCGCCTCACGCTCCTTGTGCCAACGGGTTTCCAGTTCGACGATGGCCTGGCGGTCCTCATGCTCCTGCAGTTCGAGCGGCCGGATGCGCTGGTCATGATCATGCCCGATGGCTTGTTCGCGGCGCAGGCGTTGCAGTTCGTCGAGCGTCGCCGCCTGGCGATGCCGCAGGCTTTCCAGGGCCGGTGGTACGTCGTGCTGGGCCAGCGCGACCCGGGCACAGGCGGTGTCGAGCACGCTGATGGCCTTGTCCGGCAGTTGCCGCCCGGAGATGTAGCGCTGGCTGAGTTTCACCGCATCCTGGATCGCCGCGTCCAGCACTTCGACACCATGGTGCTGCTCCAGCTTGCCGGCCACGGCGCGTAACATCTGCACAGCGGTCTGTTCGTCCGGTTCCTCGACCTGGACCAGCTGGAAGCGTCGCGTCAGTGCCGGGTCTTTCTCGAAGTATTTCTTGTACTCAAGCCAGGTGGTGGCGGCCAGTGTCCGTAGTTCACCACGGGCCAACGCCGGCTTGAGCAGATTGGCCGCATCGTTTTGCCCTTCAGCGGCGCCGGCACCGATCAGCGTATGGGCCTCGTCGATAAACAGGATGATCTTGCCGGCGGCATTACGGACGCCTTCGATCACGCCCTTGAGGCGCTGTTCGAACTCCCCCTTGACCCCGGCTCCGGCTTGCAGCAGTCCCAGGTCCAGTACTCGCAAGCTGACTTCCTGCAACGGTGGCGGCACATCACCCTGGGCAATGCGCAGCGCCAGGCCCTCGACCACGGCAGTTTTGCCGACCCCGGGAGCGCCTACCAGGATCGGGTTGTTCTGCCGACGGCGCAGGAGGATGTCGATGCACTGGCGGATCTCCGCATCGCGCCCGATGATCGGGTCGATGCGCCCCTGGCGGGCGTCCTCCGTCAGGTCCTGGGTGTATTGCTCAAGCAATGAAGCGTCAGCACCGCCGGCTCGCGACGAAGCTTTCCCGGGGCGGGCAGGCAGGCCGGTTTCGCAGGAGTGCTCGGTCAAGGCGATGAACTGAGTGCGCAACGGATCGCGGGCAATACCGAGTAATGACGGAATGCTGCCTTGCAGCAGGGCCCGATACTCGTCACGGTCAAGCAGCGCCAGTAACAGCAGCCCGGAGCGCACACCGGTGGCGCCGAACACGCTGGCCTGGACCACGGCGTCCTCGATCAGGGACAGCAACTGTTTGGACAGCGTCGGTGTGCGGGTGTTGCCGGTCTTGAACAGCTCCAGGGCCAGATTGATCTCACTCGCCAGGCGGTCGCGCTCCAAGCCCAGCGCCGGCAGCAGGCAAGCCAGGTCACCGCCTTCGATCTCCAACAGTTCCAGCATCAGGTGTTCGATTTCGACAAAGTGCTGGTTACGCTGCCAACTGCGCTGGGCGGCCCGTTCCATGGCGTCGCGGCACTGGTGGTTCAAGCGTGAGATCAGCACGGCGATTTCCATCTCAGGCACTTCCCTCTTCGTGCAAACGCAGGTCGATCCGGAAATCCCCCGTACGCGCTACATGGTTCAGTCGGGTCCCCTGACCCAGTGCGGTAGGTTGCTTGTGGCCAATCGTCAATATCGCGCTGCTGGTCACGTGCACGGACACCGTACACCGCAGCTGCGCACCGAAATAGAACGCCACCAGCGCCGCCAACTGCCGATGAGCCTCCTGGCGCGGCATGAAACGCTCGGCCATTTTGGGCGTCTGCGGGCCGAGGCGGATATGAATGCCGGCATGCTCATCCCAGACCCGTGTACCGCACAAGGCGTTGCGACCCAGGGTCAGGTTACGGCCCTGGCGGCCCAACACGCTCTGGTCGCTGGAAGCAATCTGTTGCCAGCCCCCCTGGTAGCCGTGCAGTTGCACGGGCAGATCGAAGTAGTGCCTGAGCAGGTTTTGAAACCCGGCCAGGGATCGCCGCCGGTTGGCCAGCAGTCCGGCACGGGCAATCAGGGCTCTTTCCGGCAGCACAGTCACCTGCTCCACGGAGCTGGATGACAGACCGCACAAGGCGCGCAGCTGCTCGTACACCGGGCTGTGGGCCGGCTTGCGGTAAGGCAAGGCCACTCGCTGGCGCTGTTGTACCCGATACATCAGGCTCAGCAAGCGGTGCTGGAACAGATCGAGAAACGCGACAGTGCCGTGATCGCGGTTGCGGGCCCTCTGCTGCAACCATTCCTGATAGGCATAGGGCAACGGACCGTCCGGGCCACCCAGGCCAAACACCTGGGTGTGCAAGGTCAGCCGGGACCCGGACGTGAGCGCATTGGGAACCAGGCGCAGGCTGCTGATCTCGCTCGGCGCGAACTCCGGCAACAGCGGACCGCGCAGGCGCACCACCTCTCGCTCGGGGTCGCTACCGGTGCCCAGTGAATCGGCATTGTGCTGCTCGCGCTCCAGAATCAGCAACGCTTGCAGCAATTCGAAACGCTGGGGTACCTGGCGCAGCAGCGCGCCTAGAGAGCCAGGATGGGGTTGCTGCTCGGACTCCATTGCTTGATCTCCTTATCGCCCTCTACCAGCACGGTGCGAACAAAACAGTTGGCATTGGCATACAGCGCGAAAAAGTGCGCCAGCACACCGGAGAACAGCACCCGGCTGCTGCCGGAAAACTTGCTCGGATCCAGCTCCAGATGAACCTCCAGACCGTTGCGCCAGCCGCGCCAGGCATCCTTGCCGACACGGCCGACAACCCGTTCGGTTTTCAGCGAGAGAATGCCATTGATCTGCAAGCGAGCCGAGGGTTCGTCGCGCAGGTTATGCAGAATCAGCATTTCCTTGAGGGCCTCCAGGGCATGGGGGCCTTCCGTCAGCGACAGATGATTGAGGTTGAGTTGCGAGATCAGGCGCCAGCGTGAAGCCCCTTCCAGGTCGGGCAGCGATTGCGGCGTGGGGCTTCTCAGCAAGGCAATGCTGGCCACCGGACCGCTGCGTTCGAACTTCAAGGCGCTACCGGTCAACAGGTTTTGCGCCATATGCCGGTTGGTGCACCAGACCTGCGCGGTAAAGGTTTCGTCGGGCGATGCAGAGCGGGGCTGGAACTGGCTGTCCACCAGGCTCAGGATCATGTCGGTGCCGGCCCGCGAGTGGCCGGGGGCGCTGATCCGCCTGGCGTGCCAGAACAGGCCGTCATGCCCTTGCCCATGCTGGTAGCCATAGTACGGCGGCACGCTCTGGTAACCTTTGGCGGTACCGGCCACCAGTTTGCGGATGCTGTGGATTTCGACACTGTTGTCACGGTGCGAATCAGCCACCAGGCGATACTCGCTTTGCGTACCGTCCGGGCGCAGGGTTTCGGCGGTACGGGCAAACAGGTTGATGACCGGCGTGCAGCCCAGGGCGATATCTTCGCGTTGCAGGCTGATACGGCTTTCGGGAGCTCGGTCGAAGGCGACATAGACCTCAAGCAGATCCATGGTCTGTGGCGGGACCTTCAGCGCGAGATCGAAAAAGGCAAACTTCTCCGGGAAGGCAAAATACTCCACCAACAAGTGCAACCCGGGGTGTACGCCATCTTCCTCCGGCAACAGCCGCTGGGTATCGTCATAGCCGGCCGGTAATGGCCGGACACCGAGCGGCTGTCCGACGCTGCCGGGCAAGCCGCAGACAATATCCAGGCTATGGGCGGCCAGCAGATCATAAAGTTGGGAACGATTGCCCGCGGGCCCCGCCAGGTGAATGCGCACGTTCTGGATCGGCAATTCGGACCAGGGTTTTCCACTATTGCATTTCAACACCAGGCGCAGTGCCGCCTCGGCGTTGGTGATCCCGGTGAGCAACTGCGCGGCGCTGCCTTCGATCAGGCTGGCGTCCTGGACCTCCAGGGGCCATAGGGTGACATCGGCGCAGGTGCGGAAATACAGACTGTCGAGTTGGTCTTTCTCCGGAGCCTTGAACACCTGCGTGCCACGCGGCAGGTGGTAGCCGGCAGCCAGGCTGCCTTTGCTCGGGTCCGGGCCGAACTGCACGATGGCGCAGGACGGCATCGGCCGCAGCGCCATCGGATACAGCTGTTCCAGCAAAGCGTCGCTGAATTCGGAGTAACCATCGTCGAGACGGCGTTGCAAACGCGCCGCGAGCAAGGCGAAGCTTTCGATCAGGCGTTCGACATGGGGGTCCTGGGAGCCACTGGACGATAGCTTCAGACTCTTGGCCAGGGGCGGATGGTTCTTGACGAAGTCGCTGCTGGCGCGGTGCAGCCAGGTCAGCTCGCGCTGGTAGTAGTCCAACAGCCGGGCATCAATCGAATCACTCATGCCTGACCTCGAAGCCGCTTTCACCCAGCTCCATGACGAACGACATGTTCGGAGCCGCTTCCAGGCCCCGGACATGCCCCATCACCCGCACCGTCATGCGGGTACGTTGCCCCGGCAGCGCCTGTACATCGACGTCTTCCAGCGCCAGGCGCGGTTCGAAACGGGTAATGGCACCCCGTATATCGCGAATCAGAACGTGATGATCCTCTTCGCGGTCGGCATACAGGGTGCTCCAGTCGCTCATCCCGTAGTCGATGATGGTCGGGGCGAACCCATGAACCCGTTCGGAGCGCCGAGTATTGAGCAGGCGCTCCAGCTCAAGGCGAATGGACTCGACGATCCGCAGCGGATCATGGGCATCGAAGTAGTCCTCCGTGTCCCCCGCCAGGAGGTCGAACAGCGCAACACGCATGAAAATCTCCAGCCGGATGAAAACAGGCGATCAACCCTTGATGAGTTTGTTCGCCGCCAGGTCCCAAGTGGAGGCTGCCGTGCCTTCCTTGGTGCCGTCGTCTTTCTGTGCGGTCAGCTCCCATTTGATCTTGGTGAAGTTCAGCGACAGGGTTTCCACCGGCTTGCCACCGGCACCGCCGCTGACGCTGACGTTGGAGACCACCACGTTGGTCAGGGTGTAGATAATGAATGGCATCAGTTGGCCGTTGCTCTCGGCGGCGTTACGGCCGACGGTGACCTTGACCTCGGCGATCGGCTTGCCGCCGCAGCAGTACTCATTGATGCTCGGGGTGGCGGAGTCGACGAATTTGGTCAGGGTGAACTCACCGATATGCGGCTTGCCGGAGGTACGCTCCGAGTTGCTGACGTCGTTGGTGACTTGCATGGCCACGTTGTGGCTGTAGGACATGACTTCGATCTTGTCGGCATAACCTTCCAGCAGGGAGTCGCCTTTGATCGTGGTGCCCAGGTCGAGAATAATTGCATCCATGGGGTGTTATTCCTTGCACGACTAGCAGAAATGGAGGGCCCGCCGGGTCACGGCGGGCTGCATGGCATGGATCAGGCCGCGGCAGGTGCCGGCAACGCGGCGACCAGGCGGATCGAAGCCGTCAGCTCCTCGAGCTGGAAGTGCGGTCGCAAGAACACCGTGGCGGTGTAGCTGCCGGGACGTCCAGGCACATCGCTGACATCCACCCGGGCTTCACGCAGTGGGTACTGCGCCTTGATTTCCTGAGGGGCGTTGTCGTTGATCAGCACGTAGTCGGCGATCCAGTTGTTGAGGTAGGTCTGCACGTTGTCGCGAGTCGCGAAGCTGCCGACCTTGTCGCGCAAGATCACCTTCAGGTAATGGGCAAAGCGCGAGGCCGCCAGGATGTACGGCAGCATGCCGGAGATCCGTGCGTTCGCGTTGGCCTCGAAGGTGTTGTAGGTCTGCGGTTTGTTGGTGGTCTGGCCACCGAAAAACACCGCGACATTGCTGTTCTTGCGATGGCACAGGGCGATGAAGCCCAGCGAGTCGAGTTCCTTTTCCCGGCGATCGGTGATCGCCACTTCGGTGGGGCACTTGATCGCCAGGTCGCCGACCTGGGTATTGAACTGGTACACCGGCAAATCGCTGACCGTACCACCGCCTTCCGTTCCGCGAATCGCGGCGCACCAGCGGTAATGCGCAAAGGCGTCGGTGATGCGCTGGGTCAGCAGCCAGGCGGCGTTGCCCCAGAGGAACTTATCCGAGTCGGGCTCGACCATCTTCTGCGCATCGACATCGGCGCTTTCAGGCTGCACACCAGAGGCTTTGGCCGCCGAAACGGCTGCAATAGCCGCCGCTGCTGCCGCGGCCCCATCGGTGGTGTTGACGTCCTCGACAAAGGTCGACATCCCCGGTACCGGATTGTTCAGCGGGTCGTACGGCAGGCGTGACAGGTAATGCGGCAGGACCATGGCGACATAGCGCGAGTCCTCGGTCTTGCGAAACGCGTTCCACTCGATCAGTGCGCCGCTTTCGAAGACCTTGCTCAGGTCGCGGGGCACGCCCAGGTCAGCGAAGGTCTTGAGGTCGAACAGCTTCGGACTGGCCGCCGTGATAAACGGCGCATGGGCCGCCGCCGCAACACCCGACAGATTGGTGAGCATCTTCACATCGACACTGTTGCGACCGAACTCGTAGTCGCCCATCAGCAGGCTGAACGGGCTGCCGCCGAGGGTGCCGTACTCTTCCTCGTAGACCTTTTTGAACAGTACGCTCTGGTCGAAGTCGATGGCCTTCTCCAGGTCCTTCTGCAATTCGTCCTTGGTGACGTTGAGCAGGCGCAATTTCAGGGACTCGCCCGTTTCGGTGTTCATCACCAGTTGGTGCAAACCACGCCAGGACGCTTCCAGGGCCTGGAACGACGGGTCGTGGAGCACCAGGTTGAGCTGGGCGTTGATCAGCGTGTCGAGATCGGCGATCCGTTTGCTGATGGTGGTCAGCATGTTCTTGTCGGCCTGGACGTTTTTTTCGCCCACTTCGTCGGCGAAGACGCTGAGCATCTGCTGGGCATACTTCTTCTGGACGCCATCCTTGGCACCCAGAATCATCGCCTGGACGATACTCTCAAGCAGTGGGGTTTGAGCTGTTTGATCGGCCGTGGGTGCGGGCGCGTCCGCTGCCGGTGTAGTTGCGGGCGTCAAAGCTGGGTCATTGGTAGGCATCGCGGTTCCTCCATGGAGGGGAGCTGATCAACTAGGATTTGGCAGGGTCGACAACCGGCGCAGGGGGCACGGGATTGTTCGGGTCCACAGGAGGCGCTGCGGGGTCGGTCTTGACCGGGTCGACAATCGCCGCCGGATCAGCTTTGACCGGATCCACAACCGTTGCAGGGTCAGCCTTGGCAGGATCGACATCGGCTGCGGGGGCCGTTACTGGCGCAGCGAGGGCCTTTTGCAGGTCGTTCTTGAAGGCCAGAACCGCGGCGTCATCGTGCAGCCTGGCAATCAGGCTCTGGTCCAGATCGTCATTGCCGTCGAGCTTGATCAGCAGATCCTGCAGCTTCTGACGCTTGTTGTAGAGGTCCTTCAGCCCATCAATCTGGGAAACGATATTTTCCGGGCTGAAATCGTCGATGCTCTTGAAAGACAGCGCGGCCCACAGACCGTCGCTGTTTGGATCGATGAGATTCGCTACCTTGAATTTTTGCTGCGGGTTGATCCGGCTCAACACCGTATCGAAGCTGTCCCGGTCGATCTCGACAAACCCGCGCGAAGCCAGTGGGTCGGCGGTCTTCGACTGGTTGTTGCCCGAGAGGTCGGAGAGGATGCCCACCACCAGCGGCAGCTCTTCTTTGGTGAAGGCGTTACCGATCTCGACGTCATAAGTAATTTGCACACGCGGCGGGCGGTTACGACCCAAGTACTTTTGCTTGCTTTCCTGATTAGCGGCCATGCCCTTCTCCTTCTGGCGCGCCTACCGAACGGCAACGCGCTCCTGGTGGTATAAACCTTTTCCGACGGCTTGAGTGCGAATTTTCTGTAGGAAAATCGACTGTCCAAAACCTTAGAAGAGGTCTATAAGACAAGCAAGAAATATCTGGCAAAACCTATGTTTGAATCCTATGAAGCGAATTAAGTTCCTCGGTAGCCTCTGTGCGCTAGCTTTTTTCATGCTATTTCAGATAAGTGGTTGCAGCTTGTTTGCGCCGAAGGTCGCCCTGCAGAAAGTCATAGTCGATGTTGAGCCCAAAGCCAACAGCGACACGCCACTGCCCCTGGATTTTGTCGCTGTCGCCGATCCGCAACTGCTGGAGCGTCTCAAGGGTACGCCGGCCAACCAGTGGTTTGCCCAGCGTGAGCAGATGCGTCGCGACTTCCCCCAGGGTTTCAACGTCTGGAGCCTGGAGGTGGTTCCCGGGCAACTGATGACGTTCGCCAACAATCCCCTGCAAGGTGAAAAGGCTGAAGGACTGTTGCTGTTCGCAGGCTACAGTACACCTGGCGCACACCGATTGCTGCTCGACAAACAACCGGATATTTGGCTCAAGGTCGGCGCCCGCGAGATGCGCCTGCTCGATGCCCAAGGCCAGTGAAAACCGTATTCCAGGAAGGCTTAGGAGTGAAGGATGCGCGCTATACCGGATGCAATACCGGATGCGATCTGCTGGAGTGAGGGCATGCACCTGCTGCCACAACATTTCCAGTTGCAGAGTCTGCGTGCCGAGGGCGTAAGTGCCCGGCTCGCTGCCAATGCCAGGCCCTGGTACTGGGGCGTGCAATACATCGAACTGGAGGTGCTGGACAGCGGCAAGATCACCATCAAGGCACTCGAGGCTGTGATGCCCGATGGTTTGGTAATCGATCTGGATTCGGTCAAGGACAAGGAGTACTACCCACTTGAACTCAAACTGAGCGCCGATGATTTCCAGCAGCAGAGCACCGTCATGGTTTACCTGGCGGTCGATCCGTTGTGGCGCTCCGGACTGCTGGGCAAGATCAGTGGCCGACTGCATTCCCTCCATATCCACGCCGTGGACCTGAACGGCAGCGACGCTCCGACGTCTGACCCAGTGTGTATCTGGCGTCCCACCGTGCGGCTGGTCACGGAGAACCAACTCACCGACTCGATCCGCCTGCCCCTGTTGCGTATCAACCATTCGGGTGGTGTGTTCAGCCAGCTGGACTACGTTGCGCCCTGCCCTGTGCTGCTCCCCGATTCGATGATCGGCGAGAGGATCAGCAAGGTGTGCCTGCTGGCTCGAAGTAAATGCGATTTCCTTAAAGGCCGCTGGCGCCTGGCACAGGACGCCGGCAAGACCCTGGAGGGTGTCGAACTGCGTGGGCAACTGGTGGCGATCGGGGCCCGGCTGCCGGAATTGCAGGCCACGCTGGATACCGGTGTGGCTTCGCCGATGGCGCTGTACCTGCAATTGACCGGTCTGGTTGGCGCTCTATACGGGTTGCAGCCGGAGGAACCCCTACCCCGTTTCAGTCCCTTGCTATTCGAAGATATGCTGTCCGGCTTCACTCAGGTGCTTGACTGGATCGAAGGCCAGCTCAACAACATTCGCGCGAGCTACACTCGACGCAGCTTCGACTACAAGGACAAGCATTTCTCCATCGCCCTGCTGGACCGCCAGACGCCGGTCCAACAGTTGGTCATCGGCCTGCGCATGCCTTCCGGCGCTACGCCACAGGCGGCAGGGGATTGGTTGCAAAACGCATTCAGGGCTTCACGGGCACAATTGCCGCCCCTGATCCAGCAGCGCTCCCATGGGTTGGCGTTCAACGTACTGGGACGCAACGATCAGGTCGCCTACGGCGTTGCCGAGGATATTCGCCTGTTCACCTTGCAGGCCGGAGGTGATGGGTTCACCCCCGATGCCGATCTGTGCCTGTACATGCCACCTGGTAGCGCCAGGGTCGAGCCGGTTGAAATCATGATATTCGACACCACGCGGGACTGAACCTGATCAGGGATTGATGAGCGATGCTGGATAATGACCCACTGCCGACGCTCGACACCTTCGAGGCCGCGCCCCTGAGCAGCGCCTTCAACCGGGCCTGGAATGAATGGCTGGTGTTCTGGCTGGCCCTGCCCCATACCACGGAGGCCAAGGTGCAGGTTGCGCAAGTGGCCGAGCAAGTCAGTCAGATTGCTCGACGGCTATGGCGCAGCACCTTCGCCGCTGTCGGTGATGCCCAGGGCCAGCAAGCCAAGGCGACACTCTTCGCTTTCGTCGGGCTGGTCGACGAACACCTGTTGTTCGAAGACTGGCCGGGACAATCCAGCTGGCAGGACCTGCCGATGGAGACCCGGATGTTCGGCACCCGTTCGGCGGGCGACCGGATTCCGGTCGCCATCAAGAAACTCCTGGAAACCCGTGACCCGGCCCTGCGTGACCTGGGCAGCGTCTACCTGTACTGCCTGATCCTCGGCTTCCAGGGCCGACTGCGCAACGGCAGCGGCCCGGCCTTGCACGAAAAATGGCGGCGCAGCCTGTTCACGTTCATCCGCCAACGCAGCGCGACAGCCAACGACATTGCCTTGCAACTGCAACGTCCGAGCGCCATCGCACCGCAACAACTGCCCGTACGCCGCAGCCTGCCCGACGGTTACCGGCTGGGCCTGGCGCTGGGGCTGGGCTTCTTGCTGTTGCTCGGCCTCAGCCAGGCGTTCTGGTGGAACATTCAATACCGGGTGCAGCCTGCTCTTGAGCAGGATCGGCAAACACTGGTCACGGAGCTCAAGCGCTGATGGCTTACCTGGGTGAAATACTCGCGGGCCTGCTCCTGCTGGTGGTGGTCGTGGCGCTGCTGTGGAAGTATTCCGCGCGATTGAACGGCGCCAATCGCAGCTTCTATGCCGCGGTGAGCGAGTGGGAGCAGGCGCTGGGCGTGCACGACCGTTATGAGACGCCGTGGTTGCTGATGCTCGGCGATGCGCCGCAGATAGAGGCACTGCTCAGCGGCTGGGGACTGACCAGCACGGCGCAACCGGCCTGGTTCGGCCGTTGGTGGTACGGCCCCGACGGTGCGGTCCTGGTGGTACCCCCTGCCCTGTTCAGCCATGGCGAGCGTGCCAGCGTGCAGCTCAAGCTCTGGCGTCAGCTTCTGGAACTGCTGCTGCAAGCCCGGGCCAATCGGCCGGCGGACGGCATTATCTGGCTCTGCGACCTCGACCAGTTGGCGCCCGATCAGGATACCGCCGCGGTCGGCCTGGCGGTGCGGCGCAAGTTTATCGACTTGCAGCAGCGTCTCGGTCTGAGCCTGCCGGTGTATATGCTCCTGAGTGGCTTCGAGAGCCTGCCCGGCACCAGTAAACTGCTGGAGGTGCTGCCGACAGCGGCGAAGGACGCGCCGTTCGGCTGGACCTCGCCCTACTCGGCGCAAATCCCTTGGCATCCGGACTGGATCAACCAGGGCCTGGGTCTGGTCGAACAGACCTTGGCCGACTTGCTGGTGGAAATCGGTACGCTGCGTGGCCAGGTGGACGCTGAGTTGTACTTGCTGCCCCGGCAATTACAAGCGCTGCATGACCCCCTGCGCTCCTTGTGTGACCCGATATTCCAGGGCAACGCCATGGGTGAAGCGCCACGTTTGCGCGGCCTGTATTTCAGTGCCCAGGCGGGTCCCGCCGCGCCGGCGGCCGATGCCGAGCCCTTTGCCGAGGGCCCGGCACCGATCCTCGCACCACCGCTGTTCACACCACGTCTGTGGCGGCAACGGATCATCGCCGAACAAGGACTGGCCCAGCCGATCACGCGCATCCTGCAATTGCGTCAACGCTGGCAGCGACTGGTGGCCCTGACCGTGGGCGTGATCGGCCTGGTCTGGGTGATCGGCATGCTCTGGACCTGGCACGGCCGTAGCGACGCCGCGACGCAGTTGAACGGCCTGCTGCACGATGACCAGGTGCATAACCCGGTGACCCTCGACGACGATGCCGCGCGCGAACGCATCGCCAGCTTCTGGCGCTTGCTCCAGGCCGCGCCACGTTGGCATATGCGCACCTCGCTCCTGCCTGGTTCCTGGCTCTCCTCGCTGGACCAGCAACTGGCGCAGGAGCTGCGTGTCCGGGCCCGGGTGCAATTGTTCTCGCCGCTCAAGGGCAAATTGCAGGACGAGATCAATACCCTGATTGCACCTCGCGTGGCGACGCGCCCCAGGGCCGGCAGCAGCAACAATGAAGAGGCCTATCGCCAAGCCATGCAGGTGCTCGACCAGGCCCTGGCGGTGGAGCAGCACAACAAACGCTTCGCCCAGAGCCTGCAAGGCGACCAACGCCCGCTGGACGATACCATCGCCCTGGCCAACGAGTTGTTCGGATTCAATTTCCAGACCAAGGGCCTGCCGCTGAGCGATGACTACAACAACCTGCTGGCCACCACAGAAGTGCCGCTGGCCAGCCCCGTGCAACTGGACCCGCTCAAGCCGCAGATTGCCAAGCGCTACGTCGATGCCATGAGCCTATGGCTCGACAGCCTGTTCGCCAGTTCCGACTTCAGCGCCACTGCCGGTGCCTTGAACAGCCAATTGCGAGCCTTGCAGGGAGGCCAGCGCAACAGCCTCGCCGAGCTTGAAGAGCTGGATGCCTCCATCGCCCGGTTGCGCCAGTTATTGGCCTTGACCAATGCGGCCTGGAGTCAGGGCAACGGCGCGCAATTGGCGCCCGGTTATCAGGAAGGGCTCGAAAAAGCCCGGCAAAGTGCATTGATCGGTAGCGGCGCCGTCGACCAGGTCGAGCGTTATGCCGACAGCTCGAAACGGACCTTCCACGACCGCTGGCTGGAACAGGGCGACGAGGAACAGAGCATTTTACGGCAACAGAGCGGCGGTGCCCTGGAGCTGCAAAGTAACGTCGACAAGCTCGGACAGGTGGTCGCGGCGCTGCTGCACCAGGATTTCAGTCAGATGGCCCTGAACCAGGACGATGCACCACCGCTG
Source organism: Pseudomonas sp. GW821-FHT03C07 (assembly GCF_059420925.1). Classification (NCBI taxonomy): domain Bacteria; kingdom Pseudomonadati; phylum Pseudomonadota; class Gammaproteobacteria; order Pseudomonadales; family Pseudomonadaceae; genus Pseudomonas; species Pseudomonas sp. GW821-FHT03C07. The sequence continues at coordinate 75,373 of NZ_JBWKUQ010000001.1, forward strand.
AGCGGCCAGGGGTTGCGCGAGCTGGACGGCGGTAAACTGGATGCGGCGCTGCACTATCACGACAGCTACCAGCTCTGGCTGCAACAGAGCGTGGCGGAACTGCCGGCGCCCTACCGCAAGGCCATGATCAGCGCCGCCCGCTCGGCGACCGCCGCCGCCATGTGGCAAAGCCTGAACAACGTCTCCAGCCTGAGCACCGGCAAGCCTGCGGGCGTCGATCGCGGCACGACCTTCAACCTGCCCGCCGACAAGGCCCTGCAAGTGCTGCAAGTGTTCAGCGACATTGCCGACACGCGCCAGACCGAAGCGCTGCGCCAGGAGTTGAATACCCGCGCGCTGAACGACCTGCATCGCGCCATCGCCGAGATCGATGCACTGCCGTTGTTTCGTCAGCCCATCGACTTCAGCCAATGGGACGGCACCCGCAACCTGTCGCTGCGCAGCTTCCGGGAAAGTGATCCGCAGGCCTTGAAACTGGACTTGAATCGGCAGTTCACCTTGATCGGCGATTCGTTGGCCACCGCGCGTCCGGCTATCGAGTGGCTCGATCAGCAACGTGATCGACTCTCGGCCAGCGACGATGGAAGTCTCGACAGCTTTGTCGACATGAGTGCCGAACTCAAGAAGTACAACGACCAGAACCCGGCCAGCTCGCCGTTGCAATACCAGCAGATGGTCCTGCGCGATTTCAACGACATGGACCTGGGCAACTGCGCCAAGACCCTGTCGGATTCGATCCTGCCGATGGGACAAGGCAATATCGCCCTGCTTGCCCGCAGCGCCCATGAGCGGGCGCGGCAACGCTGCGACAATTTGCAGAATTACACTGCCGCGGTGGCCTGGAAGCGCCTGGGCGATTACTTCAGTACCTACCTGGCCGGGCGTTTCCCCTTCAGCGGCGACGATACACCGGTTGATGCCAACCCCGACCGGGTCCGCGAGTTCCTCGACCTGATCGACAAGAATCTACCCAGCGCCTTCAGCGGCCTGGAGAACAACCGTTCGCCACAATCGTCCGCGGCCGCCGAGTTCCTGTTCAACCTGCAAAATGCCCGGGCCTGGCTCGGGCCGTTGCTGCTGCGTGACAAGGATGGCGTGCGGGGTCTGGACCTGGAGGTGCGTTGGCGCACCGACCGCGAGGAAGAACGTGGCGCCGACCAGGTGATTGACTGGAACCTGGCCACCGGCCCACGGGAAGTCGGCTATCCGGCGGAAAATCTCAGCCACGCCAATTGGACCGTCGGCGAACCGGTCCGCCTGGCCCTGCGCTGGGCCAAGGGCAGCAGCCAACGTCCACAGGACGATCCGAAACAACCGGCGCTGGCCGTGGCCGATTTGCAAGCCAGTTGGTCATACGAAGGCACCTGGGCCTTGTTGCGCTTTATCCACGCCAACCAGGCCGGCAATCACTTTGCGACCCAGGAGGCGGGTGACCGGCCGCTGGCGCTGCAACTACCGTTGCGCTCGCCACTGCCGGGCAATGCCAACGCGCTGATGTTCCTACGCCTGTCGCTCAAGGCGGTCGGAGGCAAGCAGCCGCTGACCCTCAGCGCGCTGCCGACGCGCGTGCCGGCCTCGCCCTATGGGTCGGTCTTCCCGTTGCCAGTGGCCAGTACCGAGAGCCAACAATGACTATCGACACCCCCTCCCTCGATCAACTGCGCCTGCGTTTACCGGGCCTGATCGAGCCCCTGCCCGGCGCCGATCAGGCCGGTATCAGCTTGCGCTCGGCACCCGAGATCGACGTATTGCGCGAGGCCCGTCGCGAAGACGATGGCAGCCTGCCCACAGGGGTCTGGCAGGCCGACCTGAAACGCGCGGACTGGTCGACAGTGGAAAACCTGGCCAGCGAGCTGCTGAGCCAGCAGAGCAAGGACTTGCTGGTGGCGACCTGGCTAGGAGAGGCTTGGTTGCAGCGTTATCAATTGCCTGGTTTGTGTGTAGCGCTGGAACTGGTAGTTGGGCTATGTGAGCGTTATGGCCTGGCACTCTACCCTCGGGGTGACGACGCCAGTTGGCTGGCATCGCCACTGGCCTTGCTGGTTCGCCAGTACAGCCTGTTGCTGAATATCCGTGTGCCCTTGCTGGGCACCGCGGCGCGCGGCTTCGAAAACCTGACGCTGGAACAGTGGATGCGGGCGCAGAAACAGCGGCTGAACAAGAGCGAGGAGCGCAAGGCAAAGGCCCTGGCGCAGGAGTCGCAGGACCTGTTACGTGACTGGCGCGAGGCGGTGCTGCGGGTTCCGCTGGATCAGCTCGACGCGCGGTTACAGTTGCTCAATGGCTGTTTGCAGGGTGTCGAACGACTGAACCGCTGGGGCGACAGCCAACTGGGTGAGGACGCGCCGAGCCTTGCCGCCTTGCAAAACATCCTGGATCTACACGTTCAAGCCTTGCGGGAGTTTATCGCCATGCACCCGGAACCGTTGCCTGTGCCAGTCAGCCTGCCCGCTGAACCGACGATCGAGGAGCCTGCCACCACAACGGCCCCGCTGCCGCTGTCGGCGCCAGAGTCACGCCAGGCCGCCTATCGACAGTTAAAAGTTATTTCCGACTATCTGAAACGGGTCGAGCCCCACAGCCCGGTCCCCTACCTGATCAACCGTGCGGTGGATTGGGGGAACATGGAGCTGCCGGAGTTGCTTGGGGAACTGATCAAGGCCGACCCCGATATCCAGCGGATCTGGAGATTGCTCGGGGTCTTGCCTTAAACAAGAATGGTCTTGCGCGGTCATTGTGGGAGCCGGCTTGCCGGCGATTCGATCTGCCGGTCGACATCGCTGTCGCTTGAAAAACGCTATCGCCGGCAAGCCAGTTTCTACAGTTTTAAATCGCGTGGCTTCAGTGCATGTCGCCGTGATCGGCCATGCTGTTCAACGCCCGTGCATGGGCTTTGACCTCGATCGACTCCTTGATGCCCTTGGCGTTTTCCACCACCAGGGTCAGCGGCACTTCATCGCCCTCCTTTACCTGCCCCACCAGGTCGATCAGCATCACATGATAACCCTCGGGCTCGATGGCCACGGTCTTGCCCGCCGGCAATGGCACGAACGCCACCGGCTGCATGCTCATCACGTCGTTGTCCATCTTCGACTGGTGGATCTGCACGATCTTGGCCACCGGCGATTTCGCTTCCAGCAGCTTGGCTTCATCACTGGAGGTGATCCGCATAAAAGCCCCGGTCGACGGTTGGCCGGGCACGGTGGCGCGCACCCAGGCGTCGTCCACGCTGGTTTGGGCAAAGCTCGGGACACTCAGCAGCGCAAGCAGGGAAAACATCAGGACGTTCAAGGGTTTCATGGTCGCAACCTTATAAGCTCGAATATTCATCAGCAGACTTCCATCACCGTGAGCAGATCCTCGGCGCACTGTTTGGCCGACAGCGATGGCGACAGCCCCAGGCGCAGTACGCCCCGCGTGTCATAGACGAAACTGGTCGCCGAATGGGACAGTGTGTAGGTCGAGCCGCTGGGGATCTTTTCGTAGAACACCTTGAATTCCTTGGCGGTGGCCGCGGTTTCTTCCAGGCTGCCGTAAAGTGCGACAAAGCTCGGGTCGAAGGCCTTTACATAGGCATCGAGCACCTTGGGCGTATCGCGTTCCGGGTCCAGGGTGATGAAGATCACCTGCAATCGGTCACCGTCCACCCCCATCAGTTTCTTGGCCTGCACCGCCCTGGCCAACGCGGTCGGACAGACGGCCGGGCACTGGGTGAAGCCGAAAAACACCATTGGCATCATGCCGCGGTAACTGGACAGCGTTTTGACGTTGCCGGCAGTGTCCTTCAGTTTGAAGGTCCGTCCGAGGATCTCGTCGCTCAGGTCCTTGCCGTATTTGTACGACAGGCCGTTGGAGCTGTCGCAGCCGGTCAGCGCGCCGAGGCCGAGCAGGCCAAGGCCGGCAACGACCTGGCGGCGAGTCAGCAATTCATTCATGTTCTGTAGTCCTTCGTAGGGAGCGATGTCGCGGCCTTGTGCTGGCGGATAAATGCCCATTGATGCGCCTCAGCGGGCGTCGGGGCTTATCGGCGGAAGGCCGTCTCGACAATGATCGGTGCGGCGGATCAGGCGCTGGCCTGAGGCGGTGCGCGCGAGCGGGCCCCCGGAAAAACCGCGGCCGAGGCTTGCTCGGGGGTGAAGTGGTTGTGCGCAAAGCTGGTCGGGGACAGGGCCAGGCGAGGCGCCAGGGCATGGGAGTCGTTCAGGGCCGGGTGCTGGAACAGCAGCGAGCAATAACCGCATTTCTCCCAGAGCATCGTCCCGTGCTGATCCGCCGAGCCGGAATCCCGCGGCGCGGTCACGCTCAGGCCGGGCACCGCGCCGCAGATATCTTCGCTCGACGGACCGGCACCGGGGGCCAGGCTTAGTCCCTGTCCGATCAGCGGGCCGGCAAAGACCAGCAGCATGGCCAGCAGGCTGAGCCAGGCACCGGTGCGGCGGCGACCGGAGGGTCGAAGGGGCGGGATGGGTTTCATGGGCGCAGAATGTACCACCGTCACTGTGGCGGGTGGTGCGACAAAATGGCACATCGGCTGCCGCGCCAGAGTCCAGAGTCGCCCCGCGACCTTCCGGATTGAGCTGGCCGAAGCGGCTTGGCGGTCGCTGCAGATCTAACCGAATGTGGTGTTCATGGGTGTGCCAACGATTCAAACAACTGGGCATGTTCGGGAAAACGCGCGGCGAGCTCCTGTTGTCGACCCAGGGTCATGTCGGCAAAGTCGAAACCGGGGAATACGGCCTCGCTGATCAACCCGTAGGCCGTGGATCCCGGTAACAGCCGTGAGGCTTTCCAGACACCGCCAGGAACATGCAGTTGCAGGCATTGGCCGGCGCGGACGTCGTTGCCCATGATCACGGTTTGCAAAGTGCCATCCGGAAAAACGAGGCTGTACTCGATGGCATCGCCCAGATGGTAGTAGTGCAGGATATCGGCGCGATTCAGGTGAAAATGGCCGATGGGAGCGGTTTCGGTCAGCAGGTAATAGATGGAGGTCAGCAGGTAGCGCTCGCCGCCGGCGGTGGCGAGCATGGCTCGATCATCGGCCTGAAAGGTTCGCCGGTAGTAGCCGCCTTCCACATGAGGTTCCAGGTTCAAGGCGGCAACCAGTTGCTGTGCGTTGAGAGAGGGCCTGTCGATGGGCGAGTCCGTCCTGCTGGGGGTTGTCGGTAGAGTCGTCTACCCGGAGTATGACGCGGCTCGGACAACAAGTGAAAGAATTGGCGGAAGGCAGCCGGAGTCGAACCTGCCCGGGAACGGATGCCGTCCCCAACCGGGTTTGAAGCCCGGCCGCGCCACCGGGCGCGATTGCCTTCCATTGATCTTGCGACCATGAAATCTTTATGAAAACGCCGACCCCCTAATGTGGAGCTGGCTTGCCAGCGATGACGGTGGTGAATGTTACATCGCTATCGCTGGCAAGCCAGCTCCTACAGGGGGGGGTGGTGTGCTCAGTTCCGCGGGTTCGCCAGCGCGCTATCGGCACGAATGAAGCGCAAGTTGCCAACACGCCGGGTCAGGCCGATACGATCGAAAAACTCCAATATCTGTATGCAGCGTTTACGCCCCAAGCCCAGCCGATCACGAAAGGCGATCACCTGTACCGTCGGATTATCCGCCGCCAATTGCACCAGCATAGCCGCCAATTGCCGGACTGCCGCTTCCGTGTAAAAACGGTCGTGCACCACTTGGTACACCTGCCCCAGCCTGGCCAGTTTGCGCAACAGCAAGCGTACGGCGTCTTCATCCTGCCCGGTCGACAACGCCAGGGCGCGTACCCACGGAGGATCGATTGCGCCCTGCTCCAGCAGCGGTTGAAGCTGTTGCCATAAACCCTCGTCGTCTTCGCTCAAACGTACCTGATGGTCAGGCAAATGCAGCCAGGGTCCGCTCGCGACAATCGTGGCGTTGTCGAGCAAGGCGTCCAGCAGGCTGATAAATACCGGCCGCTCCAGTGCCAAGGCGGCAAAGCGTCGCAAACGGTCACGGTCCGGCCCCAGTTGATCGGGCTCCAGGCTGTGAAAGCGCGCCAGTTGCGCGAGCAAGGCATCCTTCTGGGCTTGCCAACCGGCACTGCTGAACAGCCGCGAGCCTTGTCGCGTGGAGATCACACTGATATCGGCAGGCAGCTTCCAGTTGTCGCGCGGTCGATTGAACTGGCGCTCCAGCCGTTGTGGATCAAGACCGCCAGCGCTGCCGGCGAGCAATGTCGGCAACACCGCCTCCAGGCTCTGCGCCTGCGCCAAGGCCTGTAACTGCGCCAGGCGCTCGGAACTGCGCCGCTGGCGAGTCGGCGCAAAGGGATCCAGCACCCGACCGCCGCCGAGGGTTCGTTGTGCGCTTTGATCGCGCAGCACCAGACGATCGCCATGCACCGCCTGCAAGGGCGCCTGGGTCAACAATTGGGCAAAGGCCCGTCCTCCCGGCGCCAGTTGCGTGACATCGAGCAAGGCCACCCGCCCCGGCACATCCTGGGTGCCCAAATGAATATGGACCGGGCTGAAGTGTTCGAACCTGCGGGTTTCACTGGCGAGCAGTTGCAGCTCGATGTCCACTCGCTGGGTCGGCGCATGCAGCCACTCGGCCTGTAACCAGTGGCCGCGATGAATCTGCTCGAGCACCAGGCGCTCGGCACTCAGGTTCAGCGCTACCCGTTGCCCGGCAAAGGCCTCGCTCCCCGGCTGGTTCTGCGCGTGCAGGCCGCGAACCCGCACGGTTTTGCCGGCGGGGCCCAACGCCAGGACGTCGCCCGTACCGACATGACCGGACAAGGCCGTGCCCGTGACCACAATGCCACTGCCCGGCACATTGAAGGCCCGGTCGATCGCCAGGCGAAAGCCGCCTTCGTCACTACGCTGGCGAACTTCGCCTTGAGCCTGGAGCAAAGCCAGGCGCAGTGTTTCGATGCCTTCGCCGCTGACACTGGAAACCTCGACACGCGGCGCCTGCGCATAAGGCCCGGATGCCAACAACGCCTGAATCTCGGCGTGCACCTGAGCTCTGCGCGCCGGGTCCACCCGGTCGCATTTGCTGATGGCCACCAATGCCCGGGGTATACCCAGCAATTGGACGATCGCCAGGTGCTCGCGGGTCTGGGGCATCACTCCGTCATCGGCGGCCACCACCAACAGCACCAGGTCGATTCCCTGGGCACCGGCCAGCATGTTATGGATAAACCGCTCATGGCCGGGCACATCGATAAAACCGGTCAGCGCGCAGCCGGGCGCCAGCGAGGCATAGAGGTAACCCAGATCGATGGTGATGCCGCGCTCGCGCTCCTCGCGGCGCTTGTCGCCGGCCTGACCGGTCAGCGCCTGGAGCAGGCTCGTCTTGCCATGGTCGATATGCCCCGCCGTGCCGACGATCACCTCGTCCGACTCCCCTGCGGCCCGCTTTTTGTAGGAGCAAGCTTGCTCGCGATGAACGATGACGCGGTCCCGAGGTTCAACCCCGCAAGCTGCGCCACCCAGACCGCCTCGTCATCCAACTGACGCAGATCCAGCCACAAGGCATCATCATCGATGCGCCCCAACACCGGAATCGGCAACCCCCGCAACGCGGCCTCCAGCCCATGTAAAGTGCGCCCGCGCAGGCGCTTCGAGGTATTGGCCCGCAGGCACAAGGCCGCGCTGGGCAGCCGCGCCACCGGTTGGCTACCGCTGCCGATCATGCCCAGAGCCGGCATCGCCGAGACGCTCCAGCCCTCCCCCAAGACGCCGGCCAACAACGGGCGCAGACGCTCGGCCTGGGCAAGGATCTCCGCCTGGGGTCGGGTCAGCAGGCGCAAGCTGGGCAAACGCTCGGCCAATCGGTCCGGGTTACGGTACAACCCCAGCACCGCCTCCAGCGCCGCGAGGGTCAGCTTGTCGACCCGCAACGCCCGTTTCAACGGGTTCTTCTTGATCTTCGCGATCAACTCCTTATGCCCAACAATCAACCCGGCCTGGGGCCCACCGAGCAATTTGTCGCCGCTGAAGGTGACAATATCGGCTCCGTCTTCCAGCGCCTGACGCACCGTGGGTTCGGCGGGCAGGCCCCAGCGAGTGAGGTCCAGCAGGCTGCCGCTGCCCAGGTCCTCGAGCAACGGCAAGCCATGCCGATGGGCAATCCGGGCCAACTCGGCGGTGGCTACCTGGGCGGTGAAACCCTGGATGTTGTAGTTGCTGGCGTGCACGCGCATCAACAGGCCACTGCGCGGACCGATGGCGGCTTCGTAGTCACGGGCATGGGTGCGATTGGTGGTGCCCACTTCATGCAGGCGGACACCGGCGCGGGCCATGATGTCGGGAATCCGAAAGGCCCCGCCGATCTCGATCAATTCGCCGCGGGAGATAATGCCTTCCTTGCGTTGCCCGAGGCTGTTGAGGGCCAGCAGCACGGCGGCGGCATTGTTGTTGACCACGGTGACGGCTTCGGCGCCGGTCAGTTCGCGAATCAGGCCCTCGATCAGGTCGTCACGGTCGCCGCGCTTGCCGCTGTGCAGGTCGAATTCGAGGTTGAGCGGGTAACGGGCGGCGGTTTGCATAGCCTCTATGGCTTCTTCCGGCAGCAGCGCGCGCCCGAGGTTGGTATGCAGCACCGTGCCGGTCAGATTGAACAGCCGTTGCACACGGCTGCGGTGCTGGTTGAACAGGCGCTCGCCGGCCCTGCCCGCGAGGACTGGCAGGGTCAGTTCGGCGGCGCTGAGTTGGCCCGAACGGGCCGGTTCGCGTAGTTCATCGAGCAGATTCCGCAGGGCCGCCAGCAAGGCATCGCGACCGTAACGCTCGAACAGAGGCTGGCAGGCGGGGTCACGCAACAGGCTATCGATGGAAGGCAGGCGTGGCGGGACAGCGGCAAGGTTCGAGGACATCAGCGGTTTCCTGAAGGCGCGATGCGGAAACCTGAGTGTAGACGCCTATCTCTGACCTACGCCGCCGCCCTCTGTAGGAGCGAGCTTGCTCGCGATGGTAGCCCAGGCACCGCGGGGCATCAGGTTTCCCGCGTTATCGTTGACGCTCATCGCGAGCAAGCTCGCTCCTACAAGGGGAGAAATGATGACGGTTCAATCGCCGCCAGGTGCCAGCAACAGGTTCGGTGCCTGACGCAGGTAACCTTCCTGATCCAGGCGAATATCCAGCGCCAGGCTGGTGATATCAGCCGACAGCGCCTCGGCTTCGGCGTCCTCTTCCAGATACAGCAGCTTGAGATAGCTGTTGCAGCCAGGGCAGATTTCCGCCCGCAACGGCGCATGCCCAGCCGCATGGCCGTCATCTCCCAGGCTCAAGTATTTGAGCCCCTTGCTCTGTTCGCAATAGATGCATTTGACCCGCACCACATGCCATTCGCAGGCGCACAACGAACACACCAGGTAACGCAGGCCGTTGAACTTACCCCGGTGCCGGATCACCCCGGCCATCGCCGGCGAACCACAGGCCGGGCATTGGCTCAGGCTCTCGCAAGGCTTCAGCGCAAGGTTCGGCACGCTCAGTAACCAATGACTCCAGGCCGCCTGCAAGGCGGCGCCGAGAAACGGCACCTGTGCTGCAGGCAAACCGGCGTACTGGCCCCCGAGCAACGCCAGTGCCCAGACCTTGCGCTGTCCGGCGCGGCTGTCCTGCAAAGTACCGATGGCCTGTCGCACAGCGGGCGTCGTGCTCGTGTAGCTCGCGAGCAAGGCGTCAAGCCAAGGCAGCCAAAGATCTTCGCGCACCAGGCTGTCGGCGGTCAGCGGTGGCAGGCCGTGTTCCAGGCACAGCCGCTGGCGCTCAAGGTCCGGAAGCGTGGCGGTCGGCGGCTGGTCCAGCAGTTGCTGCTGCACTCGGCAAAGCCCGGCCACCAAGCCGATGTACTCGGCCAACGGGTGCCCCACCGCCAACTGTTCCAGCCGGGCCGCGCGCAAGGCAAACAGCGTCGAGGGTGGCAGGTGCAGAAACGGTGGCGAACTGGCCGAAGCCTCGATCTGTCCAGGTTCCAATATCGTGTTCAAGCGTTTATCCCTTTTTCGGTGGCTCGGCGGTCGAGGCCTCGTTCCGGGTCACTTCGCGGTACCACAACGCATGGTGCTTGCGCGCCCAGGCGCGGCTGACCCAGCCATGCAGCATGGCCCCGAGCGAACCCTTGATCCAGATACCGGCATAAATATGCACGATGATGCTCAACACCAGCACAAACGCCGCCAGGGCATGGAGCAACACCGCCAGGCGAATGCTGCCGATGCCGAAGTACTGGCTGAAATACGCCCGCCAGATCACCACCCCGCTGAACAGCAGGACCAGCATGCACGCCAGCAGCGTCCAGAACAGCAGCTTCTGCCCGGGGTTGTACTTGCCGATCGGCGGAACGCCCTCCTCCTCGTTGCGCATCACCCGGTCCACCCGCTTGAGCCACAGGCGATCGTTGGCGATAAAGACGTTGGCCCGCCAGAAGTGGATCACCAGCCCGAGGAACAGCACGAACATCAGCAGGCCCATGAATGGATGCAGGATACGGGTCCAGGGACCGCCGCCGAACAGTTGGCTGAGCCAGAACAACGACGGGTGAAACAACGCCAGCCCCGACAGACCGGCCATAAAGAACAGGATCGCCACCAGCCAGTGGTTGCTGCGCTGGTTGGCGGTATAACGCAGGATCGGCTTGTCGCTCATGGCCGTGGCTCCTCACCGGTTTTCGGATCAAAGACATGCACACTGGGATCGACCTGGTGGACGCTGTTGTCCGGGGGCGCCGGATGCTCGTCCTCCTCCACCCGTTGCGGGCCGATGCGCACGTAGTGGAAGAAACCCGCCAGCACCGCCGCGCCCATCGCCAGCAGACCGAGGGGCTTGCTGATGCCTTTCCACAATTCGACAAAGGGACTCATGCTCGGCTGGTTCGGCAGACCGGCGTACAGCGATGGCTGGTCGGCGTGGTGCAGCACGTACATCACATGGGTACCGCCGACACCGGCCGGGTCGTACAAGCCGGCCTGGTCGAAGCCGCGGGACTTGAGATCGACGATGCGCTCGGCGGCGTGCTCCTTCATGTCTTCCTTGCTACCGAAGACAATCGCCCCGGTCGGGCAGGTTTTTACACAGGCCGGCTCCAGCCCCACCGCCACCCGGTCAGAACACAGCGTGCACTTGTAGGCCTTGTGGTCCTTCTGCGAGATCCGCGGTATGTCGAAGGGACAGCCGGTGATGCAGTAGCCGCAACCGATGCAATGGTCCTGGTCGAAATCGACGATGCCATTGGCGTGCTTGATGATCGCCCCCGGACTGGGGCAGGCCTTCAGGCAACCGGGATCGGCGCAGTGCATGCAGCCGTCCTTGCGGATCAGCCACTCCAGGTTGCCGGCGGCGGTTTCATGCTCGGTGAAGCGCATCAGGGTCCAGCTTTCGGCACTCAGGTCCTGGGGGTTGTCGTAGGTGCCGTGGTTATGGCCAACCTCGTCGCGCAGTTCGTTCCATTCCGAACAGGCTACCTGGCAGGCCTTGCAGCCGATGCACTTGGTGGTGTCGATCAGTTTGGCCACTTCTTCCTGCTGGCGTACCGAGGGCGGCAAGGTGGTAGTCGCCGAACGGGCAATGATGTCTTGGCTGGCCATCAGATTTTCTCCACGTTGACCAGGAACGACTTGGATTCCGGGGTCTGCGAATTACCGTCGCCGAGGAACGGCACCAGGGTGTTGGTCAGGTAGCCGTGCCGCGCCACCCCGGTGAATCCCCAATGCAGCGGGATGCCGATATGGTGCACGACCTGGTTGTTGACCTGCAGCGGCCGAATCCGCTTGGTCACCACCGCCACCGCCTCGATATGGCCGCGCTTGGAACTGACCCGCACCCGGTCGCCGGCAGCGATGCCCTTCTCCTTGGCCAGCACCTCGCCGATCTCGACGAACTGCTCGGGCTGGGCAATGGCATTGAGCTTGCAATGCTTGCTCCAGAAGTGGAAATGCTCGGTCAGCCGGTAAGTGGTGGCCGCATAGGGGAAGTCCTTCGCCACCCCCAGGGTGTCCCAGACCGAATCGAAGATCCGCGCCGCCGGACTGCTGGTGACCTTTTTGTTATCCGGGTGCAGCGGGTTGATGCCGATGGGGGTTTCGAACGGCTCGTAGTGTTCCGGGAACGGCCCTTCGGCCATCTTGTCGACGGCAAAGAACCGCGCCACGCCCTCGGGGTTCATGATGAACGGATTCATCCCGGCTTCCGGCGGTACATCGGGCTTGTAGTCAGGCACATCGGTGCCGCTCCAGACCTTGCCGTTCCACCACACCAGGCGTTTTTCCGGCGACCAGGGCTTGCCCTGGATGTCGGCGGACGCGCGGTTGTAGAGAATGCGCCGGTTCATCGGCCAGGCCCAGGCCCAACCCAGGTGCTGTTTCATTCCGTAGGGATCGCTGTTGTCGCGCCGGGCCATCTGGTTGCCCTGCTCGGTCCAGCTGCCGCAGAAGATCCAGCAGCCCGAAGCGGTGCTGCCATCGTCCTTGAGCTGGGCGAATCCGGCCAGTTGTTGGCCAGCCTTGATCGCGCTGCCGCCGGTGTCGGTGAAGTCCGCGCTGGCGTAGCCGTTGATTTCCCGGGCCAGTTCTTCCGGCGAGGGTTCAGCGGCGATCTTGTAGGGCCAGCTCAGCTTGAGGATCGGCTCGGCGAAAGCGCCGCCATCGGCCTGATAACGTTTGCGAAGACGCAGGAACAATTCGCTCATGATCTTCACATCGGTGCGGGCTTCTCCAGGCCCCTCGGCGCCTTTCCAGTGCCATTGCAGCCAGCGACTGCTGTTGGTCAACGAGCCGTCTTCCTCGGCGAAGCAAGTGGTGGGAAAACGAATGACCTCGGTCTGGATACTGCCGGTGTCGACATCGTTGTAAGGCCCGGCATTGCGCCAGAACTCCGAGGTTTCGGTGGCCAGCGGGTCCATCACCACCAACCACTTGAGCTTGCCCAGCGCCGCGGTCACCCGGTTCTTGTCGGGCAACGCGGCAATCGGGTTGAAGCCCTGGCAGATATAGCCATTGACCAGTCCGTGCCCCATCCGGTCGAACATGCGCAGGATGTCGTAGCCGGGGTTGTCGAGCTTGGGCAGCCAGTCGTAGCCCCAGTGGTTTTCGGCGGTGGCATTGGCGCCGTACCAGGCCTTCATCAGGCTGACATGGAACTTGCCGTAGTTCTGCCAGTAGGACAACTGGCCGGGACGCAAGGGTTTGAGGGCGCGCTTGGCGATGTAGGTGTCGTAGTCCTGTTCGGCATCGGAGGCCAGGGTCAGGTAGCCGGGCAGCGAGTTGGACAACAGCCCGAGATCGGTCAGTCCCTGGATATTCGAGTGGCCGCGCAAGGCATTGACCCCGCCGCCGGGCATGCCGACGTTGCCCAGCAACAGCTGGACCATGGCGGCGCTGCGAATGATCTGCGAGCCGATGGAGTGCTGGGTCCAGCCCAGGGCATAGAGAATCGTCATGGTCTTGCCCGGTTGCGAGCAGGTGGCGATCTCGTCCCAGATCTTGCGCATGGCGTCCTGGGGCATGCCGCAGGTCTGGCTCGACAGTTCCAGGGTGTAGCGGCTGTAATGCCGTTTCATCAACTGGTAGACGCAGCGCTCGTGTTGCAGGCTCGGGTCGACCTTGGCGAAGCCATCCTCGCCCAGTTCGTAACCCCAGGAGGACTTGTCGGTATAGGTGCGGCTGGCCGCATCGTAGCCGCTGAACAGCCCGTCCTCGAAGCCGAAGCCGGCTTTGACGATAAACGATACATCGGTGTAGTTGCGCACGTATTCGTGCTGGATCTTGTCCTCGCTCAGGAGGAAGTTGATCAGCCCGCCCATGAAGGCGATATCGCTGCCGGTGCGGATCGGCGCGTAGTAGTCGGCCACCGAGGCGGTCCGGGTAAAACGCGGATCGACCACGATCAGCCGAGCCTGGTTGTGGGCCTTGGCTTCGGTCACCCATTTGAAGCCGCACGGATGCGCTTCAGCGGCATTGCCACCCATCACCAGGATCAGATTCGCGTTGGCGATATCGGTCCAGGTGTTGGTCATGGCTCCACGGCCGTACGTCGGGGCAAGACTTGCCACCGTCGGGCCGTGTCAGACACGCGCCTGGTTGTCGAACCCCAGCATGCCCAGACTGCGAATGACCTTGTGGGTCAGGTAACCGGCTTCATTGGACGCCGCCGAGGCGGCGAGAAAGCCGGTGCTCAGCCAGCGGTTGACCGTCTGCCCCTGGGCGTTTTTCTCGATGAAGTTGGCATCACGGTCGGCCTTGAGCAGGTCGCTGACGCGGTCCAGGGCTTCATCCCAGGAAATCCGGGTCCATTCCTGGCTGCCCGGCTTGCGCACCTGCGGATACTTGAGGCGGTCGGGACTGTGGATGAAGTCCAGCAGGCCGGCCCCTTTGGGGCACAGCGTGCCGCGATTGACCGGATGGTCGGCATCACCCTCGATATGGATGATGTTCTGGGCCACGTTCTTGGCGGTATCACCCTGGCTGTACATGATCAGCCCGCAACCGACCGAGCAATACGGGCAGGTGTTGCGGGTTTCATGGGTATGGGTGAGTTTGAAGTGGCGCACTTGCTCGGCGAAGGCCGGCGCCGGGGCCATGCCCAGCGCGGCCAGGCTCGAGCCTCCAAGGCCGATGGCGGCGACCTTGAAGAACTGACGACGGTTGAGATCCATCGTGTACTCCCGATCAGGTGAAGGTCCCGGTCAGGTGCCGGGACTTTGGAACAAAAAGCTGAAGCGATCACGCTGGCGGCATGATTGCCGTCAGTTTCACTCTAGCCAAGATTGGCGATTGTGCGTTGTGACCTGATCATCGGCGGCCTTGTGAGGCCCACAGGACCTGGAGCCTGGCTTGCCAGCGATGGGGCCGGTATGCCTTGTGTTGAATAGCCAGCCGCCATCGCCGGCAAGTCGGCTCCTAGACGGAACGCTTGGCCGTCACCGGTACGGCATGTTGGCGAATCGAGCGCTGGGTCTGCAGCACGCGCTCCAGCGCCTGCTCGGCCTCGCGGTCCTGCATCGGGGCGTGGATGGCCGCCGAGACCAGGCTGATCAGCTTGGCCATGACTTCGGCATCCGTGGCCGGGCGCCCCAGGCTCATGGCCTGCATCAGGAAACGCAGTTCGGTACCGGCAATCACTCCGGAAATGGCCTTGAGGGCGAATTGCAGGCGCACCCCGACTTCATTGCGCGGCATATCCGGCAGCGCCAGGGCGAAGGCGTTGAAGAAACGCTCGAAAACCGGCTGGTAATGTTCCTTGAGGTATTCCTGGATAAAGGGCGAGGTGTCGCTGTAGACCCGTCCCAGGAAGCGGATGAAGGACCGGCTTTCATCGCCGTCGCCGCTGCGCTCCAGGCCCATGGCCGGGGCGAACAGGACCCCCAGCAGGGTCTCGCAGTCCAGCGGGCCGTCCGCTTGCTCTTCGCATTTGGCCAGCAACTCCAGGCGCTGTTCGTTGAGCGGCCCCAGGCGCTGCATAAGCAAGGCGGTCATCAGGGAATCCTTGTCCCCGAAGTGGTAGTTCACCGCGGCCAGGTTGACCTGGGCGCGTTCGGTGATCTGGCGCAATAACACGGCGTCGTAGCCGTATTTGATAAACAGTGCCTCCGTGGCATCCAGCAGTCGGGTCTTGGTGACATTGGGGGCACTGAGTTTTTTTGCGACCATATGTGAGGAGCCTTTGCAGGGTGAAAATTTGACCGAATGAACAGCGTTTTAAAAATAAATTTGATTTTTTATACCTGTGAAAGCCTTTGAAAGCAAGCCTCTACGCCGGGTAGCCTCGGTTATCGGGTGTTTGAAAACCATTCTGTTTGCTCTTAAAAATGTATCCAGTTGTCACAAAGCCCATCTTGAAAGGCCTTGGTTTTCCTTGAAGTAGACAGCTAGCGCCGGCCCAAGATCGCGGCTACTATTCAAACAATTATTTAAAATAAGAAAATAAACCCTGTGCTCGCCCCTGCTCCGAGAACCGCCTGAGCGTTCCATAAAACGCCCGGGGCCGGTGGCTCCTGTCAGGTCGAGCCGGCCGGCGCGATCAGCGATGACAGACACGATTGCTCACGAAGGCTTCATCTCCCTGCAAGGCATCGGCAAGCGTTATCGTCTCGCCGAGCAAACACTCACTATTCTCGACAATGTCTCGCTGTCCATCGAGGCCGGTGAAAGCTGCGCCATTCTCGGCGCTTCCGGTTCGGGTAAAAGCACCCTGCTCAATATCCTCGGCCTGCTCGACTTGCCGGACGACGGCCACTATCGTTTTGCCGGCCACGACATCTTTCGCTCCAGCCCCGACCAGTTGGCGGCGATTCGCAACCAGCAGATCGGTTTCGTTTTCCAGAGCTTCAACCTGCTGGCACGTCTCAGCGCCCTGGACAATGTTGCCCTGCCCTTGAGTTATCGCGGTATCCCTCGTGGGGAATCGCTGACGCGGGCCATGGCCATGCTCGAACAGGTCGGCCTGGAACAACGCGCGCACCATCGCCCCGCCGACCTCTCCGGAGGCCAGCGCCAACGGGTGGCGATTGCCCGGGCGCTAGTGGGCGAACCTTCGGTGATCCTCGCCGACGAACCCACCGGCAACCTCGACAGCAGCACCGCCCGGGAAATCATGGACCTGTTACTGGAGCTCAATCGGGTTCGCCAGGTCACGCTGATCATCGTCACCCACGACCCGCAAATCGCCCAGCGCCTGAACCGGCAGATCCGGGTGCATAACGGCGTGATACTCGAGGCCTGCCTGGCATGAGCGTGCAGGTCGAACAAAGTGCCAGCCAGTTGTTCCACGAAGCCTTTGTCAGCCTGAGGACGCTGGGTAAACGCTCGATCCTGGCCTTGCTGGGGATTGTCATCGGCAGTTCATCGGTCATCGCCCTGATCAATATCGGCCATAACGCCGCCCAGGAAGCCTCGGCGATCTTCAAGGACATGGGCACCGACACGCTGTCGGTGCAGTTTCCCGGCAATGCCGATATGCGCACGCCGATGCCGGCGACCCTCGATGGGCTGTCGTTGAGCAAGGCGCTGCCGGGCCTGCTGTACATCGCGCCCATTACCCTGTCCAGCAGCGCGGTGGTGTTTCACGGTCGCGCCAGCAACGCCAATCTGGTGGGGAGCACCGATCAATTGATGGGGGCCATGCGCCTGCAACTGGATGAAGGGCGTTTTATCTCCAACTTCGATTACGACGAAACCTATGTCGTGGTCGGGCACAAGATCGCCCAGGCATTGAGCAAACCCGGTGATCCGCTACGCCTGGGCGAACGCATCCGTATCAACGACTACCTGTTCCAGGTGATTGGCATCGCCCGTAGCCAGTCGCCGGCCATCCTGATTCCGGTGCAGGTCGACGACTCGCTGTTTCTACCCCTTGAGGGCCTGCGACGGATCATGAACGACCCGCAGATCAGCAACCTCATCGTCCGGGTTGCCCCTGGCCAGGACACCAATCAGATCGCCGAGGCCTTGACCCTGGCCTTGAAGCAGACCCTCAGGGGCCGGGCCGTCGAGGTTCAGGTGCCGCAACAGATGATCGACGGCATGACCCGGCAAAGTCGGACCTTTGGTTACCTGCTGATGGCCCTGGGCGGTATCTCCCTGGTCGGCGGCGGTGTCGGGGTGATGAATGTGATGCTGATGAACGTCTCCGAGCGCCGCCGGGAGATCGGTGTGCGCATGGCGCTGGGGGCGCGGCGCAAGGATATCCGCAACCTGTTTCTGTTGGAGGCAGTCACTCTGACCGCCGTTGGCGCGTTATCCGGTGCGCTGCTGGGCATGTCCGCGGCCTACCTGTATGCGCGGATGTCCGGCTGGGAGTTTTCCCTGGCGCTGCTATCGCTGCCATTGGGGGTCGGTAGCACCCTGCTGGTGGGTCTGTTTTTCGGCCTTTACCCGGCCATTTCAGCCTCTCGACTGCAACCGGTGGAGGCCCTGCGCGATGAATAGACCCCGGCCATGGATGGCGCTGCTGCTCTGCCTGTCGAGCGCCCCGGCGTTGGCCGCCGACAATCTGCTCGGTCAGCCGTCGGCCCCGAGCCTGCGTAGCAATCAGGCCCGCGCTGTCCTGTTGAGCCAGCAGAACACCGACCTGACCCTGGGGGACGCGGTGTACCTGGGGTTGCGCAACAACCGCGGGATTCGCAGCGCCTATCTGCAACGGATCGCGCAAAAGTTCGACCTACGGGTCTCCGAAGATGTCTTCAATCCCAAGCTGTTGATCAGCGGCACCTATCAGGCCAACCGAGGCTCCAAGGACAGCTCACGCAATGCCACTGTCGCGCCGACCACCAGCCTGCTCAGCGAATACGGCACCCGCCTGAGCATGGCCTGGACCCGACAACTGAGCAATGCCGATCTCGCCGGGCGTTATCGCAGCGACGGCCTCGACCTGGCGATCATCCAGCCGCTGTTGCGTGGCGCCGGCTGGGATGTGACCACCGCGCCACTGCGCGTGGCGCGGATTGCCGAGCAGATCAACCGCCTGAGCCTCAAGTCCAGCGTTGCGCAGACCATCAGCGACATCGTCACCGCCTACCGGGAAATGCTCAGGTCCCAGGAGCAACTGACCATTACCCAGGACGCGCTCAAGCGCGCCCGCGCCCTGTTGGAGGTGAACAAGGCGCTGATCGCCGCGGGACGCATGGCCGAGTTCGAAATCGTCCAGACCGAAGCCGATATCGCCACCCAGGAACTGGGCGTCGAAGAAGCCCGCAACCAGGTGGATATCAATCGCCTGTCGCTGTTGCGCCTGCTGGCTCTCGACCTGTCCACGCCGATCCACGCCACCGAGGCGCTGGAAGCCAACCGGGTCAACATCGACAAGCAGGACGCCTTTCGCGTGGCCCAGGTCCAGCAGCCGGATTACCTGGCGTCCTTGCTCGGCAGCCAACAGGCCGACCTTAACCTGGTGATTGCCAAGGACCAGAGTCGTTGGGATGTGTCGCTGGTCGCAGGGGCCAACCAGATTCGCGATCGCACCGACAATGACGCCGGCAACGTGGGCAGCCGCCGTTGGGACAGCTACGCCGGTGTGCAGGTGCAGATCCCCATTGGCGACCTCAGTACACGGCAGGCCGAAGTGCATGCCCGGGTCGATGTCGAGAATCAGCAGATCATCCTTGCCGATGCCAAGCAGGCGCTGGAGCGCAACGTCAATGATGTGGTGCGCGACCTGGGCACCCGCTGGCGGCAATACGAGATTGCCCAGCGCGCCGTCGATCTGTCCCGGCGCAAGCTGGATATCGAGCGAGAAAAACTCAGTGCCGGGCGCTCCAGCAATTTCCAGGTCCTGAGCTACGAAGGTGATTTGCGTAACGCCGAAAACGCCCGACTCAACGCCCTGATTGCCTATCTGAACGCCCAGACCCAGTTGGATCTGACTCTGGGCATGACTCTGGAGAGCTGGGACATTGCGCTTAATGACTACTGATAGAACCAACCGTCGTAAACGCTGGCTGCAAGGCGGCGCACTGGGGTTGCTGCTGGTGGCCGCCGCCGCGGTGATCGGCTACCGCGCCCCCGCTGCCGATCAGCCGAAGAGCGGCCAGTGGATACCTGTTCAGACCGCCCCGCTCATCCATCGGATCGGCCTGGTGGGCAAGATCGAGCCGCAGCAGACCATCACCCTGACGGCGCCCTTCGACGGCAATGTTCGCGCTGTGCTGGTGGAGCAGGGGCAGCGGGTTGAGTCCGGACAGACACTGCTGCAGATGGACCCGGCGCAGCTGGAAATCCAGCTGCGCGACGCCTTGTCCGCCCAGCTCAAGGCGCGCCGCGCGGTCCAGGAACTGCAAGACTGGAGCAACAGCCAGCAGGTCGCCCGCTCCCGGCGTTCGCTCAGAGCCGTGGAAATGTCCGTCGGCAACAACGAGCGCAAGCTGCGTGAAAGCCAGACCCTGTTCCAGCGCGGCATCATCGCGCGCAGCGAGTTGGATGATCTGCAGCAGCAACTGCAAACCCAGCGCCTGGACCTGGTGGCGGCCCTGGGTGATCTGCAACAGGCGCTGGACCAGGGCAAGGGCGAATATCGCCAGATCGCCGATATGGAACTGACCAATGCCACGGTCAAGTACGAAGCCTTGCGTACTCTGCTTGAGGGCAAGAATGTGTTGGCGCCGTTTGCCGGCATTGTCGTGCCGGCCCCAGGGGCGACTAGCCCGCAAGGCTCGACAGCTACCAGCTCCGGGCCGGTGCAGAACGGCAGCCGGGTCACCCAGGGACAGGTGCTGTTCGGCCTGGCCAATATCGAACAGTTGAAGATCGTCAGCAAGGTCTCGGAGCTGGACATCAACCAACTGCATCAAGGCCAGGGCGTCGAGATCCTGGGGGATGGTTTCGACGGTGTGCGCCTCGATGGCGCCGTCGACATTGTCAGCAGCCTGGCGTTGCCCAGCGACGCGCCCGGCGGTAGCGCGCAGTTCCCGGTGACGCTCTCGGTACCGAAACTGAGCAAGGAGCAGTTGCAACGGGTCCGACTGGGTATGAGTGCCCGGCTGACCATCATCACCTATCGCAACGACCAGGCGATCGTGCTACCGCCCGCGGCACTCCAGCATGTCGATAACGGTCTGCTGGTGGAATACCGTGAGGCGCTG
Source organism: Pseudomonas sp. GW821-FHT03C07 (assembly GCF_059420925.1). Taxonomy (NCBI): domain Bacteria; kingdom Pseudomonadati; phylum Pseudomonadota; class Gammaproteobacteria; order Pseudomonadales; family Pseudomonadaceae; genus Pseudomonas; species Pseudomonas sp. GW821-FHT03C07. The sequence continues at coordinate 95,917 of NZ_JBWKUQ010000001.1, forward strand.
GATCAGGCGGTCAAGCGAGTGACGGTCAGCACCGGCCAAGCGACCCCGGAAGGCGTCGAAGTATTCGGTTTGCGGCCGGGGTTTGTGCGCCTGCTGGAGTAACGTGCTGATAACTCTTCATCCCTGCTGAAACGCCCTGCGCTTGCTGATGGGGATTCCTGTTGATCAAGGGTTGTCTACCTACAATCAAAGAGGATTTCTGGAAAGCTCCTACGTATATATCCGTAAATATGACGGCTATTAAAATCCGCTCATAACTAGTACCCGGCCACGCCTGCTTTAGACTAAAAAAGTCGAGTTTTTTACCTTGAGTTCTCCCTGCACAGTGCACACTTTCTGTAGAGCAGCCGTCATGTCCAATGAAGATTGCGCCCCGTCCTTGCCTTGCGCCATCGAGGCGAACATTCCCGGCACGCTGGGTGCAAGTCCTGGCAACGGCGTCGTGTCTAACTCGGCGCTGCCTTTGAGCAAGTTGATGGCGCTGCGCGATGCTCTGGTGGCACTCAAGGGCCCATTGTCCGACGAGCCCGGCTTTCGGCAGGTGATCGAAAGTGTGCTGCTCAACAACGAGGTGCATGAACGGGTGTTGGGCAAGCGGGTTCGCGAAGCCACGAGCACGGTGCCCTTCAGTCCCGGCCTACCTCTGCAGCGGCGCCTTGAGATCTACCCCCAGGGCCTGGGCGAACGCTTTGACCAGCGGGCTGCGCGTCGTATTGTGACGCAGGATCAGATTGAAGGGGGTGCGATAGCTGACCCGATCCGGCATCAGGGCCCGCAATAAGCCTTTGGCCACCAGGGGGGCGGCATAGTGCTGCGGCAGGAAGCCGAGAAAACGCCCGGTCTGGACCAGCATGGCCACGGCTTCCACCTGGGACGCCGAGGCGGAAAAACTGTCGTAGGTGACAAAGTCGAGTTTGTCGCGATGAATCGCATAGCGGTGGTTGACGAAGGCGTGCTCACGTAGCACTTCGACGCTATTGTGCGCGTCGTCCGAGTCGAACAACGGGTGCCCGACAGCGCAGTAAGCCTCGGCGCGCTCTTCATAGAGCGTGAAATAATCAAACTCTTCTCTTTTCTGATAAACCGGTACTATCCCAGCGATATAACGCCCTTCTACAACCCCTCGCTCGACTTCATCTAATTGTGCCGCATGCAAACGAAATCTTACTTTCGGCGATTCGTCATGAATTTTCCGCAGGGCGGCAACTAAGGGTGAATTAGTGTCCGACAGGGTGTTGTCCACGACGCCCACACTCAGGTCGCCGATCAGTTCATTTTGAGCAGAACTAAGTCGGTCACGAAAGTTGTCGACCGAGGCAAACAAATCAATCGAGGCCTGATACACCAGGCTGCCTTCTTCGGTCAGGCAAAAGCCCTCCCGTCCTCGAGTGCACAGACGCATGCCAATGCGGATTTCCAGGTCGGAAATCTGCTTGCTGATGGCGGCAAGCCCCACATTCAGCTCATTCTGGGCCGCGCTGAAGCCTCCGGCCTCGACCACCGCCTTGAACACCTTGAGTAACTTGAAGTCCAGTCCACTGAGGGCCAGGGGCGCTCGGTGTCCAGGTTTCGGCGCCGGGTTTCCAAAATTGGAAAGCTGGGTTTCCATCATACTTATTGACCTCGAACCGCATATTCAACAGGCTTAGCTCCACAAGAAAAACGTCGCCGGTCAATAATAATGAACACAGAAAACCGGGCTTGGCAACCACCGCTACTTTTTGCCAATCAGCCATCCCTCGCCGATTGCCAGTGTTTAAAAGCCAATCTTTTGTACTTGTAGCTGTCCACGAGCGGCGCCTACAAGGATTCGTAATCTGCCCTCCTGATAAGTGCATGACCTTGACCCTGACCCTCCCTGGACGGTTGGTGGCGGTCGTGCAGCGAACCCTTCATCTGAGTGAGGAAAAACAACAATGGCTCAAGCCACCGACCGTCTCTGGGGTGCCCGTTTCAAGAGTGGTCCCGCCGCCGCCCTGGCCGCCCTCTCCCGCTGCCCGGATCGCTATTTCCGTCTCACTCCCTATGACCTCGCCGGTTCCCGGGCCCATGCCCACGAGCTGCAACGGGCCGGCCTGCTCGACGAGCAGGAAACCCTGCGCATGGTCGAGGCCCTGGACCGTATCGGCGAGGATTTTCGCGCCGGCCGCGTCGCGCCGACCCTCGACGACGAGGACGTGCACACCTTTATCGAGCGCCTGCTGACCGAACGCCTCGGCACCCTGGGCGGCAAACTGCGGGCCGGGCGTTCGCGCAACGACCAGACCGCCAATGACCTGCGCCTGTTCCTGCGTGACCATGTGCGCACCCTGACGGTGGAAGTCCTGGCCCTGCAACAGGCGCTGGTCGAGCAGGCCGAGCAGCATGTGCAGAGCATCTGCCCGGGCTTCACCCACTTGCAGCAGGCCCAACCGATCGTCTTCGCCCATCACCTGTTGGCCCACGCCCAGGCCATGTTGCGGGATGTCCAGCGTCTGGTGGACTGGGATGCCCGCACGTCGCTATCGCCCTTGGGCGCCGCGGCCATGGCAGGTTCCGCCATTGCCCGCCAGCCGCAGCAATCGGCCCGGGAAATGGGCTACAGCGGGGTCTGCGAAAACTCCATTGATGCGGTGGCCAGCCGCGACCATGTCGCCGAGTTCCTGTTTGTCGCCAGCATGCTCGGGATCAATATCTCGCGCCTGGCCGAAGAGTTCTGCCTGTGGTCGTCCCGGCAGTTCCGCTGGGTCGCGCTGGACGACGCCTACGCCACCGGCAGTTCGATCATGCCGCAAAAGAAAAACCCGGATATCGCCGAGTTGGCGCGGGGCAAGGCCGGCCGTCTGATCGGTAACCTGACCGGGCTGCTGTCGACGCTCAAGTCCCTGCCGCTGTCCTATAACCGCGACCTGAGCGAAGACAAGAATGGTGTGCTCGACAGCGTCGACACCCTGCTGCTGGTGCTACCGGCCATGGCCGGGATGGTCGCGACCATGACTGTCAACGTCGAGGAGCTGCGGCGCCAGGCGCCCCTGGGCTTCACTCTGGCCACCGAGGTCGCCGACTGGCTGGCGGTGCGCGGCGTGCCGTTCAAGGAGGCCCATGAAATCACCGGTGCACTGGTCAAGGCCTGCGAAGCCGGCGATCTGGAACTCTGGGAAGCGAGCCCGGCGCTGTTGGCCGAGATCGATCCGCGCCTGACCCCGCAAGTGCGCGACTGCCTGACCCTGGAAGCCGCCATCGCCGCCCGTAGCGGTTGGGGCGGAACGGCGCCGGCGCAGGTGCGCGAACAGATCGTCCGGTTGAAAGTCGCGCTGCAGGCACAGCGCCAATGGGCCGCCGAATACGCCGGTCTACGGGTGTAACAAAGCTTGGAAAACACTGAAACTCCTGTGGCAGCGGTGCTTGGTCCGGGCGGCGTTCCGACGAAGCTGTTGGCGGACTTGAGGGCCCTTTCGCGGGCAAGCTCCGCTCCCACGGTGAAGCGACAGTGTTCAATAGAAACAAGGCGGCGCCCCAGCGCCGCACACGGAGAAACACCATGAGCCAATCCCAGGCAGAACGCTTGCTCGCTGAGCGCAAACTGGCCGAGAACCAGTTCGATATCACCCAGTACGAACACGTACCGCGGCGCTATTACGGACGCATTTTCTTCGCCACCCTGATCGTCGTCGCCCTGGTCGGGTTGGTCCGGGCCTTTGCCCAGGGGCAGATCGAATGGTCCTATATCGGCCAGTTCCTGACCGCCAAGGCGATCCTCACCGGTCTGCTCAACACCATTATCATGGCGATCCTGGCCATGGCCCTGGGCGTGGTGTTCGGGGTGATCACGGCGATCATGCGCATGTCGGCCAACCCGATCCTGCGCTACGTGGCGATCACCTACACCTGGCTGTTCCGCGGCACGCCGCTGATTCTCCAGCTGTTGCTGTGGTTCAACCTGGCGCTGATCTTCCCCAGCATCGGGATTCCCGGGGTCTTCCAGCTCGATACCGTCAGCCTGATGAGCCCTTTCGTCGCCGCGCTGCTGGGCCTGTCCATCAACCAGGGCGCCTACACCGCCGAAGTGGTCCGCGCCGGCCTGCTGTCGGTGGACACCGGCCAGTATGAAGCCGCCAAGTCCATCGGCATGCCGCGACTGCAAGCCCTGCGCCGGATCATCCTGCCGCAGGCCATGCGCATCATCATCCCGCCCGTGGGCAACGAGTTTATCGGTATGGTCAAGATGACCAGCCTGGCGAGCGTGATCCAGTACTCGGAGCTGCTCTACAACGCCCAGAACATCTACTACGCCAACGCCCGAGTCATGGAGTTGCTGATCGTCGCCGGGATCTGGTACCTGGTCGCCGTCACCGTGCTGTCCTTCGGCCAGAGCCGCCTGGAACGGCGTTTTGCCCGCGGCGCCGGCAAGCGCTCGTAAGTGTCCTGGAGAATTCGAACATGAGAAGCATCATCAAGGCTGTCGGCCTGAACAAATACTACGACTCCTTCCACGCCCTCAAAGATATCAACATCGAGGTCGAGCAAGGCGAAGTGCTGTGCATCATCGGCCCCTCCGGTTCCGGCAAGAGCACCCTGCTGCGTTGCGTCAACCAGTTGGAAAAGATCGACAAGGGCGGTCTCTGGGTCGACGGCGAGCTGGTGGGTTACCGCATCGCCGGCAACAAGCTGCATGAACTCAATGAAGCGCAGATCGCCCGCCAGCGCCTGGCCACCGGCATGGTGTTCCAGCGTTTCAACCTGTTTCCGCACATGACCGTGCTGGAAAATATCATCGAAGGCCCGGTTCAGGTGCTCAAGCGCTCGCCCAAGGAGTCGGTCGAGGAGGCCCTGGAGTTGCTGGCCCGGGTCGGCCTGGCGCACAAGCGCGACAGCTACCCGATCGAGCTGTCCGGCGGCCAGCAGCAACGGGTGGCCATCGCCCGAGCCCTGGCGATGCGCCCCAAGCTGATGCTGTTCGATGAACCCACTTCGGCACTCGACCCGGAATTGGTCGCAGAGGTGCTGTCGGTGATGCGCGACTTGGCGCAGACCGGCATGACCATGATCGTCGTTACCCATGAACTGGGCTTCGCACGCGAAGTCTCGAACCGCATGGTGTTCATGGATGGCGGCCAGATCGTGGAGGAAGGAAGCCCCGAAGAACTTCTAATAAGTCCACAAAACCCGCGCACCCAAAGCTTCATTTCTGCCGTTCGAACCTAGGTTCCCCTGGACCTTCACAACATTCATAAGAGAACGACCATGAAGAATTTCGTCATTCCCGCAGTACTCGCCGGCCTCATGGCTTCCAGCTTTACCTGGGCCGCCGAATTGCCCGCCAGCATCAAGGCCAAGGGCGAGATCGTCGCCGCGATCATGCCCAACTACCCGCCGATGGACTTCAAGGACCCGGCCAACAACGAGCTCACCGGCGTCGACTTCGACCTGGGTAACGCCCTGGCACAGCATATGGGCGTGAAAATGAAGTGGCAGGAAACCTCTTTCGAACAGATGATCAACGCCCTGACCACCAAACGCGTGGACATTGTGCTCTCGGGCATGACCGACACCGCCGAGCGCCAAAAGGCCGTGGACTTCGTCGATTACTTCACCAGCGGTTCGCAGTTCTACACCCTGGAGAAGAACAAGGACATCAACGAGATGACCGATATCTGCGGCAAGACCGCCGGTACCAGCCGTCGCACCACCTTCCCGGCGGAAATCGCCGCCTGGAGCAGCGCGCACTGCCCGGCCGACAAGCCGATCAAGGTGATCGGCACCGAAGGTTCGGCCGACGCCCGCGCGCAGCTGCGCCAGAGCCGCATCAACGTTGCCGTGCAAGGCAGCGAGACCCTGCCGTACCTCGCGGCCCAGGAAAAGAACACCTTCAAGATCATCGGCACGCCGATGGTGGTGCAGTTCTCCGGGATTGGCGTGAGCAAGGAAAATAAGGAACTGCGTGACGCTATCCAGGCGGCCCTGCAAGGCATGATCGCCGACGGCAGCTACCAGGCCATCCTGAAGAAATGGGACCTTTCGGTCGGTGCCGTCGATAACATCGCCGTCAACAAGGGCCAGTAAACAGGAGCCGCCACTCATGTCCTCGACCCCGACCTGGCCGGATGGGCACAAAGCCTGCCTGGCCCTGGCGTTCGACCTCGACGGTCCCACCGGTGACGCCATGCTCGATGGCTCAATCTGGCACAAGCCCGAGTACTTCGGTTTTGGCGGTTACGGCCCATATCGGGCGTTGCCGCGGATTCTCGACCTGCTCGACGAGTTTCGCCTGCCGACCACCTTCTTCGTCCCGGCCTGGGTCGTGGAAAACTGGCCCCGGCAATGCCAGGCGATTGTCGAACGCGGACATGAAGTGGCCTACCACGGCTACAAACACGAATCCTTCTACGCCCTGACGCTGGACCAGCAGCGGGACGTGATGAACAAATGCCGCGAGGTGTTCTGGCAACACCTGACCATCCGTGCCGAGGGCTTTCGCACGCCCTCCGGCGACTGGCGCGCGGAAACCCCGGCGATGCTGGTGGAAGCCGGGGTGACCTACTCCAGCAGCATGCGCGGTGACGACCGGCCTTACCTGGTGCAGGTACCCGGCCATGCGCAACCGCTGGTGGAAATCCCCGGCCGCTGGGAGATGGATGACTACGCTTCCATCGCCTACACCCGCGAGCCGAATTTTCCGTCCGGGCTGGACCGCACGGCCAGCTATGAGCTGACCCTGGATAACTGGTGCCGGGAGTTCGACGGTGCGGTTGACGAGGGTCTGTGCCTGACCACTCTGTTTCACCCCAAGATCACCGGCAAGCCGGGGCGCATCCTGCTGCTGGAACGGTTGTTCGAGCATATGCGCGAGCGCGATGACGTCTGGTTTGCCACCTGCCGCGATGTCGCCCATTGGTGGCTGAAGGAGCATCATCATGGCTGAGTTGCAACGTCCCGCGTTCCAGAGTCCATGGCCGGCGCCGTATCGTTGTGCGGTAGTCATTACTATTGATTACAACGATATACACGGCATTCTTACCCAAGCACCTGAGGTTGCCGGGCGCGACAAGAGCCTGTCGGTCTGGCGCTATGGCAGCCAGCGCGGGGTCGAGCGTCTGCTCGGTTTATTCGAGGAATTAGGAGTGCGCAGCAGTTGGTGCATCCCGGGTATCGTCGCCGAGGAACAGCCGGCGCATATCCAGGCGATCCAGGCTGGCGGCCATGAAATCGCCTGTGCCGGATATCGGCACCAGAACTACGACAGCCTGACCCTTGATGAGCAGAAGACCGCGCTGGCACAAGGCTGCCAGGCTCTCGCGGCACTGACGGGTGAGCGGCCGAAGGGCTTTCGGATTCCGGCCGGCAATTGGTTACCGGGGTTTACCGAGGCCTTACACGACGAAGGCATCCACTGGTCGTCCTCCTGGCGTGGCGATGACCTGCCCTTCGCCCATCCGACGGCACCGCAGGTCATCGAGCTGCCGATGCACTATGAGCTGGAGGACGAGCCCTACTTCGCCTTCAACCTCAGCCCGGCGGTGCCTCCGGCGCAATCGCGGATCGCTTCCTACAGCCATACCCTGGGCAACCTGCAGATGGACTTTGCCGGCTTCCATCGCTTCGGACTGTGCTACGTGCTGCGCCTGCACCCGGAAGTCATTGCCACACCGGGGCGTATCGGTGTGCTGCGGGAGTTGCTCAAGGGTATTCAGCAACACGACGACGTCTGGATTGCCACGGGCGCCGAAGTGGCCCAGTGGTGGGACGACAACGGTCGCGCCATGACGGCGGACCATCCGGCAGCGGTTTATGAGCGCCACTACCGTAACTACCTGGCGTGACTTTGCAGCGTTCTTGAGGGCCTCTTCGCGGCGGTACGGCGGTCCGACAAGCTCCGCTCCCACAGAGTTTGTGTCGTACATAAAATCTGCGCTCGACGCACATCCTGTGGGAGCGGAGCTTGCCCGCGAAGCTTTTAGCGATCTTGAGTTCGTGCGGCGAAAGACAGAGACGTTTCTAAAACAAGGATATAAGCACCACCGTGGCCACCTACTCCCTCGTTATCCGCCGGCTGATGATCTGCTCCGTGACCATCGTCGTCAGCCGTGCCATCACCAGTCCGCTGCTGACCCTGTTCCTCAGCAGAAAGCTCGGGCTGAACCAGCAGGATGTCGGCCTGCTGATGGGGATCGCGGTGTTTATCGCCACCCTGCTCTCGTTGTACGGCGGCTATATCATCGACCGCCTGGAAAAACGCCGGCTGATGATCCTCGCCATGCTCTCCAGCGGCATCGGGTTCACCCTGCTGACGTTCGCCCATGACCTGTACCTGACCACCCTGACCCTGGTGATCACCGAAACCGCGTCGGCGCTGTTTCTGATCGGTTCCAAGGCCATCATCAGCGAGAACCTGCCGATCAACCAGCGGGCCAAGGTCTTTTCCCTGCGCTATACCCTGACCAATATCGGTTACGCCACCGGCCCGATGCTTGGCGTGGTAATCGCCGGCGTGCAGCCGCTGGCACCGTTCCTGATCGCCGCCGGCATCGCCTTTGGCAGCATTTTTCTGATGCTGGGCATCACCCCTACCGCCCCGGCCCAGATCGGCAAGGTGCAAAGTTTCGTCAACACCCTGGTGACGTTGCGCAACGACCGGACCTTGATCCTGTTCACCTGCGGCAGCCTGCTGAGCACCATTGTCCATGGACGCTTCACTCTGTATCTGTCGCAGTACCTGCTGGTGACCCACAGCAACCAGGACGCCCTGACCACCTTGTCGGCGATCCTGGCCTGCAACGCCATCAGCGTAATCCTGTTGCAATACCAGATCGGCCGCTTTCTCAAACGCGAGCAGCTACGCTACTGGATCGCCATTGGCACCAGTCTGTTTATCGTCGGGCTGATCGGTTTCAGTTTTGCGCAGAACCTGCTGACCTGGTGCGCGGCGATGTTCATCTTCACCCTTGGGGAGATGATCATTTACCCGTCCGAATACCTGTTCGTCGACACCATCGCCCCGGAAGAGCTACGGGGCAGCTACCTGGGCGCGCAGAACCTGGCGGCCCTGGGCGGGGCGTTGAGCCCGGTGATCTGCGGTTATCTGCTGATCCATACGGCGCCGGGGACGATGTTCTATGCCCTCAGCGGGCTCACGGCCATTGGCGGCAGCCTGTGTTTTCTGGCTGGGCGCGGGGTGCGCTCATTGCACAGGTGAGGCCGGGTGCGGTTTCTTCAGATAAGGGCTTTGTGATTTTTAGGGCCTCTTCGCGGGCAAGCTCCGCTCCCACACAGGATCTGCGTCGAACACAGATTTTGTGTGGGAGCGGAGCTTGCCCGCGAAGGCGTCAATAAGACCACCATCAAACCCAAGCCAAATACCGATCAGCGTTTGGCATTCAGATCGGTATGACCATCCCAACCGCCGCCCATCGCCGCGATCAACTGGACGCTGGCGATCAACCGGCTCTGCAGCAAGGTCAGCACGCTACGTTCGTTGGTCAGCGCCGTGGTCTGCACCGTGACCACATCCAGGTAAGTGATCAGGCCGGCCTTGTACTGGTTATCAGTCAAGCGCAGGGATTCCCGGGCTGCGTCCAGCGCCTGGGCCCGCACCGCCGCTTCGTCTTCCATCACCTTGAGCTGGACCATGTAGTTCTCCACTTCGCGCAAACCATCGAGCACGGTCTGGCGATACTTGGCCACGGTCTGGTCGTACACCGCCTCAGTGCGGTCCACTTCCGCCGACCGCTGGCCACCGTCGAACAAGGTGGTGGCCAGTTTGGGTCCCACCGACCAGAAACGGTTTGGCTGGCTGATCCAGTTTTGAAAGGTACTGCTGCTGTAGCCGCCGGACAGACTCAAGGTAAAGTCTGGATAATAAGCGGCCTTCGCCACGCCGATATTGGCATTGGCCGCGATCACCGAACGCTCCGCCGAGGCGATGTCCGGGCGTCGCTCCAACAGTTGCGACGGTATGCCCAACGGAATCGACGGCAAGACCGGAACACGGGTGGTGGCGGCCAGCTGGAATTGTGCCGGAGGTTGTCCGATCAACACGGCAATGGCGTTTTCAAACTGGGCCCGTTGCCAGATCAGGTCGATCAGGTCGCCCTGGGTACTCTTGAGCTGGGTCTGCGCCTGGGCGATCGCCGATTTGCCGGAAACGCCAAAGCGGTACTGGCTTTCGGTGTTCTTCAACGAACGCTCATAGGCCTGCACCGTGGCTTCAAGCAGGCGTTTCTGTTCGTCGATCACCCGCAGTTGCAGGTAGTTCTGCACCAGGCTCGACTGTTGGCTCAGGCGCATGGCCGCGAGGTCGGCAAAGCTCGCCTGGGCACTGGCGTCATTGGCTTCCAGGCCGCGGCGCAGCTTGCCCCAGATATCCGCCTCCCAACTCACCCCGAGTTGGGCGTTATAGGTGTCGAGAATGCCGCTGGATGAACGGCTCAGGCTTGAGCTACTGCTGCCGGTACCCTGGCTGGAACGGGTTTTTCCGGCACTCAAGTCGACACTTGGAAAGAACGCCCCACGGGAGCTCTTGACCAACGCCAGGGCCTGGCGGTACTGGGCTTCGGACTGCGCCACGGTCTGGTTGGCACTATTGAGTTTTTCCACCAGCCCATTGAGCGTCGGGTCGCCATACAGTTCCCACCAGGCGCCGCGGGCCAGCGAGTCACTCGGCTGGGCCTGACGCCAGCCGGCGGCTTCCTTGTATTGCGCCGGCGAAGCGGCGTCCGGGCGCTTGTAGTCCGGGCCCACGGCGCAGGCACTGAGCATCAGCCCGCACAAGGTCAGGCTCAGCAGGCGTGAACCACGGACGGTCTCCAGATGTTGGGCGGCCAGAGGCACTTTGCATTGCGATTGATCAGTCATAGCTGAGTTTCCAGAGCACCATCAGTGCGTACGCCACGCCACGTGTTGAAACGGTGGCGCAAACGGTCGAGATAAAGGTAAACCACCGGGGTGGTGTAAAGCGTCAGGACCTGGCTGAAAATCAACCCGCCGATAATGGTCAAGCCCAGGGGTTGGCGCATTTCCGCGCCTTCGGCACTGCTCAGCAGCAAGGGCAAGGCGCCGAGGATCGCCGCCAGGGTGGTCATCAGGATCGGCCGCAGGCGCAACAGGCAGGCCTGACGAATCGATTCCAGTGGATCGAGGCCCGAATGGCGCTCCAGTTGCAGCGCCAGGTCGATCATCAGGATCGCGTTCTTTTTCACCACGCCAATCAGCAGGAACAGGCCCAGCAGCGAGATCAGGCTGAACTCGCCGCCCAGCAGGTAGATGCTGAGCAACGCGCCGACCCCGGCCGATGGCAGCGTCGAGAGGATGGTCAACGGGTGGATATAGCTCTCGTAGAGGATACCCAATACCAGATACACCGCCACCAGCGCGCCAAGGATCATGAACGGCTGGCTTTTCTGGGTCGCGGCAAAGGCGTCGCTGGTGCCAGCCATCTTGGCGATCACCGCCTCGGGCAAGCCAAGCTTGGCAATGGCCCGCTCGATGGCGGCGGTGCCCTGCTCCACCGTCACCCCGGGAGCCATGTCGAACGACAGGCTTTCGGAAGCGAACTGGCCCTCGTGATCGACCCGGTCGTCTTGCAGGCTGTTTTCATAATGGGCGATGGCCGACAGCGGAATACGCTGGCCGCTTGAGCCGATGACCTTGACCTGATTGAGGGTTTCCGGCGACTGGGCGTATTTCGGGTTGATCTCCATCACTACCTGATACTGGTTCAGGGTGTCGTAGATGGTGGAGATCTGCCGCTGGCTGTAGGCGTTGTTGAGCACCGTCGTGACCGTGTTCATGTCCACGCCCAGGCGTTTGGCGGTATCGCGGTCGACCACCAGTGTGGTCTGCGGAGCCCCGCGGCTTTCCCGTGCATCGACGGCGGTCAGTTCCGGCAGGGCCTTGAGTGCCGCGACCACTTTCGGGTACCACTCGCGCAACGCACCGAGATCGTCGCTTTGCAGGATGTAGGAGTACTGCGCGGTTTGTTGCTCGCGACCGCCACCAAACTGCAGGTCCTGATCGGCCATCAGCATCAGTCGGGCGCCGGGCACCTTGGGCATTTCGTCGCGCAGGCGCTCGATGACCTTCTGCGCCGAGACATTACGCTCCTTGATCGGCTTCAGGCGCACCAGCATGAAGGCATTGTTGGTACCGTTGTTGCCGCCGATAAACCCGGCCACGCTTTGCACCGCCGGGTCAGCCAGCACCGCCTTGCGGAAGATTTCCATCTTTGGCTGCATATTGCCGAACGACATGCCATCGTCGCCGCGGACGAAACCGATCAGTTGCCCGGTGTCCTGCTGTGGCAGAAAGGTTTTCGGCACCACCACGTACAGGGCAATGTTCACCCCGATGGTGACGAACAGGCTGAGCAAGGTCAGGCGCTTGTGCCGCAGGACCCAGTCGAGGCTGACGGCATAGGCCGCGATCATCCGTTCGTTGGCCTTTTCGCTCCAGCGTTGCAGGCGGCTCGGCTCACCCGGTCGGTGCGGCTTGAGCCAGCGCGCGCAGAGCATCGGTGTCAGGGTCAGGGACACCACCAGCGAAACCAGGATGGAGGCCGCCAGGGTGATGGAAAACTCGCGAAACAGGCTGCCGATGATCCCGCCGATGAACAGGATGGAAAGGAACACCACCACCAGCGACAGGTTCATCGAGAGCAAGGTGAAGCCGACTTCCTTGGCCCCCAGGTACGCGGCCTTCATCGGTGGGATGCCGTCGTCGATATGCCGGGAAATGTTCTCCAGCACCACAATGGCATCGTCCACCACCAGCCCGGTGGCCAGAATCAAGGCCATCAGCGACAGATTGTTCAGGGAGAAACCATAGAGGTACATGACGGCAAAGGTGCCGACCAGCGACACCGGCACCGCCAGGGTCGGGATCAGCGACGCGCGGAAGTTGCCGAGGAACAGGTACACCACCAGCACCACCAGGGCCACGGCGATCAGCAGGGTCATCTCGGCCTCGTGGAGCGTGGCCTTGATCACCGGCGAACGGTCCATGGCCAGGTTCAGCTTGACGCTGGCCGGCAACACCGCCTGCAAGGCCGGCAACTGGGCCTTGATCTCGTTCACCGTCTCGATGATGTTGGCACCGGCCTGGCGGTTGATCACCAGCAGGACCGCCTCGTCATTGTTGAAGAAGCCGGCGTTGTAACGGTCCTCGACGCTGTCGCTGATCTTGGCCACATCCCCCAGGCGCAAGGCCGAGCCATTCTGGTAATGGATGATCAGCGGTTCGTAGTCCTTGGCTTTTTCCAACTGGTCGTTGGCCTGCACCTGCCAGTTGCGCTCGGCATCCTCCAACGAGCCCTTGGGCCGGCGCACGTTGGCGTTGGCAATGCTGGTGCGCACCTCGTCCAGGGCCACACCGTACTGGTTGAGCGACTGTGGTTCGAGTTCGATACGCACGGCTGGCAGCGAACTGCCACCGATCTGCACCTCGCCCACGCCCGGGACCTGGGACAGGCTCTGGGACAGGATGGTCGAGGCCAGGTCATAGAGCTGGCCCTTCTGCAACACCTCGGAGGTCAGCGACAGCACCATGATCGGCGCCTGCGACGGGTTGACCTTCTTGTAGGTGGGCATGCTGCGCATGCCGCTGGGCAGCAGGTTGCGCGAGGCATTGATCGCCGCCTGGACTTCCCGCGCCGCGCCGTTGATATCGCGGTTGAGGTCGAACTGCAGAATCACCCGGGTCGAACCCTGGCTGGAGCGGCTGCTCATGGTGTTGATGCCGGGAATCACCCCGAAGGAGCGCTCCAGCGGCGTGGCGACGGTGGAGGCCATGACTTCCGGACTCGCGCCGGGCAGGCTGGCCTGGACCACGATCACCGGGAAGTCTATCTGCGGCAGCGGCGAAACCGGCAGCAGGCCGAAACTCACGCCCCCCAGCAGGACAATCGCCAGGCTCAGCAGTATGGTCGCTACCGGTCGGCGGATAAAAGGTCCCGAGAGGTTCATGTCTCCACCTGCTCAAGCAGGCTCGAATGCCGCCCCCAACGCCGCCCCAGGCGGTCGAAGTACAGGTAGATCACTGGCGTCGTGAACAAGGTCAGCACCTGGCTGACCAGCAGCCCGCCGACCATCACCAGACCCAGGGGTTGCCGCAACTCAGCACCGGAGCCGGTGGCGAGCATCAACGGAATGGCGCCGAACAGCGCCGCCAGGGTGGTCATCAGGATCGGCCGGAACCGCAACAGGGCCGCCTGGTAGATCGCCTGCTCCGGGGCCATGCCCTGGTTACGCTCGGCATCGAGGGCGAAGTCGATCATCATGATCGCGTTTTTCTTGACGATACCGATCAGCAGGATGATACCGATAATGGCGATCATGCCCAGGTCGTTGCCGCTCAGGATCAACGCCAGCAAGGCACCGACCGCCGCCGAGGGCAAGGTCGAGAGAATCGTCACCGGGTGGATGTAGCTCTCATAGAGCACCCCCAGCACGATGTACATGGTCACCACCGCCGCCAGGATCAGCAACAAGGTACTCGACAGCGAGGCCTGGAAGGCTTCGGCCGCGCCCTGGAACTGGGTCTGCACGCCAATTGGCAGGCCGATTTCCTGCTTCACCTGGTCGATGGCCTGCACCGCCTGCCCCAACGCCACGCCGGGCGCCAGGTTGAACGACATCATCACCGCCGGGAACTGGCCGATGTGGGAGATGGCCAACTGCGCCTGACGCTCCTCGACACGGGCCAGGCTGGACAGGCGCACCTGCCCGCCGCTGGTGGTCTTGACGTGGATCTGTTCCAGCGCCTGCGGCCCGATCTTCTCCCCCGCCTGGGCTTGCAGCACCACGCGGTACTGGCTGGCCTGGGTGTAGATGGTGGAAATCTGCCGCTGGCCAAAACCGTCATACAGCGCGTCGGTGATATCCGACACCGCCACGCCGAGGCGCGACGCCGCGTCCCGGTCGATCACCAGGTAGACCTGCAAACCCTTGTCCTGCAGGTCGCTGGCCACATCCGTCAGTTCCGGGCGCTGAGCCAGCGCGTCCACCAGCTTGCCGCTCCACTCGGCGAGCAGGTCGGCGTCCGGCGAGGACATGCTGAACTGGTACTGGGTACGGCTGACCCGATCTTCGATGGTCAGGTCCTGCACCGGCTGCATGTACAGGCGGATCCCCGAAAGCTTGTCGACTTGCGGCTGCAGGCGGTTGATCACCTGGGTGGCGGTCAGGTCGCGCTGGTGGCGGGGCTTGAGGTTGATCAGCAGGCGGCCGCTGTTGAGCGTGGCATTGTCACCGTCGACGCCGATATAGGACGACAGGCTTTCCACATCCGGGTCGGCCAGGATGACCTTGGCCAGTGCCTGTTGTCGTTGGCTCATGGAGGCAAAGGACACCGACTGCGGCGCTTCGGAAATCCCCTGGATCACCCCGGTGTCCTGCACCGGGAAGAAACCCTTGGGCACCATCATGTAGAGGAACACGGTCAACGCCAGGGTCGCGACCGCTACCAGCAAGGTCAGCGGCTGGTGGTTGAGTACCCAGCGCAACTTGCGCGCGTAAGCTTCGATCAACCAGTCGATCCAGGCGCCACTGGCCCGATAGAAGCGGCCCTGCTCTTCAGGCTTGGGCTCGCGCTTGAGCAAGCGCGCGCACATCATCGGCGTCAGGGTCAGGGACACTACCAGGGAAATCAGGATGGCCACGGCCAGGGTGATGGCGAACTCGCGGAACAGCCGTCCGACCACATCGGCCATGAACAACAGCGGTATCAGCACGGCGATCAGCGACAGCGTCAGGGAAATCAGGGTGAAACCGATCTGCTTGGCGCCCTTGAGCGCCGCCTGCATCGGACTGTCACCCTCTTCGATGAAACGCGAGATGTTTTCCAGCATGACGATGGCATCGTCGACCACAAAGCCGGTGGCGATGGTCAGGGCCATCAGGGTCAGGTTGTTGACCGAAAAGCCTGCCAGGTACATCACGCCGAAGGTGCCGATCAGCGACAACGGCACGGCGACCGAAGGAATAAGGGTGGCGCTGGCCCGGCGCAGGAACAGGAACGTCACCATCACCACCAGGGCGATGGCGATCAACAGCTCGTGTTGTACGTCTGTGACCGAGGCACGGATGGTCTGGGTGCGGTCGGTCAGCACCTTGACCTCGATACCCGCCGGCAGATTGTCGCTGATGGAGGGCAGCAGCGCCTTGATCCGGTCCACCACCTCGATGACGTTGGCCCCGGGTTGGCGCTGGATATTCAGCAGCACGGCCTGGTGCTCGTTGGCCCAGGCGGCCAGACGCTCGTTCTCGGCGCCGTCGACGATCTGCGCGACATCCTTGAGCCGCAGCGGCGCACCGTTCTTGTAGGCCAGGATCAGTTCGGCGTATTCCTTGGGCGAACGCAACTGGTCGTTGGCATCAAGCATCGACACCCGGGTCGGGCCGTCGAAGTTGCCCTTGGGCTGGTTGACGTTCGAGGCGCCGATCAGCGTACGCACATCCGCCAGATTCAGGCTGTTGGCCGCCAGGGCTTCGGGGTTGACCTTGATCCGCACCGCCTGGCGCTGACCGCCGGCAATGCTGACCATGCCGACGCCGCTGATCTGGGCGATTTTCTGCGCCATGCGGGTGTCGACCAGATCGTTGAGCTTGGGCAACAGCATGGTTTTCGAGGTGATCGCCAGGGTCAGCACCGGGGTGTCCGCCGGGTTGACCTTGTTGTACACCGGTGGCGCCGGCAGGTCCTTGGGCAACAGGTTGGTAGCGGCATTGATCGCCGCCTGGACCTGCTGCTCGGCGACATCCATGTTGATGTCAAGGTTGAAGCGCAGGGTCAGGATCGAGGCTCCGCCGGAACTGGTGGAGGCCATCTGGGTCAGGCCGGGCATCTGCCCGAACTGGCGTTCCAAGGGCGCGGTGACCGCACTGGTCATTACATCGGGGCTGGCGCCCGGGTAGAGGGTCATCACCCGAATGGTCGGATAGTCGACCTGGGGCAATGCCGATACCGGCAACAGCCGGTAGGCGATGATGCCGACCAGGACAATGGCCAGCATGCTCAGGGTGGTCGCTACCGGACGGAGAATGAACAGCCGCGAGAGATTCATGCGCCGACCTTTTTCGCCTTGCCGACGTCAGCCGGTGCCTTGGCCGCCGAGTCGTCCTTCAACTGCCCGGCGGGCGCCTTGGGCACGTCCTGGACGTCATTGACCACTTCCACCTCGCCGCCATCCTTCAGTCGGTCGGTGCCTTCCAGGACCACACGGTCGCCGACGGCCAGGCCGTCCTTGATCACCGTGACATTGCCGTCGCTGGCGCCGACTTTCAACGGGCGGATCTTGACCTTCTTGTCGCCGTCCATGACATAGGCGAAGGTGCCATCGTTGCCGAACTGGATCGCCGCGCTCGGTGCCAGCACCACGTTTTTCAGGGTGTCGGCGAGCAGGTGCACATTGACGAACTGGTTGGGGAACAGACTCTGTTCGCGGTTATCGTAAAGCGCCTTGAACTTGAGGGTACCGGTGGTGATGTCGATCTGGTTGTCGATGCTCTGCAGCACACCGCTGGCCTGTTGTTTCAGGTCGCCACGGTCCCAGGCTTCGGCGGGTAATTTCGCCCCACCGTGATAACGCGTGAGCACGGTGTCGAGGTTGTTCTCCGGCAAGGTGAACGCGACGCTGATCGGCTGGGTCTGAGTGATGATCACCAGTATCTGGCTGTCGTTCGCCGCCAGCAGGTTACCGACGTCCAGTTGACGCAGGCCCAGGCGCCCGGAAATCGGTGCGCGGATCTTGGTGAAGTCCAGGTTCAGCTTGGCGGTGTCGACCGCACCCTGGTTGGCCTTGACCGTGCCCTGGTACTGCATCGCCAGCGCCTCGGCGGTGTCCAGGGTCTGCTTGGCGATACTGTCTTCGGCGAACAGCCCGCGGTAGCGCTGCACATCGACCTGGGCGTTCTTCAATTGCGCCTGGCTTTGCAGGAGCGTGCCCTGGGCCTGGAGCAAGGCGCTTTCGTAGTTGCGCGGATCAATCTCAGCCAGCACATCACCGGCCTTGACCATCTGGCCTTCCTGGAAGTGGATCTTGACCAGTTGCCCGGCCACTTGTGTACGCACATTGACCGTGTTGAGCGCGGTCACTGTCCCCAGGGCCTTGTAGTACACCGGGAAGTCCCCCACCGTCGCCGGCGCCACCCGTACCGGCACCGGGCCAGCAGAGGCGCCGAAGCCCGGACGCGCCATGCCCGATTTGCCCGTATGCGCGACGGACTTGGCTTGCGCACCCTTGTGCTGCACGCCTGACGGCCAGAAATGCCAGCACAGTGCGCCGATAATCAACAGGACCAACAGGCCGAACAGCCAGCGACGAGATGTGTGGGAAACAGACGATTGCATGGAGTGATCAACCATTGTGCGCGAGAACTTCTTTTTGGGGAGGCTGCAAGATTAAGCACTGAATTGTTTCAGGCAAAGCGCCTTTACCGGCAATTTACCTTGGGATGACTTTCCTCAGTGTTCAGGTAAAACACTGAAGCACAAATAAAAACGGCCTGGACAGGGTCAGGCCGTGAATAATTGTAAACCCCTTGTATCAGAGCCGTTTATTTCAGAACCGCGAGTGCCGCCTCGTAGTCGGGTTCCTGGCCGATATCGGCCACCAGCTCGCTGTACAGCACCTGGTCATGGGCATCGAGCACCACCACCGCGCGGGTGGTCAGGCCTGCGAGGGGACCGTCGGCGATATCCACGCCGTAGTCGCGCATGAACTCGCGACCGCGCAGGGTGGACAGATTGACGACATTGTCCAGGCCTTCGGCTCCGCAAAAGCGCGCCTGGGCGAACGGCAGGTCCGCCGAGATGCACAGCACTACGGTGTTTTCCAGCTGGTTGGCGCGCTCATTGAACTGGCGCACGGACTTGGCGCAGGTCGGCGTGTCGACACTGGGGAAGATATTCAGCACCTTGCGCTGGCCACGGAGGCTGCCCAGGGTGATATCGGAAAGATCCTTGGCCACCAGTGAAAATACCGGAGCCTGGGCGCCGGGTTGCGGTAACTGGCCATTGATCTGAACCGTTACGCCCCTGCGAGTGACTTGAGCCATGTGCTTGCCTCCTTGTAAACGCCAAACCCCGTGGGAGCCGGCTTGGCGGAACGCCTCACCGCGGCGATAGCGGCATGCACCGCCAACCGACTCCTTTGCCGTTACTTCAGGACAGCCAGGGCTGCTTCGTAGTTAGGCTCTTCGGCAATTTCCTTGACCAGTTCGCTGTGCAGCACCTTGTCGTTTTCGTCCAGCACGACGACGGCACGCGCGGTCAGGCCAGCCAGTGGGCCGTCAGCGATTTCAACGCCGTAGTCATGAATGAACTCGCGGCCACGCAGGGTGGACAGGTTCAGAACGTTTTCCAGGCCTTCGGCGCCGCAGAAACGCGCTTGGGCAAACGGCAGGTCAGCGGAAATGCACAGCACCACGGTGTTGGCCACTTCGTTGGCCTGGGCGTTGAACTTGCGCACCGAGGTCGCGCAGGTCGGGGTGTCGACGCTTGGGAAAATGTTCAGCACTTTGCGCTTGCCGGCATAACTGCCCAGCGTGACATCAGCCAGACCCGCGCCTACCAGGGAGAACGCAGGAGCCTGGGTACCGGCCTGCGGCAGTTGACCGTTGACCGTAACCGGGTTGCCTTTGAGGGTGACTTGAGCCATGAGCTGAATCCTTCTAAATGGTTGCGCTGAAAAGGCCGGAGTTAAACACGAGAATGCCACCCGACCTATGGGGTAGACAAAGTGTCACAGGATTTGCGACCCGGCAAACCCCTCCCGGGATTTTTTTGTCGTGGGAATCCGAGCGTGTCCATGCCGGACGTTTCAGTGATATTCGCGGGGAATCAAACTCTGCAACTGCAAGGCCAGGAAGTCGGCATCGAACACATTGATGTCCGGGTCCTTGAGGCCATTGGTCTTGCGCCACTGCCAATCGCTGGTACCCGGCACGGCCACCAGCGAAACGCTGCCATGCCGCGCCGCCATGTGCCCCATGACCGCCAGGGAAATCGCGCCGCCGCTGCCCATCACTTCCGGGACGAACTCCATCATTTTCCCGGCGATGTGGATCGTCAGTTTCTGGGTCTTGAAGGTCGAGGCCTCCACCGCCAGGTTGGGACCGAAGGCGACATAGGCTTCGCGCTGCGTCTCCAGCAGGTTCGGGCTCTTTACCGGTTCCAGCCACTGTTCCATGCGGTCGAACAATTCGGCGATGCGCGCCGTCCAGTGCGCCGATTGCTTTTCGAACAGTTGTTTCTTGTGTGTTTCAGTATCGGCGTAGTGCCGAAGCATTTCCCCCAGTTGCTGTACACCATTCATTGGAGCGCTCCTCGGGTGAACCTGAATCGAAGACTTGATCATGGCAGATCGCACTGCGGGGCGTGCGATTAACTCATGACCAAGCGCCGCTGCCGCCAAAGGTTCGGCGCAGGTCCGATGTTCAGGTCGGGCGACGGAACCGCGCCATGTTCAGGGTATTCACCAGAGCACCGTCGCGAATCGCGTAGTCGCGCATCACGCCCTCCTCCTCGAAACCGAACTTGCGATACAGCCCCTGGGCGGCGGCGTTGTCGACATACACCGTCAACTCGAGGCGTTGCAGGTTCATCCAGTTGTCTGCCACGTCCAACACCGCGGCCAGCAGTTTCGAACCGACGCCTTTGCCCTGCCAGGCCGTCGCCACGCCCATGCCGATGGTGCCCGCATGGCTGCGGCGTACCCGTGTGTATTGCTCCAGTGAGCAACTGCCGATTACTACGCCCTGATGCAGCGCTACCAATGAAACCAAGCGTTCGTTGTCCTGGCGCTGGATCAGTCGCTGGCGCCAGACCTCGGCAGACTGAAAGGGCATTTGCAGCACCTGGCGACAGACGGCAGGCTCGTTGTAGAGCGCGGTTATACCGTCGACGTGGGCTTCGCGGAAACGCTCGATGACGATAGCGGGAGTGTTGGCAGGCATCGTTTTTTCATCCATAAAAATAACCAGGCCGGCCAGTGTAGAGTGATTCGCGGCAAGCTGGCAAAGCCTGCTCCGGCAGCCAGACTTTCGCCGTCCCCAAGGCCACCTTCCTCAAGGCTCTGAATGGAAAACGCCATCAAATTCGAGTAACAGGATCATCGGTGCATACAAGATCAGGATAGGCGAGGTTGGGCGAAGGGGACGAACGCTGCCTATCCAAGATGTCGGGAAGGATGGCCTGGACACAGTCGACCAATGCCTCAACTCTCTTGCCTTCCGTTCGTCCCGTAGGTGTCAAGGAGTATTCCACGTGGGGCAGTACAGTCCCATAAGCCTTCCGATGAACCAACCCGTCTGCTTCCAGGCGCTTCAGGGTTTGCGACAACATTTTTTCGCTCACGCCGCTGACCATTCGGCGCAGCTCACTTAAACGCCGAACGTCGCCCATCAGCGCGAAAAGCAGCAATACACCCCTGGGGCGGCGTGATGAGTTTAAGCACCTCACGACAAGGGCAATCAGTTGATGCGAGCCCTCCGCGCGGGACTTGTGCGGAAAAGAACTAAACTGCGATCAGTTTGCTTGGCGTTGCCATCGCGATACTAACCTTTCGGCGCATACTTACGGAAAGTAAGGTGATAATTTACTTTGAGTGCCTTGCTCAACCAAATCAAAAAACTGTCACGATAGTTGTTACGGGAGCCACAGGACAGCTCGGTCGCCTGGTAATTGAGGCGCTTCTACGCACGGAATCCGCATCAAGCATCGTCGCGGTAATTCGCGATCCTGCGAAGGCAGTCGAGCTATCGATTCTCTGCAATGACGGGCTTGGCCGATGACCAACTGATTGACTTAGCTGAGAACGTCAACTATCAGTTTTTTTCACAGGGGGGGCAATGGGCATTCGATTTCTCAAGGTCGTGGTGATCTATCTATTCGTCGGCGCGTTATTTGGTGGCGATATGGGGTGACCGAAATTTTTTGACTCCAGTCCATGCGTATATCGCTTTGCTAAGCGGAGCTGCGCTCGCGCTTGCCGGTTTGATTTGTCACCTTAACCCGAAAGCAGCGCTGACGCTGCTCGCGCGAATTAATTTCTGGTTGCACAACATCGGCTTGCTATTTTTTATGCTCGGTCTAGGCTTGGTGCTCACCGGTCATACAGCTATAGCTCCAATCGTATCCATCTCTGCCGGCATCGTCATTATTAGACTGACAGCATTCACAGCAAACGTTCTGATGAACGTGAAAGCTAGTGCCGATCGAGAGTGATCTGGTGGGGAAGTGGACGAACCTCAGAATTCTACAACCATCCTTACAAATATAAAGGGGTAACAAAAATGTCGAAAAAAGTAGATGTCGTTAAGGTTAAGAGTCCATCAGGCTGGGCACCAAACCAGCATCATGCGGTGGAAGAAGAAAGAACAGAAAGTCTCCTGTTTGAATGCCACACCCAAGAGGAGGCTATGAAATGGGCATTGAAATGTGGATTCGCAATCAATGTACATCGTGAGCGCAATAGAAAACCGACGGATCAGCACGGTCAGTTTAGGAAGCCATAAAAACTATTGTCCGGCTTAAGTACAAGCAGGGCTTTCCCCTAAGAGGCCAGTGAGAGCAGCACAATCCTCACTGACCGTCTTGCTCCTCAGCGCGACAGCATAAAGGTTTCGTACTCCAGGTCGTCCAACGCGGTCGACAACCGGGCCAGCCCCAGCAGCACACAGGCCAGCAGCGAAAAGGTGAACCCGTAACCGAAGAAACTCGGCCCCAAGTGCAGGCTGAGCACAGTCAATGCAGCGTTGAGCACGACGAACAACAGGCACAGTTCCAACACGATCGCCCGTTTGTCGAGGTAGAAAAACACGTTGAGAATCGCCATGAACACCACCTGGATGCTCACCCCGATCAGGTCGATGTAGAACAGCGGCAAGTAGTAGCTGGACATGCCCAGCCACTCCAGCAGGCGCGGACCGAACAGGAACAACAGGACCACTGTCAGCCCCTGGACCTTGCAGATTTCCAGCAGGCCCTGGCGAATCGAGAAGGTCATTTCGGCCTTCAACGAAGCGATATGCTGCAAGGTCTCGCCATCACGCACCGCGCAGAACAGGCGGTCGTACCATTCGGCGAAATCGGTCTCGATCCGCACCAGGAACACCGCCATCCCGGGAATGATCGCCAGGTAGGCGAGGAAGATCGGTAAGTCATAGAGAATCGAGGCGCGCATCGGTCCGATCACTTGGCTCGAAGTGTCCGGGTTGAACCAGAAGATCAACTTGTCGATCCAGACCCCCAGGTTGTAGCAAAACCCGGTGAGCAGCAGGCTGACAAATACCTGGCGCCGATCGAGGAAGTCGAAGGCCACCAGCTTCTCGGCGCGGTACTCACGCAGGATGTCGTAGAGAAACAGGAACAGCAGTGTGCTGTGGCCGAGCAACAACGCCAGCAGCAAGCCTTCCATCCCCAGGTGACGCAGGAAGAACGCGCTGCCGACCATCAGCGCATAACCCGCCAGCATCACCAGCAGGATGCGGTTATAGGCCTTCATCCCGGAGAGGAAGATGATTACCAGCCACAGGTTGCAGAGCACCACGAAGTTGGCCAGCGTCAGCAGCCGGTAGACCAGCGGCTGGTCGAACAGCGTGGCCAACAGGATGATGCCCAACAGCCCGGAGCCCAGGGTCACCAGCAGCAGCACGCCGACCAGGTTCGGCAGGATCTGCTCGTACTTGCGCTCGAACAGGCGGTCGGAGACGAAACGGGTGAAAAACAGCTGCAAACCGCCGGTGAGGATCAGCGACGTGGCCATCAGGTAGGTCACCGTGATCAGGAACTCGCGGATCAACACCTCCGGGATCACCAGCCCCAGGCTGATGACCCCCACCAGCATCACGCTGAGAATCGACAGGACCCAGGGGCCGGAACTGATCAGACCCGCGTAGACATACGCGTGCAGTGTCGCGGTGTAAGAGTCGCGCGAGAGAATCTTGCGCAGTTCAAAACCGATGCCGGCCATTTACACAATCCCCATGGCTGCGTGATAAAGCGTGCGATAACGGTCGATCATCAAGGTCTCGCTGTAGTAACGGTGAACCCGCAGCAAGCCGGCGGCCTGGGCCGACTTCCAACGCTCGGGGCTGCGCAGCAGGTCAGTGATCGCCTGGGACGTGGCCTGCGGATCGGCGATCGCCACCACCTTCCCGGCCAGGCCGAGATCACGGTCGGCCGCTGTGCCGCCCTCGATCAGTTCGCGGCAGGAGCCGACGTCACTGCTCACCACCGGCGTGCCGGCGGCCCAGGCTTCGAGAATCACCAGCGGCTGCGCCTCGCTGATCGAGGTCAGAACCATCAGGCCCAGTTGCGGCAGGATCTCCTGGATTTTCTGGAAGCCGAGGAACAGCACCTGCTTTTCCAGGCCCAGACTGGCCACCAGGCTGCGACACTCGGCCACGTATTCGAGGTCTTCCTCTTCTGGTCCGACGATCCAACCCTCGACTCCCGGCATCACACTGACCACTCCGCGCATGGCGCGCAGGAAGGTCTTCACATCCTTGATCGGCACCACCCGGCCGATCAGCCCGACCACGGGTGCGATCCCTTCGGCACGGGCGTTGAGGGCCTGGGTCCAGAGTTCCAGGTTGATGCCATTGGGGATCACCTGAGTACGCGCTGGCGGCGCGCCGTCCTTGATCTGCCGCTGGCGGTTGCCATCGTACAAGGCAATGATCTGGTCGGCGCTCTCGTACACCAGGTAGCCGATGCGTTCGAAGAACCGTACCCAGAGCATGCGGATGTAACCGGTGCCGGTAGTCATGCTGTCGTTGAGCGCCTGGTTGTTGCTTTCGGCGATCCAACTGGCTTGGGCCAGGTCGATCTTGCGTTCCTTGGTGTAGATTCCATGCTCGCTCAACAGCAACTGGCAACCCCACAATTGCTTGAGGATGCAGCCCACAAGCCCGGCGTAACCAGTGGAAATCGAGTGCAGGACCCGTGCTCGCGGCATCCGTCGGGCCGCATCGGCCAACATCAACAGTGGCGACTGCATGGTGCGCAGGGTCCAAAAATAGTTGACGAAGGACGGATCGGCGCAATGTTGCTCGTAACCTTCGGTCAGCGCCTCCCAGCTGGGGCGGCTATAGAGCACGTCGTCCAGGGTAATCCGCCCCTGGGCGAGGGCGTTGAGCACGCCAAAGCCCAGCTCGGCGGCCGGTTTCTCGGGGTTGTGCAGATAGCGGTAGAGATTGCTCAGCTCTTCGAGGGACGCGCTGTGCGCGACCCGCTTGCGCTTCGGATTGCGCCAGGCTTCCTCCAGGTACACCTCTTCGATATGCACCACGTTCGCCGGAATCTCATAGCGCCGCTGACCATAGGCTTCACGCTGGCCACCGATGAACAGCACCGAAAAGGTCAGTTGCGGCAGTCCGAGGATCAGTTGGTGAATCCAGCCGGACACACCGCCGCGCACATAGGGCCAGGTACCTTCGAGCAACAGGCAGACATCGGCGATTGGCGTCGGGTTGACGGGCTTTTTCATGTCCAGGTCCTTACCAGCCCGGCAAAGGGCGGACGTTGTTGCAACTCCGGCGGCAGGCTTTTCAACAGCCCGGGAATCTCGCTATAGCGTCCGCTTTCAAAGGCGATTTCAGCACTGAACGGCAGGACCTTGGCCGGGTCCATGCCCGCCTGCTCGGCCTGGCGCATATGCAGCCGCGCCTTGCCGATATCGCCGCGTTCAAGGGCAATGCGCCCGGTCAGCAGCAGCAACTCACCGCCCTCGCCCGCTTTCAGCGCCAGCTCGGCATGCTCGCCGGCTTGGCCGAGGACGTGCTGCTGGACACTGCCCTGGGCCAGGCCCAGGTAGGCCAGTTCCCAGTACCAGCGGGCCAGCGTGGCGTGCAAGGCCGCAGCCTTCTGTATGGGCGCGCCAGGCAACTGCGCGAGGGAAGACTGGATACGCAGGTTGATGTCGCTTTCCTGCTTGTCGAGCATCGAATACGCCAGCAGACGGACATCGTCGCTCGGATCGCCCAGGGCCAGCTTGAGAATCGGCACCGCTTCCTTGCCCGGCATCCGTCGAGTGGCGAGTAGTGCCGCCAGACGCTGGTCCGGGTCCGACGCATGGCGCAACACATCCTGCAGGCCACTGTCGCCGAAGGTCGGCGAATGCAGCTGGGTCTGCGCCCGAAACGGCAGCTCGGGAATACCCACCGCCTGCCACATCTGCGTCTCGCGCTGGCGTGGCAGGTACAGCGCCGGAAAGATCGCCGCGATCACCCCCACGGCACCGATCAGCGGCACAAAAAACGCCAGGCTGAAGATAAACAACGGGCTCCATGGCAGCGGCGCGCGGTAACGCGCCGGCAGCAATAGCCACACCGCCGCGGTCAACAGGCCGCAGGCGATGCCATGGGTCATGGTGTACAGGAGCGCGATCTGCGGGTCGGGCAGGCGTGTCGTGAGACTGGCCCAGCTCCCGGCTTCGAAAAACAGCGCCCCGCTAAACAGCCACTTGCTGAACATTCAGGCCACACTCGTTATGCAGGAAGTTACGCAGCCCGTCCCGTTGCCGGGCCGACTCCAGATCGTAAGGCAAGACATTGACCCCAAGGCCGGACAACTCCACGCTCATGCCGAAGTGTTCGTGGATCAGCTTGCCCAGGCGCATCAGATAACCTTGGGCGCCTTCGGCGCTGGTCAGCGGCAACAGCACCAGCAACAACGCATGCCCGCGGTTGTTGGTCAGGGTCAGGTGCAGGTCCAGTCCACGCTGGCTGCGTTCGAACAGCCGGGCCAGCTCATCGTTGCTCCGGCTCAGCTCGAAGGCATAGAGATTGCCGGACAAACCGTGCCGCTCGACATCCACCAACGAACGCTTGAGCTGACGGGTGAAGTGCTGGGCGTCGGCGTCCGCCAGTTGCAGCACCTGCGGATCGTGTTCCAGCAGATCGGCAATATGCCCGGCGAGCAAGGCCAGCAGACTGAGGGTCCGTTCCTGGAAGGCAAAGAACGGCATCTGCCGGACCGCGAGGATCGCCAGCATCCGGCCCTCGGTATCCACCAGCGGTATACACGCCTGCAGCGACGACACTGAGGCTTGGCCGCCGGCGTCGATCAGCTCTTCGCGCACGCTCACCAGCTCTCCGCGCTCCAGGCACAACCTGACCAGCAGGTCCTGGTTGTCCAATGGCCCCATGACCCCGGTGGCGGCCAACAGGGTCAAGCTCGGTGCGGCGTTGCGCGGCAGTTCCAGACGGTACAGCCCGGCCACCCGCAACGAACCGTACTGGCCGAGCAAGGTCAGCACCGGTTCGGCCAGCAACGACAGCGAATCTTCGCCATTGGGCGCGGCGCGCAGGCGCTCACGCAAGCCCAGCAACGAGCTGCGCAGGCTCTGGTCGCTGCCCGCCAGGCGCTGTTCCAGGCGATCGTGGGAGACTCGCAGTATCTGGTGCGCCCGGGTGAAATCGTCGAGCCGGTACTGGCGATACTCGTTGGCCATCTGCAAGCGCAACAGGCGCCGCTCCCACAAATCTCGCACCTCGCCCACCAGCATCCCGCAGACCAGCACGCCGACAATGTAGGACGGCGCGATCTGCGCGTAGCCTTGCAGTCCCGACTGGCGCAGAACGAAGAACGTCGCCACTAACAGGCTGGCACTGATCAGGCCACGGACAAAGCCATAGCGGACCCCCAGCAACAGCGGCGCCAATAGCGACCAGGGAAACCCGCCATGTACCTGCAACGGGTCTTCGGGCGTCAGCCAGAGACCGAAGCCGATGACCAGCGCGGTCACCAGGAAGGATTCCAGCCATGACGCCGGACCGCTGGCGCGCGGTGCCAGCGCGTAGTCCATGTGTGGAGAGTTCATCGCCGTCACTCGATCCGCAGGCCGCCGACAAGCTTGTCGAGGACCTTCTGGGCCGCACCGGCCAGGCTTTCGCGGGACCAGCCGGCGCGAGCACCGCTATTGCTCCAGAGGACCTTGCCGGTGCCGGCTTCGACCACCCGCAGGCTGATGCCCACCGCCGGTTCGCCATCCAGGCCGTTCTTGTACTGCCACTCCTCGACGCTGCCGGACAGCACATAGTCGAGCTTCTGCTCACGGGCCCAGTCCATCGCCCCGGCAAGGCGTTCGTTATCGTCGAGCAGGGCCTGCTCACCCTGCCCTGGCGCGCCGGCATAGACCTGCGGTTGCAGGCCACGGCTGCTCAGCACGCTGAGCAGGATCTGCTCGCCGCGCTCACCGGCTTGTGGCGTCTGGGAATAGTTGGCCAGGGGCAATACCCCCCAACGGGCCTTGCTCGACAGTTCCGGACTGCTTTGGCCGGTAAAGCTGCTGCAGCCGGCCATCAACACGGTGGCCATCGCCAGACTCACGCAACGAATCGATTGCATAAGGTTAACTCCTCTTTGAATTCCATGATCAGCGTCCGAAACGCACGCTGTAACTGACACCCGCGGTACCGCCGGACTTGCCTGTGCCGCCTTGTGGCGCCGACTGGTAGCCGAAGGTCACTGCCAATTCGTCATTGCCCAATACCTCGGTGCCGACACCGGTACTGATGGCGTAGTTGATGGTGTTATCGGTCCACTGCCACCCCGTACTGAGATCCACCAGCCAGGTGTACTGCCCCCGTGTGCGGTTCAGTGCGCCGGGGAAACCGCGCCGCCAGGAACTGCCGAAGAACCACTGGCCGTACTGTTTCTGCAGCAGGGTCTGGCTGGTGATCTGGCTCGGATCATCAAGTTCGAGCCCGGCCAGGTCGATGCCCCCGCCCAGAGTATTGGCCAGATTGGCCAGCGAGTGGTTGTTCAAGCTGTTCTGCTGATAATCGATGCCGCTGCGCAGTTCCCAGTTCGGCCCTTCGAATTGCAAAGTGTGGTCGAACTCGATCTTCAGTGCCTGGCCGTTGCCCAGGTCATCGCCGCCGCGGGTCGCGAACCAGCGCTGGGCCAGGTTCCAGGACAGCTGGTCTCGGGCCGAGTAGCGATGCCGCCCACCCGCCCAGAGATCATCCTGGCGACCGAACGCACGCATCAGCCCGCTGTCCTCGTTCTTGCGGTGCCAGTCGGCGCCAGCATCCAGTTCGTTGCCGCTGTCCACCTGCCAGGTCCGGCTGACACCCAGACCGTTGCGGTCATCGTCCTGGCGCAGGCTGCTGTCGAAGATCAGCTTGTAATGGCCACTCTCCAGTTGCCGCTGCAGGGTCAGTTCGGTATTGGTCTCGGTGCCCAGGTGCGACGGATCCACGCTGTCGCCACTGTATTGCCCCTGCTCCAGCACCAGCTTGGCGTACCAGTTGTCGTTCAGATAACGCGCGGTGGTCAGCCGTGGACCGTTGAATACCAGTCCACCGTAGTCCTGCCGCTCCCAGGCCATCAGCACGCCCTGCGGGGTACGCTCGGTCATTTCAATGGCCTGGCGGCGCAACTGCTCACGGATCGCCGGCGGCTGATCGTCGCCCAGTGTCGACAGGTCCACGGCCAGGGCTTCGGCGCCGCGTCCCAGGCTATTGAGCGCCTCGACCTGCTGCGCCGGATCCAACTCGCCGCTGCTCACCAGGTGTTCCAATGCGGCACGATTGCTGCCACGCAGGGCTTCCTGGATCTGCTCGTAGCCATTGATCTTCAGACCACGGCTACGGGCCCAGGCCAGCCAGTCGTCTTTCTGCGCCGACTGATTGAGGTTATCCAGCCGTGCCAGCAACTGGTCGAACCACAGTTGCAGCATCGGTTTGGAGCCATCCCGCCATTGCATTGCCTGGTTCTGTGCCTTGCGCGACGAATAGCTGCTGGCCAGCAGGCGTAACCAGGTGCTGTAGCCCTGTGGGGTGGCGCGAATCTGCTCCGGCGTCACCTCGCGGTTGAGCTTGAGCCGCAAGCGCTGGGCCGACTCGGCATAACCGGCGCCTTCCAGCGCATCGGCATAGGCCGCCTGGACCATCCAGTCGCCGGCGTTGGTTTGCAGATAGAGGCGATACCAGGCCAGGGCCTCGGTGTTGCGTCCGACCAACTGGCTGGCGGCGGCAAACGGCAGCCACAAGCTGCTGTCGCTGCGGGCCAGGGCGCGCCATTGCTGCAACAACGGTTTGATTTCGTCGCTACGGCCCAGGTCGACGTACAGCCACAGCAGGCGCTCACGGAAGGTATTGTCATCCGGGAAACGGCTCAACCCCAGGCGATACAAACGCAAGGCCTCCTCGCTCTGCCCTTGTTGCACGGCCAGCGCGCCACGGGCCGCCAGCACCTGGGAGCGTTCGGATGCGTCCGGATACTGCTCGGCATCCTTGAGCAGATCGATCACCAGCGGCCAGTCCTGAAGTTCCTGGGCCAGTTGCAAGGCGGCCACCAGGCGCTGCGGGGCGTGGCCCTGCTTCCAGCTGTCGACGGTCAACTGCAAGGCCTTGCGTGGATCCCGGGTTCGATAGAGGGCAATCAGCTCACTCTCGTCACCGCTATTGAGCGAGCCCTTGATGGCGAGCATCTTCTCCAGCGCGAGCCGCAGCTCGTCGTCCAGTTCCAGGTCCCAGGCCAGCGCCGCGCGGGATTGCCAATAGCCGAGATCATTGATCTTGTTGCCATCGACCGCCGTGATCACCTTCCAGGCCGACTGGCTGTCAAACAGCTTGAGGTGGTTGTTGGCCCAGTCCACGCGCTCGGTACTGCTCAGCGGGAAACCTTTGGCGAAGTTCCGCCAGACCGCCAGGCGTGCCGGATACTGCTCGGTGTTTTCCAGGTTCTGCAACAGGCGGACCCAGGCCAGGCGGTGTTTCGGATACTGGCTGACGTAAGCGCGCAACCACGTTTCAGCCTGCTCCGGCGTACCGCGCGACTCTTCGGCGTAGACCAGGGCATCGAGCTCGACGTTGCTCAGCGCTCGCTTGTGCATGATCCCCGCCAGCACCGGTATGCCGCGATCGAAATCGTAGGTCTGCATCGCCAGGCGCCAGGTGTGTTCGAGTTCAGCCGGGTTGTCACGCAGCTCGCTCAGGCTGATCCAGTAGCCCAGCGCCGCAGCCGAGTCGGCCTGCCATTCGGCGATATGCGCCATCTGCTCCAGCAACAGCGGATCGTCCGGCTGCTGCTCGAGCAGCTGCAGGCCTACCGTATGCGCCCCCGGCAGGTCGCCGAAGGCCAGGCGCTGCTTGAACTCCTTGGCCAGCACTTGCGGGCTGTCAGGCTGCAACTTGCGCCATTCGGTAAAAAACTGCTCGGCCAGGTCCACGCGGTCATGGGCCACCGCGACATCGACACCTTGGTCAAGCAGGCTCGGATCGAGCCATCCCTGGGTGGCTCTGGCCTCAGGTTGCGCGGCCAGTTGCCTGGCGAGCAACTCGACTGCCTGATCGCCACGGTCCGCCTCCACCAGGCCCTTGAAAGCTTCCTGGAGGAACTGGCGACGCTGTTGCGGCTTCTGGCTGTTATCGAGCAACTGTATATAGAGGTCCGCCGCCCGCCCAGGTTGTTCGCTGGCCAGGTACCATTTCGCCGCTTCGGCCAGCCATTGGTCACGCCGCTGTGGATCGCGGCGCGCCAGTTCAGCATAGCTATCCGCGGCCAGACCCGGCGCCTGGGCGCTCAGGGCCAACGGCGCCAAGTGTTCGAGTTGGGGCGTTGGCAACGACTTGTAGTCGAAAGCCTTGAAGCGTTCGGCCAGCGCCTGCAATGCCGGGCTATCGCTGCTGCTGTTCAATGCCAGGGCATCGAGTTGCAGCCGATAATAGGCTTTCAGCGTCGAATCGGCTTGCGGCCAATCAGCCAGATGCTTTTCCGCGCGTGGGTATTCACCCAGCTGGATCAGCAGGTCGAGCAACTGGGTGCGCAGCTCGCTATTCTCCGGGTGCGCCGCCAGCAACACCTCGGCGTAGCTGGCCGAGACCTCGTCCGGCGCGCCACCCTTGGGACGAAATGCATCTTCATTATGAAAGGTCGCCCACAGCAGCACGCCGACGGCGATCGCCACCAGCAGCAGCGCCCAGGGATTGAGCAGCCGCGTGCTTTTAGCCTTAGTTGCAGAGGAGTTGGGCATCACTCACCTGCTTCAGCGGAAGTTGGAAATGCCACAGGCCTTGTTCGGCCCGGCCCACGTAACGTTGCCCGTGAACCTCGACCCGGCAGGCGCCGGCCGAGCGTACCGAAAACTCCAGGTTGAATTCGCCGGCGAAGGCGAAGGTCACCTGCTGGTCATTCACATACCGCCAGTCAAGCAAGGGAATATTCGCCAGCTC
Source organism: Pseudomonas sp. GW821-FHT03C07 (assembly GCF_059420925.1). NCBI lineage: Bacteria > Pseudomonadati > Pseudomonadota > Gammaproteobacteria > Pseudomonadales > Pseudomonadaceae > Pseudomonas > Pseudomonas sp. GW821-FHT03C07. Next base: position 128,070 of record NZ_JBWKUQ010000001.1, read on the forward strand.
CAGCGCCGGGCGCGGATCACGCTCCGGGCGCAGGGCCAACAGCGCGCGGTCGCTACTCAGCGCCACATAGCGGCCCTGGGGCAGGTCCCGGACACCGGCCACGCCCTGGGAGCGGCCGAGGTCCGGCCAGCCGAGTGCCGGATCCAGGCGCAGGGTGCGTAAGCCATCCATCCCGCGCACTTGCCAGTCGCCCTCGCCGGTGCGGGCCAGGCTGGCCTGGTACAGACCGTGAAGCCGATCCAGGTAATCACTCATCCATAACGACATCGGCTGCTGGCCGCGCATGAACTGGTAGATGTCGGTCATGGCCTTGATCGATGCCTGCTTGGTCCCCGAATAGAAGTGGTAATACAAATGAATGCCGCGCAGGCGCCGTGGGCTGTCGGTCAACTCGAACGTATCGATCACATCGCGAAAGCCGTAATACGGGCCCTTCCACAGGTTGGTGTACATATTCTCGTTGATCACCGGCGCGTAGTACTGCAAGCCGCCGGCGGTGGGCCGCAACAACGGATACAGGCCGGTCAGCGACGGATTGGCCTTGGTCAGGATGGTCTGACCACCGTTGACGTTCTTCAGCCCGGCGTCATAGGCCAGCTTGATGGTTTCCGCGCTTGGCAACGCATCACCCGGCCAGAAGATCATCTTCACCGGCTTTTTTGCCGTGGTCAGGCGGCTATTGATGTAGTCCCGCGAGCCAACGATCTCGCGCTGGTAGTCAAGGGTCTTGTAGCCCGGGATATTCAGCCGCAGGCCGTATTCGGCATGGAAATCTTCATCCTGCCTGGCCTTGTCCGGCTGCATATAGAACGGATGGCTGTAGGTGTGGGTAGCCACTTCGACCTTGGGATCGGCAAAGATCTCCTGGGCGATCGGTTCCAGTTCCCGGGCCAGGAAGGGCGACATACCCTTGGGCCCGACCTCGCCTTCAATGATCGACACCGAGGTCAGGAACGGATTGGGACGAATGTAGTCGGCCAGCACCTGGCGCCCGGAATACGGTGTGCCGCGTACTTCGGCGTGGGACGGGAAACCGTCGCCATCAATATGCACCGTGGCGATTCGCCGGCCGTTCTCGGTGGTGCTGTCCGGGCGTGGCTGGGCCGGTAGGCGCAGGGCTTTCTGGATGAACGCGAACGGATCGAGAATCCAGCGGGTCCGTTCGATGTTGGCTTCCACAACATAGGGTGCCAGGGCCATGCCGCCCCAGTCGCCAGTGACCACGGGGGCGAACTTGCCGCCCTTGCCGTCACCCAGCAACAAGGCCGGTTGCGGTCCGCCGGGCAGCAGCGTCACCCGGGTCAACTCGCGGCTGCGTGGGACCACTGGCGCTTCAAAGGCACCGAGCAGCGCCTTGTCCTGGCTGAGCACCTGCAAGGTATCGCGAGCCCCCGGCGCGGCGAGGTTCAGGCCCAGGCGTTTGAGCAGCGCGTGGTCTTCGATCGGCAGGCCGGCCATAATCGCCAGGGGGACCTGTTCGTCCAGGCGCTTGCCGATCCAGCTATAAAAGGCACGGCTGTCTTGCGGCGGGCCGCTGGTCATCCACACCACCACCCCGGCATACAAGCCGGCGAAGCTGTAGGACGGCAAGCTGTCGTCGACCGGCAGGTAATCCACCCGATAACCCAGGTATTCCAGCAGGCCACCGAGCATCCGGTGGCCGGCGTGATCGTAGAGTTCACCTTCGCGCGGGTCATAGAGCATGGCGATGCGCCGTGGCTGGACTTCCACGGTACTCATGCTGATGGCATTGAGGTCCGGGGTCGTGACCACCGGGATAAAGCCTTCCTGGCTCAACTGACGGACCAGTTTGCGGGCTTCTTCACGCCGCGTGGCTGGCAGGTAGTCGATGGCAACCAAGGGGATATTCCGGGCCCGCAGGGGTTTGAGTTCACCTTCAAGCCAGCTGCGGTCGGCTTCGGACACCGGGCGATAACGCTTGGCCGAGGCATCCCAACCGGCATGGATAGATTCGACGGCCACGGCCGAGGCGACGCCATCGAGTTCGCCCAGCACCTCGAAGCCGCGGTTGAAAAACAGCTTAAGGCTAGGCTGACGACGGTGCAGCTCGCGCAGGAACGACGCCAGCGCCTGGCGCTGCGGTTCGCGGTTGACTTCGGGCAGCAACTGAAAACTGTCGAGGGTATCGAGGAACAGACCGGCATACCCTTGTTCCTGCAACGCCTGGGCACGCTTGAACAGATGTTCCCGCCAGGCCGGCGTGGCAATGTCCATGACCTGGCTGTCCCAGGCTTTGTTACGGGTGGCGCTCGCGCCCTGTGTCAGCGCTTCCTTGTCCAGAGCGGCCCGGTCGCCGTCGAACTCGCCCACCGACAGGTAGGCAAATGGCTGGCTGCCAAGCTTGCGCAGGGTGGCGACATCGGCGCTGGACATATGGCCGGGTTCGACCACCGTCCATTCGAACTGCGCCAACTCCGCCAGCGGCGGCCGCTCTGCGTACCAGAAGCCGACACTGGCGGGAGCCGCCGGGGCGGCCTGTACCACTGAATTCGTTACACACAATGCCAACGCGGTAAACAGACGCCGCACCACTTTGCAGACGCGCGCTCGGGGAAACTCGATATCCATAACTCACTCTTTAGTAGATCAATCCGCGCAACATCAGACTACCGGCGCCGCGCAATCAGGCGCGTGCAAGGCGATATAACTAAAGACTGCGATAGAGTCGTGCCAAACCTTCGGCCATGGTGGTCGGCGCCCCTAGCTCAAAGCGCTCGCACAAACGGCGGTTGTCCGCCTTGGAATGCCTGATGTCTCCAGCGCGGGCCGAGGCATGGCTCAGGTTCAGGGGCTTGCCGCTGATCTGTTCCAGGGCGGCAATCAGGTCATTAAGGGTGGTCACGCCGCCGAGCCCGACATTAGTGGCATCGGCCGTAGGTTGCACCCGTTCGAGAGCCTGGACAAGGATCTTCACCAGGTCTTCGACATAGACGAAATCACGGGTTTGTTCACCGTCACCGAACACCGTGATCGGCCGCGCGGTTTTCGCCCGCTCGCTGAAAATGCTGATCACCCCGGAGTACGGCGATGACGGGTCCTGACGAGGCCCGAAGATATTGAAGAAGCGCAGGATCACCGGTTCCAGTCCATGTTGGCGACCATAGAAATCCAGGTAGTACTCGCTGGCGAGTTTGTCCGCCGCATAGGGTGTCAGGGGGGATTTGGGCGTGTCTTCATCAATCGCGGTGCCCTCCCCGTTATTGCCATACACCGCCGCGCTGGAGGCGAACACCACACGCCGGATACCGGCGGCGATCATTGCTTCGCAAACCCGCAGGGTACCGATGAAATTGCTCTGGTGGGTGCGCACCGGGTCTTCGACCGAGGCCTGGACCGAGGCCACTGCGGCCAGGTGCACCACCGCACCGCAGCCCCGCATGGCTTCAGCCAGGGTGGCGGCATCGGCGACATCACCGATCACCAGCTTCAGGTCAGGATTGTTCATCGGCAAGTTGCTCACCTTGCCGCTGGAAAGATCGTCCAGGACCCGAACGGCATGGCCTTTGGCCAATAACGCATCCACAAGATGAGAGCCAATGAACCCAGCGCCCCCTGTTACCAGTATCCGTTCGGCAGACATAAATCATCCCAAAAGAAAAAAGCATAGCAATCTTCATCGCCTGAAGCTGGCACCTGCGGTACCCGCGCTCTTTTTAAGGGCTGTGTCGCCTTTTTATGGAGAGCCTTCAGAACGCTGGCGTCAAAAAAACATGAGAAAAGTCAATCACTCAAGGTCGCCATAGTGGGATATCAAAGCTAAACCGTCAACAATATGTCGTATTATTTATCCTCTCGGATACATTCCAAAAAATAGCCAATATTTTGGCTTTAGCCTTTCCAAGGTCCCCACGAGGAGCCAGTCTCCCCGCTTTCAAAGGTTATTTCCCTTTGATCGCCCAGGCTGCCGGCGCGGTCAGCCGGTAGCATGGGCATCACTTACTTTTCGCTACTCAAACCACTCCCGCCGCTCCCTGAACGTGCCCAGCACCAGATCGACGATCAACTGCACCTCTTCCCTGCCCTCGGCTTCACGGCGGGTCGCCAGCCAGGCGCGACGCTGCATGGGCTCGTCGAACAGCCCCGGCAGTGCCGCCACCCCCCTGTCAAAACGAGTGATATAACAAGGCAACAAGCCGATGCAGGCGCTGCAACGAATCATCTCCAACATCAGTTCATAGGCGTGCACCTGCACCACCCCCGCCAGGCGCTGCTCCACCAGGTGGTTCCACGGCTGGAAGTCGTCGATCTGCCGATCCTGCTGCCATTGCACCAGCATGTAGTCTTCAAGGTCGGCGATCACGTCCGGGCGCGCCGCTACTCGCGAATAGCGCTTGGCGATATGCGGCAGGTAATCCAGTCGCGCCAGAGGTCGCGGCGGGCTGATGGCGAAGCTCGGAGCCGTGATCGGTGTGTCCGGGCCGCATAGCCAGACCACCACGTCGGCACTCAGGGCCTGCAAGGACATCACACTGTCCACCGGGATGATTTCCAGGCGGATGCTGGCATTGCGGCGCAGCAACGCGATCAGGTCACGGCCGAGGATGTCGTGCAGGATCGACTCGGCAATCGCCAGGCGTACCAGCGGTTGCTCCATGATCGGCAGGCGCCGCTCATGGGCCAGGGCGATCAGTTGCGCCTGCAACTGCTGACCGTCGCGGCTGAGAATCAGTGCGCTGCCCTGGTACACGAACAAGGGGCGATTGACACGCTCTTCAAGCAACGCCAACAGCTTGCGCAGTTGGGTTGCCTTGATATTCAGACTGCGCGCCGCCTGCATAAAGCAGCCGCAGCGGGCACTGGCGAGAAAAACCTGGGCCGTCTGCGGCTCGATCAGCCTGGCCAACGCCAGCCAGGCTTCGTTCGGCTCACTCGGACTGCGGTACTCCATGACGCCCGCACGCGGAGCGTGTTCATTCAACGACATAATACTGACTCCCTGTCGGTATCCGGGGACACCCAACCATCCAATGGCAATTTCTTGTTAGGGTTTTTCTTCCAGCACCTGGTTCAAGGCGGCACCGTCGATACTCAAGGTCGCGGTGTTGAGCATGCCCGCCAGGTAGGCCTTGGCAATCTGTTCCTGACGCTGGCTGCGCAAGGCCTCGCGCAGACGGTCACGTAGTTCGTCCAGGGTCGCGGTACGCGCCGGCTGCATTTCGTTGAGTTTGACGATATGAAAGCCCGCCGGACTCTGGACCGGGTCCGCCACCGCACCGGTCTTGAGCCGGGACACCGCGCCACGGACCTCCGGCAGCAGTTGCTGCAGCGGTTGCAGGCCGGCATCGCCACCGCGCTTGGCGCCGTCGCGATCCTGGGAATACTGCCCCGCCAGGGCAGCGAACTCGCCCGGTGCGGCCTGGGCCCGGCGACTCAGTTCCACCGCCTGTTTACGCACGCTTTCCAGCGACTGCTGATCCGGCACGGCAAGGAAAATCTGGCTGACCCGATACAAGGGCGGCGTCTGCCACGCGGACTTTCCGCTGTCATAGGCCTGTTGCAGCTCCTCGGTGCTGGGGTAGTCCGCCGGTACCTGACTGACCGACGCCAGGTAGCTGCGAAAGACAATCTGCTCGGCGGCGGCGCGGGTTTGCTGCTCGATATCCGGGCGCTGCGGCCAGCCCTGGGCATCGGCCTGTTCGATCAGTGCCTTTTCCGCCAGGCGAGTACGAATCCAGCTTTCCAGGGCGCCACGATTACCCCGCAGTTGCTCGCGGGAATCCGCCGGCAAGGCGGCAAACACAGCTTTCAGTTCCAGGGCGTCGATTTGCTGGTTGCCCAGGCGGGCCACCGCTGGTGCGTTCGACGTCGCTTGCAGCACGACCGGCGCCGGCTGCACGGCAGCCACCGGATCGTTACCCGGACGCATGACCAGGGTGACCGTCCCGGCCAGCAAGGCCAGCGCCCCGGCGCTGGCCAGAAAAGTGCTCTTTTTCACAGGGCCGCCTCCTCCGTGCTTGCAATGGCCGGGGTCGCCGTCGGGGACGCCGCGTTCAACTGCGCGGCCTGCTGGCTGTAATCACGCAGATAGACAATGAACTCCTGTAGCAGACGATCCCAGAGTTCCAGGTTGCCACGCAGGTAATTCGCGCTGACACCGGCGGCCACCACCACGTCCATTTCCATCACCAGGAACTCGCCCTGTATCGACAACCGGGCAAAACGTCGCGAGGCATTCCACAACTCGGCCAGGCCGGCCGGCAGTTCACCTTGCACGCGCAGGGCGCAGCTGTAGGTGAAGTCGACATAGCCGCCCGCGTCTGCCGCCGGATTGCCGAAACGCACGGCATAACCGATGCCCTGGCTGGCGCTGAGCAGTTGCACGATAGCGTTCTGCTCGGTGCGATTGACCCGGTAGCCGGCGCCTTGCAGCAGTTCAGTCAGGCTGTCCGGGGTCACGTGCTCGATCAGTTGTTCGCTCATGAGTTGTTCTTCCTTGTGGGTCATTGATTGAGGGTTGCGTGAGCCGCATCGAACTGGTTCTTGTAGAGGTTGTCGCCGAACACCTGGGCCATTTCCTCGAACTTGACCCGGGCACCGCCAGCAAACGGCTGGCGGATTTTCATCACCTCGGCCACATCGATTTTTTCGTAGGCGGCAAGGATCTCCTTGGCGACCGCGTACATCTGTTGATTCTTGACCGAACATTGCTGCACTTGTGTGTCACGCTCGGTCAATTGCACCTGTAAACGCGCGCGCTCGGTTTCCTTGGCCTTGGCCAGCACCAGCAGGTCGTCATAGGCTTTCTTGAACTTGCCCAACTGTTCGTTGCTGGCCGCGGCAAATGCCTGGGCCTGGCTTTGCAGGTTCTGTTGCTGGCCGGCCAACTGCTCGCTCAAGCCCTTGGCCTTGGCCAGTTCCGCTTCGAGTTGTTTGACCTGCGCCAGGGCCGCCTTGGCCTGGTTCTCGGCGGCGATCCGTGCCGCGCCGGCCTGGGCCTGTTCGCTCTGCAACGCTTGCAGTTGCTGGGTGGTGCTACGCAACTGGGTGCGCAGGCGCTCTTCCATACCCTCGGCGGACGCGCCATTGGCCAGCGCCACACCAACCAGCAGCAACAGCGTCGACCAACGCACCTGGGCTCGCATGTTCATGGGGTCTCCCTCGCGCTTAGAAGCGCGTGTTGATTTCAAGCTGCATGACATCGATATCGAACGGCGCGCCATACACCGCCTCCGAGTTGAGCCAGCGCGCGGTGGCGATCACGTTCTTGTCCAGGCCGTAGTTGGCGCCGAGGAAGTAGCCCTTGGCATTGGTCCCGCCAAGGTGGAAAGAAGAGTCGTTGAAACCGTCGGGCAAGGCATCCGGCTGGATGTACTTGTAGCCGCCGAACACGTTCCAGTCGCCCTGGCGCTTGAGCTCCAGGGCGTTGCCGAGGGTGAACTGGACCATCATGGCGTTGGCGCCGCTCTGGATATTGCCGTTGTTGTCCAGGTTGTTGACGATCTGGCCTTCGGCACGCCGGTTCATTTCAGCTTCGTTGTAGCCCAGGTTGTGGACGAAGTCGGCCTGGCTGCGCAGCTTGAAGTCTTCCGGCAGGTCGCTGTCGAGCACCAGGTTCAGGTCCAGCAGGTTGAACTGCGAGGCCAGGCCGACAAACTGTGGTTGTGGCGTGGTGGTCGGCGCCGCGGGGTTGGGAGCAATGTTACGCAGCAGGAACACCGTGTTGCCCTTCTGCATGAACGAGGCGCGGGTGCCGTCGGAGCTGCAACCCGGGTCCCCGGCCCAGGGCTGACAGACGTCGGAGCGCTGGCCTTCGATGCTGTCGAAACGATAATAAGCCAGTGCACCCTTGAGCTTGTTGTGTTGGCTGAGCTGCCAGGTCGCCCCGCCCTGCAGGCCATACAACCATTTGTCGGCGCTTTTCTGCTTGTCGAAGCCATTGCTGCTGGCGGTGTCGGAACTGTACTCGATGGGGAAAGCACCGACGGTGCCGAACACGCCCCAGTCGGCGTTGAGTTTCTGGTTGAAGATCGCCGCCACGCCGTCGAAGTTCAGGTCGGGGGAATAGAGCATGTCGGTGGAGAAGAACGGGTTGGCGATACGCCCGCCAGTCATGCTCAGGCGATCCGAGTATTTCCAGGTCAGGTAACCCTGGTCGAGCCAGAGATCCTTCTTGGCGAAACCACCGCCGAGGACCTGGGTGGTCGAGACCGGGTTGTTGTCGGTGCCGGTGCCGATGCGGATACCCGCCGTCCAGTCCGGGGCGATGACCGCCTTCATGCCCAGCCGGGCGCGAATGCGCAGGGAGTCCGCTCGGTCTTCACGGGTGTTGAGCAACGGCGGCAGGCTGGTGCTGCTTCTCGGGTTGACGTCGTAGGGACCGCTGGCATTGAGCTTGGCGAAGTCGACGATCTGGTTGCTGTTGCCGCTGGAGTAGTAGCGCGACTCGTCGCGCAGGCGCAGGTCACCGTCAAAACTGATGCGCGAGACCCAATCCGGGAAGGTATTGGGCTGGGCCCAGTTTTCCTGCTTGGCGGTGGCCATGACTTCGGCCTTGACCTGGTCGCGGATCTGCTCGCGGACAATGGCCGGGACGTACTGCACCCGCACCTCACCCGGCGTCGCGGGCGGCCCGCTGGCGGCAACCGCGCTGGCCTGGCGCGCCTGGAGCGCTTCTTTCTCGGCCTGGGCAATCAAGCCGTCGGCCTGCTCCTGCTTGAGCACACCCTGCTGCACCAGCAGGCGGATCAGGTTGATCGTGGCGTTTTCCGACGGTGCCGCGGGCGTCGCCGCTACCGCCTGGCCCACCAGGGTCGCGATGACCAGGCCGATCGCCAGGCTCAATCGATTCACATTGGAAATCATTTGCACACAACTCCTATGACAAGACTGCGAATGGGTTGAACTAGCCGGGACGCCGGCCTTGCAAGGCAATACGGACCGGCAGGGTGATCGACGCCGGCGGTCGTTCGCTCAAACGCGGCACGGCGCGCAGAGCGGCCAATACCTGGGCATCGAGCTTCGGATCACCGCTGGATTTGACCAACTCGACCCGAGTGATCTCTCCCGCCGCGCTCAGCCAGATATCGGTCTGCAGCGAAAAAGCCAGGTTGCGCAGCTGCGGGTCTTCCTTGAGCAAACGCTGGAAGGAATACGCCAGGAACTGGCTGTAGGTGCCGTTACCCAGGCGCCCTCCGCCGGCTCCGGCCATGCCGCCGCCCTTGCCCGCGCCGATGTTGAAGGCATCGCCGCCAGCCTGGGCGTCGCCGTCGATCTGCATCGGGTTTTCCAGGTCGTTGACCGGCGACGGCGGCGCTTCGTCCTGGGGCTTGACCTGTTCCGGCTCCGGGGTCGGTTCGGGGATCTTCGCTTCCACCGGGGTTTCCGGCTCCTTGGGTTTTTCCGGCTCGGGTGGCGGTGGTGGCGGCGGCAACGGAATCAGCATCGGCACCTTCGGCGCTTCCCGGCGCACGCCGCTCATGTCATGGGCCCATTGCCACAGAAACCAGGCCGCAACGGCCCCCAGCAGCAGCCCCGCGGCCCATTTCAACGGGCGCAACGACGACTTCTTCACGGGATCGGGGCTGATCGGTAATTTCGCGGTCATGGTCAGCCCTGGGTCGGTTTGCCGGTGACCAGCCCGACCTGGGACAACTCCAGGCGCCGCAGCAGGTCGAGCACTTCGATGACTTTCTGGTACTGCACCGTGGCGTCACCGCGCACGATGATCGGAAAGTCCGGACTCTGGGCCTTCTCGATGCGCAGGCGCTCTTCCAGCTCCGGCAGCGTCACCGGATAGGCGTCGAGAAACACTTGGCCGCCGTCGTTGACTGAAATGGCCTTGGTCTTGGCCTGGGACAACGACACCGAGGCGCTGGCCTTGGGCAGGTGAATCTGGATACCCGAAACCTGGGCGGTGGCGGTGAGGATGAACATCACCAGCACCACCATCAGCACGTCCACCAGGGGCGTGATGTTGATGCTGTCGACTGGGGCATCATCGTCATCGTCGTGGGAGGCATTTACGCTAGCCATGGCTGTTCCCCTCAGGCCGGAATCGACGTGGTGTGTGGATCGGCATGCTGGCCACGGCGCGGGGCGTTTTCGTGGGATTGGCTTTCACCGTGCATTTCGGCCAGGCGGGTGATGAACTCGTCGACGAACACCCGCATGTCGGCGCTGACTTCCTTGTTGCGGGTAATCAGGCGGTTGTAGCCGAACAGCGCCGGGATCGCGACGAACAGGCCCATGGCCGTGGCCAGCAAGGCCGCCGCCATACCGGGGGCAATGGCGTTGATATTGACGTCACCGGCCATGGCGGTGCCGAGGAACACCACCATGATCCCCAGCACGGTGCCGAGCAGGCCGATATACGGGCCGCCGGCGATGGCGTTGGACAGGGTCGAGAGCTTCGAACTCAGTTGCTGGTTTTCCCGGGTACGCACGCCGTCCATGGAGCAACGGATGGCTTCGATGGTCGCCGCCGAGACCGACGAGGTGTCGGCACCCTGGGCACGCCGGGTGCGGATTTCCTTGACCGCCACCAGGTACAGGCGCCACAGCGAGGAATGCTCCAGGCGTCGGGCCAGGTCCTGGTCGTCGGCGAACATTTCCAGGCGCGTGCCGATTTGGGCGAACTGTTCGCGGAAGATTTCGTTGGCCCGGCTGACGCGGCCCAGGGCGCTGTTCTTGCGGATCATGATGAACCACGACTGGACCATCATCAGCACCAGGATGGCGATGATCACCCAGGCGTCCGCCGGCACCGCCTTGAGCAGGAAACCCAGGCTGCCGAAGCCGAAGCCGGACTGCTCTTCGTCGGCGCCGTAGACCACCAGCTTCGATTCGGCGCCCTGGGACATGGCATCGGCCAGCAGTGCGGCGGCGGGACGCACGACCTTGGACAGGCGCAGTTCGTCGATAGCGCCCTGGAACGGCTGGTAAAGCGCCACAGCCGGAGCCGCTGGCTCTGCGACCGCAACCGGCAGCTCGGCGCCCACGGCGATCGGCGAGTTGAACGCCGGGACTTCCTGGGCCAGGCTCGCGGTTTCGCGACCGTTGACGAACAGCGTCACCTTGCTGCCCTGCACGGTCACGGCCAGGTGTTGCCATTGCCCCGGGTTCAGCGCCTGGGTCGAAACCCCGCGCTGACCATTGACCTCCACGAACGGCGTGCCCTGGCTGACGCCGAGTACAAAGGCATGGCCGCCTTCGCGTCGGGCCAGCAGCGACTGCTCGCCCGTGGCCTGGTCCAAGCGCACCCAGGCGCTCAGGGTCAGGGCGCCGCCGGCACTGTATTGCAGCGACGGGCTGGCCGGCAGCGATAAGGCCTGACCGCCCAACTGCAAGGCCGCGCCGACCACGCCGTCGATACGACTGCCGGTGGCATTCTGGGCATTGTTGGCAAAAGCCGTGGCGTCCTTGGGCGGCGTACCCGCTACGCCATCGAAGTGATAGACCGCGGTGTAGTTGGGGTCGAACGCCAGTTGGCCGTTGCTCACCGCCGGCGCCTTCGCATTGCCGTAATACATCCACAGGTCCTGGCGCTGGGCACCTTCGATCTTGGGCACATCGACCCAGATCAGCGCCATGCCCATCAGCGGATCGAAGCTTTCGATCTGGTAGTTGAGCAGGGTCTTGTCGTCCGCCGCGACGAAGCGCAGGTCCGAGCCGTCCTCCCTGACCCCGTCGAAGCTGAAGTTGCCGGTGTGCAGCCGTACCAGCAGGCTGCTGCGACCGGGGGCGTCATTGATCGCCGCGCCTTGCGCGGTGGTGTCGACGGTAATCTGCTTGCGGTAGTGCCAGTCGTCCTGCCACCAGGCATTGGCGGTCGCCGGGAGCACGAGGCCCAGGCAGATCAACAGGGATATCATCAGGCGCTGCATGAAAATTGCTCCGTAATAAGGTTCAGAAAGTCGCTTGCAGGCTGAAGTGCAAGCGCGAGTCCTGTTTCTGCGTGTTCGGTCCATTGACCAGCGGATAGCCCCAGTCGAGGCTGCCGGACAGCCACTTGCTCAGGCTGGCCCGAGTGCCAAGACCGACACTGGCCAGGCTGTAGTCGGCCTTCTGTTCAGGCAGCGGCTCGCGCAGGTATAACTGGGCGCCCTCGGCGAAGGCATACAAACGCCACTCCTGGACATAGCTGCCCAGGTACTTGGCCAGGGACGGCGTGCGCAGCTCCTGGGAAAACAGCACGCCCTGATCGCCGGTGCTTTCGGCGGCCAGGTAGCCGCGTACCGAGGTGGCGCCGCCAGCGGACATCTGCTCGTTGGAAATCAGTGGGCCGGAGGCCAGTTGGAACGAGGTCTTGGACGCGCTCTGCCACTCACCGAAAATGTCCTGGGTGTAACTCAGGTCACCCTTGAGCAGGGCAAAACTGGGGCTGGCGCGATAGCGCTTGCTGTCGAATTCCTGGTCGTTGCTGCCGTAGCCGAAAAACGCCCGGGTGCCAACCACCAGGCTCAGGCCCAGGCCCAGCTGGGATTTCTCGGTGTAGCGGTAGCCGTTGTAGCCGAAGGTCAGCGGCGCGTACTTGATCGGCACCGTGTCGCTGCTGCCGCCGAGCTTGAGCTGCTCTTCGAAGTCCTTGAAGTCCACTCCCAACGACAGCGAGTTGGACCAGATACCGCCCCCTGGTACGGTGTAGATGGCCGAGACGCCATAAGAGTGGCCCTTGCCCAGCACATTGCTGCCGCCGATGGTGGCGACGTTACTGTCGGACTGGTAACCGGAAAACTGCACGGCCCAGCGCTCGTTCAGCGGTGCGCTGTAGGAGCCGGACCAGACCTTGGCGTTGCTCTGGTCCTCGGGTGCGGTGAAATAGGTCAGGGAGATGCTGTGGCCCAACTGCCAGAGGTTGTCGTAGCCGATCGAGGTGACGGCACGCAGGTCCTTGGTGTCGGCGCTGTGGTCGTTGTTCAGGCCGACGCTACCGTGCCAGGGATTCTTGTCGTCGACTTGCAGGTCGACGTCCATGGTCCCCGGACGCTGGCCTTCACGGACCAGCGGCATGACCTGGCGGCCCGGGCTCTTGTTCAGTGCCGCCAGTTCACTCTGGACATGGGCGAAGTTCGGCACATCGCCTTCCTTCAGGGCCGGGACATCGTCACGGATCTGCACCGGCGAATAGTGCTGGGCACCGACCACACGGACCCGACCAACCTTGGTTTCGCTGACCTGCAGGTAAACGACGCCGGCCTCGACCTTCTGCTCCGGCAACTCGACGTAAACCGACTGGTAACCCTTGGCCTGGTAGCTTTTCTGCAAGGCCTCACGGGCACCCTCGATATCGCTCAGGGCCTTTTGCGGACCGAGGAACGGGTACACCGCTTCCTCGATATCCCGCGCCTGCAGCACGGTGTTGCCACGCACAACGTATTCGTTGACGTCGACCCACTTGGTCGGCGCGTCATCGGCCAGCAGCGGGCGCCCCAGCGCTGCCAGGACCAGCCCGCCGCATAGCGGCAGCCAGTGCCCGGCCAACCTCGGTCGCGCTCTTTTGAAGAACAAATGCTCCACACCGCCCCCTTGATTCAAAATGGCCTCGAACGCAGTCGAGGCCGCACAGGCCCGGGTCAGAACCCGGACGCTTTTAGTTGTTCACGGTCGAGATCGACGGGTGCCGGGCCAGCCAGGTATGCAACTGGGCGAAATTCAGGGAGAACTCCGGCATCTGTAGCAAGGCGCCGCAGAACACTTCACCGATGATTTTCTGGATCAGCAGTACTGCCTGCGGGTGGTCCAGCAGCGTGGCGATGTCCTTGCTCAGCACGCTGAAGCTCCAGACCTTCTGGTTCAGATCGAGGCCGACGAACCAGCGGAACAGCAGGTTGTAATTGAGCTGCTCATAGAGTTGCTGCTCGCTAGGTACTGAATAGAGCAGTTGCAGCAAGAGGATATGCATGACGGTCTGGGGTGCGATCTGCATGCCGGAGTCGGTATTCAGCGAGCGCAGGAATTCGCGATCGTCGTCGAGCAGGTCATCGATCTGCGGACGCAGCAACACCAGCGAATGGCCGGGCGGGATGTAGCTGGAGACTTCCTTCAAAGCGCCCTGCCAATCGTCCTGGGACACAATCCAGACCCAGGGCGCGCCGTAGCGATAGACCGAGACGGGCTTCTTGCGGGCCGCCTCGACGATCTTCGACAAACGCTGATCCAGTTCCTGCATGCCCACTTTCGAGTAACGTTCCATAGTTCTCCTCGCCTCTCTCCCAGCCTTGCCATGGGCGTGGGGACATGTCCCCTTGCGTGCCCTTGACCGCTTCACATATCCATGACCGGGCTGGCCTTGTGCTACCGAACTTTTGTCATAAAAGCTTCATTCCGCGACGTGCGCTGTAGGAGCCAGCTTGCTGGCGATGGCGGCCGGCAAGGCTCAATAGCCTCATCGCTGGCAAGCCAGCGCCTACAAGGGGCGTGACAACAGCGACAATGCGCGGTGAACCACCGACCTGTAGGAGCCAGCTTGCTGGCGATGGCGGCCGATCAGGCGATGCAAGGCTCGCTGGCCCCATCGCAGGCAGCCGCCCCCCACAAGGAACGATTTCGCGGGTAAAAAAAAAGGCGGCCATTACGGCCGCCCCTGAGGAGAAACATCCGCTGATTACAAGGTCAGGTTGCCCCGCTCCTCCTCGGTCAGCCGAGCCCTGGCCTGCTCGCTCAACGGCCCGGCACCCAGCACTTGCACCGGGCTGTCGGGGTTGTAGTTCGGCGTGCCGCGGCTGGCGCCGTCACGCGAAGGCTCCAGACGTTCCTGGCCGAAGCTCAGGACCTGCACGCTGAACACCGACGGCTGGTTTTGTCGCGCGCTGGCCTGCTGCTGGCGTGAGACGTTGTCGGCAGCCTGGGCCGCTGACGTTGCCGCCGCGCTGGCCGAAGTGATCGCCCCGGTGTTGACTGATGCCACCACCGGCACGCCCGAAGACTTGCCCTGCACCTGGATATTCGCCGCGTTCACCACCTGCAAGGCGGCGATATTGACGTTACCCGAGACCCGGATGCCCGCCTCCCCCGCATCGATGGTGCCCAGCGGCGCGATCAGGTCGATATCCCCCGGCAGGACCTCCGGAATCGGGTTCAGCGTGGCAATACCGGCGCCGGTGCTTGGCACCGCCGGCGACAGGCTCACGTTGCCCCACGAGTCATAGACCCGCTTGGGCGGTGTGTAGACCACGGTGGTCTTGGAACCGCGACCGGCGTTGATATCGCCTTCGGCCGACCAGGCGGTGATCGAACCGCCGAAAGTGGTCATGACCCGGCTCTGGCCCAGCAGGATGCTGTCCTGGGCAAAGAGTTGGATATCGCCCTGGCCCTGGGTGATGATCCCCGCCGTGGACGGCGGTGCGGCGCCTTCGATACCGAATACCAGGCCACCACCGGGGGCAAGCATCTGGATATCACCGCCGAAGTTGGTGTGCACGCCGGACGGGCCGTAGAGAGTGATAGCCCCGGTGTACAGGATCGGATTACCGGCGACGTCTTTCTCCGGGAACAGCGCGGCAACCGCGTCGCGACCGCGCAGGTAGCTGCCCTGGCGGACACCGCCGACCAGGTTGTACTCGCGGCCGGCGGCCTTGAGTTCGGTGAAGTAGACGGTACGAGCAAAGATGTCCTGCTGCTGGGTCGGTAGCGCGGCGTAATAGGCCCGTGCCTCGTCGACGCTGCCGGTGAAGCCATAACGCTCGCCGAGCCAGGCCACCAGTTCAGTGTCGTAGGTCTTGGCCACCTTCCCCGGTTGGCTGACCAGCGGCGCTCCGGCCTGGGCCTGGTTCGACGGGTCCAGGTAGGGGGCGATAAAGGCCTGGTAGTCAGGGCCGTTGGGGCCGACGCCGGCCTGCATGACGATACTGGCGCCTGGGCGGGAATCGCCGGATACTACGGCGCCGAGGCTGGTGATACTGGTCTTGTCCGCCATCAAGATATTGCGACCCGCACTGACCACCAGGGTGCCGGGACCGGCGACATTGAAGTTGCTGTAGAGGATGTCGCGACCGGCTGAGACCAGGGAGATATCGGTGGGGTTGTTCTGGATGAAGAGGTTGCCTACAGTCAAGTAGTCACCATTGAAAGGTTGTTGTGCTTCCCCAGCAGGGGAACTGCCACTGCTGACAATATCTCGCCCCGCCTGCATCCAGACCGGCCCGCCCCCTTCATACCAGGTTTGACCGTTACGAGAGTCGACCTGATTGGTATAGGTAACGGTACGACCACTTCTTACCCCGATCAGATCTCCGGTCAGCGCATAGAAGCGTGCAGGCTCGGCATCTGTGTTCCACTGTCCGGAAGCGCTATCGGGGCCGAAAGCGAACAGAGGACCGACGCTGCCACTGATGAAGGGTCTGTTAGCGTCCGCCGATAGATTGCTACTGCCATTAATTTGAATACCGTTGGACATTGCCACGAATGCAGGCCGCTCAGGCGTGGCCAACGCCTCAGGGTTGGCGCTGGATTGGCTGATGGTCAGATTACCACCGTAGATTGAATTGGCGGCCAGGAGCTGCAATTGCCCTTTGGCCGAGGGCGCCAGGGTCAGCGCGGCGGCAACGGCAGCAGCAGAGTTGCTGTTGGCCGCGTCACCGTAATAAAGACTGCCGTTTGCGGCAATGGCATTCAGGATAGAAGGATAGATCAAAGCATTGTCGGACAACGCTCCCTGGAACAGTGGCGTCAGATTGCCGCCTGCTGAAAACAGGTTGATGGCCGTGTGGTCGGTCCACAGCGAGAACCAGCTCAGGCCATTGCCATGGCTGCCATCGCTGGCCAGGTAAGACGACGCATTCAGCGCAGCGACGCGCCCTGGGTCGCTGACCGTTTGTACGACCAGATCGCCCAACGTCGACAGGTCAAAGGTCGCGTCTCCCGGTACCAGCGTCAGGCCCCCGCCCGCAAGGCTTCGCGTTGAAGTGAAGGCGGTGTAGCCACGGGCTTCTCCCGGCGCTTGCTGTCTGTCGTTACCGCCATACAAGAGTGTCAACGCGCCAACGGTGGTGCTACCCAATACGGCGTGACCGCGCAAATTGGTGACTACCCCGTTCTGATCATCGGCGGCCTGATTGTCGACGGCGACAGTCACTGCTGGGTTCAGATCCCCGCCCACCCGCAAGGTCAGGTTGCCGCCCCCGGTCACCTGCACACTGCCGTCGGCGGCGACTCGTCCCGTGCTACCCACGGCCAATACCAGCCCCTGGGTGCGCGGGTTGACACTGTCGGCGCCGATGGCATGACCGGACAAGCTTTCCAATACCCCCGCACTGCCGGTGACCTGCACGTTCAGGTTGCCGCCGCCGAGGGTACCGAACCCGGTGAAACCGAGCATCTGATCGGCACCGGGAGGAGCGCTCAGCGATGCGGCGTAGGTACCGAAATTTATCCACCATGCAGTCGGCTGTGGTGAGCCTCCTGTATTGACATTGCCGCTGCCCTGGCGCCAGAGCCAGTTGGAGGTATTCGCCGAATCATGGTCGGTATCACCATTGGGCTTGGTTATCCCATTAATGGTGGGCAAGACAATATTTCCGCTCAAATCACCGCCGACCTTAAGCGTCAGGTTACCGCCGCCCTCGGGATACCAAGCGCGATACACACTATCGCTGCCACCGTTTACCAGGTTGTCGACGCCATTACTGAGTACGGTCCCATCAGGACCCGGAGCCCTAGGCTGGTTATAAGGGTCATTGACCGAAGTCACGCTGGAGGACGTGCCCGCTGTGTAGACACCAAACAACGAATCCATGCTCAGATTGCCGCCGGACACCAGTTCAAGATCGGCGGCCCCCGTGCGGATGACACTGAAGCGCGAGCTACCCGCCTTGACTGTGTAAGGTCCATTTGGATCTATTCCGCAATCCCCGGGAATATCAGTGCAGAACGTTGGCCAGTTTATGGCAACGAAATCAACAGGTTGGCCAACCATGCTGAGGTCACCCCAAGCATCAAGAGATCCTTGTGCGGTGTAGACCGGAGCCCCAACGCGATACATCCCATAATGGCTGTCGGCTAGGTGCATATCGCCATGGACAGGACTGACTTGCACAACACGATTGTCCGCCGCAGTGGTGTCCGCGCCTGCCACCAAGCGCAATGACCATGACTGGGAACCCTCGGCGAGCATTGGCGCGATGCCCCAAAGCTCGCCCTGGCGCCCACTTACTTCAGGGCGCAGTTGCACCGAGTCCACCCCGCCCGGCAGCAGCACATTGGTCCCCGACGGGATCAACGCGCCACGGGCCAGGGCCAGATCACCATTGAGTGCGAGTACATTGGTTGACAGCTGGGAGCTACCGGCGATGCTTGGCAGCGCCACGCCCTTGGGCCAACTGAATGCGCGTAGCGCCGTATCGGTGCTCAACAGCGTGCCAGCATCCAGCTGCGTGCCGGCAGGCAGGCTTTGGGCCTGGGTCAACAGCGTACCGGCGGCGAACAGCAGGTTGCCGTTGCTGTCGTGCACGGCGGCGGCCAGCACGGTGCCGGCAGGTAGTAACAGTGGCTGGTCCAACGTAGCGCTGACAGGCAGACGTGTGCCCGATACCAGGGTCACGGCCCTAAGTGGCACATCGTAGTTCAGGGTCGAGCCGGCCGGGAAACGAGTGCCATCGGCCAGGGTCACACCCGCTCCGGGCACCACGATATTGCCACCCGAGAAGTCGATCCCGGACAACAACAGCCAGCCTGTGTCGTCATCGGTCTTCGGTGGCGGCGCAAAGCCGTCGGTGATGCTGCCGTAGACATTCAGGTCACCGCCAGCACGCAAGGCCAGCTTGCCCACTTCGCCAGAGCCGTACACCCCTGTTTTCTGGGTGAAAGGGTTGAGGCTGGCGTAGCGATAACCGGACAGGTCGACATCGCCCTGAACCACCAGGTCGCCATTTGGCGTGGCACTGACGATCTCCACCCCAGGACGCAGGTGCAGGACATCGCCATAGGTGGCGTTATACAAACCCGTGAGTTTGTTCTGCAGCAGGTTGCCGTTAAGCAGCGCCGCATCGACGAACGCGCCGCTTTGCAGGTTGATCGCATCCAGGTAAGCCTGGGTAATCACCTGGTAAGGCCGGCCACTGGCCGCAGGATCGGTGCCCAACGGCGCATCGCTGTACTGCCAAGTGCCATTGACCGCGATGGAGCGAGCCCCGCGAATCGCCAGGTTGCCGCTGGCATCGATGGCGATATCGCCGGCCGAGACCCCGCCCAGACGAGGCGCATCGAGCTCCAGGGTGCCGCGCGCTCGGCCATCGTTCTGGCCCGGCCCGCTACCTAACGCTACGCCAGTGCCGGCCCGTAGATCGATGGTGGCGCCACTGGCCAAGGTCAACAGGCCCTGACCGGAGTTCAGCTCGACCATCGCGCGGTTTGGCGAGTCGATGATCTTGCCTTGGCTGTCGACTTGCAGACCGCTGCCGTGGGCATCCAGCATCGCACCACCGGCCAGGGTCAGGCCCTGGCTGGCCGACAGGTTGATACTGCCCACCTGTACGCCGCTGGCATCGACCTTGCCGTTGACCAGCAGGCTGCCGTTATCCAGTGAAACCACAAGGGTGTTGGCCTTGAGGTCGTTGCCGATGGTCAGGTTGCCCTGTTTGATCTGGAAGGTACGGGCGCCATAGACCTGCCCTGCGTTCAGGCGTTGGTTGAGGGCGGCGAATGAGGCGTCTTCGGCACCGCTGGCCCCCAGACGCTGAGCCTGGATATTGGCAAAACCGCCCAGGTAAGGCAGGTAAGTGCCGCCGGCATCGTAGGAGCCACTGCTGCTACCCAGGATGCTGCCCTGCAGGTCCACCAGCCCTTCGGTCGGGTCCACGGCCTGGGCGGTGAATTGACCGGCCCGGTTGTTCAGCGCCGACAGATCGATACGTGACCCCACAGCTTGGTAAATATTACCCGTGGTACTTTTCAGGGTGACGTCACCACCCCAGCTGTATTGCGTCACATCGTTGAATTTGATCGCACGGCCGGCCATATCGATCTGCGCGCCATCGCCCAGTGTCAGGTCTTGCGTGGCACTCAGGTTCAATTGACCACTGGACAACACCACGGCGGTGTCCAGGGCCAAACTGTTGGCGTTCAACGAAAGTTTTGCGCCTTGGCCTCCGGTGCGGATCTGGGTGCCGGACAGTGCCGTGACATTGAGCGCGCCACCGACGGTGATAGTGTTCACCGAGCCGGCTTCGCCCGTCAGCAAGGGGGTGGAGACATTCAGATTGCCACCACTGTAGGCAAAGCCCGAGCCCGCCTGATAAGCGCCCTGGCTCTGGTACACCGACAGACTGCCCTTGTGGTTGGCGGTCACCCGTTGGCTGGCGCTGATATCGACCTGTGAAAAGCCAAGGAGCAGTCGGTCCAGGCTGGCGATCGAATTGGGCTGGGCGTACGGGCCGTAGCCGAACTCCAGGGTTTCGGTCTGCAGTTTAAGCCGTCCGCTACCAGTGCCGGCACCTCCAGCGACCACATTGCCGGCCGGGTTGGCCGCGCCGTTCCAGATCAGGTCGGCGGTGTGGATGGTCGCCACATCAGCGGCACCGCCGGCGCCGTAGATGGCCGGGGTACTGAGGATCAGATGGCTCAGCAGCGATTTGCCAGTCAACAGGTCATAGGTATCGAGAGTCGTGCTGCCATACACATTCACGCTGTCGTGAGCAGCCAGTTCAAGGGTTTCCAGGGCCGGAGCACCGTATTGGGTATCGCCCTTGAGCAAGCGCGTCAGCACGCTCTGGTTCAAGCTCAGGCCAGCCGGTAACAAGTTATGGCTGGCGGCATCGGCCAAGGCCTGGTCGCTACCGAGGTTGATCGCACTCAGGGCCAGGGTCAGGTGGCTGGTGCCATAACGAACGTTATCAGCTAGCACGAAGTCATTGCCCGTACCCACGACGATAGAGCCCGAGGAATACAGCTCGGTCTGGCCCGTACAAGGTGCCGAGTTGCAGACTCCGACATGGATGCCCGCGTCACCTGGCAACGAAGGTGCCAGAACCTGGAGCAAGCCATTGGAAATCCCGAGGAAATTGTAACGGGTGGGGCTGGGGGGGCTGGCCGGGGTCGTCAGGTTGTAGATATAACCCTGGCTGGCATCATAGGCCGTAGGCCCCATACCGAGAGTGTTGATCGAGGCGCCCTGCTCGACCGTGATTGCTCCGCCGCTGGACACCAACAGCACCTCTGGAGCCGCCAGTTTCGCGCCGCTACGCAACACCACGCTGCTGCTGAGGTTGGAGCCCAAACCGATGTAATTTCCTCCCTGTCCATAGGCAATGGTCGGCATGCCGCCAATCATCAGGCTCGCGGCGCCCAGGGCATTCAGGCTGCGATCATCTACCGTGACACCGACAAAGGCTGCCGAAGCCGGCGCTCCTGCGGATACCACCTCGATCGCGCCATTACTGATCACGCCGACCGTCCCTGCATGACCGCCTTGCGCGGCCCCGAAGCGACCGATGCCGTCGAACGAAAAGGCGCTGCCGGTTGCGCCTGGCACCAGGTTCAGTTGCAGGCTTTTCGCATCGGCTTCGATCATCGGGCGCGGTACGCCCAATCTGGCGGCATCGGCGATAGCAAACTGGTCATAGCTGGTTTCGTTGTATTGCGAATAGGTGCGCAATACGTTGGCCGATGTCAGGATAACCTGGCTGGCAACGCTGTTACGTATACCGGTATTGGCGATCGACAGTTGCCCGGCGGTGCTCCAGGAACCGTTGCGCATGGCCAGAGCGCCGCCGCCCATACCGACACCCGCCAGACCGTTCAATTCGACCCGGAAAGCGCCGGGCAGCAGTGCATAGGTGGAAGGCAACAGCGTATAGGTACCCGGCGCCAACCCCGGTACCCCGGCGCCAATGGTGATTTGCTGGCCGAGTACCGGGTCTTGGGCGCCAGATTTGCCTGCCGATGGCGCATAGACCTGCTGCACGCCTGGCACAATGGCATACACCGGGTTGGTCGCCAGGCCCGGCAAGGTGAAGGTACCGGTGGGATTGACTTGCACCAGCGGGTTGTAGCGCGCGTCGGTGGAGCCACCACGGCCGGAAACGAATCCGGCGCCAAGCAGGTCGCCGCCACCGGAGAGGTCCAAGGTGGCGCCGGCCGATACCACGATAGACTGACCGCCCATGATCACGCCGATCCCACGACCGTTATTCAAGCCGGTCTGACCGTATAAAGTGACTTTCTGGCCGTTGTACAGATAAGTCTGGCCGTCCGAGGTGCCGCCGTAAGGCATGATCAGGCCGTTACCGCTGACGGAAGTCAGACTGTCGGGCAGCAACCCCACGAGCTTGGTACTGCCATTGCCAAGCTGAATCAGCCCCAACGGCGCGCGCACCACGCCGCCCTGCTCGATAGTCGGGGCGAGCAGGGTCAGGCTGCCAAACGCCGAATACGGCAGTTGGGGAATGGCCTGGGTGGTGCGACCGATGGTCAGGAGGCGCCTGCCCAGCGTATCCCCTGCCCCCGCTGTCACCGCCGCGACACTGCCCGTTTCCGGATACAACTGCGCGGCGTTCAAATGCAAATCGCCAGCCGTAATCAGTTGCGTCGTTGGATTGCTGGAGCCAATGCCGTTTGGTACGCCCGCCAGAAAGCGCAAGTCACCCTGGCTGGTCAGATTCACCTGGTCGAAACCGCGTCGCTCGACCGAGGTCTGGCTGCCATTTACATTGGTAAAGGCGCCCTTGGATCCGAACACCACATTGTTGCGCACATCGATCACTGCCCCCCCGGCAGAAAACTCGGCCTGACTAGGCAACAACGAACTGAAAGGAGACGCAGTCGATATGGGGGAAACATAAGTCGTGCTGAGAAGCGGAGGGCTGGCACCAGCCAGCAGCAAGGAAGGTGCGCAGACATTGATATGGATGGTGTCCGGCACATTTTGCGACACACCGAAGGCGCCCGCATAGAGCTGCAAGCTTTGGCTTAGACTGAGGTTCAAGTTGCCATTGAAAGACAGCAAACCGTTACTGTAGACCGCCAGATTGCCAAACCCACCGGCCTGGACCTGATCGGCGGCCAATTGCCCATGACCGTAGGTCAGGGCATTGAGGTCCAGTGCCGGAGCGGTGTCAGCGGTTTGTTGCAACACCATCTCTCGAACTTGCATCACCCGGTCAGTCGCCGGCGAGTCGCCTTGGGTCGAGTACAGCGGCGTCTGCAACGCCACCGACAAACTGCCACCTGCCGCGCCCTCACCACCGGCGCGGGCGGCGAAGCTACCCATTAGATAGAGGCCATTGTTGGACCCCATGGAAATGCTACCGCCATTGCTGGTCACCAGCGTGCGGCCCTGACCGGCGATATCCAGGCTGGCCTGGGTCCCCGAGGCATCCAGGTGTGCCCCTTTGCTCACCACGATAAAAAGATCGGCGGCCGAGGCCGTACCAGCTACCGAATCGATTGCGCCACCGCCAATGACAATGGAGCCACCGCCGGCGACCTGGCCGTAAAGCTGGCCGCGCATGTCCACTGCGGTCACAGCCCTTGCCGCGACATCGATCACCGCCTTATCGCCGAGCAAGATGGAGCGGCTGTTACCCGTGCCGTTCACGGGCATCTTGGGATCCACGGCGCCGATGTTGTTGAGGCTGACTGTCCCGCCCCAGGCATTCAGCGTGCCGTTCACGGTCAATTGGCCGATGCTGCCCAAACTGATGGCCTGACCCGGATCGACACTGATCACCGCGCCACTGTCCACGGTCAGTACCGTGGTCGCCCGCTGTGCATCCGTGGGATTAAGCGATCCGGCCTTCAGACTCAAGCTGGCGCCGCGCCGTTGAGTCAGCACGCCCCTGAGCGGATCTTGCTGATAGAGGCCAGGTGTCCAGACTTGCAGCGCCTGCACCGGGTCGCTGCCAGAAGCCACGGTGGTGGCATTGTCGCCCAGGCGATAGACCGGCTGGGTCACGTCCACCTGGGTACCGTCGGCGACGGTCAGCCCCTCGTTGCCCGTGATGTCGTAAGCAGAGAAACCTTGCTTGAAGAAGCCGGCGTCCAGTTCGAGGGCGCCACTTACCGGTGTTGTCGGCGTACCGATCAGCACTTGGCTGCTTTGCAGGGTCAAGGTGCCACCGCCGTTGACGCCCACGGCACGAATATCGCCGCCCAGGTTCAACTGCCCGCCCACACCGATACCGCCGGCATTGGCGGCCAGGGTCAGGCTGCCGCCCCTGCCGCCCAGGGTCTTGCCATTGGCCAACAACGCCGCGCCAGACGACACATCGATCAGGCTTCCCAGCTGCAAGATCACATCACCGCTACTGCGCAGGGACACCTGACCCGCGTTGACATAGGGCAGGTTCTGATTATCAGACGGTGCCAACAATTGATTGGTCCACAGACCCGCTGTACTGAGTGTCACACCCCCGGCCACGTTGATGCCGGGCTGTGAACCGCTGGGCGGCGTAATCACCGTATCCTGCAGTTTGAATGACTGGTTGGGGTCGATCTGATTCAATACGTTGCCCAGTTGCAGCGTACCGCCACGGGCCGTCAGGTCGGCATTCACCGTGACCTGCGGGCCATAAAGGGTGATGGTGCCGCCATTGGCAACGCTCAGGTTGCTATCCACCTCGATCTGTTGTTTGGCGGCGACCTTGATTGCGCCCAGTTGAAAACCGTTGAGCAGGTTGGTGTCCAGCACCAGCGTGCCCTGTCGGCTTGCCGGGACCACTGAGCCAAGGTCCACGCCCACGGCGACGGCGCTCGGGCTGGCCGCGAAGTTGACCTGATTCAGGCTGGCGCCGAGGTTGTAATTGACCACGCCCGCTATCGGGTCGTAGATCGGTGTGTAGGTGCCGGCGATCAATTGCGCGCGACGAGCCACTGCCGCCTGCGATTGCTGATAACCGTCGAGGGTCGGGCTCGCGGCCTGGTTCTGTTGCGGCCCGCGATACACGTCGCCGATCACCTGGCCTTCAAGTACCGCGCTGCTAGTCGAGATCACCAGGTTGCCGGCGTCGCGGCCCACGGTGTAACCCAGCTCGTAACGCTGGCGTGGGGCGATCAACGGATTGTAGTAATAGTCGGTCTGGCCCCAGCGCACGCTTGTGTCGGCATAACCCTTGTAAATCCCAGTGTAAAGCAGGTCGCCTGGCGCACTGGAGAGTTCATACAGACGCCCGTCGCTCCCCATCAGCCAGGTCTGTTTGATATAGCCGCTCTGCACATCCAGGGTGCCGCCGGACAGATTGATCTGGGCGCCCTGCTGGGTGACCACGTCCTTGCCGGTAAATGTCAGGGTGCCGCCCTGGGCCATCCACTCACCGACGCCATGCCCCTGCGTGCCCAGGTAACCGCTGACTTCCAACAAGCCGCCGGCGGTGTACCAGCGTGCCGTGGGGTAACCGTTGGTGCCGGCCGGTACGTAGACCAGATCACGCACATCGACCCAGACATCGCTGCTGCTCAGTTTGCCCGCATCACGGTTGCCCGATGCGTCACGTAGCTCGTTGCCCTGCACGTTGACCTTGATCGAGTTGGCCTCCATCGCCACCTTGACCCCGACCGCACCGGACACATCGATGATCGAACCATCGCGTACCAGGCTGCGTTGTCCGGCGCTGACCGCGACCTGGCCACCGCTGGCGAGGGTCAGCGAACCGCTCTGGAAGTCCACGGTACCGCCGCTGACGATCTCGATCCGCGACTGCTCGATACGGTCGACCACACGACTCAGGTTATCGAATTTTCCAGCGATCAGATTGCCTGGAGTGCCGTTGAGAGCGGCCAGTGCGGCGGCGCGCTGACTGTCCAGCCCGGTTGTGCTGGCATCGAGCAGGATCGTGGTGGTGCTGCCCGCCCCCAGGGTGATACTGCCGGTATTGTCGCCCGCCGAGTTGAGCAAATGCACCGTGCCCCGGGTGTTGGTCGAGGTGCTGCTGGCGATGACACCGTTTTGCAGTATCTGGTGGCCGGTCAGGGTGATGTCGCCGGTGGATGCGGTGATCAAGCCGCTGTTGATCACGGTGCCGGCGCCGCTGCCGCTGTTCAGGGTGCTGACCACTTCGTTGCCTCGGGTGGTCGAACGTGGGTTGCCGGTGGTGGACTGCCCCTGTCGGATATAGAAGTTGTCGCCCGCCGCCAGGGTGACCTGGCCGTTGGCGGTACTCAGACGACCATCGTTGATCACTTCGCTGCCCAGCAACAAGGCATAACCGCCCGAGTCGGTGGATGTGGCGGGATTCAAGGTCTGGATCAGCGCCCCACGCTCGACTTGGATCTGCCCTACGGCATCGGTAAAGGTCGGTTGTGTGCCGGTGCTGTCGACATACAGCCCCTTGTTGAACTGGGCGTCGCTGATGTTTGCGGCGGCGGCCACCAGGTTACGCACGTTGACCTGACTGGTGCCGCTGAAGATCACCCCGTTGCGGTTGACCAGCATAACCGTGCCATTGCCCTGTATCTGGCCCTGGATCTGGCTCGGTCGGGCCTGGGGATCGTTGATGCGGTTGAGCACGGCCCAGTTCGATTGCTGGGCGAAATCGACAGTGGTATTGCGCCCGACGTTGAAGGTTTCCCAGTTGAGAATGGCCTTGTCGGCGGTCTGGGTGATGGTAACGGTGGTCTTGCCATCGGCCTGGGTTTGCACCGGCGCCTTGGCATTGAGCCAGCCCTGGGTCAAGCCGGTGTCGACCTTCAGGCCGCCCTCGCCCAAGCCGTCCGGCACCGTTGGTAACCGAGCCAGCGCGACTTGACGCCCGGCTGCTTGTGCCGCCTGCTGTGCAGCAATGGCGGCGACACTATTATTGAAGTTCGCCAATGACCGCTGCAACTGCTGATTGGCCTGCTGCTGTTGCGCCAACGGCGGTGGCATGCCCGGTAACTGCACACCCGGCTGACCGGCACTCGCGGCCTGGGCGGCGCCCTTATCGGCAAACCAGCCGGAACTGAATGCAGTCTGCGCCTGGGCGCTGCCGGCCACCAGCAACAGGGCAATCGCCTGGGCCACAGGCTTGAGCACCCATATCGATAAATCGCCATGACGCGCTTGAGCATTGAGTCTTGCCGGAGGTTTGCAGCGGAGCATCACTACCCTTCCTTGTCTGTTGCACAGTGGGCTGCCACGCCAGCCTGTCGCAGGCTGGTGTCGCTTATATGACTAAGGCAGGTACCGAAGGTCGGGACCGAACCTTTGTCATCGAATATTCATCTGGGCGATATCGAGTTGTAGGCATACGCAAAAATCAGCAACGGCTTACGCCGTTGCTGATCGGATCTTGCGTTACGTTGAAGCGAGGGTTACAGCGGACGACCGATGGCGTTGCAAACGCTGGTGTTACCGACGTACTGAGCGCTGGTGGCGGTCAGGAAGCTGCTACGCACAGCAGCCTTGAAGGTAGCTGAGAGCGGGACAAAACGGTTGGCTGTCACTGCCGCGTCGTTCGGGCTAGTGGTGCCAGCGCCATATTGCTGGGTCAGGAACGAGCGCACCAAGCCCGTCTGGGTTGCATCGGCGTAGCATTGGCTGAAGATCATGTTAGTGAAGCCAATGATTGGGTAGCCGGTCGAAGGGAAAGGGAAAACGCTTGGGTCAGTAGGGCTGGTCGATGCAGCGAAGACCGGTACCCACAGGTTTGGATTGGAACGGTTGCCAGTAGCAGGCGGGGTAACGCCGGAGACGGCGGTGCCGACGTTGGCAAGGTTAGGTGCGGAACTGTTGACAGTAGCCACTTTGGTGGCGTCATCCAGACCGGCCGTGGTGGTCACAGCCCAGTCCGGGCTCATGTAGGTGATACGACCATCAGCGGCGTTCAGCGCGGTCATGACTGCCGAGCTACCAATAGCACTTACCGCACCGGTAGGAACGCCACCCGAGTAGCTGGAACCGAAGCTGGTGGTCACAGCGAAGGTGCCGGTTTCACCGGTGCACTTGGCGCTCAGGAAGCGGGTGAAGAGTTCGGTGGTACCGCTGCTGTCACTGCGATAGGTCACGGTGATAGGACCTGTGCGGCCAGAACCGGTGATGGCGTCCCAAGTCGCATAACGACCAGAGAAAATACCGCAGACCTGATCAGTAGTCAGGTTCAAGTTACCACCGGCTTTGTTGAACGGCAG
Source organism: Pseudomonas sp. GW821-FHT03C07 (assembly GCF_059420925.1). Lineage (NCBI taxonomy): Bacteria > Pseudomonadati > Pseudomonadota > Gammaproteobacteria > Pseudomonadales > Pseudomonadaceae > Pseudomonas > Pseudomonas sp. GW821-FHT03C07. The sequence continues at coordinate 156,063 of NZ_JBWKUQ010000001.1, forward strand.
AGCCACTGCAGTCGCCATCGCAGGCAACTGAATCAGTGGGCCCCAAGCGGCGCCATGATTGGTGTTGTAAGTGGAGATATCGGTAGTCGCGAGTTTCGAGTCGCTACCGGCCCAATGCACGTTGGTGGTGGCTGGCAGTTTGAACTGGGTTGCATCGTTGTTCAGAAACGCGAGTTTACCCGCGCCGCTGCCAACGCCGATGTAAGCAGCAAAACCGGAAGGCAGAACGCCAGAAGTGTTATAGAACGGAGCCGCGAGGGTACCGCCACCGCCGTTGACAGCGGCCATGGCCGCTTGTGCGGAGCACAGGGCAGCGAGGGTCAGGGATACCGCGAGAACGTTGCGCTTAAACATGAAGAATCTCCTTTCGTCGTGTTCGTACGTTGAGTGACTTGCTCGTTCATGACGCCATGGCGCTCGATGCGTCGCCTTGGTTCCAGACGACTTGTGGGGTGAGGCCATGCATGAGAACTTCTCAAGTTCCGGTGACAGATAAAGGAAAAAACCTCGGGTGAATCTTATTGATTTTTAAATAAATTCTCGGGTGTTCGTGGCACTTTCGCCGCGTAATGACAGCGCTTTTACGGGAGTGGCAAAGAGCCTTGCGCTGCAGGCGGCGAGACATGCGACGGGGTCGTCGGGATATGACAGAACGAGGAACCCGAGTTCTTCGAACTCACCCTGCGGGGGCGCGGCGATTCTGCAAGACGAGGTCCATGTTAAGGTGCACGGATACTTGAAAATAGAGAGCACCAATGCCCCATCTCGCCCGAACCCATCCACGCCTGACCATCGCCGCCCTCCTCGGCCTGGCCGTCGGAGCGCTGGCTCCGGTCAGTCCGGCACTGACCAAGATCCTCGTCGGCTGGAATATCGGTGTCTGGTCCTACCTGGCCATGATGCTCTGGCTGACCATGCGCTCGCGCCCCGAAGACGTGCAACGCTTCGTCGAGCGCGAAGACGAAAATGCCGGAACGGTACTGCTGATGGTGTCGATCGCCGCGATTGCCAGCCTCGCCGCGATCACCGTCGAACTGGCGGGCAGCAAGGACCTGGACATGCACACGCGCCTGCTGCATTACGGTTTTACCGGGCTGACGGTGATGGGCTCATGGCTGCTGATCGGGGTGATTTTCAGCGTGCACTATGCGCGGCAGTTTTATCTGGGCGAACCTGAAGAGTCGCCCCTGCGCTTTGCCGATGGCGAGAAACATCCGGACTATTGGGACTTCCTGTACTTCTCTTTCACCATCAGCGTGGCGGTACAAACTTCGGACGTGGGCGTAGCCACCAAGGCATTGCGCAAGGTGGTGCTGGCGCAATCGTTGATCGGTTTTGTGTTCAATACGGCGATTCTGGGGTTTTCGATCAATATTGCGGCGGGGTTGTTTGGCTGAGGGGGGCGACGATATCTTTGTGGGGGAACACCGAACTCTAGGAGCTGGCTTGCCGGCGATGACGGCCGTACAGTCGATGCAAGACTGACGGGCCTCATCGCTGGCAAGCCAGCGCCTACAGGGGTTGCGTAGCCCTGTGGGAGACGGCCTTGTGGTTACTCGGTCGCGAGCACGCCACGACGAACCTGGTCACGCTCGATCGACTCGAACAGCGCCTTGAAGTTGCCCTCGCCGAAACCATCGTCGCCCTTGCGCTGGATGAATTCGAAGAACACCGGCCCCATCAGGGTTTCCGAGAAGATCTGCAGCAGCAGGCGCTTGTCGCCGTCCTGCGAAGAACCATCCAGCAGGATCCCGCGCGATTGCAGTTCGTTGACCGGCTCGCCATGGTTCGGCAGACGGCCTTCGAGCATCTCGTAGTAAGTCTCCGGCGGCGCCGTCATGAAACGCATGCCGATCTTCTTCAACTGGTCCCAGGTCTTGACCAGATCGTCGGTGAGGAAGGCCACGTGCTGGATGCCCTCGCCGTTGAACTGCATCAGGAACTCTTCGATCTGTCCCGCGCCCTTGGACGACTCTTCGTTCAACGGGATGCGAATCATGCCGTCCGGCGCGGTCATGGCCTTGGAGGTCAGGCCGGTGTATTCGCCCTTGATATCGAAGTAACGGATCTCGCGGAAGTTGAACAGCTTCTCGTAGAAATTCGCCCAGTAGGCCATGCGCCCGCGATACACGTTGTGGGTCAGGTGATCGATGATCTTCAAGCCCGCGCCCGGCGGATTGCGGTCAACGCCGTCGAGGAAGACGAAGTCGATGTCATAGATCGAGCTGCCTTCGCCGTAACGGTCGATCAGGTACAGCGGCGCACCGCCGATGCCCTTGATCGCCGGCAGGTTCAGTTCCATCGGGCCGGTGGCGATATGGATCGGCTGGGCACCCAGTTCCAGGGCACGGGCATAGGCTTGCTGGGCGTTTTTCACGCGGAAGGCCATGCCACACACCGACGGACCGTGCTCGGCGGCAAAGTACGACGCCACGCTGTGGGGTTCGTTGTTGAGGATCAGGTTGATCGCGCCCTGGCGATACAGGTGCACGTTCTTGGAACGGTGGGTCGCAACCTTGCTGAAGCCCATGATCTCGAAGATCGGCTCCAGGGTGTTCGGGGTCGGCGATGCGAATTCAATGAACTCGAAGCCCATCAGGCCCATCGGGTTTTCGAAGATATCGGTCATGGTGACGCCTCATCATTTTTATCAAGTAACGGTCAGTTAGTTGCTATCAATGCGGACGTTGGCGGGTGGCGCGCAGGAGATGCCCCGCACGCTGCGGGCAAGGAAATCGCCGTAGATCAGTTGGAACCCAAGTATCTTCATGTCGACCCAGTCTCTCAGGGCGAGGCTTCTGCTGCCAGAAGACGTTATTCTTATATGCGTAACCAGATTCTACATGGCGTAACCCGTTTTGTCCGTATCCCTTTTCATTTCCTCCCGGGCAACTGAAAGGCCGGCCGGTTACACAGGTAGATCCCCGCCAGGATCAGCCCGCCGCCCAGGCACATGATCAGTGTCAACTGCTCGCCCAGCAATAGCGCGCCGAGGATCACCGCGGTCAGCGGGTTGAGGCCGATAAACACCCCCGCCCGCGTCGCGCCGATACGCTGGATACCATCGTAATACCAGATATAGGCCAGCGCCGAGCCCAGCCCGCCGAGGTAGACCAGGCTCAATAACTGCGGCGGACTCAAGGCGTCGATCACCGCGAGGCTCACCTCCCCGCGCAGCCAGGTCGCCAGCCAGAGCATGGCCGTACCGAGCCAAATGGAATAGGTCACGGTGGTCAGCGGGCCCAGCGCTCGCGTCAGGTTGCGGGAAAACAGCGAGTAGACCGCCCAGGACAGTACGCAGCCAAAAATCAACAGGTCGCCGACCCAGGTCTGGGCGCTGCCTTCGAACAAGCTCCGGTTGCCGCTGATGATCACCAGCCCGGCACCGCCCATACAGACCAGGATACCGAGGACTTTCGCGGTGCTCAGACGTTCCTTGAAGAACAGCCACGATGCCAGCCCGAACACCGCCGGGTTCAGCACGACGATCAACGAAGCCCGCGAGGCATTGATGTAGTGCAGGCCGTAAAAGAAGCAGAGGTTATAGAAAAAGATGCCGAAAAAGCCCAACAGCAGCAATTGCACGAATTGCTTCTTGTCCGGCAGTACCAGCGGCACGCGCATCATCCCGATAAACACCAGCAGGATTACGCTGGCCAGCAGGAAGCGCAGGCTGGCCAACAGCAATGGCGCGATATCGCTGGACAGAAAGCGCCCGGCGACAAAGGTCCCGCCCCAGATCATCGAGACCCCGGCGAGTTTGAAGTAGACCCGCAGGTCGCTGCCGGCGGTGAAGGTGGATACCTGTGTGTGCATGTTTTTTCCTGCGGATCGAAACGGACGGTTGTCAAACTGTCCGCATTATTTTATTTATGTCGACTCATCGTAAAATGAGTAAAAGCTCATGACCCTGACTCAACTAGAAGTATTTTCCCAGGTCGCCGAACTGCGCGGCTTTACCAGTGCGGCCCTGCGCCTGGGGATCAGCCAGTCGGCGGTTTCCCATGCCCTCAAGGGGCTGGAGCAGGAATTGGGTGTCGAGTTGCTGCGCCGGCACCAGGGCCAGGTGGAGCTGACGGATATCGGCGCGCAATTGCTGCAACGGGCGCGGGCCATGCTCGGCCTGGCGGACACCTTGCGCCAGGAAGCCGCCGATGCCCGAGGCATGAAACGCGGGACTCTGCGCATCGGCTCCTTTGGCCCCACCTCCTCGACCAAACTGTTGCCGGCGCTCCTGGCCCGTTACCGGCTGGCACACCCGGGTATCCAGGTGCAAGTCGACGAAGGCCCTGATCGCCAGGTGCTGCAATGGCTGGAGGAGCGGCGGATCGACGTGGGTTTCGTGGTGCTGCCGCAGGAGCGCCTCGACACCTTTGCCCTGGTGGAAGACCAGATGGTCGCCCTGCTCCCTGTCGGCCACCCGTTGTGCGAGCAGTCGGCGATTGAACTCAAGGCGTTGTGCCAAGACCCGTTCATCCTCACCGGCGCCGGTTCCGGGGAGTTGGTCGCCCAACTGTTCGCCGCCCAGCGACTGGTCCCGGACATCCGCTACCGCACCGCGCAACTGCTCAGCACCCTGGCCACCGTGGCCCGTGGCGAAGGCGTCACGATAGTGGCCGAGCAATCCCTGCCGGACCACCCGGCCCCGGGTTATGTCAGTCGACCGTTGTCGCCACGGGTCAAGCGCCAGATCGCTCTCGCCGTGCTCGACCGGCGCCAGGTCTCCCCGGCGACCCAGGCCTTTATCGACTTGGCCTGTTCGCCCAGTTGTGCGACATGGGTGTGATGATTGCCATTGACGACTTCGGCACCGGGCATTCAAGGCTCGGCTTTTTACGCCAGTTCAATGTCGATTACCTGAAAATCGGCCAGAGTTTCTTCGCCATGATCGGCGCCGACGCCTTGTCCGGGCATATTCTGGACAGCGTTATCGAACTGAGCAGCAAGCTGGAACTGGGCATCGTCGCCGAGGGTGTCTAAACGCCAGTACCGCGCGACTAGCTGGCATCCCGGGGTGTGGGCTTTCTCCAGGGCTACTTGTTTGGCAAACCACTGCTGGCGGAGAATTTTCTTAACAATTTCAAACGGCAGCTCAGCGTGCATGAAGATAAAGTCGCGCTGTCAGAATAAGTCAGCGACACTTGCCTATCGGTATTGCTTCAACGTCTAACGCGCGTTATTTACTCTTGGCCTGATAACTACTACACTTTTTCTTGCCAGCAGTAAATTGATAGGACGCCCTCAGGCTTATTAAGTAACTTTCCGCACTGCCACACCCAGGTGCACACGCGTAACGAAAGCCGTTGCAAGCATTGGCTTGTCGTTTTGTTTTAGGTAGATGGCAGCCGAATACAACTCGTGGAGATAAATACCTTGTCAAAACTCGCCCAATTTCGTGCCGCAGAAATAGCCCTTAAAGAGCAACTCGCCCAGCTGGAAGCCTTGAAGAACGACGCTGGACTCAAAAAGGAGATCGAGTTTGAAGAAAAACTCAAGAGCCTGATGCGGGCCTACGACAAGAGCCTGCGCGACATCATCGCGATCCTCGATCCAAACCCGAGCCGACTCGGCACCGCCGCGCCCAAGCAGCGACGTGCCCGCGTGGTCAAGGTTTACCAGAACCCTCACACCGGTGAGCTGATCGAGACCAAGGGCGGCAATCACCGCGGCCTGAAAGCCTGGAAAGAACAATACGGTGCCGCGACCGTCGACTCCTGGTTGCGCGGCTGACTTTAACGCTTGAACGCAAAAGCCCTGCCCAAGCAGGGCTTTTTTTGTCGCCCAGGATCATACTGACCGGCGTCTCGACGGTGATAATAACGCGCATATCGACGACAAGTTTTTCAGACAAGAGTTCCCGCCCGGCGACGAGCGTCGGGAATATAGAACTCAAAAACGACACAGTACCCGTTACTAACCGTAACCCGGGCGTCTCGACGGTTTTTGTTGCATGTAAAAAATTTCTCACAGTCGCCCGAGAGAATGCGTCATGTCTATTACGTCTGTCGGATGAAAAACAATCTGCTCACGCGCTTCACACATTTTTCACATGCATTCTTACAGGATGAAGGCTGCTAAAGGATTAGCGCCCCAATGCCCGCTTCGGCGGGCTTCTTTATGCCTCTTCGGCAAGTTTTATACACTTCGCTATAACTTCCTGACAAAACCGATATAGCCCGCTATTACCCGGCGCAGCTGTGCTCGGGGCTAAAATCCATCCGTCCGAATTTGGCGCCTGCGCCCCGCTTCAGTATGATCCAGCCCCACAGGATCGGAACCGGCGAGTCAGCCTGCCGCGTCCATGATTGCCCGCTTTTTTTATCTGCCGTGCGGAGAGCCCATGAGCCTGCAAGACCTGAACACCTTCCCCGGCGTTACCGCCCAACCCGACACCGCCACCCAGGGCTTCGTGTTCAACCACACTATGCTGCGGGTCAAGGATGCCACTCGGTCCCTGGACTTCTACACCCGCGTACTGGGTTTCTCCCTGGTGGAGAAGCGTGATTTCCCGGAAGCCGAATTCAGTCTGTATTTCCTTGCCCTGGTGGACAAGGCGCAGATCCCGGCTGACGCCGCCGAGCGGACCCAGTGGATGAAGTCGATTCCCGGCATCCTGGAACTGACCCACAACCACGGTACTGAAAACGACCCGGATTTTGCCTACCACAACGGCAACACCGACCCACGGGGCTTCGGCCACATCTGCATCTCGGTGCCGGATATTCGTGCGGCCTGCGCGCGTTTCGAAGCCCTGGGCGTCGAATTTCAGAAACGTCTGAGCGACGGTCGCATGAAAAGCCTGGCCTTCGTCAAGGATCCAGACGCCTACTGGGTTGAAATCATCCAGCCAACGCCGCTGCAAGATGCCTGATAACGCCGGGTAAAGAAAAAGCCCCATGAATCCTCGATTCATGGGGCTTTTTTCCATACAAACTTCAGGCACTACCGAACCTGTGGGAGCGGAGCTTGCCCGCGAAGAGGCCCTTGAGGCCGCTAAAAGCTTCGCGGGCAAGCACCGCTCCCACATTTCAGGCCGGTGCAGAAGTGCGGATCAGATGGTCAAAGGCACTCAGAGAAGCCTTGGCGCCCTCGCCCACCGCGATCACGATCTGCTTGTACGGTACCGTAGTGACGTCACCGGCGGCGAAAATGCCGGGCAACGAGGTCTCGCCACGGGCATCGACGATGATCTCGCCGCGCGGCGACAGTTCGACGCTGCCCTTGAGCCAGTCGGTGTTGGGCAACAAACCGATCTGCACAAAGATGCCCTCCAGGTCGACGGTATGGAATTCACCCGAATCGCGGTCCTTGTAGACCAGGCCGGTGACCTTCTGCCCGTCACCCTTGACCTCGCTGGTCAGCGCGCTGGTCACGACCTTGACGTTCGGTAGGCTGTACAGCTTGCGTTGCAGCACGGCATCGGCGCGCAGCTTGCTGTCGAACTCCAGCAGTGTCACGTGGCTGACGATACCGGCCAGGTCGATGGCCGCCTCGACACCGGAGTTACCACCACCGATCACCGCGACACGCTTGCCCTTGAACAGTGGGCCGTCACAGTGCGGGCAGAAGCACACACCCTTGGCCTTGTATTCCTGCTCGCCCGGCACACCCATTTCACGCCAGCGCGCGCCAGTGGCGAGGATCACGGTCTTGGCCTTGAGGCTGGCACCGCTTTCAAAACGCACTTCGTGCAGCCCGCCGACAGTCTTGGCCGGCACCAGGGCGCTGGCGCGCTGCAGGTTCATGATATCGACGTCGTACTGGCGAACATGCTCTTCCAGGGCGCTGGCCAGTTTCGGCCCTTCGGTTTCCTGGACCGAGATAAAATTCTCGATCGCCATGGTGTCCAGCACCTGGCCACCAAAACGCTCCGCCGCAACACCGGTACGAATGCCTTTGCGTGCCGCATAGATCGCCGCCGCCGCACCGGCGGGGCCGCCGCCGACCACCAGGACATCGAAGGCGTCCTTGGCGCTGATTTTTTCCGCTTGTTTCTCGATGGCGCCGGTATCGAGCTTGCCGAGGATTTCCTCGAGGCCCATGCGGCCCTGGCCGAAGTTCACGCCATTGAGATAGACGCTCGGTACGGCCATGATCTTGCGATCGTTGACTTCGTCCTGGAACAGCGCGCCGTCGATGGCGACGTGGCGGATGTTCGGATTCAGTACCGCCATCAGGTTCAGTGCCTGGACCACGTCCGGGCAGTTCTGGCAAGACAGCGAGAAATAAGTCTCGAAGTTGAACTCACCCTTGAGCGAGCGGATCTGTTCGATAACTTCGACACTGGCTTTCGAAGGGTGGCCGCCGACTTGCAGCAGGGCCAGCACCAACGAAGTGAATTCGTGGCCCATGGGGATACCGGCGAAGCGCAGGCTGATATCGGCTCCCGGGCGATTCAACGAGAACGATGGCTTGCGCGCATCGCTACCATTGTCCAACAAGGTGATCTGGGTAGAAAGACTGGCGACTTCTTTGAGCAGTGCGAGCATTTCCTGAGATTTCGCGCCGTCATCAAGGGAGGCGACGATCTCGATCGGTTGTGTAACCCGTTCCAGGTACGACTTCAACTGGGCTTTAAGATTGGCGTCCAACATGCGGGCGATTTCCCTTTTTCAGTACTGTAGAAATAACAACGCCCAGGTGATTACCACCCGGGCGTTATGGGGCGGTGCGGCTGACTTATGAGGTGCGGATGACCGCCCTTGAATCACTCACGGACTTAGATCTTGCCGACCAGGTCCAGGGACGGAGCCAGAGTAGCCTCGCCTTCTTTCCACTTGGCTGGGCAAACTTCGCCTGGGTGGGAAGCAACGTACTGAGCGGCCTTGATCTTGCGCAGCAGCTCGGAAGCGTCACGGCCTACACCGCCATCGTTGAGTTCAACGATCTTGATCTGGCCTTGCGGGTTGATCACGAAAGTACCGCGGTCGGCCAAGCCAGCTTCTTCGATCAGGACGTCGAAGTTGCGGGAGATGGTCAGGGTCGGGTCGCCGATCATGGTGTACTGGATTTTGCCGATGGCTGGCGAAGTGTTGTGCCAGGCCGCGTGGGCAAAGTGGGTGTCAGTCGACACGCTGTAGATTTCCACGCCTAGTTTCTGGAACTCAGCGTAGTTGTCGGCCAGGTCTTCCAGTTCGGTTGGGCAAACGAAGGTGAAGTCAGCTGGGTAGAAGAACACCACCGACCATTTGCCTTTCAGGTCAGCGTCCGAGACTTCGACGAATGCGCCGTTTTTGAAAGCGGTTGCTTTGAACGGTTTAACTTGGCTGTTGATGATAGGCATCGTTGACTCTCCGTCAGGGGTTAAGAAGTTGATGGGGAGAATCCTAGCCATTCTTTTGCGTTCTGGCTCATTGGCAAAGCTGATGCTCGCGATTGGTTTTCGCTATGAGCAGACACTATTAATAGAAGAAATCTTATGCTCCCTGACCCACTGGCTTTTCGACGATCAGTCCCATGCCTGGAAACGGGCTGGCTTCTATATAGCGCATGGCCGACTTCATGTCCTTCCAGCCGACATAACTCATCAGCGACTTCAGATCCCAACCACTGCGATGAGCCCAGGTGGCGAAGCCGCGGCGCAAGGAATGGCTGGTGTAGTGCTCGGCGGCAATCCCGGCGCGCTCCAGGGCCTGGCGCAGCAAGGGGATGATGCTGCTAGCGTGCAAGCCCTCCTCCCGCAGATGCCCCCAGCGATCAATGGCGCGAAATACCGGGCCACGTGCCAGTGCGGCGCTGTTGATCCAGTCGATATAGGCTTGCACCGGACACAGGCGCTGCAAGGCCGGAGCCTGGTAGGTCTGACCGAGGTTGTCGCGGTCACTTTTGCTGCGCGGTAAATACAGTGTCATGCCGGAGCCTGCGACGGCACGGACATGCTTGATCTCCAGGCGACAGAGCTCGTCACTGCGAAAGCCTCGCCAGAAGCCCAGCAGGATCAGCGCCTTGTCACGCCGGGCACGTAGCAGCGTCGGCCGATCATCGGCGGCCAAGGCCAGGGTCGCCTGCGCATCAAGACTGACGACAACCTGCTCAAGGTGCTGCAACTGCAGCGGCTCGGCCTGCTTCTCCCGCGCCGGGTGCAAGGCTCGAATGCCCTTGAACACCTTGCGTACCAGTGGTGCCTTGGTCGGATCGGCAAAACCCTGGCTGTTATGCCATTGCGCCAGGGCCGATAGCCGCAGCTTCAGCGTATTGATCGACAACACGCCGGCATGGGCCATCAGGTAGCGCACCACGCTATCGCTGGTGGCCGGCAGGAAACCGCCCCAACTCACTTCGAAATGTTCTATGGCGGCCTGATAGCTGCGACGGGTGTTCTCCCGCGTCGCCGCTTGCAGGTAGCGGTCCAGCTCGTTCATGGCCTCGATTCCCGGCATCCGTACTGACTCCCCCGGGGCAAAACGCCAAAACGACTCATCACACGGGGTAATACCAGTATATCCCGTGTTAAAAATTTCAAATATCAGCTTCTTTCTTTTATCTATATGCTATGTAAATACATGGTACGTACCACGGTACGAAATCGTAGGAGAGAACATGGCTCGCGGCGGCGTAAACAAGGCGGTAGTACAAACGGCACGCTTGGCGATCCTCGCCCGCGGCGAGCACCCAAGCATCGATGCGGTACGTATCGAAATGGGCAATACCGGCTCCAAGACCACCATCCACCGCTATCTCAAGGAACTGGATGACGGTGATCTACGCCGTATGGCGCCCGTGGAGTCACTCGACGAAGAGCTGGGCGAACTGGTTTCGCGGCTGGCGCAACGTCTCCAGGAACAGGCTCGGGAACCTGTCGAGCAGGCGCGGGCACAACTGGTGACGGAAAAAGCCGAATGGCAGGCGCAATTGACCGAGATAGTCCAGCAGTTGGAACAACAGCAGCGGCAGTTCGAGATCCAGGCCGTGGCCCTGGCCGATGAATCGCGCAACCTGCAAACCACCCGCTCGATGCTGCAAACCGAACAGACCCGCAACGCCGGGCTGAGCCAGGCCTGCAGCGACTACGAATTGCGCCTCAAGGACAAGGATCAGCAGATTAGTTCGCTGGAGGACAAGCATCAGCACGCCCGTGAAGCACTGGAGCACTTCCGCAGTGCCGCCCGCGACCAGCGCGACCAGGAACAGCGTCGACATGAGACGCAGATCCAGCAAGTGCAGATGGAGTTACGCCAGGCCCAGCAGAGTGCGCTGGTACGCCAGGACGAAATCACCCAGTTGCACCGTGATAATGAACGGCTGTTGGCGGAAAGCCGGGGAAGCGCGAAGGCGCTCAAACTGGCGCAGGAGCAGTTGGATAAAGAGCAGCAGCGCATGGAGCAGCAGCTCCAACAGGCACGAGCACTGGAGAATGCCGGCACCCTGCTTCAGGAGCGCCTGCGGGTGGCGCAGGAGGATGCCGAGGCGCTCAGGCTTGCGGCGGCTGATCGGCAGGGGTTGGTTCAAGCGCTTGAGCTTAAACTGGCTGAAACCGAAGCGGCGATGAAAGAGCTAGGCTCCCCCCAATAGCCCTGCCAGCAATGAGTTCAGTAAGTCTTGTATTGATCTTGCCGACGTCATCGCCGGCAAGCCGACTCCCACAGAAGACCGGCTCGGCGATATTTTTGTGTTGGAACACCGACCTGTAGGAGCTGGCTTGCCAGCGATGGCGGCCTAACGTGCACCACCATCACCACGCCCCGCAGCAAGACCGTGGCGCGCCAAATCTGTACGGATTCACCCCCTCATCGCCCTGCCAATCCACCCCTCCCTATCTCGATCAGCCATTTCGCCGACCTGCGACATTCTGCCCCAGTGCAAAAAAGTACCGAACAAAGTGTCGTCAAGGATTTGTCAGGACGGCGTTTGAAGGCTGTAATCAATGCCAGATTCTTCCAGGGCACCGGAAGACACAACAACAATAAACTGACCTTCAGCGCCTCAGTGCGTAATGAAGAGGAGTGTTCGATGAAAGCCATTGCCAGCGCACTGCTTGTCACCACCGGCCTCACCCTCAGCGGCGTCAGCCTTGCCGCCCAGACCCTGACCATCGCCACCGTCAACAACAGCGACATGATCCGCATGCAGAAGCTGTCGAAAACCTTCGAAGCCGAGCACCCGGACATCAAACTGAACTGGGTGGTACTGGAAGAAAACGTCCTGCGCCAACGCCTGACCACTGACATTGCCACCCAGGGCGGCCAGTTCGACGTGCTGACCATCGGCATGTACGAAGCTGCACTGTGGGGCGCCAAAGGCTGGCTGGAACCGATGAACAACCTGCCCGCCGCCTACGATATCGACGATGTATTCCCGTCGGTGCGCGACGGCCTTTCCGTCAAGGGCACCCTGTTCGCCCTGCCGTTCTACGCCGAAAGCTCCATGACCTACTACCGCACCGACCTGTTCAAGGACGCCGGTCTGAGCATGCCCGAGCGCCCGACCTGGGAGCAGATCGGCGAATTCGCCAGCAAACTCAACCATCCCGACAAGGAGCAATACGGTATCTGCCTGCGGGGCAAGGCCGGTTGGGGCGAGAACATGGCCCTGATCACCACCGTGGCCAATGCCTACGGCGCGCGCTGGTTCGATGAAAAGTGGCAGCCGGAATTCACCGGCCCCGAGTGGAAGAACGCCCTGAACTTCTACGTCGAGACCATGAAGAAGGCTGGCCCGCCGGGCGCCTCGAGTAACGGCTTCAACGAAAACCTGGCGCTGTTCAACAGCGGCAAGTGTGCCATGTGGGTCGATGCCAGCGTGGCCGGCTCCTTTGTCACCGACAAGACCCAGAGCAAGGTCAGCGACCACGTCGGCTTTACCTACGCACCGCACCAGGTCACCGAGAAAGGCTCGGCCTGGCTCTACTCCTGGGCGCTGGCGATCCCGACCAGTTCCAAGGCCAAGGACGCGGCGAAAGTCTTCAGCAGCTGGGCCACCTCCAAGGAGTATGGAGCCCTGGTCGCCAAGGAAGACGGCATTGCCAATGTACCGCCAGGCACTCGCGCCTCGACCTATAGCGACGCCTACATGAAGGCCGCGCCGTTCGCCAAGATCACCCTGGAATCGCTCAAGGCCGCCAACCCGAAAGACCCGAGCGCCAAGCCCGTGCCTTATGTCGGGATCCAGTTGGTGACCATTCCTGAGTTCCAGGCGGTCGGCACCCAGGTCGGCAAGCAGTTCTCCGCCGCGCTGACCGGCCAGACCACGGTCGACAAGGCCCTGGCCGATGCGCAGACCTTCACCGAACGGGAAATGAAACGCGCGGGTTACCCCAAGTAACCTCGAATCCCTGTAGGAGCCGGCTTGCCGGCGATGGACTCAAGAGCGCCGTGTTTACCTGCTGAACACCCGTCATCGTTAACGACCATCGCGAGCAAGCTCGCTCCTACAGAGGCCAAGTCGTGTCTGCTCCTGTTCCCAATTGGTTCCGATCACCATGAATACCTCCACTGCCAAAGTCCATATGGATATACCCCAGCCGTTGCGCAAAAGCCGTCTGCGCAACCCCGGCTGGTTTCTGGTCTCACCATCGGTCGGCCTGCTACTGCTGTGGATGATCGTGCCCCTGGGCATGACCGTCTACTTTTCGCTGATCCGCTACAACCTGCTCTACCCGGGCGAAAACCAGTTCGTCGGCCTGGAAAACTTCACCTACTTCCTGACCGATTCGGGCTTTCTCCCCGGCGCCACCAACACCCTGTTGCTGGTCGGCAGCGTGTTGCTGATCAGCGTGGTGTTCGGCGTGCTGATCTCGGCGCTGCTGGAAGCCAGTGAGTTCTTCGGTCGTGGCATCGTCCGGGTCCTGTTGATCTCGCCCTTCTTCATCATGCCCACCGTCGGTGCGCTGATCTGGAAAAACCTGATTTTCCACCCGGTCTCGGGGATTCTCGCCGCACTATGGCGAGTGTTCGGAGCACAGCCGGTGGACTGGCTGGCCCACTACCCACTGCTGTCGATCATCATCATTGTCTCCTGGCAGTGGCTGCCCTTCGCCATCCTGATCCTGATGACCGCCATGCAGTCCCTCGACCAGGAACAGAAGGAAGCCGCGCGCCTGGACGGTGCCGGTCCGGTGGCGATCTTCTGGCACCTGACCCTGCCGCACCTGGCCCGGCCGATTGCCGTGGTGGTAATGATCGAGACCATCTTCCTGCTTTCGGTGTTCGCGGAAATCTTCACCACCACCAACGGTGGTCCGGGCTACGCCTCGACCAACCTGGCCTACCTGATCTACAACCAGGCCCTGGTGCAGTTCGATGTCGGCATGGCGTCGGCCGGCGGCTTGATCGCCGTGGTCATCGCCAATATCGCCGCGATCATCCTGGTGCGGATGATCGGCAAAAACCTGACAGACAAGCCTTGAGGCCCGCGCCATGACCCTCACACTCAAACAATCCCGACGCCTGCAAAGCGTCCTGCTCGGCATCCTGGCCTGGGCCATTGCGATCCTGATCTTCTTCCCGATCTTCTGGATGGTGCTGACCAGCTTCAAGACCGAGATCGACGCGTTCGCCACGCCGCCGCAGTTCTTCTTCACCCCGACGCTGGAGAACTACCTGCATATCCAGGAGCGCAGCGATTACTTCCACTTCGCCTGGAACTCAGTGGTGATCTCCTTCAGCGCCACCTTGCTGTGCATGCTGATCGCGGTGCCGGCGGCCTACTCCATGGCGTTCTATGAAACCCAACGGACCAAGCGCACCCTGCTGTGGATGCTCTCCACCAAGATGCTGCCGCCGGTGGGCGTGCTGATGCCGATCTACCTGCTGGCCAAGTCCTTCGGACTGCTCGATACACGCCTGGCGCTGATCGTGATCTACACCCTGATCAACCTGCCGATCGTGGTCTGGATGATTTACACCTACTTCAAGGACATCCCCAAGGACATCCTCGAAGCGGCCCGCCTCGACGGCGCGACCCTGTGGCAGGAAATGGTCCGGGTGCTGCTGCCGATCAGCAAGGGCGGGCTGGCTTCGACTCTGCTGCTGTCACTGATCCTGTGCTGGAACGAGGCTTTCTGGTCGTTGAACCTGACCTCCTCGCATGCCGCGCCGCTGACCGCGCTGATCGCTTCCTACTCCAGCCCCGAGGGTCTGTTCTGGGCCAAGTTGTCGGCCGTCTCGACCCTGGCCTGTGCACCGATCCTGATCTTCGGCTGGATCAGCCAGAAGCAGTTGGTACGCGGCCTGTCCTTCGGCGCCGTGAAATAGATCAGCGATTTTTTGAACACAACAGAACCTGTAGGAGCCGGCTTGCCGGCGATGAGGCCCTCGAGCCTTGCGGCGCCCATCCGGACGCCATCGCCGGCAAGCCGGCTCCCACAGGGTTCTCAGCGAACTTCAAAAGGAGCCTCACCATGGCTAACCTGAAAATCAAGAATCTGCAAAAAGGTTTCGAAGGCCTGTCCATCATCAAGGGCATCGACCTGCAAGTGAACGACCGCGAGTTCGTGGTCTTCGTCGGTCCGTCCGGCTGCGGTAAATCGACCCTGCTGCGACTGATCGCGGGCCTCGAGGAGGTCAGCTCCGGCACCATCGAGCTGGATGGTCGCGATATCACCGAAGTCAGCCCGGCCAAGCGCGACCTGGCCATGGTCTTCCAGACCTACGCCCTGTACCCGCACATGAGCGTACGCAAGAACATGTCCTTTGCCCTCGACCTGGCCGGCGAGGCCAAGACCGAGGTGGAGCGCAAGGTCAATGAAGCCGCGCGGATCCTCGAACTCGGCCCGCTGCTGGAGCGCAAGCCCAAGCAGTTGTCCGGTGGTCAGCGCCAGCGGGTCGCCATCGGCCGCGCCATTGTGCGTAATCCGAAGATCTTCCTGTTCGACGAACCGCTGTCCAACCTCGACGCCGCCCTGCGGGTACAGATGCGCCTGGAACTGGCGCGCCTGCACAAAGAATTGCAGGCCACCATGATCTACGTGACCCACGACCAGGTCGAAGCCATGACCCTGGCCGACAAGGTGGTGGTACTCAACGGCGGGCGCGTCGAGCAGGTGGGCTCGCCTCTGGAGCTCTATCATGCGCCGGCCAACCTGTTCGTTGCCGGCTTTCTCGGCACGCCGAAAATGGGCTTTCTCAAGGGCAAGGTCAGCCGTCTGGACGGCCAGGGCTGTGAAGTTGAACTGGATGCCGGCACCCGTGTCAGCCTGCCGCTGAGCGATGCCGGCCTCCGGGTCGGCAGTCCGGTGACCCTGGGCATTCGCCCGGAACACCTGGAGCTCGCCAAACCCGGCGACTGCACCTTGAAAGTCACCGCTGACGTCGGTGAGCGCCTGGGCAGCGATACCTTCTGCCACGTGCGCACCGCCTCCGGCGAAGCCTTGACCATGCGCATCCGCGGCGATATGGCCAGCCAGTACGGTGAAACCCTCAATCTGCACCTGGATAGCAGCCACTGCCATTTGTTCGATGCCAACGGTCTGGCCGTCGCCCGTCCGCTGCGCGCTGCCGCCTGATTGTCGAGAGCCCTAGCCATGAACCTGAACAAACAGAATCTGCACCGGCTGGCGCCGGAAGTCCGCCTGCCCCTCTACAGCCTGGCCGATATCCGCCAGGGCATCGCCCATATCGGCGTCGGCGGCTTCCACCGCGCCCACCAGGCTTATTACACCGACGCCCTGATGAACACCGGCGAGGGCCTGGACTGGGCCATTTGCGGGGTCGGTCTGCGTAACGAAGACCGTCGCGCCCGGGATGACCTGGCCGGCCAGGACTACCTCTTCACCTTGTTTGAGCTGGGCGACGGCGACGACACTGAGGTCCGGGTGATCGGCGCCATCAGCGATATGCTGCTGGCCGAGGACAACCGCCAGGCGCTGATCGACAAACTCGCCTCGGCAGAGATCCGTATCGTCTCGCTGACCATCACCGAAGGTGGCTATTGCATCGACGACAGCAACGGCGAGTTCATGACGCACCTGCCGCAGATCCAGCACGACCTCAGCCACCCCGAGGCACCGCAAACCGTCTTCGGCTTTCTTTGCGCGGCCCTGGCCAAGCGCCGGGCCGCCGGTATCCCGGCCTTCACCCTGATGTCCTGCGACAACCTGCCCCACAACGGCGCGGTAGCCCGCAAGGCGCTGCTGGCCTTCGCCGCCTTGCGCGACGCCGACCTGCATGACTGGATCGCCGCCCATGTGAGCTTTCCCAATGCCATGGTCGACCGCATCACGCCGATGACCAGCACCGCCCACCGCCTGCAACTGCATGACGAGCACGGCGTCGACGATGCCTGGCCGGTGGTCTGCGAACCCTTTGTGCAATGGGTGCTGGAAGACAAGTTCGTCAACGGTCGCCCGGCCTGGGAAAAGGTCGGTGTGCAGTTCACCGATGACGTCACACCCTATGAGGAGATGAAGATCAAGCTGCTTAACGGCAGCCACCTGGCCCTGACCTACCTGGGGTTCCTCAAGGGTTATCGATTTGTCCACGAGACCATGAACGACCCGTTGTTCGTGAAGTACATGCGTGCCTATATGGATCTGGATGTCACCCCGCAACTGGCGCCGGTGCCGGGGATCGACCTGACCGAGTACAAGAACACTCTGGTACAGCGCTTCTCCAACCAGGCGATTGCCGACCAGTTGGAGCGAGTCTGCTCCGATGGCTCGTCGAAATTTCCCAAGTTCACTATCCCGACCCTCAACCGGCTGATCGCTGACGGTCGCGAGACCGAACGCGCGGCGCTGGTGGTGGCGGCCTGGGCCCTGTACCTCAAGGGCGTCGATGAAAACGGCACGACCTACAGCATTCCGGACCCACGGGCCGAGTTCTGCCAGGCGCTGGTGGCGGATGACACCTTGATCGTGCAACGTCTGTTCGCCGTGGAAGAGATTTTCGGCACTGCGATTCCCCGGTCCGCCGAGTTTATCGCCGCTTTCGAACGCTGCTTCAACAGCTTGCGCGAAGTGGGCGTGAGCAAGACGCTGGAGCGTTTGTTGGCTACAGTTCCGGCCACACACTGATATAACGGTCGATACTTGAATTTGTGGGATATGAACCTGTGGGAGCGGAGCTTGCCCGCGAAGGCGGCCTCAAGGTCGCCAAAAGCTTCGCGGGCAAGCTCCGCTCCCACAATAATGATGTAGTGATCCTGTTCTAACTGCCAGGCACCGCCATGAATCAAAAACTCTATCTGGGCATCGACTGCGGCACCCAAGGCACCAAGGCCATCGTCCTCGACAGCGTCAGCGGTCAAGTGCTGGGCCAGGGCGCGGCGCCGCATACGATGATCAGCGGCGCCAACGGCCGCCGCGAGCAGGACACCGGGCAATGGCTGGAGGCTTTTGTCCAAGCCACCCAGCAAGCACTGGCGGTGGCCGCCGTCGACGGTCAGGCGATCCTTGCTATCGGCGTTTCCGGCCAGCAGCACGGTCTGGTCCTGCTCGATGAGCAGGGCCAGGTTCTGCGCCCGGCCAAGCTCTGGTGCGACACCGAAACCACCCCGCAAAACCAGCGCCTGCTGGAACAGCTGGGCGGCGAACAGGGCTCGCTCGAACGCCTCGGCCTGGTAATCGCTCCCGGCTATACCGTGTCCAAGCTGCTCTGGACCCGGGAACAGCATCCCGAACTGTTCGCCCGGATCGCGCATATCCTGCTGCCTCACGATTACCTCAACTACTGGCTCACCGGCCGTAGTTGCGCGGAATATGGCGATGCCTCGGGCAGCGGCTATTTCGATGTGCGCAAACGCCGCTGGGACCTGTCCCTGCTGCACGAGATCGACCCCAGCGGGCGCCTGCAAGCGGCCTTGCCGGAGCTGATCGAAGCCCACCAGCCGGTGGGCCGGATACTTCCCGAAATCGCCGGACGGCTGGGCATCAACCCGAACGCAATGGTTGCCAGTGGCGGTGGCGACAACATGATGGGTGCCATCGGCACCGGCAATATCCAGGCCGGGGTCATCACCATGAGCCTGGGCTCGTCCGGTACGGTCTATGCCTATGCCGACCAGCCGCTGGTCAGCCCGCATGCCTCGGTCGCGGCCTTCTGCTCTTCCAGCGGTGGCTGGCTGCCGCTGATCTGCACCATGAACCTGACCAACGCCACCGGCGCCGTGCGCGAGTTGTTCAATCTCGGGCTCGACGAGTTCAATACCCGGGTCGAGCAAGCCCCGATCGGCGCCGACGGGGTCAGCATGCTGCCGTTTCTCAACGGTGAACGGGTGCCTGCCCTGCCCCAGGCCAATGGCAGCCTGTCAGGCCTGACCCTGACCAACCTGACCCAGGCCAATCTGTGCCGGGCCGTGGTCGAGGGCACCACCTTCGGCTTGCGTTATGGCCTGGACCTGCTGCGCGAAGCCGGCCTGCGCAGCCACGGCATCCGCTTGACCGGCGGCGGCTCGAAAAGCCCGGTGTGGCGGCAGATGGTCGCCGATATCATGGACACCCCGGTGGTCTGCACCCGCCAGAGCGAAGCCGCGGCCCTCGGTGCGGCGATCCAGGCGGCCTGGTGCGAGTCCGCCGGCGTGCAAGATCTGGCCGGACTGTGCGAACGTTGCGTCAGCCTCGATCTGGCGAGCGAAACCCGGCCGATTGCAGCCAATGTCGCTGCCTACCAACCCATTTACCAACGCTACCGCCAACAGGTAGCGGCCCTTCAAGAGTGAGTTCCCATGTATCTGGTCTGTGGTGAAGCGCTGTTCGATTTTTTCAGTGATGATACGAGCGGGCAAACCGCGAAAGTGAATTTCAAGGCGATTGCCGGTGGTTCGCCGTTCAACGTCGCGGTCGGTCTGCGCCGCCTGGGGGTCGATGCGGCGTTGTTTGCCGGCTTGTCCACCGACTACCTCGGACGCCGCTTGCAACAGGTCCTGCAGGAAGAAGGCGTACGCGCCGATTACCTGCTGGACTTCGACGCGCCCACCACCCTGGCGATGGTCGCCGTGGGCGCCGACGGCTCGCCGCATTACAGTTTCCGGGGCGAAGGCTGTGCCGACCGCCAGTTGCTGCCGGGGCACCTGCCGAAACTCGGCGACGAGGTGCGCGGCCTGCATATCGGCTCATTCTCGTTGGTGGTGCAACCGATTGCCGACACCCTGCTGAGCCTGGTGAGACGGGAAAGCGGTCGGCGGCTGATCACCCTCGACCCCAACGTCAGACTCAACCCGGAGCCGAACATCGAGCTCTGGCGCCAGCGGATCGCGGCCCTGGCCGAACATGCTGATATGATCAAGGTCAGCGACGAGGACCTGGGCCTGCTCTACCCGGATCGCGACCCGCAGGACATCGCCCAGGAATGGCTGGCCAAGCGCTGCCAGCTGGTGTTCCTGACCCGTGGCACCCAGGGCGCCAGTGTCTACAGTCGCCGGCATGGCCACTGGTCGGTGCCGGCCCGCGAAGTCGTCACCGCCGATACCGTCGGTGCCGGCGATACCTTCCAGGCCGCCCTGATCGCCTGGTTGACCGAACAGCAACTGGACTCGGTGCAGGGCTTGGAACACCTGGACAAGCCCCAGATCGACGCGATGCTGACCTTCGCCGTCAGTGCCGCGGCGATTACCTGTAGCCGTAACGGCCCGGACTTGCCGTATCGACATCAGCTGGACTGAGCAGCGCGTTTATCCCTATCAACTGCGGGGCAAGCCACCATCCTCCACCAGGCCCCAATCCTTGGCATCCAACTCCTTCGCCGCGATCGGCGGCGCGGGAGCGGTCTTCTGCACGGTCAGGGCTGCGGTATCCTGGTGCAGCTTCAGGCGCAGGCGCAGGTTGTTCACCGAGTCGGCATTCTTCAGTGCCTCCTCCTCGTCAATCGCCCCCTCCACCACCAGTTCGAACAAGGCCGTATCGAAGGTGCGCATGCCGATGAGCTCGGACTTCTCCATGATGCCCTTGAGCTCGGAGAACTCGTTGCGCTTGATAAAGTCACGCACCGTCGGCGTACCCAGCATCACTTCTACCGCCGCCCGGCGCTTGCCGTCCAGGGTGGCGACCAGGCGTTGTGAAACGAACGCCTTGAGGTTGTTGCCCAGGTCATTGAGCAATTGCGGCCGGCGATCTTCCGGAAAGAAGTTGATGATGCGGTCCAGCGCCTGGTTGGCGTTGTTGGCGTGCAGGGTGGAGATTGCCAGGTGCCCGGTATCGGCGAACGCCAGGGCATGCTCCATGGTTTCACGGTCGCGGATCTCGCCGATCAGGATCACGTCCGGCGCCTGACGCAGGGTGTTTTTCAGCGCTGCGTGGAAGCTGCGGGTGTCGACCCCGACCTCGCGCTGGTTGATGATCGACTTCTTGTGGCGATGGATATACTCCACCGGATCTTCGATGGTGATGATGTGGCCGCTGCTGTGGCGGTTGCGGTAGTCGATCAAGGCCGCCAGGGAAGTCGACTTGCCCGAACCGGTGGCGCCGACGAACAGCACCAGTCCACGTTTTTCCATGATGGTCTCGAGCAGGATCGGCGGCAGCTTGAGGTCTTCGAAACGAGGAATTTCCAGCTTGATATTGCGCGCCACGATGGACACTTCGTTACGCTGCTTGAAGATATTGATCCGGAACCGACCGACACCCGGCAGGGACAAGGCCAGATTCATTTCCAGTTCCCGTTCGAACTGCAGGCGTTGTTCGGCGTCCATGATACCGTCGGCAATGGCCGCCACTTCGCCGAGCTTCAGCGATTCGCCGCCCAACGGCTTGAGCACGCCATTGAATTTGGCGCAGGGCGGCGCCCCGGTGGACAGATACAGGTCCGAACCGTCCTGGGCGGCCAGGGTTTTCAGCAACGCGTGGATATCCATGGCAAAAGTGTCCGCAATACAGTCAAAAAGAGGTTTAGCGATTAAGCTTGTGTCATTTCAATGTGACGAATGTCTACAGCTTGGCGGGATAATAAGCCGCGGCGCAACCCAAAGCTTCATCTTCAAGGCAGGTTTATGAATGGATCTCCAGGCGATACCGCCACCCGACTCGGGACCTGGGACTGGGATATCGACCAGGACCTTTTTCTCGCCGATGCCCACTTCGCCCAATTGCACGGTGTCGACCCGGCGCGGGCCAGCCAGACGCCCATCAGCGTCTACCTGGACAGTGTGCACCCCGAGGACCGCGCCCTGGTGGCCCACGGTATCAAACAATGCCTGGAGCAACACACCGAGCACGCTGAAGAATACCGGGTAGTGCAAGCCGACGGCCAGGTGCGCTGGGTCTTCGCCCGTGGGCGCTGCCACCTCGGGCCCCATGGCCGGGCCCAGCGCTTTGTCGGCGCGGCACTGGATATAACCGAGCACAAGCGCACCGAAGAAGCCCTGCGCAACCTCAACGAGACCCTGGAGGAGCGCGTCGCCCAGCGCACCCGGGCGCTGGCCGAGTCCAACCAGCGCTTGCAGAACGAGATGGTCGAGCGCGAACGCGCCGAAGAGGCGCTGCGCCATGCGCAGAAAATGGAAGCGGTGGGCCAACTCACCGGCGGCATTGCCCATGATTTCAACAATATGCTCACCGGCATTATCGGCAGCCTGGACCTGATGCAACGCTATATCGCCGCCGGTCGTAGCGACGAGATCGGCCGTTTTGCCGACGCCGCGGTGAGCTCGGCGCAACGGGCCGCTGCCCTCACCCACCGGCTGCTGGCGTTTTCCCGCCGGCAATCGCTGGACCGCAAGCGCATCGATCCCAACCAGTTGGTGCAATCGCTGGAAGAATTGTTCAGCCGCACCAAGGGCGCCCATATCAGCCTGAAAGTCGAACTGGGCCAGGATGTCTGGCCGGTCAACACCGACACCGGGCAACTGGAAAGCGCCCTGCTCAATCTGGTGATCAACGCCCGCGACGCCATGCCCGATGGCGGCGAACTACGGATCGAGACCGCCAACAGCTACCTCGACGGCGGCGATATCAGCACCCTGGAGCCGGTCAAGGCCGGCGACTACGTGATGATCGGCGTCAGCGACAATGGGACCGGCATGAGCCCGCTGATCCTGGCCAAGGCCTTCGACCCGTTCTTCACCACCAAGCCCATCGGCCAGGGCACCGGCCTGGGGCTGTCGATGATCTATGGCTTTGCCCAGCAGTCCGGTGGTCACGTCACCCTGGAAAGCGAACCGGGCAAAGGCACCTGCGTCCGCTTGTACCTGCCGCGCTATCACGCGGCGCAAGCCGAGACGCCGCGACCGCCACGGCACCCCGCGGAGTCACCGCTGGCCGAGATCGACGAATCGGTGATGGTGGTGGAGGATGATCCGGCGGTGCGCATGCTGGTGCTCAATGTCCTCGACGAGTTGGGTTATACCGTGCACCCGGCGGCGGATGCGCGGACCGCCTTGCCGCTGCTGGAATCGAGCCTGCGGATCGACCTGCTGGTGACCGATGTCGGCCTGCCGGGGATGAATGGGCGACAATTGGCCGAAGTCGCCCGCCAGCACCGCCCGGGGCTCAAGGTGCTGTTCATGACCGGTTACGCCGAGAAAGCCGCCGAGCGCCAGGGTTTCCTGGAGCCCGGCATGGACCTGATCGCCAAGCCCTTCACCCTCGATGCATTAGCGAACCGGGTGCGCGACATGATCGGGCAAACGTCCTGATCTTCGGGCATAATCCCGCGCCCGCCACATGCCCCAACGCTTCAAGGTAA
Organism: Pseudomonas sp. GW821-FHT03C07; assembly: GCF_059420925.1. Lineage (NCBI taxonomy): Bacteria > Pseudomonadati > Pseudomonadota > Gammaproteobacteria > Pseudomonadales > Pseudomonadaceae > Pseudomonas > Pseudomonas sp. GW821-FHT03C07. Next base: position 179,615 of record NZ_JBWKUQ010000001.1, read on the forward strand.
CGAATCGATGAAAGCCCAAGCCCGCCATATCCTGGTCAAGACCGCCGAGGAAGCCGAACAACTCAGGCTACGTATCGTCAAAGGCGAAGCCTTCGATGTGCTGGCCAAAAAGTACTCCACTTGCCCGTCCGGCAAGCGTGGCGGCGACCTGGGGGAAGTCCGGCCCGGGCAGATGGTCGGCGCCATCGACCAGGTGATCTTCAAGAAGCCGCTGCGCACCGTGCACGGGCCGATCAAGAGCAAGTTCGGTTATCACCTGGTGCAGGTTTTCTATCGCGATTGAACCGGAAAACCGCGTCATCGTTCTTCGCGGCGGTGTGGCGTCCCGACAAGCTCCGCTCCCACAATGCCTGCGTTGTCCACCCTATTTGCCGTCAACACAGGTATTGTGGGAGCGGAGCTTGCCCGCGAAGAGGCCCTCAGGGGCACTGTATTTTCCAGATCAATCTCGCGGGATCAGCGCCCCACGCACCTGAATCACCCGACTTGCCAGCGCATGCCCCGCCAACGCCGCCTGTCGTGGATCGCCGCCTGTCAGGCGACTGGCCAGGTACGCGGCACTGAACGAATCCCCCGCCGCTGTGGTGTCCAGCACCATCTCGACCTTCTGCGCCGGAACCTCGAAGGCCTCGCCCGCGCAGCGAATCAGGCAACTCTCGGCGCCGCGCTTGATCACTACTTCCGGCGTGCCGAAGTTCTGGTAGGCGCTGAACACCGCCTCGCTATCGGCATAATCAAACAGCGCCTGCTCGTCTTCCAGAGTCAGCAGCGCCAGGTCGACATAGGGCAATACCGACCGATACGCCTCACGCGCCTGCTCGACATCCGCCCAGAGTCGCGGTCGGTAGTTGTTGTCGAAGACCACCCGGGTATCACCCCGACGGGCCTCTTGCAGCACGGCAATCAGCTTTTCCCGCCCAAGCTCACCGAGCACCGCCAGGGTGATGCCGCTGAAATACAGCACGTCGTATTCCGGTAAAGCCGCCAGCACCGGGGTGGCGGTCGGCGCGGTAAAGCAGTCGCGCACGGCCGCTTCGTTGCGCCAGTAGAGAAAACGCCGCTCACCTTTGGCGTCGGTCTGGATGCAGTACAAACCGGGCAAGCGCCCCGGCAGACGCTGCACCAGGTCCAGGCCGATGCCTTCCGCGCGCCAGATGCGGCACATGCTGTCGCTGAAGCTGTCGTCGCCGAGAGCCGTGACATAGTCCACCGAGGCCCGCCCGCCGAGCTCGCGGGACAGATAGACGGCGGTGTTCAGGGTGTCGCCGCCGAAGCTCTGGTGCAGGCTGCCGTCGGTATGTTGTTGCAGTTCGATCATGCATTCGCCGATCAAGGCGATGCATGGTGGGGGCAGGTTCAGGGTGGTCATTCGGAAAGTCTCGTGGTGTCTGTCAGGACGCTATCGCGAGCAAGCTTGCTCCTACAGGTTCAGGTCGTACACAAGAGTCAGGCACGACCCGGACACTGTAGGAGCAAGCTTGCTCGCGACAGCGGTATCCGATTAGAAACAGGTCTCGAACACTTCGATAACCATCATCTGCTCATCGACAATGCAACCAACCCGCCACTTGTCGAAGGTCAGGCACGGATGCGAAGTGCCAAACGAGACGATATCCCCGACCTTCAGCTCACAGCCCGGCGCCACGGTCATGAACGCATGCTGGTCCATCACCGCTGTCACCTTGCAAGCGCTGACATCCTCGCCCAGCGCCGGCAATACTCCCGGCTGATAACGCAACAACGGCACCGGCAACCCGGCATCGAAGGCCACATCGCGCTTGCCCAGGGCGATCACCGCGAAGCCCGGTTCCGGCATCGATTGCACATGGGCCCAGACTTCCAGCGCCGGGCGCAAACCTTCACTCAGATCACCCCGACGATGCAGCACGCAGCACTGCGCGTCCTTGTAGATGCCATGGTCATGGGCGACATAACTGCCCGGACGCAACACACTGAGAAAACGCCCATCGGCGTCCTGGGCTTCGAACTCCTCGGCGATCAGGTCGTACCAGGCCGACCCCGAGGCGGTGATGATCGGTTTGCCGATATCAAATGCACCATTGTTTTGCAGCTCCACCGCCAGTCGCACCAGGGAGCCGGCAAAGGCACGGATGCCACTCTCGGCCTGATCGCCGTGAATCACCCCTTCATAGCCTTCGATACCGGTCAGGGCCAGCGCCGGCTGGGCCTTGATGGCCCGGGCCAGGTCCAGCACCTCCTGCTCGCTGCGGCAACCGCAACGACCACCGACCACGCCGTACTCGATCATCACATTCAAGCGCAGGCCGCGTTCGGCGAAGAAAGCCCCCAGGGCGGCGACGTTGTCCGGGTGATCGACCATGCAGTGAAACTCGAACTGCGCATCGGCCAGCAAGCCGGCGATCAGCGCCATGTTCGGCGCGCCCACCAGTTGGTTGGCCATCAGCACCCGCCGCACACCGGCCGCGTAGGCGGCACGGGTCTGCACGGCGCTCGCCAGGGTAATGCCCCAGGCTCCGGCGGCCAGTTGCCGAGCGAACAGCGCCGGCACCATGCTGGTCTTGCCATGGGGCGCCAGCTCGGCGCCGCTACGACTGACGAAATCCTGCATCCAGCGAATATTGTGCTCCAGCGCATCGCGGTGGAGCACCAGGGCCGGCAAGCTGACATCGTTCACCAGTTGCGCGCCGACGCTGGCGGCGCCTTTTTCCACGGCGGCGAAGTTCACGGCAGTAGGCATTTCAAACTCCTTATCAGCGGCGCCCCAGGCGGCCGCGCTAGTCGTTGATGCGACGGGCCAGGTTGTTCGCGCTCTCGATCAGCACCCGGCGATAGTCGTTGTAGTGAGTCTTGGCATCCGCCCGCGGGGCGACGATGCACAGGGTAGCGATGCAAATGCCCCGCTCGTCCTTGACGGGCGCGGCGAAACAATGGGTAAAGGTGTCGGCGACGCTATCGAAGGAGAAGAACCCATCGATCCCGGCCTGGCGAATTTCCTTGAGAAAGACTTCCAACGGCAGGCGCTGGCCGTCCGGCAGGATAAAGTCGTCATGGTCGATCAGGTCGATGATTTGCTGGTCGCTCAGGTGCGCCAGCAGCAGGCGCCCGGAGGCGGTCCAGGGAATCGGCGCGTTTTCACCGATGTCCGAGGAAATCCGGAAATGCCGCTCACCTTCCTTCATCAGCGCCACGGTGTATTTGCGCCCGTTGAGCAGGCACATCTGCGCGGTTTCCCGGGTTTGGCTGACAATTTCCTGCAAGGCGTGGTCGGCCTCGCGACTTAGGTCGAAATGCCGCAGGTGCGCCTGGCCGAGAAAATACAGCTGACGGCCCAGATAGACATGACCTTCCTTGCCGACCAACTCGAGGATGCGCCGTTCCAGCAAGGATGCCACCAGCTCGTAGACCGTGGATTTCGGGCTGCCGATGCCGCTGGCGATGTCGTTGGGACGCAGCGGCTGGCCGACTTCCTTGAGGTAATCGAGGATATCGAACGCCCGGTCCAGCCCTTTTGCCCGACGCTTGATGGTGTCTTCGCTCATGTCAGTGCCATCTCATTGGAAAAATTGCCGGGGAGTTTACCCAGATTGATGTTCGCGGGGCTGCCCCTATGTTGTAGGAGCGAGCTTGCTCGCGAGGTCGTCAACGATGACACCGGGCAGCTGATACCCCACGGTGCCTGGGCTACCATCGCGAGCAAGCTCGCTCCTACAGCGGCGCCGGGGCAAGCCCGCTCGCCACAGGTCTTCCGATCACCACACAAACGCCGACCGTCAGGCCTTTTTCTTGTAGGCGATGCAATCGATCTCGACCTTGCAGTCGACCATCATATTCGCCTGGACACAGGCCCGCGCCGGAGCGTGTTCGGCCGTGAAGTACTCGGAAAACACCTTGTTGAAGCTCCAGAAATCTCGTGGGTCCTCCAGCCAGACACCGGCGCGCACTACATCTTCCAGGCCATAACCGGCTTCTTCGAGAATCGCCATCAGGTTCTTCATGGTCTGGTGCGTCTGCTCGACGATGCCGCCGACAATGATTTCGCCATTCAGCGCCGGTACCTGGCCGGACACGTGCAACCAGCCATCGGCTTCGACGGCACGGGCGAAAGGACGCGGCTGACCGCCACCCGCGGTGCTGCCGGTGCCATAACGAGTAATACTCATACTGTTCTCCTTGGATAACACATTAAAAACGGGTGTTTTTCAGAAATTCCGCGAGGCGCGGCGACTGCGGACGCTCGAACAGTTCTTTGGGTGGCCCCTGTTCTTCAATACGCCCCTGGTTCATGAAAACGATCTTGTCCGAGACCTCGAAGGCAAAACGCATCTCGTGGGTGACCAGCAACATGGTCATGCCCTCTTCCGCCAGGCCCTTGATTACCGCCAGCACTTCCCCGACCAGTTCCGGGTCGAGGGCCGAGGTGACTTCGTCGAACAGCATCAGGCTCGGGTTCATCGCAATGGCCCGGGCAATCGCGACCCGTTGCTGCTGGCCGCCGGACAACTGCCCGGGAAAGTGATTGCGCCGTTCCAGCAAGCCGACCCGTTCCAGCCATTTCTCCGCCAGCGCCACGGCCTGGTCCTTGGGCAGCTTCTTGACCTTGAGCAGGCCCAGGGTCACGTTCTGCAAGGCCGTGAGGTGTGGAAACAGGTTGAACTGCTGGAACGCCATGCCGGTCATGGCCCGATGCTGGGCGATGACTTTTTCCGGATGGCGGACGCGCTTGCCGTTGACTTCGCTGTAGCCGATGGATTCGCCGTCCAGGGTGATCTGGCCGCCCTGGAACTCTTCCAGCAGGTTCACGCAGCGCAGCAGCGTGGTCTTGCCCGAGCCGCTGGAGCCGATCAGCGTGACCACGTTGCCGCGCTGCATGTCCAGGTCGACGCCCTTGAGCACTTCGAGCTTGCCGTATTGTTTGTGCAGCCCGCGAATGCTGAGCAGTGCTTGGGAATCAGTCGTCATGGCAAGGCCACCCGCTTTTCAATATGCCGACCGAGCAACTCGATCGAGTAGTTGATGATGAAGAACAAGAAACCGGCGAACAGGTAGAACTCCAGGGTCATGAAGGTCCGGGCAATCACCTGCTGGGTGCTGAGCAGCAGTTCGGCGACACCGATTACCGAGAGCAGGGTCGAGGCCTTGACGATCTCGGTGGACGAATTGACCCAGGTCGGCAGGATCTGCCGCAGCGCCTGGGGCAGCAGCACATAACCGAGGGCCTGGTGGAAGGTCAGGCCGATGGCCTTGCTCGCCTCCATCTGGCCACGGGGGATGGCCTGCATCGCGCCGCGCACGATCTCCGCCACGTGGGAGCCACAGAACAGCGTCAGCCCCAGCGCGCCGGCCTGGAAGGCGCTGATCTGCCAACCCAGGGCCGGGGCCATGTAGAAGCAGGCCAGGACCAGCACAAACACCGGGGTACCGCGGATCAGGTCGACATACAGGCGAAACGGCACGCGCATCCAGAACTTGCCGTAGGTCAGCACCAGGCCGGCGACAATGCCGATCAAGGTGCCACAGACAATCGCCAGGAGCGAAACCGCGACACTGGTCTGGAATCCCTCCCAGAGGGTTTCCCGGGCGATCCACAACTCATGCCACCAACTTTGCGCTTCGTACATGAGTGCCTCCTATCGGCGGATCGCCAGACGCTGCTCGAGGTGACGCAGCATCAGGGCAATGAGGTAACAGGCGACCACATAGAGTGCCGTGGTGACCATCCAGGTTTCGATCACCCGGTAGCTTTCCACGTTGATCTTGCGGGCGTGATAGGTCAGCTCCGGCACGGCGATGGCCGCCGCCAGGGAGGTGTCCTTGAACAGCGAAATGAAGTTGTTGGACAGCGCCGGTAGCACGTTGCGCAACATCACCGGCACGGTGACATAGGCCCGAACCTGCCATTCGCCGAGGCCGATGGCCAGCCCGGCTTCACGCTGGCCCTTGGGAATACTCAGCAGGCCGGCGCGGAATACCTCGGTCAGGTAAGCCCCGGCATACAGCGACAGCGTGACGATAAACGAGGGGATCTTGTCCAGCCGGATGCCCAGGCTCGGCATGGCGAAATAGATCAACAGGATCAACACCAGGATCGGCGTATTACGGATCACCGTCACATACACAGACGCCAGCGCCCGCAATGGGCGATGCTTGCTGAGCAAGGCAAACGCCATCATCAGGCCGATCACACAACCGATGGCGATGGACACCAGGGCCAGTTCCAGGCCCAGGCCCAGTCCCGCCAGCAAGGTGTCGAAATCGCGCCAGACGGCGGCAAAGTTCAACTCATAGTTCATGGTTCGCAGTACCTTCGACGGGGCGCCGAGCGCGGCGCCCTGCCCTTAACGGATCACTTGAATTCGACTGGGAAACCGATTTCCGGGGAAGGAAGGTCTACGCCGAACCATTTCTTGAAGGAGGCTGCGTAGGTGGGGAACTCGACGCCGGTCATGGACTCATGCAAGGCGGTGTTGACGAAGTTCAGCCAGTCCTGGTCGCCGCGCTTGACCGCGCAGGCATAGGTCTGTGGGCTCCAGGCAAAGGCCGGGCTGCGATACATGCCAGGTTTCTGCACCATCAGGTACTTGACCGAAGACTGATCGGTGGCGGCGGCATCGGCGCGGCCGGTGCTCATGGCCTGGTACATCAGGTCAACGCTGTCGTACTGGTCGACCTTGGCCTTGGGCAGTGCCTGGTGCACCAGCTCCTCGGCATAAACATTCTGCAGCACGGCCACGGTAACGCCATCGCCGGCGGCGCGCAGGCTGTCGATTTCCTTGTATTTGCTATTGGCCGGCAACAGCAGTGCGACCCCCTCGCGGTAGTACGGCAGGGTGAAGGCAACCTGCTGGGCACGGCTGGCGGTGACGGTGATGAACTGGCAGCTGATATCGACCTTGTCGGTCAGCAGGTTGGGAATCCGCGCATCGGAAGACTGCACCACGTACTCGACCTTGCTCGGGTCATTGAACAGGCCCTTGGCGATCATCCCGCCGATATCGATATCGAACCCCTGCAACTTGCCGTCCGCGCCCTGGAAGTGCCACGGCGCGTTGGTGCTGCCAGTGCCTACAATCAGGTGACCGCGTTTGAGCACGCTATCGAGCTTGCTGTCGGCGGCTTGCGCAGCGACTGCCGCCGAAGCCGCCAGAAGAAAAACACAGGCTTTAAACAAGGAAAGTCCACGCTGCATGACGTTGCACTCCGATGATGTGTATTCCGCTATAACGGAACTTAGTATGTAACAACGGAATAGACAGCAGAAAGTGTGCCACAGGGTTCAGCGCGCCAGCATCAGGGTTTAAAATTTAATAAAAATCAATTAGATAGATTTTTATGGACCTCGATGTCACGGGCGGTAGTACAGCCGCCGTGCTACGGAAGGCTACGCAGGAGTGGGTGTGAAGGCCCCAAGGCAGTGCGGGGTTGGGTGATTTGGGGGCAGGCTTCGCTGACTCCGTTAGCAAACTAATAAAAGTCCTACACTTAACTCAGGATTAATCCTGCACACGGAAAGTGAAATCGACCGCGCTCGCGCAGATTTCCCCTGACGCCCTCCGCGGCATGTCCAGCGCCATTGCGGTGCCGGATGAAACCTCAAGCCTGCTTCGGAGAAACACCATGAACCTACGTACCTTGCTGGTGACCGGCGCCCTGGCCGTCTCGGCCTTTGCCGGCATAGCCCAGGCCGACAACACCAGCACCTCCCAACCCGTGCCCTATCATTACGGCATGCCCTTGCACATCGCCAAAGTCGTGTCGATGACCGAACAACCGAGCCAGACCTGCAAGGTGGTCACGGCCGATATGAAGTTTATCGATACCGCCGGCAAGCCCGAGGACATCAGCTACCTCAAGCTGTCGGACGCTTGTAACTTCAATAACTGATGCCTATCGGGACGGTATCCTGAAAACACCGCAAAACCTGTAGGAGCCAGCTTGCTGGCGATGACGTCCGGACAGACACCGCAAGGCTCAAGGGCCCCATCGCTGGCAAGCCAGTTCTGGCCGATACGAAAAAGCCCGCACAGGGCGGGCTTTGAAAACTAAGTAGGTGGCCGGCGCTGGTCTCCGGCTTACAAGGTTTATCAGGACTCTCACAGAACAGTTTTGTGCTCTTCTGCTTCACACGGCATAAGGGCTGGATCTCAGCGCGGAGATCTTTCTAACCGTGTACCCTTCGGAACGCGCCCCACGTTTCCTTGCTATCCTCTTGCGCATCAGTCTGCGTCTTCACCTACAGTTTTAGAATAGCAAAAAGTCCGAAGCGCTGGCCGGGCTTTTTAGAACGATTTTATTCAGGGCAAAGAGCGGCCAGTTATGGCGATGCGCAAAACCTCTGCCGCTCGCGGGCGCCCCCGAACCTGCGCAGCACTCCTGCGAAAACTTCATGAGTCGTGCTTTTGTACTGCCGTGATGGAGCTTGAACCGAACCCGCAGCACCTCGACTCCAGATCAGATAACTCGCAAATGCAGCGCTAGACGCTCGTTTGAGCGCAATCCCCCACTGTCAACTCTCCCGCCCATTCAGCCACCGCGGAGCAATTAACAATAAAACCTGTTTAGTAATGAGTATCATTATGTTACAAATTAGCATCCTCTCTAACACGGGTGCATCACCGAATGCTGGTTCCCTTTCTAATCATGCTGCGCGAAGGCATTGAAGCCGCGCTCATCGTTGGCATTATCGCCAGTTACCTCAAGCAGTCTGGCCGGGGTCAGTGGATGCCGGCGGTGTGGATCGGCGTGTTTCTCGCCGCCGCCCTCGCCCTGCTGGTCGGCGGTGGCCTGGAACTGATGAGTGCCGAGTTCCCGCAGAAACAGCAGGAACTCTTCGAAGGCGTGGTCGGACTGATCGCCGTTGGCATCCTCAGCTCGATGGTGTTCTGGATGCGCAAGGTCGCCCGGTCCATCAAGCACGCCCTGCATGAGTCCCTCGACCAGGCGCTCGCCGGTTCCAGGCATCAGGTCTGGGCACTGATTGCCATGGTGTTTTTCGCCGTGGCCCGCGAAGGCCTGGAAACCGTGTTCTTCCTGTTGGCGGTGTTCCAGCAGAGCGAAGGTCCGGGCGCGCCGATCGGCGCCCTGCTCGGCCTGATCCTGGCGATTTTCATCGGTTTCGCCATCTACAGCGGCAGCATGCGCCTGAACCTGGGGTTGTTCTTCCGCTGGACCGGCCTGTTTATCCTGGTGGTCGCCGCCGGTATCCTCGCCAACTCGGTCCAGGCCCTGCATGAAGCCGGCCTGTGGAACCACCTGCAAAGCGTGGTCTTCGACATCAGCGCCACGCTACCGATGGACGGTCCGGCGGGCTCGGTCCTGGCCGGCATGTTCGGTTACCAGGAGGCACCAACGGTCAGCGTCCTCGGCGCTTACCTGTTGTACCTGGCGACCACCCTGGTGCTGTTCTTCCTTCCGTCCGCGGCAGCGGCACCCAAGCACACTTCTTCCGTTCCCAACCAGTAAGGTTACCCATGTCCAACCCTGCAACTGGCAAACCGCCCCAGGTCCTGCGCTGGGCGGTAGCCGGCTCGGTGATCGTGATGATCGCGGCCGGTGGACTGTTCTACTACGCCTCGCAATTGGCCGCGAGCAAGCGCCAGGCCCATCACAACGAAATCACCGTGACCATCCAGGCCCACGGCTGCGAGCCGAATGTGCTGAGCGTGCCGGCCGGGCAGAACAGCTTCCGCATCCTCAACAGTTCGCAACGCGTGGTCGAGTGGGAAATCCTCGACGGCGTGCTGGTGCTCGAAGAGCGCGAGAACATCGCCCCGGGCCTGAGCCAGGTGATCAACGCCAAGCTGCAGCCCGGCGACTATGCCATTACCTGCGGGCTGCTGAGCAATCCACGCGCAACCTTGCACGTGACGCCGACGGCCGCTTCCGAGGCCGCGGCCAAGGCGCGCCCGTCGATGACCGCCTTTATCGGGCCGTTGTCGGAGTTCCGCGTCTACCTGAGCAGCCAAAGCATCGCGCTGATCAAGGCCACCGATGCCCTCGAGCAGGCGATTGCCGCCGGCGACCTGACCCAGGCCCAGGCGCTCTATGCCCCGGCCCGGGCCGCCTATCAGCGCCTGGCCCCGGCCGCCCAGCGCTTCGCCGAGCTGGATAATGCGATCAACGCCCGCGCCGACTATTACGAAAAACGCGAACAGGACCCGGGGTTCGGCGGCTTCCACCGCCTCGAATACGGCCTATTCCAGCAACGCAGCGTCGACGCCCTGGTGCCGGTCGCCCAGCGTCTGCAAGCCGATATCGCCAGCCTTAAGCAGCAACTGCTGGCGACATCGCTGCCGCCGGAGCAACTGCTCAGCATCGTCGTCCGCAGCCTGCGCAGCATGGCCGAAACCCGTGCCGGCAGTGGCGAAGAAGAACGCTACAGCCACGTCGACCTGGACGGCTTCGTCGCCAACCTGCAAGCCGCGCAAAAGGTCATCGACCTGATGCGGCCGCTGCTGGTCAAGTCGTCCGGCGACCTGCTGATGAAAATCGACAGCGCCGCGACGGCCCTGGACGCCGAATTCAACGGCCTGCGCAACGCCAGCGGCTATGCCACCTACGACACCGTGAGTGCCACGCAACGCCAACAGATCAGCGACAAGGCCAAGGCCCTGGCCGATGCACTCGATGGAATCGATCCCGCCCTCGGCCTTTCCGGCCTGTAAACAAGCAGACGATACGAACATGAGCGATTCAGAACAGCACAACGCCGAATTTTCCGCCCAGCGCCGCCGTGTCCTGCTGGGCATGGGGGTGGCCGGTGCCGCCCTCGCCGGTAGCGCCCTGAGCTGCCCGGCCATGGCCGCCAGCCAGGCGCAAGCCCAGGTCACCGAAGCGCCGAGCAGCGACAAGACCCAGGACCGCCATGACTTCCATGGCAAATACCAGAGCGGAATCGTCACCCCGCGTCCGGCCGCCGGCATGATCGTCTCCTTCGACGTCCTGGCCAGCGACAGTGAGGAACTCGAACGCCTGTTCCGCACCCTGAACAAGCGCATCGCCTTCCTGATGAGCGGTGGCACGGTGAAACAGGTCGATGAAAAACTACCGCCGCTGGACTCCGGAATTCTTGGCCCGATGGTCACCCCGGACAACCTGACCATCACCGTGGCGGTGGGCGAGTCGCTGTTCGACGAGCGTTACGGCCTGGCCGCCGTCAAACCCAAGCAACTGATCCGCATGGTCGGTTTCCCCAACGACGCGCTACAGCCGGAGCTGTGCCACGGTGACTTGAGTATCCAATTCTGCTCGAACACCCCGGACACCAACATTCACGCCCTGCGCGATATCGTCAAGAACACCCCGGATCTGCTGCTGGTGCGCTGGAAACAGGAAGGTACGGTACCGGCCCAGGCACCGCTCAAGACCGGCGAACCGGCCCAGAGCGCGCGCAACTTCCTCGGTTTCCGCGACGGTTCGGCCAACCCGGACTCCAACGATGGCAGCGCCATGGACCGCATCGTCTGGGTCCAGCCCGGCGCCAATGAACCGGGCTGGGCAGTGGCCGGCAGCTACCAGGCGGTGCGGATCATCCGCAACCTGGTTGAGCGCTGGGACCGCACGCCCCTGCAGGAACAACAAAGCATCATCGGCCGGGTCAAGACCACCGGCGCGCCCATGGGCGGCGAGAAGGAAACCCAGGTTCCCGACTACGCCAAGGACCCGGAAGGCAAGCTGACCAAGCTCGATGCGCATATCCGCCTGGCCAACCCGCGCACCGCCGCCACCCAGCGCAACCTGATTCTGCGTCGACCCTTCAACTACTCCAATGGCGTGAGCAAGAACGGCCAGCTGGAGATGGGCCTGCTGTTCATCTGCTACCAGGCGGATCTGGCGCAAGGCTTTATCGCAGTGCAAACCCGGCTCAACGGCGAACCCCTGGAGGAGTACCTCAAGCCTATTGGCGGCGGCTACTTCTTCACCTTGCCGGGCGTCACCAGCGATCAGGACTTTATCGGTCGCTCACTGCTTTCAGCTGCAAAACAAAAAACCACTGCTTGACCCTTAACTCACCAGGAAACGTCCCATGAAGAAGTCGCCTCTTGCTTTGTTGTTGGCCCTTGGCTTGCTCCACACGCCGCTTTCGGCTTTCGCCGCCACCGCGCCGTTGGATCTGGTGGGGCCGGTGTCCGACTACAAGATCTATGTGACCGCGGAACTCGATGAGTTGGCCAGCAAGACCCAGCAGTTCACCGACGCCGTGAAGAAAGGTGACCTGGCCACCGCCAAGAAGCTCTACGCCCCGACTCGCGTGCACTACGAGAAGATCGAGCCGATTGCCGAGCTGTTCAATGACCTGGACGGCGCCATCGACTCCCGCGTCAACGACCATGAAAAAGGCGTGAAGGCTGAAGACTTCACCGGCTTCCACCGCATCGAATACAGCCTGTTCTCGGAAAACACCACCGCCGGCCTGGGTGACCTGGCGGCTGGCCTGAACAAGGACGTCAAGGACCTGCAAGCCCGCGTCGCCGGCCTGACCTTCCCACCCGAGAAAGTCGTAGGCGGTGCCGCCGCGCTGCTGGAGGAAGTGGCCGCGACCAAGATCTCCGGTGAAGAAGACCGGTACAGCCACACCGACCTGTATGACTTCCAGGGCAACATCGACGGCGCGAAGAAAATCGTCGACCTGTTCCGTCCGCAGCTTGAGCAGCAGGACAAGGCTTTCGCGGTCAAAGTGGACAAGAACTTCGCGGCCGTGGACAAGATCCTGGCCAAGTACAAGACCAAGGATGGCGGTTTCGAAACCTATGACAAGGTCAAGGAAGCCGACCGCAAGGCCTTGGTGGGTCCGGTCACTACCCTGGCTGAAGACCTGTCGACCCTGCGTGGCAAGCTGGGCCTGAACTGAGGCCGGTGGTTATCCCGGGGGATTGATATCGCCCGGGATGGCCTCATCGCCAGCAAGCCGGCTCCTACAGTATTGGGTCGTTCGCGATAGCGAATTCAATCGAATCATTGTAGGAGCCAGCTTGCTGGCGATGAACGATAACGCGGTTCCCCTGCCTTCCCCCCGCCTTACAACATCCGATACAACAACCGCTCGATCCGTACCCGACTGACCCGCCGCAGGAATTTGCCCACTGCTTCCGGATAGTCCATCAGGGTCTCCAGGCTCTTGAAGCCGTCGAGGCGCAGGGTGTTTTCCATGATCAGGGCCACCTCCTTCGCCCGCACGTCGAGCAACTCACGACGTGGATCGTCGATCAGCAAGGCATTCTCCAGGTCCAGCCGGAACGCCCGCGGATTGAGATTGTTCCCCGTCAGCAAGGTATAACGCTCGTCGACCCACATCCCCTTGAGGTGATAGGTGTTGTCACCGTCGCGCCACAGGTGCAGGTTCAGCTGCCCACTGTCGATCACCGCCTGGTGACGCTTGGCGAAACGTCGCAGGCTGATCTCGTAGAGATAAGGCAAGGCGGCGATGACCTTGAACGGCTGGCTCGGTGGGATATAGAAGTCGTTGGCGGTCTTGTCGCCCACGATGATGTCGATCTTCACCCCACGCTCCAGGGCCCGGTTGAGTTCCCGGGTCACCGCCAGCGGCATGTTGAAATACGGTGTGCAAATGGTCAGTTGCTGCTGGCTGGAGGCGATCAGTTCGCAGACCAGGCGGTTCAATGGGTTGTTCTTGCCCAAGCCCATGATCGGGCTGACCGACAGGCCAAAGGTCGGCTCACTGCCAGCCGTGGTGTCATAACCGGCCTTCTTCAGGCGGCTGCGCAAATCGCCGATATCGCCGCGCAGGCTACGGGTAGTCGGTAACTCCGGCACATCGAGACGGCGAACCGCCCGGGACGCCAGCAACTCGTTGCGCACCAGCCCCTGCATGGAATCGGCCAAGGCGGCATTGTGCAACAGGTGGTAACGGTCGAAGCGGTATTTGTCGAGCTTGTGCAGGTAGACGTTGTTCAGGCTGGCGCCGCTGTAGATCACGCAATCGTCGATCACGAAACCCTTGAGGTGCAGCACGCCGAACAGTTCGCGGGTTTGCACCGGCACTCCGTAGATCGGCACTTGCGTCGCGTGGTCGCGGGTTTGCGCCTGGTACCAGGCACTGTTGCCCGGCTGCTTGCCGGCCCCGATCAGGCCACGCTGGGCCCGCAGCCAGTCCACCACGACGACGATGTCCAGCTCCGGACGGGCCGCCTTGGCCGCATGCAGGGCAGCGAGGATTTCCTGGCCGGCTTCGTCTTCCTGCAGGTACAACGCCACCAGCGTGATGCGCTGCCGGGCAGCGGCGATCTTCTCCAGCAGGCAGCGCCGGAACTCGGCGGCCGAAGGCAGGATGGTCAGGGCCTCGGCAGCCAGAGGAAAGCTGCGCAATTTGGGCAACAAGGAGCGTTTGAAGAGCGACGGCATAGGGCTCGCTAGGGTCGAATGCGAAGAATCAGTAAGTCTACACCATGCGCCGCTCTCGAATGCGTCTTCGACGAGGGCTTTGCCGCCAACCCCGATGCCGGTTCGGAAGGCTTCCCGGATGGGCGCCCTGCTCGCGCCCCTTTTGCCCTTCGGGGGGTTATTTGGAAAAGGCGATTGACCGAGGAGAACGATCGTTCTACTCTCTTTCCCATGAACGAAATCACCCCGAACCAGACCCGCGAAAACCTGCTGGATACCGCCGAACGGTTGATCTATCAAAGTGGCATCCATGCCACCGGCATCGATCTTCTGGTGCGCACCTCCGGTGTGGCGCGCAAAAGCCTCTACAAGTACTTCGGCACCAAGGACGACCTGACCCTGGAAGCCCTGCGGCGCCGGGATATCCGCTGGATGCGGTGGTATCGCGGCGAAGTCGAGCAGGCCGCCAGCTCCGGCGAACGTCTGCTCGCGCTGTTCAGCGTGCTCGGTGGCTGGTTCGCCAGCGAGGGCTTTCGCGGCTGTGCCTTTATCAACACCGCTGGCGAAACCGGTGATCCCCAGGACCCGGTACGGCAACTGGCCAAGGAACATAAACAGAAGTTGCTCGACTATGTGGTCGAGCTCTGTGAAGCACATGGCATCGCCGATCCCCTGGCCACTGGCAAGCAGTTGCTGATCCTGATCGACGGCGCCATTACCGTTGCACTTGTCATGGGCGATCCCGGTGCAGCCGATAATGCGCAATGCATGGCGCGAACGTTATTGGCGCTCTGAGTCGCGCTCCGAGCCGCCACTACGCTCTGGATGAGCGAGTGGCCAACGGGCCCGCGACCGCTTGACCCAAGCGCGACAACTTGTCTGAACCCTACTCAATTGGAGACATTGCCATGTCATCTGACGCTGACGTTCGCCCACCGCTTCCCCCTTTCACCCGAGAATCGGCGATCCAGAAGATCCGCCTGGCCGAAGATGGCTGGAACTCCCGCGACCCGGAACGCGTGTCCCTGGCCTACACCCTGGACACCCAATGGCGCAACCGCGCCGAGTTCGCCCACAACCGTGAAGAAGCCAAGGCGTTCCTGAGCCGCAAATGGGCCAAGGAACTGGATTACCGCCTGATCAAGGAACTCTGGGCCTTTACCGACAACCGTATTGCCGTGCGCTATGCCTATGAGTGGCATGACGACTCGGGTAACTGGTTCCGCTCCTACGGCAACGAAAACTGGGAGTTCGACGAAAACGGCTTGATGGCCAATCGTTACGCCTGCATCAACGACATGCCGATCAAGGCCTCGGAGCGCAAGTACCACTGGCCGCTGGGCCGTCGTCCGGATGATCACCCAGGCCTTTCGGACCTGGGGTTGTAACTCATCACCCGATCATTCCCACCCAGGGTGGGAATGATCGCCTGTGCAAAAAATCGCCCGATGGGCGATTTTTTCTGCAGCCTTGAATAAATTCCGAACGCCAGGTGTTCAATCCATAACAACCCTCACCATCGACTTGCGACAGGGCGTTGCAAATAAATTTCAGTGACAGCGAATAAAGCCCGATGCATCAGTGTTTACTAGCCAACAGATACCGGAGCATTACCGATGAGCATTAAAGCCACGTTCGCGGTTCCTTTCCTGATTGCCAGTTGCATGGCTGCGGCCCTGTTGAGCACGCCGGCATTCGCCTCGGGCGGAAAACCGGAATCGATGCCGCCGAGCTGCCCCAAGGGGCAGATGTGGGACAAAGCCAAGAAAGCCTGCGTCCCGTATGTCAGCAGCCTGACGCCGGATGAAGATCGCACCGACTATGCCTACCGCCTGGCCAAGAACGGGGAATATCAGGCAGCCCTGGACCTGCTCGACACCCTCAAGCAACCCAACACTGCCAAGGCCCTCAACTATCGGGGCTATGCCACCCGCAAACTGGGGCGCACCGACGAAGGCATCGGCTACTATCTGCAGGCCGTGAAGCTCGACCCGAACTACGCCCAGGTGCGCGAATACCTCGGTGAAGCCTACGTGATCAAGGGCCGTATCGACCTGGCCCAGGTGCAGTTGCAGACCATCAAGTCGCTCTGCGGCACCGATTGCGAAGAATATGAAGACCTGGCCGACGCCATCGCGCACCCGACCCCCAGCTGATCACCGTTAAAGGCGGAGGTTGTCATCGCCAGCGACAAGGAAATACGCACCGAGATGGCACAGCACCTGCCGCGCCTATGGCGTTACGCACTGGTGTTGTCGCGCCAACGCCATATCGCCGAAGACCTGGTGCAGGCTACTTGTGTCCGTGCCCTGGAGCGAGGTGGGCAGTTCGTCTCGGGCACGCACATGGACCGCTGGCTGCTGAGCATCCTGCATTCGATCTGGCTCAATGAAGTACGCTCCCAGCGGGTTCGCCGTGGCCAGGGCCTGGTCGATGCCGATGATGCCCTGAGTTTCGACGGCGAACAGGCGATACAGACCCACGTACTGGCTTCCCAGGTGATCAAGCGCGTCGATGCCTTGCCCGACGCCCAGCGCGAAACGGTGTTTCTCGCCTATGTCGAAGGTCTGTCCTACAAGGAAGTGGCCCAGGTTCTCGAAGTGCCCATCGGTACGGTCATGAGCCGGCTGGCCGCCGCGCGCGTGAAACTGGCGGAGCATCCGCCGTTGCGTGCGGTGCCCAGCGCAAACAGCGGAGAACGGCGATGACTGACCAGCTTTCGCACTACACCCCGACGGATGAACAACTGGTGGCCTTTCTCGACGACGAACTGGACGCCGAGCAACGCCACCAAATCGAAGCCGCCCTGGCCCGTGACGAGGCCGTGGCCGAGCGTCTCGAGTGGCTGATGCGCAGTGACCTGCCGTTCCAGGACGCCTATGGCGAACTGCTCGAACAGGCGCCCCGGGCCCGCCTGGAGGCCATGTTGCACACCCTGCCGACAGAAAAAAAGGCCACGGCACCAATGAGCCGACGCCGCTTTCTCGCCGTGGCGGCCAGCTTCATGGTCGCGGGTATTGCCGCGGACCGACTGTTCCAGGTCTGGCAGACACCCGCGCCATCGAGCGAAATCAGCTGGCGCGGGCTGGTGGCCGACTACATGGTGCTCTACACGGCGCAGACCCTGGAGAACCTGCCCGACGCCGAGGCCGATCATCGGGCCCAGTTGCACAGTGTCGAGCAGCGCCTGGGTCTGGCGCTTGAACCGGCCCAGGTACAACTACCGGTCGCGCAACTCAAGCGCGCGCAGATGCTGGAGTACGAACATATACCGATTGCCCAGATCAACTACCTGGACCCGCAACATGGGCCGCTGGCGCTGTGCATCACCCACTCGAAAACCGGGACCCGGGCCTTGGCCCAGGAAGTGCGCCATGGCATGAACGTGGTGTTCTGGTCCGGGCCGACCTATGCCTACATGTTGATCGGACACAACCCGGTGGCTGAATTGAACGACATGGCCGGCCTGCTCCGGCAGCGTTTCGCCAGTTGAAACAGGGGCTGGTGTGCCGGCGATAGCGGCAGTGAAGCCGCAACACATCCACCTGGTCAATCGCGTACCCGGCCCGTCACAGACCACCGACAGTCCGGTACGCCGTCGGATGCAGGCGCAACGGCTAGAATCTTTGAGGCCGAAGCCCATTTCCAAGGAGGTCTTATGTCCCCGTCTCACAACCTGCAATCCCTGAACGACCCGCGTTGCACCCTGGTCGTGATCGATATGCAAAATGACTTCATTCCCGGCGGCCAACTGGCGGTCCGGGGCGGCGACGAAATCGTGCCACTGATCAACCGCTTGGGCGCGCGCTTTCGCAACGTGGTCATCGCCCAGGACTGGCATCCCGGCGGCCATGTCTCGTTCGCCAGCAGCCATCCGGGCCATGCGCCCTTCGACAGTGTGCAACTGCCCTATGGCGCGCAAACCCTCTGGCCGGACCACTGCGTGCAAGGCAGCCATGGTGCACAGTTGCACGCGGACCTGGACCTGCCCCATGCGCAACTGATCGTGCGCAAGGGCTGTAACCGCGACATCGACAGTTATTCGGCCTTTGTCGAAGCCGACCGGCGCACGCCCACCGGCCTTGCCGGCTATCTGAAGGAGCGCGGTATCGACACGGTCTACCTGGTCGGCCTGGCGTTGGACTATTGCGTTGCCTGGTCGGCCCTGGATGCCCGGGCGGCGGGGTTCAGCACCGTGCTGATCGTCGACGCCTGCCGGGCCATTGACCTGGACGGTTCACTGCAGCGCGCGCTGGGTGAGATGGAAAGCGCCGGGGTGAAGCTGATCGACTCGATGGCACTGCCGGCCTGAACCCACGGCCAGGGGACCTTGCGCGCGTGCGCAAGGACTCCTGGCCGCGGTCAAGTCAGCCCGCGCCGCTGCTGTCCTGTGGTTGATTGACCTGCTGCACCACCGCATACACGCTCAAATCACTGAGCGTCACCTGCGCCAATGTCTCGGCCGGTAACGC
Source organism: Pseudomonas sp. GW821-FHT03C07 (assembly GCF_059420925.1). Lineage (NCBI taxonomy): Bacteria > Pseudomonadati > Pseudomonadota > Gammaproteobacteria > Pseudomonadales > Pseudomonadaceae > Pseudomonas > Pseudomonas sp. GW821-FHT03C07. Next base: position 198,406 of record NZ_JBWKUQ010000001.1, read on the forward strand.
CAACAATGCCTGATGCGCCCCCTGCTTCAAACGCGCGAGCAACAAGCGCTTGCCCTCGGTCTGAAAGCGCACGATAAAGTCCTGCAGGGCTTCCAGGCTGGTGCCGTCCAGGTCCGGCGATTCTTCCAGGCTGAGAATCAGCGAATGCACCGCCGCGCCCTCCTCACGAACCCGCCGTGAGACGCTGCCGAGGATGCGTTCGGCGTTGGCGAAGAACAGCGGCTCGCCCGGACGCACAATCAGCAGCCCAGGCACTTCCCGTGCCTGGGGATGCAGTTGGCAGTCGACGAAATCATGGCCGTCGGCGATATGCCCGAGCACCTGGACCGAGGCTGAGGACATCTGCCGCAACATCAGCATCAGGCTGATCGCCACCGCCGCCAGCAAGCCGTCCAGTACCCCGAGCAGCAGCACCGCGGCCACTGCGCAGATCGCCAGAACGCGGTCCCGGCGCCAGACGAAGTAGCGATGCAAAGGCTCCAGGCTCAGGGCGCGGGTCAAGGCATGAATGACGATGGCCGCCAGCACCGGTTCCGGCGTCAGGGCGATCAGCGGCAACAGGGTCAGCACGATCACCAGCACCACCAGCGCCGCCACCACACCGGCCAGGCGTGAGGTGGCGCCGGCCGCGTCATTGGCCGAGGTCGCCGAGTAGCCCGCGCCAGCGGGCATGCCGTGGAACAGACCGGATAACAGGTTGGCGCCACCCAATACCAGCAGGTCACGGTTGGAGTTCACCCGGTCACCGTGCTTGAGGGCAAAGGCGCTGATCGAGCCATAGGACTCGGCGTAGAGAATCATCACCATGGCAAAGCCCAGTTCCACCAGCTTGAGCCAGTCGGAGAATGCCAGGCGCGGCAGCGACGGCACCGCCAGTTGCAGGTCGATCACACCGATCAGGTTGATGCCGTAGCCGGGCAGCTCGAGCCACTTGCCGGCGGCGACACCGAACATCACCACCAGCAAGCCGCTTGGCAAACGTCGGTAGCGGCCCAATACCGAAAGCAGCACCAGGGCCACGCCCGCCACCGCGACCCCGGCCCAGTTCCAGAGTGGCAACTGGCTGAGCAGTTCGGGCACGAAGCGGATCAGGTCGCTGTGGGCGGGGTTCACATGAACGATACTGGCGAACTGCTTGAGGATGATGGTCACCGCCAGGCCGAAGGCAAAGCCACGCAACACCGGCTTGGCGATAAAGGATGTGACACTGCCCAGCTTGAACAAGCCGGCGAGCAGGAACATCAGGCCGGTGATCATCACCAGGCCGATGGCCATGGTCAGGCGCAGCGCCATGTCGGGACCGGCCACCGAGACCGTGGCCGCCGCCAGCACTGCGGCCGACGATGAGGTGGCGGACACAATCGCATACCGACTGGTGCCGAACAGGCCGTAGCACAGCAGCCCGGCGAAGAGTGCAATGACCCCGGCCTGAGGCGGTACGTTGGCGATGCTCGAATAAGCGACCGCCTCGGGTAACAGCAGGCCGGCAATCGACAGCCCGGCAATCAGGTCCGCCCAGCCGCGTTTCGACTGCGCGGCGGGCGACGGCGTGGTGACTGCGGTCGGCTCAGGCATCGATCGGACCACTCCAACCCGGCAGGTAACGCGCGGCCTGGCTGCGGGCCAGCTTGAGGGCGATCGCCTGCACCTGCTCGCTCGATGCGCCCAGTTGGGCGGCGGTTATCCGCGAGCGGAAGAAATCGGCCCAGAGAAACTCGCTGAAGGGGGTGACATCCTTGGCAAATCCACCGGCCCGACGCAAGGCCCCGGCCAGACTGCGATAGGGATCGTCCTGCAGCTCGCTGATACACCCGGGCACTTTGTCGTAACCGCGGCGAATACCCTTGGTATCGTAGGGATGGACCCACTGGTGAAAGTCCATGATGGTCCAGAAGCTCGCGGGTTCGACGAACGAGAGGTCCTTGAGCACCAGCAATGAGACCTTCTTCACCTCCTCCTGCATCAGCGCCAGGCCGAAGTGATGGTGATCGACAATGTAGTGCCGGCCTTCAGGCCCGAGGACGCAGGGAAACCAGTGGTTATCGAGGGCGGCTTCGCGCTCCTTGCGCTTGAGGGTCTGCCATTGGGCTTGCTTGAGGGCAACCTCTTGCAGGCCGACGGTCACTTGGGTGGGGTGCAGTTTTGCAAGCTTTGCGCTGATCAGTTGCGGGCGGGCACGAGCCATAGAGCATCTCCGGGCAGACAAGTCCGAAACCTTGGACTGATCGCAAGCTTAGCCCTGAATGGCCGGAGGAAACACCACGCATCCTCATTCTTCATTCACGGATGGCCCCACTGCCGCCAGCTTCCAGACCCGGGCGATATCCCCGGCCCGCGCACTCAGCAGGCGCGGCGCCTCGCGGCAGGCCTGCTCCAGGCTCATGGGCCCGGATGCCAGGGCAAAAGCCGCGTCGACCCCGTGGGCGTACATCTGCTCATAACCTTCGCCGAGGGTCCCCGCCAGCACGATCACCGGCACGCCCTGCTCCCGGGCGATCCGCGCCACGCCGAAGGGGGTCTTGCCGCGTAGGGTCTGGGCATCGAAGCGGCCTTCGCCGGTAATCACCAGGTCGGCATCGCGCACCGCCTCGGCCAGGCCCACCAGCTCCGCCACCACCTCCACGCCGGGACGAAAGCGCGCCCCGAGGAAGGCCTTGGCGGCGAAACCCAGGCCACCCGCCGCGCCACTGCCGGGCTCGTCACGCACGTCCTGGCCGAGCACCTGGGCACACAGATCGGCAAAATGCCCGAGGGCCGCATCCAGTTCCCGGACCTGGGTCGGCGTCGCGCCTTTCTGCGGGCCGAAGATCGCCGAAGCGCCCTGCTCGCCGCACAAGGGATTGTTCACGTCGGCGGCGATCTCGAAACGCACCTGGTCGATACGTGGGTCAATCCCATCGAGGGCCACCCGCGCCACTGCGGCCAGGGCCAGGCCACCTGCGGGGACTGCCGCGCCTCGGGCATCGAACAGTCCCACGCCCAGGGCCTGCAAGGCGCCAGCGCCAGCATCGTTGGTGGCACTGCCGCCAATCGCCAGGATGATCCGCTGCGCACCGGCGTCCAGGGCCGCGCGGATCAACTCCCCGGTACCGAAAGTGCTGGTGATGCAGGCATCGCGCTGTTCCCTCGGGAGCAATTGCAAACCACTGGCCTCGGCCATCTCGATAATCGCCGTGGCGCTTGCCGGCAACCAGCCCCAATGCGCGTCCACCGGGTTCCCCAAGGGACCGCATACCCGCTGCTGGCGCAACTCGCCATTGCACGCCGCCAACACCGACGCCACCGTCCCCTCGCCACCATCCGCCATCGGGCATTCAATCAACTGCGCGTCGGGCAGCACCCGCGCCAGGCCTTCGGCAATCGCCCGCGCTACACCTTTGGCGCTGAGGCTGTCCTTGAACGAATCGGGGGCGATGACAATTTTCATGGGGGCGATCTCCAGTTCTTGTGACGTCCATGCTGCCAGTTGGAAGCGGGAATGACGCCGGTCTGCTGCACAAGCCCGGGCAGGCTTTATTGTTCATTCCTACAAACTGATCCTGGAGGTCCGCTCAATCCCGTGTAGGAGCCGGCTTGCCGGCGATGGCGGCGGCAACGGCGATGCAAAGCTCAAGGGCCTCATCGCCGGCGGGCCGGCTTGTGTCTGGCGTCACGATTAGATGGGTGGTGAGAGCGGTGAGTGGCAAACTGAATGCCGGCAGTGCTTAAAGCAGGTGAAGGCAGTGAGAACGGTGACAGAACACTCTCGTGCCGATTGCACACCCCGAGCGTCACAATATAGGCGCGCCAAATCGGCGAAACCGCGGCATCCAATGGTTCATGATATCCGCTGACGCCAGGATATGGTGCGCGCGCCCGATCAGAAGCCGACGCGACACAAACCCGATGTACCTTGAGTCTGCGCTGTCGTCGCGGTTGTCCCCCAACATAAAATAATTGTCGGCCGGTACCACAACAGGGCCAAAATTCCGTAATGCATGTACCGTCGGCATAAACTGAATGGTCCGCTTACTGTTGTTCGCGCGCTCGGTCACTTTGACAGCGGGGACAGATCGACCCGAGGCAATAGGCTCGCTGATATCCTGCGCATCAAAGTAGGTTGCGGGGGTACCGTTAACCCACAGCACCTCATTCCTCATTTCCAAGGTGTCACCGGGAATACCCACGATCCGCTTGATCAAGCGCATGCCATCCTTGGGTGACGTGAAGGTCACAACATCTCCCCTCTGGGGATTCTCAACCTTGGTCAAGGAAATATCAGTGAGGGGCAACTTGAGGTCGTAGGCCACTCGATTCACCAGCACCACATCCCCCTCAATCAGGGTCGGGCGCATGGAACCGGACGGGATGGGATTCCAGTCGGCCAAGGATGTGCGGAAAACGCCAAAGCACAGCCAAAAAATGATGGCGTAACGGTACCGGCTCAACCAACGTCGCATACAGCCTCGCAATACAGAAGGTGCGCGTAGGAAAGGCTCCTAGCATCCGCCCAGCAAACCATGCTGACTTTTTGCCAACGTTTACTACGGCGCAAACAGCTTACATTAACCTCGGAGCGGCTGGCGATATCAGCCTTGGTCTCGGCGTGCTACGTGGTCTGGTAAGGGGGGCATGCGAGAAATGGGACCTGGGCGGCTTTTCCAACCGATCGGCCGGGTCAGCCGCGACCCCGCAATAAGCGAAGCGCCGTCTTCGGCAATGCAAAGGAGACCTTCTTGCGAATTCTGATTTATTTGACTATACAACAGGTTGAAAAGCGTGTTCTTCTTCGCACGATCAATTATCGAGGTAAAAATGACCCATACTGAATGGTTAAATATAATAGAAATATTTGGCATGGATAGCTGTCGTGTTGTACTAAGATCTCAAAATGGCCCTGTCCTTCGCACAGGAGCAGCTTACGACCTCGACCCGATATCCATTCATCCAGACGGCTCCGCTGAATATGAGTCAAGATTGAAAACATCGATAGAGCTATCGAAATTTATGGCAGGGGCCCACCTGGCAACTCATGAAATATTCATGCTGTTCTATCCAGCTGCGGCGGGAGATGAGGTGTACAACTATAACAATAAGGTCTCTCTTCCAAAAGTAAATTTGACCCTCCCCAATCTTATACAAGCGGGAAGATGGTCGCTAACCACAAATACTGACACGTTGGTCACTAATGTTATCAATACAATACTTGCAACACCCGTGATATATCAAGATCGCTATGGTGTCCCACCTCAATAAATTTCAGCTCAAACCGCCGCCACGGCAATCGGCATTGGGCTCCTGGCATGACCACTATCTGTGGTCTCAAAAGGCTTTGGTAGAAACCGACTTGCAGTCACTGGACAGCATGTCCCAATATCTCATCAGCTCTTCGCTGAATAATTTGTTTGTAACCAGACCTGAAACAATTCTTAGAGTTCCGTGCCTGCCTATCATCTAAAAAAACATCGTTTTTTGAAAGCGGTTGCTGTGAGACCAGGTTCAGCTTGCTGGCAAGGCGGGGGGGAGCATCAACAGTGACGGCTAGCGTGGAGTGCTCAGTTACTGCTGAATCAACCTCACAAGGGCACGCTTTTTTACGCTTCTAATCAGATTCCGCGAGACGCTTTACAGTGCAGACCTGTCCTTCCAGGAGTACGAACATGACTGACGTAACCGTTGTAATTGGCGCCGGCTCGATCGGCCAGGCAATCGCCCGGCGTGTGAGCGCCGGCAAGCATGTTGTGCTGGCTGACCTGCGACAGGAAACCGCCGATGCAGCGGCCAAGGTTTTGAGCGATGCAGGTTTCGACGTGACCACCACTGTTGTGGATGTTTCATCGCGCGGCTCTGTACAGGCGCTTGTCGCGAAAGCCTCGGCAATTGGCAACATCACCGGGGTCATTCATGCCGCCGGCGTATCGCCCTCCCAAGCTCCGCCTGCCACCATCCTGTTGGTAGACCTCTATGGCACCGCTTTGGTACTGGAGCTGTTCGGTAATGTGATTGCTAAAGGCGGTTCGGCCATCGTTATCGCCTCGCAATCCGGTCACCGTTTGCCGGCACTCACTGCTGAGCAGAACAAGGCTCTGGCGTTGACTCCGGTTGAAGACCTGCTTGCACTCCCCATGCTTCAACCCGAACAAGTGACAGATCCGCTGAATGCCTACCAAATATCCAAACGCGGCAATTCGCTACGCGTGGCTGCGCAAGCTGTTCGGTGGGGTAAGCGAGGCGCACGTGTCAACACGATCAGCCCGGGCATCATTTTCACGCCCTTGGCCAGGGATGAGCTCAATGGCCCGCGTGGGGATGGGTATCGCCGCATGATTGAATCGTCCGCAGCCAAGCGCGGCGGCACCCCCGACGAAGTCGGTGCGCTTGCTGCTCTGATTATGGGCCCTGAAGGGACGTTTATCACCGGAAGCGACTTCCTCATGGACGGCGGCGTTACCGCTCAATACTGGTACGGCGATGACCAGTAGCGCCGCAGGCCAGCAGGAGTGGTTTCATTCTTGCTGGCGCGCCCACTCGCGTACCGCCTCCGCGAACATTCGCAGAGCCATTGGCGGATGCCGGTTCGCCGGATAGTAGAGGCAGGCACCCGGATAGTACGGGCCCCAATCAGGCAGCAGATGCACTAGGCGTCCGGTCTGCAAATGTTCCTCGACCTGATGCTCAGGTACCCAGGCAATGCCAATGCCCGCCAAAGCCGCCTCTGTCATCAGGTTGATGTTATCCATAGTCATGGGCCCGTCGACATCGATGCTGGCTGATCTACCCAGATGATCGAGATCCCAGCGAAACAGCGTGCCGCTGGCAAAGCGAAACCGGATACATCGATGAGCCTTGAGGTCATGTGGTGCGATAGGTGCTGAGTGCCGACTCAGGTACTCAGGCGAAGCAACTGCGGCAAATCGCACATCTGGGCCGAAGCGCACCGCGATCATGTCGCGGGGGACGTCGTCAAACAGCCGAATACCAGCATCGAACCCATCGGCGACGATATCGACCAAACGGCTATCAGCCACACACTCGATATGGATCTGTGGATTGTCCTGAAGAAATTGAGGCATGACGTAGCGTATCAGGGGTTTGAACGACGACTCAGAGGCACTCAGTCGTATTGAGCCCGAAGGCGTGTTGCGCTCTGACGTGACGTCGTTGACCGCACATTCGAGTTCACCCAACAGCGGCTGCACACGCAAGAAGAGTTGCTCACCTGCCTCAGTCAAGGCGACCGAGCGGGTTGTTCGATTGAACAAGCGCAGCTCAAGACGCGACTCAAGCCCGCGCATGGAATGGCTTAGCGCCGAGGCAGAAACACCCAGCATTCTTGCCGCGCCGCTGAAGCTACGTTGTTCAGCAATGGCTACAAAAGCGGTCAATTCCGGAAGGCCAGCACGGATCATTAGTGAATCCTCCTCAATTCCCCATGAAGCAATGCGCCAATTGTTGAACTCAGCACAGGAATCTAAAGTGTACCTGTCAACCACATCTTTGCGAAGGAGACGAAACATGCAGAAACGTCAGCTCGGCAAAAGCGGTTTGGAAGTGTCCTCCATTGGCTTGGGCTGCATGGGCCTGAGTTTCGCATATGGGCCGGCTCTGGAACAAAAGGCAGCCATTGCTCTAATTCGCGATGCCTTCGACAAGGGTGTCAACTTCTTCGACAGCGCAGAGGCCTATGGGCCTTACACCAATGAAGAGCTGTTGGGCGAAGCACTAGCCCCGATCCGTGATCAAGTTGTCATCGCGACCAAGTTTGGCTTCAAAAATGGAGTTCCTGGTGAAGGTCTCGATAGTCGACCCGAAACCATCAAAGCAGTAGTCGAGGCATCCCTGAAGCGGCTCAAAACCGACCGCATCGAACTGCTCTACCAACACCGCATTGACCCACAGGTTCCAATCGAGGACGTCGTGGGCACCGTGAAGCAATTGGTCGAGGAAGGCAAAATTCTGCACTTCGGAATGTCAGAAGCAGGGCCAGATGCGATCCGCCGTGCTCACGCAGTGCTTCCTGTTGCGGCCCTGCAAAGCGAATATTCGTTGTGGTGGCGCGAGCCTGAAGAGCAGATTCTGCCGGTATTGGAAGAGCTCGGGATCGGCTTCGTTCCATTTAGCCCGCTGGGCAAAGGCTTCCTGACCGGAGCCATCGATGCCAACACCAAGTTCGCGGAAGACGACTTCCGCAATGTGGTTCCACGCTTCACCGAAGAGAACCGCAAGGCCAATGCGAAATTGGTCGAGGTGCTCGGTCAGATCGCCGACGGTAAAGGCGCAACACGAGCGCAGATTGCCTTGGCTTGGCTGTTGGCGCAAAAGCCTTGGATCGTACCCATTCCAGGTACCACCAAGTTGAATCGACTGGAAGAGAACATCGGTGCAGCCGGCCTCCTCCTGAACAAGGCCGATCTTACTGCCATCGCTACGGCGCTGGAGCAGATCAAGGTCGTGGGTGATCGCTACCCTGCTCATTTGCAAAAGAACGTTAACCGCTAACTTCCGACTCCCTCGCCAACCGCCGGCGCTCGTAGATGGGCGCTGGCGGTCTTGTTTTGTCCATCCAGATTTCAAGAGTATCGCTGACCATGCCACCGACAGAACGCCACATGGAGACAGCTCAGCCATCCGACAAACAAAGCCTCTGGATCCTGGCGACCCTAAGTGCCTTGATGGCCTTTGCTTCCATCTCAACCGATCTCTACCTGCCAGCCATGCCCGCCATGGCTAAGTCGCTGCACGCTGATGCGGGTCAACTAGAGCTTACGATTTCCGGCTACCTGATCGGCTTCAGCCTGGGTCAGTTATTGTGGGGGCCGGTCGGCGACCGATACGGACGGCGGCTTCCAGTCGCGTTGGGGTTGCTGCTGTTTATCGCGGGTTCCGCCGGCTGCGCCCTGTCGACGACGGCACCAATGATGATTGGCTGGCGTGCGGTACAGGCGGTGGGCGCATGCGCCAGTGTCGTGCTGGCCCGCGCAATGATCCGCGATCTTTATGAAGGTCACCGGGCTGCGCAAATGCTGTCGACCCTGATGACGGTCATGGCCGTTGCCCCGCTACTGGGCCCCAGCATTGGCGGGATAATCCTTAAATTAGGATCCTGGCATCTGATTTTCTGGGCGCTGGCGGTATTTGGCGGTGCTACGCTCGTTGCCCTGTATACACTTGCGGAAACCCTTCCTTGCGAACGTCGCAATCACGCCCCACTCAGTGGTGCCTTCCGCCGATACGGACAACTGCTGACCAATCGCCGTGTTCTAGGTTATGCCTCAGCAGGTGGATTCTTCTATGGGGGAATGTATGCCTATATTGCGGGCACCCCATTCGCCTACATCGATTATTACCACGTATCCCCACAGACCTATGGGATCCTGTTCGGTGTGGGCATTGTGGGGATCATGCTGACTAACCAGCTCAACGCCAGGCTAGTCAGGCAAATAGGTACTGATCGACTGATGCGCCTCGGAGCCCTGATGGCCGCTCTGTCGAGCCTCTCGCTGGCAATCGACGCATGGAGCGGTATGGGTGGGCTGTCGGGACTGGTTTTGCCCTTGTTCGTATTTGTCGCCGCGGCGGGTTTAATCGTCGCCAACTCGATCGTCGGTGCGCTAGACAGCTTTCCCCATATTGCTGGGGCAGTTTCTGCATTGATTGGGGCGTTGCAGTACGGAACAGGGATACTCGGATCGGGTTTGGTCGGCGTACTGGCAGACGGAACCCCGAAGCCCATGGCGACAGTGATCGCATTGTTTGGAGTAGCAAGTATGGTGTGCGCGTTCTGGGTGGTTAAATCCAAACCTGAAGAAGACATCGAAACTCAAGATGATGAGATTGCTGCAGAGCGTTAGAACCCGAGCAGGCAACCACTACGCTGCCGGCCCTATCCTCGCTCGGTTTAGCTCACTTTACGCCCTTCGACCGAGTAGCCCAGATCAGTGAAACCGTGGGTTGATGCATGACCCGGCACGATCAGGCTGTCGACCAGTTTTTCGTCATCAAACCCCAGTTCCAGACCTATGGCTTCCACATAGCTGTCCCAGTACGCCTCGGAGCGAAGGCCTGACATCATAGTGATCCAATGGTCACGCTCTATTGATGAGCCAGACTCATGATGCCATGCAGGTTATACCTCTTAATCAATGGATTGCAGTTGCCTAACATGGGCCTGTCTATTCATTCGTTTCAAGTGTACGAGGTATGCAATGAAGACCATCGGTTACGCCGCCAAGACCCCGCAAAGCCCTCTAGCTCCCTTGAGGTTCAATCGCCGCGAACTGCGCCCCAACGACGTCGCCATGGAAGTGCTCTATTGCGGTGTGTGCCACTCCGATCTTCATACTGCTCGTAACGATTGGGGCTGGACGGTCTACCCTGCCATGCCCGGTCACGAGATTGTCGGCCGCGTCACGGCCATCGGAAATGAAGTGAGCCGCTATGAGGTTGGTGACGCTGTGGCCGTCGGCTGCATGGTTGACGCCTGCATGACCTGCGACCAGTGCCGCAAAGGCGAAGAACAACTGTGCCGCGAAGGGAATACCAACACCTACAACGGCAAGGATCGTGTGAGTGGTGAAAACACGTTCGGCGGCTACTCCAAACATTTGGTGGTGCGTGAGGAGTTTGTGCTGCGCGTTCCCGAAGGCCTAGACCTGGCCAAGGTCGCTCCACTGCTGTGTGCGGGCATCACTACTTATTCCCCGCTGCGTACCTGGAATGTCGTTCCCGGCAGCCGCGTTGGCGTAATCGGTCTCGGTGGCCTGGGCCATATGGCAGTCAAGTTGGCAGTGGGAATGGGGGCTGAGGTTACTGTTATCAGCCGCACGCGGGACAAGGAAGCCGATGCGCTGGCCCTGGGCGCCACACGCCTTCTGCCATCGAGCGACAGCGCTGCTATGGCAGCTTCGGCTTCAAGTTTCGATCTGATCATCGATACGGTGCCGGTCAAGCACCAGCTCGATGGCTATGTGTCGCTGCTCGATGTCGATGCGACCCTGGTGATGGTTGGCCAAGTCGGACCGATGGAAGAGCAGAACACCGTGCCAATGATTCTCGGCCGGCGGCGCATTGCAGGCTCGCCCATCGGCGGTATTCAAGAAACCCAGGAAATGCTCGACCTGTGTGCCGAGAAGAACATCCTGCCAGAGTGCGAAATGATCCGTATGGATCAGATCAACGAAGCCTTTGAGCGGATGGAGCGAGCCGACGTGCGCTATCGCTTTGTAATCGATATGAGTTCGTTGCCAGCACCTGAGCCCGCCTGACCGCTAACCATAACATCAGGTTCACGGGCAACGGATCCAGGCCCGCGAACACTTCGACTCTCCACTCAGGAACGCTCGATGAAACTGCTCACCGCTACGACCTTCGCCACCCTTCTCTTCACCGCCGCCGTGGACGCCGATCAAGCTCAGCCGCGCCCTGATCCGAAACCGTCACCCGACGTATTGGAAGTCACCCCGCAGCTATACAAATACACCACCGAGCTGCTGTTCGGCGAAGTGTGGAAACGCGCAGAGCTGATACCGCGAGATCGCAGCCTGATCACCTTGTCTGCCCTGATCGCCAGCGGCCAGATCCCGCAACTCACAGGGCACATCAAACTAGGACTCGACAATGGCCTCAAACCGAGTGAAATCAGTGCATTGATCACCCACTTGGCGTTCTACTCTGGCTGGCCCAACGCAATGTCTGCGGCCGGCGTCGCCAGGCAGATATTCAGCGAGCGAAATATCCCAGCCGATCAGATCACGCCAGCGGCGGGCGCCCCCCTGTCGCTTGATCCCGAAAGTGAAGTAAAACGCCGTGCCGCAGTCGAGGCAGGTGTTGGAGCCGTCGCGCCGGAGCTGGCCAGGTACACCAACGACGTGTTGTTCGGTGACCTTTGGCGGCAAAGTAGTCTCAGTGCTCGTGACCGCAGCCTGGTCACCGTCGCTGCCCTCATCGCTCAGGGGCAGGCGGCACAACTACCTTTCCACCTCAACCGCGCCATGGATAACGGTCTAAGCCAGGCCCAGGCCGCTGAGGTGGTCACCCATCTTGCATTCTACGTTGGCTGGCCGAAAGCGATGTCGGCTGTTCCGGTACTCAAGGAAATCTTCGCTTCACGCCAGAAAGGCTGAGCTACGATGTGTTGTGGTGACGCTATGCCCTTAGGGTAGCGAGACCACAGCAGCTTAAGCAGCCACTAAAAAGGATGCCTGCCCTTCAAGGCTGTCGTGGAGACATCCCTACGACGGCTACGCACCGACCGAATTGACCTGCTGTATCAGCACCGTGTAGATCCAGCCGTTCCGATTGAAGACGTTGCTGGCACGGTGCAGCAATTCATTGCCGAAGGTAAGGTCGGGCACTTCGGACTTTCGGAAGCGGGTATCCAAACCATCCGCCGCGCCCACGCAGTGCAAAGAGTCGCCGCAGTTCAGAGCGAATACTCACTGTTCTGGCGAGCCCCGGAGCAGGAGCTGTTGCCTTTGCTCGAAGAACTCAATATTGGCCTCATGCCTTTCAGCCCACTCGGTGCGGGATTCCTGACCGGGAAGAGCGATTGCCAGAGGCGGCCATGAAGGTGGCAAGGACAGTGCAGAGCCAAACAGGGTGGCCCTGTGCGACCCAGGCTCGGGCCTGCTGAATGACCTGAAGATCAAGCTGTTTCATGGCATCGATCCTCAAATCGTCATCAGTTTTTCCTTGGTGATCGGTAAGCTGCGAATGCGTTTTCCAGTGGCGTGGTAAACCGCATTGGCGACAGCCGCTGCCAGGCCGGTAACGCCGATTTCTCCGATCCCGCGAGCACCGAACTCACTGATGTTGTAGTCCGGATAGTCAAGCAAGGTGACATCGATGTCGGGCAGGTCAGCATGCACGGGCACCACGTATTCCGCGTAGTTGTTGTTAACGGGCAACCCACTGCGCGGATCATTTTCGGAAGCCTCGAACAGCGCCATGCCCAACCCCATGATGATCGCCCCTTCAACTTGGTTACGTGCCGCCAGTGGGTTGACCACTTTGCCCACATCAATGGCGCTGACTACGCGCGATACGCGCAGACGGGAAATGCCTGGATCCCAACGCACCTCGACAAAGTGCGCACCGAAGGAACGATAGGAAAAATCGCCGCCTTTCGCGCCGCTCTGGAAGTGCCCCTCGGCTCGGCCGAGTCGCTGGTGACGAAGTACATCGGCAAAGCTTGCGCGCTGGCCATCCTTAACCAATTGACCGCCCTCTACCATCAGGCTATCTGGCTCGGCACCGGCAAGTAACCCACCGTTCATGACCGCGTACTGCCGCAACTTTGCAAGCGCTGCCCGGGTGGCCCCAGCGATGGCTGGCAGGATACTGGCCGTGGCCCAGGAACCACCGGCCAAAGCACCCGGCGGGAACGTGGAGCTGCCCAGCTCAACCTCAATACGCTCGAACGGCAGGCCGGTCAACTGAGCGACGGTCTGCGCCACCACGGTGTAGGTGCCGGTGCCAATATCCTGCTGACCGCATTGAACTAGCGCAGTGCCATCCGAGCGAATAATCACGCGTGCATCGGTCGGTACCTGGAAGGCTTCCCAGTTGCAGGCTCCCATGCCGTAGCCAATAAACTCATCACCATCACGCATTGAACCTACTGCGGCATTGCGATCGTGCCAGCCAAAGTGCTCAGCGGCTGTATCAATGGCTTCTGGCAAGTGATTACTCGACCATTCCAAATTGAGGCTTTCGTCGCGTGTGGCCAGATTCATTTTGCGAAACGCCAGCGGATCAACACCGCGCAGTAACGCCAATTCGTCGATTGCCGACTCCAGCGCAAACAGACCAGGTGCGGCGCCAGGCGCTCGCATCGAGGTGGGTGTGCCTCGATTGAGCGGGCTGTTCTTATGGTTCACCAGCACGTTCGCACAAGAATAAAGGCTGCGGGTAACACCGCCACACGCTTCGGTATAGGCATCGGTGGTCGAGGTGCTATTAAACGACTCGTGTCGAATCGACACCAGTTTGCCGTCACCATCAGTGGCAAGGCGAATACGCTGCAAGGTTTCAGGACGATGTCCTACGGTGGTAAACATCTGCGCCCGGGGCAGCATCAATTGCACGGGCCGCTTCACAACCCTGGCGGCGGCGCAGGCTGCTATCGAATGAGGCCACGGCCACAGTTTGCTGCCAAACCCCGAACCGATGAAGGGCGCATGGACTTCAACGCGGTCTGGAGGCAGATCGAAGACATTGGCCAGCACGTTGCGGTGATTAACGACCCCCTGAGTGCCCTCGTAGACATACAGCTTGCCATCGCGCCAATAAGCAGTAGTGGCGTGCATCTCCATCGGGCTGTGGGTTTCCACCGGCGTGGTATAGGTCTGATCCAGCCGTGTGGCCGCCGTCTGCCAGGCAGCATCCGGATCACCCCGGCTGTGCCCGCGCCCTCCCTCATGAGCCCCCTGTTGCCGCAGTGCATCTGTCAGACTGGTGATGGCCGGGCTTTCGGCATATTCGACCTTGACCTGAAGCGATGCAGCTCGGGCCTGTTCGAAGGTATCAGCCACCACCAACGCCACAAACTGGCCCGGATAGGCGACCTTGTCATCCTCGAAAGGTAATCGACGCTCGTCAACCTTGGCGGCGCTGAGAATATCCTTGTAGGTCATGACCACATCAGGTGTGCGGTGCAGCGCGGGGAAGTTGCCGTGGTGCAGGACGGCGACCACACCCGGCATCGCCCGCGCCCGAGTGTCATCGATGGCCACGATCCGGCCATTGGCGACCGTGCTGTAGACGCCGTAGGCATAGGCCATGTCCGGAAATGAATGGTCTGCCGCATAGCGTGCTGCGCCCGTGACCTTGAGGCGGCCGTCGATACGCTTGTAAGGGGTGCCGATTATGGACTGTCTCATCAGAGTGCGCTCCTATGCTGTCAGATCGCGAAGGTTGCGAGTCACGACCTGTTGGCCGAGCGGGATCTTGAACGCGTTGTGCTCGTAAGCGCGGGCACCTTGCATAGCGCGCTCCCCAACCTGTGTAAACAGCCCAATGTCGGATTTCTGGCCGACCAAGGCGTGCTCGGCTTCCAGGGCTCGCCAGGGCTTGGTGCCCACCCCTCCTAGAGCAATCCGCGCATCAGTAATACGCTGGCCGTCCATCACCACAATGACGGCACTCGAAGCCAGGGCGAATTGATACGAGTCCCGGTCACGCAGTTTCAGGTAGGCCGAGCGACTATTTGCCAGCGGTGCATCCAGGGTCACATGTGTGATGAGTTCATGCGGCTGGAGCGCATGTTCCACCCAGGGCGTCTGACCCGGCAGGATGTGGAAATCGCCGAAGGGTATCTCGCGTACCCCGTTCGGGCCTTGTACCGTCACCTGCGCGCCAATGGCGGCCATCGCCACGCACATGTCCGAAGGGTGGGTCGCGATGCAGTGCTCACTGGTACCCAGCACAGCATGGGCGCTACGATTGTGACCACCGATAGCCGCGCATCCAGATCCAGGCTGGCGCTTATTGCATGGAGATACACCGTCGCGAAAGTAGTTGCAGCGTACTCGCTGCATGACGTTGCCAGCGGTGGTGGCCTTGTTGCGCAATTGCGTAGAAGCACCCGCCAGAATCGCTTGAGACAGTACGGTATAGTGCTCGCGGATCAACGGATGACTCGCCAGTTCGGTATTGCTGACCAACGCACCGATGCGCACGCGACCATCGGCAAGTGGCTCGATCTGCTTTAAGGTGAGGTGATTAATATCCACCAGACGGTCAGGTTGCATGACGTCAAGCTTCACCAGATCCAATAGCGTAGTACCGCCCGCCAGATAGAATGGCTGGCCCGGTGCGGCATGACTACTGATGGCCTGGGCGGGCGATTGCGCACGGGCATAGTCGAAAGTACGCATCAGACCGCCCCTTCCATCTTCCCGCGTGCCGACTGAATCGCCGCGAGGATGTTCTTGTAGGCGCCGCAGCGGCAGATATTGCCGCTCATGGCTTCCTTAACGCTGGCGTCGTCGGTGCCGATGTTTGGATCATTGAGCAGCGCCACGACGCTCATAATCTGGCCTGAGGTGCAGTAGCCGCACTGGTAGGCATCGTGATCCCAAAAGGCCTCCTGTACAGGGTGCAGGTCGTCGCCCTGGGACAAGCCTTCAATGGTGGTGATGCTATCCCCGTCGTGCTGCATGGCGATGGAAAGACAGGAGTTGATCGCAACGCCATTGACCAGCAAGGTACACGCGCCGCACTGACCGTGGTCGCAGCCCTTCTTCGTGCCGGTCAGTTGCAGGCGGTCGCGCAAGACGTCCAGCAGTATCGCGTTGGCCGGAACGTTGAGCTTGTGCAACTGCCCATTCACCGTCAGTTGGATGCGTTGCTCACCCGCTTTGGGCGCATCCTCGTCTTCGAACACTTGTGGTGCTAACTGGGCAGCAACTACGCTTTCAGGGATCCAGGTCGACACTGTCGCTGCGGCGATTCCCGAAATGCCAAACTTGAGAAAGTTACGTCGTGAAGGTGT
Source organism: Pseudomonas sp. GW821-FHT03C07 (assembly GCF_059420925.1). NCBI lineage: Bacteria > Pseudomonadati > Pseudomonadota > Gammaproteobacteria > Pseudomonadales > Pseudomonadaceae > Pseudomonas > Pseudomonas sp. GW821-FHT03C07. The sequence continues at coordinate 214,877 of NZ_JBWKUQ010000001.1, forward strand.
GACGCCCGACCGCCCCGCAGCCGGCGAGCCTTCGGGGTTGTCTAGGTCTTTAGTCTCAGTCATCAGGTTTCACCTTTACGGGCACCGCTATGGTGATTGCGGAGTGTGGTGAGAATCAAAAAGCCTTGGCGTAGTCTTCGTCGGACACGTGCTCTAGCCATTGAACCGCGCTGCCCTCAAGCAACTCGGCGATTGCGATATGGCTCATGCCATTTATGGACGTTGCGCCATACCAGTGTTTGACGACCGACGGTATCCACATCGTGTCGCCAGGGTGAATAACATGAGTTGCCTGCCCCTCCTGTGAATTTAGCCTTTACTGATACAAGTGATTAGTAGATTCGAGCCCCCGGCTCCCTGACTTCCACCTTTATTATCCAAACAGGCGCCAGGCATCCCCTGCATTCGCTCTTTTGGTGGATGCTTTGCGATACCGAGGGTAGTGCATTTATCTACTTCGCCGCAGTGACCTCTACCTGTGCGATTCGCACCCGATCACCCGAACTTAATCCGTCAGGTGGATTGGCAATGACCTGGTCAGACTGGCTTACGCCGTCGGCGAGTTCAAGGTAAGTGCCGTGGTCGCGGGCCACCGTGACCTTCTTTAACAGTACTATTCCGGCACCATCGACCATCGCCACCTGCACACCATTTTTGCCAACGATCAGCGCGCTGGGTGGAAGGCTGAGGGTGGTGGGTGCAAGCGCGCCTTCAAACTGCACGGTGGCGAACGATCCAGGGAGCAGGTCTCCACCCTCGTTTTCCACACTGAGTTGGACACGCATTGCGCCAGACGCCACATCGACCGCCTGGGCCAACGACTGCACCGTGGCATCGAATGTCTTTCCAGGACGCTCGGGAACGCTAAGCCTGGCGCGACTACCTACTTTTACCCACGCAAGTTGACGCTGAGGGACGCTGACATAAACGCGCAGCCGGCTAACATCGGAGACGACGAACAATTCGCTTCCTGCTGTCATGCCGACGTTTATCAATGCGCCGACGTCCGTATTGCGGGCAGTCACTACTCCATCAAATGGTGCCACGATTCGGGTGTAACGCTGCAGCGCCTGCAGCCGGTCTACATTGGCCTGAGCCTCGTTGACCTGAGATCGCTTGGTAGCGAAATCGCTGAGGCGCTCCTCGACTTCTTGAAGCGATACGGCTTCGCTCTCACGCAACTGCTCCCAGCGTTTGGCCGTGGTGCTGGCCAACGACATTTCGCTGCGGGACGTGGCCAATGCTGCGCGGGCCTGGCGCAATTGCTGGTCTAGATCCGGTGCATCGATCTCGGCCAAAAGCTGACCAGCCTTCACCGGCGAACCTATGTCCTTGTCCCAGTGCTTAAGGTAGCCACTGACTCGTGCATACAGCGGTGCGCGTGACCATGCTTCGATACGCCCAGGAAGTTGTAGGGAAGCGGGCGTCACTAGGCTGGGCACGACCAGTGCTACCGTAGCGATCCGTTTGCGCTGCGCAATCTGTTCCAACTGACCAGCTTGCGAGTGGCGACTAACCATCCCAACGACAATAATCACGCCGGCAGTCGCTATCGCCCCGAGGATGAACAGAAAGCGACCAGATGCGCTGGAGTTTGCGGGGGCTTTCACAGGCATATCAGATTGCTCCAGGAACAAATTGCTGCTTGGGTTCAGTACGGAAATCGTTGCGGTGAGCCAGGCTGAAAAGCACCGGAACAAATAACAAAGTCGCGACGGTCGCGAACAGCAGACCACCGATCACTGCGCGGCCCAGTGGGGCGTTCTGTTCGCCCCCCTCGCCCATGCCCAATGCCATGGGCAGCATGCCGAGAATCATTGCCAACGCGGTCATCAGCACGGGCCGTAAGCGTGCGATGCCGGCTTCCAGCGCTGCTGTGGTCGCATCGCCCAGTTCCTGCAGGCGTTCGCGAGCGAAACTGATCACCAGCACACTGTTGGCAGTGGCCACGCCCATGCACATGATCGCCCCCGTCAAAGCAGGCACAGACAAGGTGGTACCGGTGGCAAAGAGTATCCAGACGATTCCCGCAAGCGCAGCGGACAGTCCCGAGACAATCACCGCCGGGTCGACCCAGGATTGAAAGTTGACGACGATCAACAGGTAGATCAGCACGACGGCGCCGAGCAGGCCGTATAGCAAACCAGAAAACGCACGCTCCATGGTCTGCACTTGGCCCATCAGGTTGACTGTACTGCCACGCGGCACCTCATCGGCCATTTGCCCGATGATCTGCCGGATGTCCTTGGCGACGGCGCCAAGGTCACGGTCTTGGGTGGCCGCATGGATCTGTACCATCGATTGGATGTTGTATTGGCTGACCATACCGCTGCCGGTCGTTCGCTCGAAGTCTGCTACCGCGCCGAGCGTGGTGACATTCACGGTGCTACCGTTGCCGACAGGCAGGTTGGCCAGAGCAGCTAGCGAATCCAGTTTTGGCTGGGGTGTCTGCAGCACGATCGGGTAGCTCACCCCGTTGGCGGGATTGAGCCAGTAGGTCGGTGCCACCTGACTACTCCCCGCCAGGTTGACAACCAGACTGTTGGTGACATCGCGAGTGGTTAAATTGAGCAGCTGGGCCTGGGTGCGATCCAGATCGACATTGAATACCGGCGCCTTGTTTGATTGCAGGATGCGAGCATCGGCCAACCCCGGCACCGTGCGAATTCGCTTAAGCAACTGCTGCGCGTAGGCGAAGTTCGCTTCTACGTTGTTGCCCCGAATCTGAATGTCGATAGGCGCAGGCGCACCGAAGTTGAGGATCTGACTGACGATGTCCGCCGGAGGAAACGAAAAGGTGCTGTCCGGGAATCGTTCAGGCAACACCTCACGCAGCTTCTTCACATAGTCAGCCGTGGGCTGATGACCGGAGCGCAACGCGATCTGGAAATCACCGTCCTGGGAACCCATGACCCCCGTATTGTTATAGGTCAGGTTGATGTTGCTCGGTGGCAGGCCGATATTGTCGACCAAGGTGCTGATCTCCTCGGCCGGGATGACGCCGCGTATCGCCTCTTCTATCTGTGCGAAGCGTGAGGCGGTCTCCTCCACGCGAGTGCCCACAGGTACCCGCACATGCATCAGCACCTGTCCGGAGTCCACAGCCGGGAAGAAGTTGCTACCAATGAACGGTACCAACCCAAACGACAGTGTCACGACCGCCATAAAACCCAGCAGGAACGCTTTGCGGCGGCGCAGTGCGCTTTCGAGCACTTGCTGGTAGCGCTGGCGTAGCCGGTCGAAACGGTTCTCAAACCCACGCTGGAAGCGTACCAATGGGTTACGTGAAACGGGCTGTGGTTCAAGGTGTACCTGATGCGGCTGCAGCAGGTACTTGGCCATGGTCGGTACCAGCGTCCTGGACAGAATGAAGGAACAGATCATGGCAAAGATCACTGCTTCGGCCATCGGTACAAACAGGTACCGCGAAACGCCTTCGAGAAAGAACATCGGAACAAACGCAATACAGATGCACAGCAACGACACGAAAGCAGGCGTCACGATCTGGCGTGCCCCATCCAGTATCGCGGTTTCGACGTCCTTGCCCTGCTCCAGATGCGAGTTGACGTTCTCGATGGTTACCGTGGCGTCATCCACAAGAATGCCGATGGCCAGCGCCAAGCCGCCCAGTGTCATCAGGTTGAGGGTCTCACCCAAGGTAGCCAGGATGATCAACGAGCCCAGGATCGCCAAAGGGATCGACACAGCAATAATCACGGTCGACCGCCAGCTACCGAGGAACAGCAGAATCATCACGCTCGTCAGTGCAGCAGCGATAGCACCTTCCAGGACTACGCCCCTTATCGCCGCACGCACGAACAGCGATTGGTCGTTGATCGGTTGGACGTTCAGCGCCTCGGGCCAGCCCGGCTTGAGAGCTTCGATCTGTGCTCGAATGCCATCCACGATGGCCAACGTCGATGCCGATCCATTCTTGAGTACCGACATCAGCACCGAACGGCTACCGTCGACGTGGACGATATTTGTCTGTGGAGCGTTGCCGTCATGGACATCTGCAACGTCGCGAAGGTAGATCGTGCTGCCTCCCACCACCTTGACCGGCAAAAGCCCCAGATCGTTGATAGCCGACGGAGCACCGTTGAGCTGCAGGGTGTATTCCAACTCGCCGATCTTTTGTGTGCCAATCGGCACCAGAATATTGTGGGCAGCCAGCGCAGCAGATACATCTTGAGCCGAGAGTCCGCGGGCCTGCAGCTCCTCAGGGTTGACGTCAATCTGAACTTGACGTTGCTTCCCACCATACGGCAGGGGTATCACTACACCCGGCACGGTAATCAAGGGTGTCCGAACGGTGTTCATACCCAGGTCGAAGAGTTGCTGTTCCGACAATCCCTCACCCGAAAGTGCTAGTTGCAAGATCGGCACAGTGGCAGCGTTGTAGTTGAGGATCACAGGCGGCTGGATACCTGCGGGCATCTGCCGCAACGCGACTTGCGAGGCAGCCGTGATCTGCGCGTTTGCGACAGCAATCTCTACACCCGGCTGGAAAAAGATCTTAACGATTCCCACGCCCGGATACGTGTTGGATTCTATGTGCTCAATGTCATTGACCGATGCGGTTAGCAAACGCTGGAAGACCGTCGAGATGCGCCCTGCCATCTGGTCTGGTGGTAACCCGGTGTATTGCCAGGCTACGGCAATCACCGGTATCCGAATTTCTGGAAAGATGTCAGTCGGTGTACGTGAAGCCGTTAAAGGGCCGACAATCAAGACGAGCAATGCCATCACTACAAAAGTAGTGGGGCGGCGCAAGGCCAGCATCACGGTACGTATCAGCACTGATGGCTCCGGTTACTTAATCGACGAAAGTTGAATTCAGTTCAGCTCTTTGGCTGGGAGTGCCCAAGCGCCACTTCGATGTGCATGAAGGCTGGTCAGCAGGCTGTTCAGATCGATGCCGTGCAGCATCTGGGCATTAATTGCCATGCGCTACGGCCGGCAGACACACGAAGCTTCCAAAGCTGAGGTTTGCCCCCGCCTCGATCAGGCAGTTAATTAACCGCGTCATCGCCGCGCTCTCGAACGACCCGGTCATTTGGGATTCACTTTCCCAATAGCCGCTAAGCCACCAAAGGCCGGCCTCTCGCGTGCTTCGAGTCAGGGTATAATCGAGACATCCAGCAGCACTTTGAAGGCCTTCGACGCAGGTCTGAGCGCGCTCTGAGAAAGCTGAATCAGGGGTCTCAAAGAGACGTATTTCAATGGTATTGACGCATTCGATAGCCATCGGCTGATCCTGCTTGATTGGCTTAGCGGGAATCTAGCTGTGGCCAGGCAAGGCGACTACGCTACTAAGTCAACATATGCATATGAGCTTGGCTCATGAATAGAATCAAGCCCACGGGATCCGGGGCATTCGAGCTGGAACGGTCGTATTACCGATACAATTTGAAATCATTACCCTCCGTGCATCTTAGAATCGTGAGCCGCTGCGGCCATGGCCTATAAGTACGCCGACAACCAGACCGTCTCGAACCGTAAGGTGGCGATGGGTGTGGTGCATCTGATTGAGCTGGCACAGCTGAAGATGGACTCGCTGCTGGATGATCAGGGCTGAGGCTGTAGGTTGGTTTTGATGGCAGCGACGACACAGTTACGGCCTTGGTGTTTCGCGTCATAGAGGCGTTGATCGGCTACACGCAGAATGTCTTCGATGGAGTCCCCGTCGCGTCCAAATTGCGATACGCCGATGCTCACCGTGACCCGGGTCAGCCGCTGCTGGCTGATATTGAAAGAGGTCGTTGCAATGTTGCTTCGCAGACGTTCAGCGATTACGTGTGCGCCTTCGAGTGAGGTCTGGGGCAGCAGTATCATGAACTCTTCCCCGCCCACTCGGGCTACGCCGTCGTACGGCCGGATCGATTCGAGACACTCCTGCACGAACCTCTTGAGGATGTCATCGCCCACCTGATGCCCAAACTGATCATTGATGGACTTGAAATTGTCCAGATCGAGCGCCAACACGGAGAACGGAGCACCGCCGCGCTTGGCCCGGTCAATTTCGGCATCGACCCGTTCCATGAAACGACGCCGATTGTCAGCGCCCGTCAGTGGATCGGTCGCTGCAAGGTGGCCGAGCTCCTGATTGGTACGCTGGAGCTCCTGCAGGGCACTTTCAGCGTACGCCATCGACTCGGCAAGACGCACCATCAGTTCGCCTTGACTGTAAATCTTCGAAAACGACCGAGTGGAGAGAAACGCTTGCGCTACCCCATAGCTCAACAAGAAGAATCCAGCAGCGAAGATCGCATGGGCGAGCCACCACATATGGTTCCAGGGGCGCGCCAGGATAAACGCAAGAGATGACAACGCGAACGCGGTAACCGAGAGAGCAAAGATCACCATCAGCGGCGAACGGAAACGACGCAACAGGAGCACTGCCACATTCAATGTGGAAAAAACGAGGGCACCACCTTCAAGCGAGAGGCGTACCGCGAGATTGCCAGCAACCTGCGAATTCGCCACGTAGGCCACTGCCAGGTCAACCAGCAGGAACAGCCCTATCCAGGTCAACCACGGGTGGGGTTTTGTGCGTTGGTCCGCGGCATCAGGCGGTTGATGGTACGACAGCATGCCGACCAACAGCAGAATCGCCATGACCAGTCGAGAGGCCGGTCCGTAAAGCAGGAAGAGCCAGATATTGGAGTGGGCAAGCCCCGTGAACGCGCCATGCAACGCATAAATCATCACAAAACCGAGAAATCCCAACGTCATCCACCGCAGCAGCGGATCTCCCGATGACTGATAGCAGCACCAGGTTACGTAAGTAACAAACAGCCCCTCCAGGGTGGCAGCCGTGATCGCAATGATATGGAACGAGTGGTTCTCGAATAAAAGGGTCGGATCCTGAAAGAAATACAAGTAGCCAATCAGATAGGCCGGAACAAACGCAAACCCTGCGAGCAGCAAGCAGGCATAAAATTTAATGATAAGGTGGACCGCTTCAGGTCGCTCGCCAGCAGCGATAAAGTTACTCATAGCCCCCTCACGCAAATCCACTTTGCCCGCACCGACCCGGTACCAACCCCAAAGCCACCGACTTGCCAGCGCAGCCACATCATTATGCAAACGTCTTGCGAGTTGATGTTTTGAATTTCGATTGTAGACCAGCCATCACTTTCCGCTGCTGAAGTCGAAAAAATTCATATAAAAATTAACCAACAACGAACATCTCGTTTTCTCATCAGCCAAAGGCCCGTTGTCCTTCCTTAAAGGGGGTGATGGTATTAGCTTTGGCTGAATGCAGACGCTCATCATTCGCAGCACAAGAAACCGATCATTTGTGACGGTTACGTTGGCGACTCACTGTGGGGCAACAGTTGCACCCCCAGGTACAGCGCCAGCATCCCGTCCAGGCGCAGCGGGTCGACACCGCTGATCTCGGCGATCCGCTCCATCCGGTAGCGCAGGCTGTTGCGGTGAATCCCCAGTGCCTCGGCACAGCCCTGGCTCTGGCCATCATGCTCGCACCAACTGCGCAAGGTGGCGAGCAACTGGCCGTTGCCGTCCTTGGCGATGACCTTGCGCAACGGTTTGAGCAGTTCTTCCAGCGCATCGTCGCTGCGATGACGCCAGAGCATTACCGGCAAGCGATAGCGATTGAGGTGCAGCAGGCGGCTGTGGGGCAAGACATCCCGGCCATAGGCAAGCAGATCGCTGACCCGTCGATAACAACGCCGCAGGCCCCGCAAGTCGTCAGCCGGTCCACCCGCCGCGACGCGGGCGATCTTCCAACCGAGGCTGTCGAGTTTCTCCAGCAGGCGTTGATCGTCCAGAATCACCGTCGCCGGTCGACACCACAGCAGCGAGGCAGTCGACCCGCTGACACACCAGCTGTCGGGATAACGCGACTGCAACCAGGCTATCAACGCCTCGACACTCTGCCCCGGGTCCAGCTCGAACAGGTAGGGAATCCGTGACAACTGCGGCTTGAGCCCCATCTGCCGGGCCTCGTCGATCAAACGCGGCGAATCGCCCTCGTCACTCAGCAACAGGGCCAGCAGGTCGTCGCAGCGCTGGCGCCGCCACTGCTGCTCAGCCTGCTGGTGACGCTGGCCGACGAGCATTTCGGCAGTCATGCGCACCAGTTCGGCGTAGGTGCGCAGCTGCTCCGGCTCACCGGTAATGCCGAGCACGCCAATCAGCCGTTCGTCATGCATCAGCGGCAAGTTGATCCCTGGCTGCACGCCCTTCAGGCACTTGGCCGCCTGCTCGTCGATCACCACCACCCGGCCGTTCGCCAGCACCAGCTGCGCGCCTTCGTGGCGGGTATTGATCCGCTCCGGCTCGCCGCTGCCCAGGATCAGGCCCTGGCTGTCCATGACATTGACGTTGTAGGGCAGAATGGCCATCGTGCGATCGACGATATCCTGCGCAAGGTCATGGTCCAGTTCGAACATAGCGGTAGGGTCCTTGGTTCAGGTGGATCGGTGTTTGTTCAGCAGCACAGGGTACACCGGCAAACCCTGTGCACTGGCACAAAGACAGCAAGGCTGGCGATGGCCGAGACTCACAGGGCGATCAAGTTACCCTTGCCTCGCAAAAAATCATAATAAAGAGAGACCGCCATGTCACAGAGCGCCGCGTTATCCCAGGCCACCGCTGACTTGAAAAACGCCGTATACAAGCGCATCACTCTGCGCCTGATCCCCTTCATCTTCATCTGCTACCTGTTCAACTACCTCGATCGGGTCAATGTTGGCTTCGCCAAGCTGCAGATGCTCGACGCGTTGAAATTCAGCGAAACCATCTACGGCCTCGGGGCCGGGGTTTTCTTTATCGGCTACGTGCTCTGCGGCGTGCCAAGCAACCTGGCGCTGAATCGCTTCGGTCCACGGCGCTGGATCGCGCTGATGATGATCACCTGGGGGGTGTTGTCCACCTGCCTGCTGTTTGTCAGCACGCCGATCCAGTTCTACACCCTGCGCCTGCTCACCGGGGCCGCCGAAGCCGGCTTCTTCCCTGGCGTGGTGCTGTACCTCTCGCAGTGGTTCCCGAGCTTCCGGCGCGGGCGGATCATGGCCCTGTTCATGTCGGCGATCCCGGTCTCGGGCCTGCTCGGCAGCCCCTTCTCCGGCTGGATCCTCAATCACTTTGCCGCCGGCCAGGGCGGCCTTGCCGGCTGGCAGTGGATGTTCCTGTTGCAGGGTATCCCGACCATCGCCCTGGGCAGCGCGGCGTTCTTTCTGCTCGCGGACAAATTCGCCAACGCCAAGTGGCTGACCGCCGAGGAACGTGCCGTGCTCGAAGCCGACCAGGCCTTCGATGCCGCCAACAAACCCAAGGCCGTCAGCGATTCGCTGGGTGAAGTGTTCAAGAACCCGGCCATCTGGGCCTTTGGCCTGATCTACTTCTGCATCCAGAGCGGCGTCTACGCCATCAACTTCTGGCTACCGTCGATCATCAAGAATCTGGGGTTCAGCGACAACCTGGTCATCGGCTGGCTCAGTGCGATTCCCTACCTGCTCGCGGCGCTGTTCATGTTGCTGGTGGGCCGCTCCGCCGACCTGCGCAAGGAGCGCCGCTGGCACCTGGTGGTACCGATGCTGATGGGTGCTATCGGCCTGTTGATCGCGGTCAACTTCGCCACCTCGCCGGCCATCGCGATTCTCGGCCTGACGATTGCGACCATGGGCGCCCTCACCGGCCTGCCGATGTTCTGGCCGGTGCCCACCGCCCTGCTCAGCGCCGGCGCGGCCGCCGGTGGCCTGGCGCTGATCAACTCCATGGGCCAGATGGCCGGTTTCCTCAGCCCGTACCTGGTGGGCTGGGTCAAGGACGCCAGCGGTTCCACCGATGCCGCCCTGTATGTGCTGGCCGCGCTGATCGTCGCCGGCAGCCTGCTGGCCCTGCGCATGACCCGCACCTTGCGGACGGCATAAAACGGCGGCAATAAAAAGCCCGAGGCGTGACATCGCTCCTCGGGCGCGTCTCCCCCAATAAATAAAATCAGGCGGTGGCGCTCGTACTCACGCTTTGAGTCGCGGAGCTCATGGCTTTCTTGTGCTTCTTGTGCTTCTTGTGCTTTTTCGCGGCAAGTTGCATATCAGCCTTTTCGGCAGTGACCTTCTGGGTCTGAGTCGTCGGCGCCACCTGCGCCTGCGCCATGACCATCGGGACCACGCCCGCCTGGGCAACAACGATCGCCATGGCCAGCGCCTTAAGACGTTTCGAATTAAGCATCATGTCTCTCCATATTGAACGGGGTTATGTCCTGATGGCCGTTACAACTGTACCCGCCGGACAAGCAGGTCTCTTGGCTATATATCACTCTAGCCGGAGCCATCGTAACAACCTGTCAGAATTGACAGTTCCGACGAACGGTCAAGGAATGGCCGTTGTTGTGCCATATCCCGGAGAAGCCCCGGAATACGCGAAGACTTGGCGACGTTTTCCCTAACAAGGCTGTCGGATATCGGCGAGCCGATTGAGGGATTGCTCAACAACGCCGTTCTGGTATCTGATGGGCATCTTCTCTTTCGTGCAAAAGGATGTTGTTCATGAGTTATCGCACCCTCGGCCATTCTGGACTGCAAGTCAGCTCACTGACACTGGGCAGCATGATGTTCGGTGAACAGACCGATACCGAAACCTCCCTGCGCATCATCGACAAAGCCTGGGACCAGGGCATCAACTTTATCGACACCGCGGACGTCTACACCGGCGGACGCTCCGAAGAAATCGTCGGCGAAGCGATTGCCCGTCATCGGCATGAATGGGTCCTCGCCACCAAGGCCGGCTTCGGCCCGGTGGACGGCAAACCGAACCGCAGCGGCCTGAGCCGCAAACACCTGTTCAACGCCATCGAGGCCAGCCTCGGCCGTCTGGGCACCGACTACCTGGACATCTACTACCTGCACCGCGAAGACCACAACACCCCGCTGGAAGTCACGATCTCGGCCATCGGCGACCTGCTGCGCCAGGGCAAGATCCGCCATTGGGGCCTGTCCAACTATCGCGGCTGGCGAATTGCCGAAGTGATCCGCGTGGCCGAGCGCCTGGGGGTGGACAAGCCGGTGATCAGCCAGCCGCTGTACAACATCGTCAACCGCCAGGCCGAGACCGAGCAGATTACCGCCGCCGCGGCCTACGGCCTCGGCGTGGTGCCCTACAGCCCGTTGGCCCGTGGCGTGCTCAGTGGCAAATACGCCCCGGACGTCGCGCCGGACGCCAACAGCCGGGCCGGACGCCAGGACAAGCGCATCCTCGAGACCGAATGGCGGGTGGAGTCACTGCGCATTGCCCAACAGTTACAGGCGTATACCCAGCAACGGGGTGTCGGCCTGGTGGAATTCGCGATTGCCTGGGTGCTGAACAATTCGGCGGTCAGCTCGGCGATTGTCGGCCCGCGCACCGAGGAACAATGGGACAGCTACACCAAGGCCCTGACCGTGAGGATCAGCGCCGAGGACGAAGCCTTTGTCGACTCGCTGGTGACCCCGGGGCATGCTTCCACCCCGGGTTTCAACGATGTCAGCCACTTTGTCTCCGGACGCGTGCCACGGGGCGCCTGAAGCTCAGTCAACACGATCCCTGTAGGCGCTGGCTTGCCAGCGATGAGGCCTTTGAGTCATGCGCAGAACTTGCGGACGCCATCGCCAGCAAGCCGGCTCCTACATTGTCGTTCAGCGCAACATACCGTTATGCGGCATTATCAGCCCGTCTTCAATGGGAAACGATCCAGTGCCGCCTGCTGGAAATAAAGCCCCTCTTCGACCGGCCTGGAAAGAAAGTAGCCTTGCGCCTCGTCACAGCCGAAGTGCTTGAGTATTTCCAGGCAACCGAAACTTTCCACGCCCTCGGCCACCGTGCGATAGCCCAGGTCGCGAGCCACACCGATGATCGACTTGGCCACCCGCTGATGCTGGGCGCTGTGCTCCAGCTCGAAAATCATCGACTGGTCGAGCTTGAGGATATTGGCCGGGATCTTGTGCAGATAGGAGAAGTTGCTGTAGCCGGTACCGAAGTCGTCGATGGCCACATCGACCCCCATGTTTCTCAGTTGCTGAAGCTGCTCGATCACTCCGGCGCTGGAGCGCAGCCACTCGCCCTCGGTAATTTCCACCTCGAGCATCGTCGGGTCGACCCCATGGGCCGCACAGCGTTGCGCAATGACATCCGCCACATTGCGCCCATAAAAATCCCGGGATGACAGGTTGAACGATATTTTCTTGTCCTGGGCGTAGCCGGTGCTGGCGATCAGCATCACGACTCGCTCGATCACCCAGTCCGTCACCGAATGGATCAGCGAGCTTTTTTCGACAATCGGAATAAACTCGGCCGGCGAGATAAAGCCGTGTATTCGATGATTCCAGCGAATCAACGCCTCGGCACTCAGGTGCGCGCCATCGCGCAATGAGAAGCGCGGCTGATAGACCAGGAACACATCATCGGACTTCAAGGCCGGGGTAATGTCCGGCAGCAGGCTGAACAGACGGCGAAAGGTAACGTCGTCCTGGTGGTTGTAATAGGCAAAGGGCTGGGCTTTCTGCCGCGCGCTCTCGAGGGCGAACAGGGCCTTGCGCAACAGTTCCCGGGCCGTTTGCGCACCGCTGTCGAACTCCAGCAACCCCGCGCAGACCGTGGGTACCATCGGCAGATTCTCGCTGATCGGCGCCCGGCGCAGCCAATCCACCAGCCGCGGCAAAAAAACCCGCGCCTCGTTGACGTCCATCTGCATGGTGAAGGCGAAGCCCTTGACCATCACGTGATAGATCTTGATTCCCGTGCCGATAAACGCCTGGATCCGCGAGGCCATATCCCGCAGGACCGCTTCGAACGGCACCATGCCCTCCGCCACGGTCAAGCGATGCGCCCAATCGGTGTCCAGGGCATCGACCGTCACCAGCACCCTCTTGCGGCCATCGCTGGCCTGGATCAAGCCCTGCAGGTCGGAGAGAAATTGCGTGCGGTTGGGCAACCCGCTGACAGCGTCCACCCGCTTGAGCAGGTGCTGGCGCTCGATCAACTGCATGATCAGCGCGGCGAAATCTTCCAGGGCGGCGTGGTCTTGCGGGGTCAGCGTGTGGGCCACCTTATCGAGGATGCACACGCTGCCAATGGCGTAGCCGCCTTCGGTACGCAGGGGCGCGCCGGCATAAAACGTCAGCGCGCCGTCGCCCTTGACCAGCGGAAAATCGGCAAAACGAGGGTCCAGGCAGGCGTTGTCGACCACGAACACGCCGCGTTGGCGGATCGTGTGGGCACAGAACGACAGCTCCAGCTCGGGTGCTTGCTGACCAGTAAAGCCGTTGCTGGCAAGGAACCACTGGCGGTCCTTGTCGATCAGGCTGACGATCGCCACCGGCGCTTGAAAGCGCGAGGCGACCAACCGGCAGATCCGCTCGAAACACTCTTCGCGGGCAACGTCCGTCAGGTCGAAGGCATGCAGGGCGGCCAGCCGCTCCTCTTCTTCGCGGTCACGCAACAACATCTGCTCAACGGTCGTGAGTTTTTTCATCAGCACCTGTTGTTGTCAATCCGAGTCATCCTGTCGGACCAGAAAGATGGCCTTTTGCCGCCAATCATTACGCGGGCACCGAATAATATCCAGATAAATGCGACCGACGTCTGACAGAGCGCACAAAACCCCGTGGGAGCCGGCTTGCCGGCGATGAGGCCAGTGAGTCTTGCATCGCTCTTGCGGTCGTCATCGCCGGCAAGCCGGCTCCTACAGGGTTACAATCGACCTTCTTCGCGCAGACGTCGACCAATACGCAGGATCTCGGCCTCGCCCCGGGCCAATGCTGCAGCGTTACTATGCACCGAGTAATTGCCCAGCACCAGTTCATGGGGATGCTTGCGCGCGGAGCCAAGCACAAAGGTGGTCTCGCCCCGCGCCACGAATTCAATGGCCTCCTCGCCCTCCTCAAAGATCGCCAATTCGCCTTTGCCGAGTGCCCCGTTACGATCACCCGTATCAAGCTCGCCAACATCGACCGCCACCCAACCGACGGTATGACCGGCCGGTGGTGTGTAGGTCCAGCGCTCGCCGTCTTTCAACTGCACGGCCAGGTAGTTCATCGGCGCGGGGGCCGCGATCAGGCTCTGCGCCGCACCATAGTGCCCCAGCAACACCCGCACCGGTCCTTCCTGTGGCACTTGTGCCGGGGTCAGGTATTGGCTGCGGGCCGGGGCATTTTCTTCAGCCGCCGGTAACGCCACCCAGAGCTGAAACCCCCGGACATGGCTGACCTCGGGCACGATCGAACCGGTATGCCAGACACCGTTCCCCGCCTGCATCCATTCAACACCGCCGGCCAGCAGGCGGCCTTGCTCGCCGGTGCTGTCTTCATAGAAAAACTCGCCTTCGCTCAAATAACTCAGTGTGGCGATGCCGGAATGCGGGTGCATGCCAAACCCTGGCTGGCCGGCCTTGGTCTGGAAGCTGAAATGATCGAGGAAGACAAATGGCTTGAGCCACTCGCCCAGGTCGCCGGGACTGACCAGCCGCGTAATCGCCCCGTGAGTGCTGCCGTGGGTCCGGTGAACAATGGCGCGCCGCTGTGGCGCGCGTGCAATCGCCGTGCTCATGCGAGCTCCCGAATCGAGCTGATAGGTAGCCGTTGTGCGGTCATGGAAATACTCCAAAAAAATGTTCGGATAAACCGCTGGATGCGCATCAACACGGATGCGTTCCCGGTCAGTTACGGCGCAGTATGGATCGCCCCCTATTACTGGACTAGATGGCATAATTGGATTTCACTCCTCCATTTATGTAGGCAATTTCGTCATGCTCGACCTGAATGAAATCGCCATGTTCGTCCAGGTGGTGCGCCACGGCAGCTTTGCCGAGGCGGCCCGGCACCTGGGCGTGCCAGCCAATACCCTGAGCCGGCGTATCCAGCAGCTCGAAGCCCGGCTCGGCACGCGCCTGATGCAACGCTCCACCCGCAAGTTGACGCTGACCGGTGCCGGCCTGGCCTTCCATGCGCGTTGTGCCGGGGCTATCGACGGTTTGCTCGACGCCAGCCATGAACTGCAAGGCGGCAGCCAGGTCCCCAGCGGCCTGGTGCGTGTGGCGGCAACCGCCGACTTCTTCGAGTTTTTTCCAATGGACTGGGTCGCCGAATTTCTCGCCCGTTACCCACAGGTCAAGCTCGACTTCGTTCTCAGCGACGCCAAGGCCGACCTGATCGCCGAACAGATCGACGTCGCCTTTCGCGCCGGCCCCTTGCAGGATTCGGCCCTTGTCGGGCGTCAACTGCTGGGGCCGCGTAGCGACGGCCTGGTGGCCAGCCCGGCCTATCTCGCGGCACATGGCGCACCACAGACCTTGCAGGACCTGGTTCACCATGACTGCATCAGCGCCCCACACCCCAGCGGCCACACCACCTGGCACCTGAGCAACCCGGCCGGCGTGGAAGAAGAGGTGCAGGTCAGCGGCCGCTTCAGCGCCAACACCGCCCAGTCGCTGCGCAAGGCCGCCCTGGCGGGCCTGGGTATCGTCCTGTTGCCGCCGACCATGGCCCGGCTCGATGTGCAAGCCGGTTTGCTGGTGCCGGTGCTGCCCGGTTACCAACGCAAGAGCCGAGGCATGAGCGTGATCTACCCGAGTCGGCGACAGCTGCCGCTGGCGGTGTCGGCGTTTATCGATGCGTTCATGGAGAAACTCCAAAGGCAGGAGGCGTTGCCGGAATCCCCCTTCAGCCTTGAGTAACACTCATCTGAAAAAGACCCGGGATTTTACCTGGGCAATAAAAAACACCCACTGTCCAGTCGCAAGACCGGGCAATGGGTGTTCTTCGTTTCACTGCGCCCCGCCGAAGCGAGGCCAGCTCTTTACAGCGCCATGTCAGCCGCTGGACTGTCGGCTTTTGGCTTGTCAGCCGCAGCCGGTACCGCTGGCGCAACGGCTGTCTGACCGATCACCGGAGGCTTGGTCAGTTGCAGGATTTCGGCGGTGTAGTTCCATTCCTTCTGGACCGCTTCAGGGCTGCTGTTGAGCTTGGTGCCATAACTTGGCACGATCTGGTGCATCTTTTCCTGCCAGGCAGGCGTCGCGACCTGGTCCTTGAAGACCCGTTCCAGAATGGTCAGCATGATCGGCGCAGCGGTGGAAGCACCTGGCGATGCGCCCAGCAGACCGGCGATGCTGTTGTCCTTGGAGGTCACCACCTCGGTGCCGAGCTTCAGGACGCCACCCTTCTCATCGTCACGTTTGATGATCTGCACGCGCTGACCGGCTTGCCACAGGCGCCAGTCTTCTTTCTTCGCCTCGGGGAAGTATTCCTTCAGGGCGTTGAAGCGATCGTCATCCGACATCATCAACTGACCGGCCAGGTACTCGACCAGCGGGTACTGCTCGATCCCGACGCGGGTCATTGGCCAGACGTTGTGAGTGGTGGTACTGGTCAGCAGGTCGAAGTACGAACCGTTCTTCAGGAACTTGGTGGAGAAGGTCGCGAATGGCCCGAACAGGATCACGCGCTTGCCGTCCAGCACACGGGTATCCAGGTGCGGAACCGACATGGGTGGCGCACCGGTCGAAGCAATACCGTAGGCCTTGGCCATATGCTTGAGGGCGATGTCCTGGTTATCGGTGACCAGGAACGAACCACCGACCGGGAAGGCCGCGTAGTCGTTGGCTTCAGGGATACCGGACTTCTGCAGCAGGTGCAGCGCACCGCCACCGGCACCGATGAAGACGAACTTGGCGTCGGCCGAGGTTTCGCTGCCATCCTTCAGGTTCTTGTAGGTGACGCGCCAGCTGCCGTCGTCATTGCGCTTGATGTCCTCTACTTCGCTGGACAGTTGCAACTTGAAGTTTGGTTGGGCTTGCAGGTGGGCGACGTACTGGCGGGTGATCTCGCCGAAGTTCACGTCGGTGCCGATCGGGGTCCAGGTGGCCGCGATCTTCTGCTTCGGATCACGCCCTCCCATCATCAGCGGGACCCACTTCTTGATCTGCTCCTGATCTTCGCTGTACTGCATGCCGCTGAACAGCGGGCTGGTCTGCAGTGCCGCGTAGCGGTCCTTGAGGAACTTGACGTTGTCGTCACCCCACATGAAGCTCATGTGCGGCGTCGAGTTGATGAACGAGTGCGGGTTCTTCAGCACGCCCTGACGGACCTGCCAGGAGAGGAACTGACGAGTGATCTGGAACGACTCGTTGATCTCGATTGCCTTGTGGATATCGATCTTGCCGTCTTTGTCGTACGGCGTGTAGTTCGACTCAGCCAGGGCGGAGTGACCGGTACCGGCGTTGTTCCAGCCATTGGAGCTTTCTTCGGCGACGCCATCGAGGCGCTCGACCATTTCCATCGACCAGTCCGGCTGCAACTCATTGAGCCAGATCCCCAGGGTCGAACTCATGATGCCCCCGCCAATGAGCAGCACATCAACTTTCTTTGTCTCGGCCGCGTGCACGGACATCGCGCCCATCGACACCGCCAGCCCCAGCAGCGCTGTGTTCAGTTTCTTCAACATTCAGTAATACCTAGGATAGGTAGACATACAAGGCCCATGAAAACCACCGGCCTCACGTTCATGTCCCTCCTGCGCTGACTTTTTATTAGTCATTGGCTTCAGCTAGGTTGGGTGACACTCATTTTGTTTGCCTTTGCGCGGAACGGGTCAATGAGCGGAATCTGTCCGCTCATGCACCCCGACCCACCAGGCTTTTTCGCGATTCCTTCGACGTCCGGTCACCTCGGATAGGCACGCTAGACACTTCCATGCTGCGACATAATACCTCAGCCACATGATTGAATGAAAATGCCTCGCCTTTACAAAGAAAAAACCTACCCGGATTGTAGGGTGAGCTGAGCAACGTTCAACTGCTCCTGGTGTGGGAAATCCGGCATCATGGGCACAGTCTGTTCAAGGGAGATGCCCATGCGCTTCATACCATCGCTTATCGGTCTGGCCACGCTGACGCTCGGGCCGGTGTTGGCGGCCAGCGCCGCCTCCACCGATCAGGCGCAACTGGTTGACTCGATCAACCACTACCGTAGCCAGGTGCAACGTTGCGCAAGCCAGGCCTCACTGGAATTGCCGCCACTCGCCACCGACCCACGCCTGGTACTGCCCATCAACAACCCCGGCGACTTGCAGCAGGAGCTGGCCGCCAAGGCCTATCCGATGGTCACCGTGCAAGCGATCAGCCTGTCGGGGCCGCGTGACGCGGCGGCGGCGATGAAAGCGGTGCAGGAAAGTTTCTGTCAGGTGGTGCTGAATCCGCAGTTCGTCGATATCGGCGTCAACCGCGAAGGACGTGACTGGCGCATCGTGCTCGCGCGACCGTTACTGAGCGCGCGCCTGGGTGACTGGCAGGTGGAAGGCCGCAAGCTGCTTGAACAGATCAACAGTGCCCGTACGCAAGCGCGCCAATGCGGCGGCCAGGCGTTTGCCGCGACAACGCCCTTGGCCTGGAACGCCGTGCTGGGGAGCGCCGCTGAAGGCCATAGCCGGAACATGGCCAACAACAACTTCTTCGACCACAAGGACCGTGACGGGCGCATGCCGGGGGATCGGGCTGAACTGGCGGGCTACAACGGCCAGTTGATCGGCGAGAACATCGCTGCCGGGCAAGACACCGTGCGCAAGGTGGTCGACGGCTGGCTGGCCAGTCCCGGTCACTGCGCCAACCTGATGAATCCACAATTCCGCGAGCTGGGTGCCGCCTATGTGGTGGACCCGAAGAGTGATTCGGGAATCTACTGGACCGCGATGTTCGGCACCCCCTGACTGACCGGACATCGCCTTTGTGGGAGCCGGCTTGCCGGCGATGAGGCCCTTGAGTCTTGCGGCGTCCTTACGGCCGCCATCGCCGGCAAGCCGGCTCCTGCACTGGATGGCGGCGGATTCAAGAGATGACGGTCACCCAGTCTCCCCCTGCCGTTCCAGGACAAAAGCCCTGGTGTGGCGAGTCATCTGATCGAGCTGGCGGTCACGCTGTTTCTCGGCGTCGACCATTGCACGCTTGCCGTGTTGTTGCAGCAGATAGGCATGAATCTGTCGTACCTCCAGCGAACGGTAGATGGGGGCGATGTCCAGCACCGCCACCAGGCCGTCCGTGCCGTGGTCACGGGTATTCATCAGCACCTGTGGCCCGCGCGCGGCCAGCACCTGGAAACCCAGGGCCTCGAACACCGGCACCTTGCCGACGACACAGGCCAGTTCCGCGTGGGGATAACGCTCGAGCATCTGCTGCAGCATCGCCCGTGCCACACCCTGGCGTCGATAGCCTTCGCGCACCGCCATATAGGCCACCGAGCAGGCCTGCGGATCATCCTTTACCGGCAGATACAGCAGGAAACCCACGACCTTATCGGGATCCTGCGCATCGGTTGCCACGATCAATTCGACGGCCAGCCCCTTGGCGCCATCCATCGCCTGCATATAGAGATGCGCCTCATAACCAACCCCGTACTGATACAGCTGGTAGAGCGGATTGCTCGGTGCGATGGCCACCTGACTGACGTCAGTGACGTAATCGACGACCATCTGCTGGATCTGGCTGTGGATCGACTCCGGGGGCGGGGTTTCAAACAAGGTGATCGTGGACATCGAACATCGGGCTCCGAGGGTTGAGGCTTACCCTCGGCAGTTATCCGCCTCAGGCCCGGGCATGATAACCGGTCTTGCCTAGGTCGGGCGGTTGAGCAACACCAGGCGCGCCGCCAGCCCCGCCATCACGGCGGCAAAACCGTAGCTACCCAGGCGCCTGGACACCCCACCACTGGGCAACCGACCGCGTACCAGGTTGGCAAAGAGTGCCAGCAACGAATGAAACACCAGCGCAATCAACGCCAGCAAGACCCCCAACCCAACCAACTGCAAAGTGATACCGCCGTGTTCGAGATTGACGAACTGCGGCAGGAAGACCATGAAGAACAGCAGGGCCTTGGGATTGAGCAGGCTGTTCAGGGTGGCCCGGATAAAGATCGAGCGCATCGAGCCCAGCGGGGCCTGACCTTGCGCCGCCGGCACCGTCGACTTCAACGCCATCCAGGCCAGCCACAGCAGATAGGCCGCACCGGCCCAGCGGATCAGCTCGAACGCCGGTGCCCAGCTCATCACCAGCCCGCCGATTCCGGCGCTGACCGCCGCGGTCATCAACAGATCCGCCAGGCTGATACCCAACGCCGCCGCGACCCCGCCTTTCCAGCCATGGGCCAGGGCATGGGTGGTGACAAAGGCCATGTTGGGCCCGGGAATCACCAGCAACATCGTCACGGCGGCGGCGAATACCGCCAGGGAAGAAAAATCGATCATGGTCGCTACACTCGACAAGGAAGGCCCTCAGCTTAACGTGGTTGCGCGCTCTGCATCAGGAACAGCCGGGAACGATTCGGCCATAACAGTCACCAGGCCCGTGTCGAGTCGAGCCTCCGCCTACGACTGAATACCTGTGGGAGCGGTGCTTGCCCGCGAAGCTTTTGGCGACCCAGCGCCCACAAGGGGGATGGGCTCCGGTCGGCTCATCAGTTACCCCGCCCTCCCGCAAAGGACCACTCATCCGCCTGGGTGGTGCTAATTACCACCATGACATCCTCCGGATCAATACCCGGCGCCACGCTCAGGCGCTCCACCAGACGCTGATAAAAGCGCTGTTTGGTTTCGGTATCCCGGACGCGACCCGCCGTAATCGCAATCAGCACAAAGTCCTCGCTGCGAGGCCCGCCCAGGTAGTCGCGATCGAAGATCAGCTCACCCATCTCATGCTGATGAATGACCTGAAAGCGGTCGGTAGCCGGTACCTCGAAACTTTCCACCAAGGCTTCATGCAGCGCCTCGGACAACCGGCGCAGGTACTCGGGGGACTTACCCCGATGCAGGGAAATACGGGCGAAAGGCATACCACCTCCAACAAAACCGTTGATTTGACGGAGGCAGGTTAACCAGCGACGATAGTTCCGAATATCAGATTAGATAGAACCCACAATCCCAAATAAGTGGATGATTACAATGCGCCACCCCACCTTCGACCTTGATGTATTGCGCACCTTTGTCGCCGGTGTCGAACTCGGCAGCTTTGCCAAGGCCGCCGAGCGCCTTGGCCGTTCGACCTCGGCGGTCAGCGCCCAACTGAAAAAACTCGAAACCCAGGTCGGTAGCGCCGTGTTGGTGAAGTCGGGGCGCGGCCTGATCCTGTCAGCCGCGGGCGAATCCCTGCTCAGTCATGCCCGGCGTCTGCTGGAACTGAACGACGAGATTTTCAGCAGCTTGCAGGGCGCGCGCATCGAAGGGACGGTACGCATCGGTTTACAGGACGATTTCGCCGAACACCTGCTCAGCGACGTGCTGCGACGCTTTTCCAGGGTCCATCCGCGGGTCAGCCTGGAAGTCAGCATCGCCCGCAATGCCGAGTTGCTGGCGATGATCGAGAATGGCCGCCTGGACCTGGCGCTGGCCTGGGAAACGGGTGCTAGCACGCCTCACGCCACGCGTCTCGGTGAAACCCGGATGCACTGGATAGGCTCACGTGAGTTGCCGCTGCCCTTTCCAGTTGACAGCCTGCCGTTGCCCCTGGTGGTGTTCGACGCACCGTGCATTTTGCGCAGCACGGCAACCAAAGCCCTGGACCAGGCGCGTATCCCCTGGCGAGTGGCACTGACCAGCCCAAGCGTCAGTGGCATCTGGGCCGCCGTCTCGGCCGGGCTCGGCGTCACTTTGCGCACCCGCATCGGCCTGCCCGCTCAGCTGGCGGTGCTTGAAAGCCTGCCCACGCTGCCCATGCTCGGTTATGTGCTGCACCAGGCCGTGGAAGCGCCCACGGCAGCAACGCGGCAGCTGTCCGAGTTGCTCCAGGCAAGCCTCGCTGAACTGCGATAACGGGCCGCCGCGCATTCAATTGCGTATCCCGCTGGCCGCCCTGGTCGGGGTCATGTTCGTGGTCGCGCAGCAGACCTTCGCCTGGCAGCACTAGTCACCCGTGCGCCGCAACGTCGCTGCCCGGCCCACCCAGGGCTACTGCTGGAAATCAAATGCGTGGCGCTACAACGCGCAACGACCTGGGGCGGATGTGGTTAAAATGCCGCCCCTTTACTTGCCGGCATTGTCTGATGACCCCCGACGCCCTGTCCCTCCTCCACACTCACCTGCTCACGGCCCTGGCCGCCGCCCCCGCGGAAACCCGGCGCCTGTTCCACGGCCGGGGCCGCTGCTGGCCGGGGCTGGAGCAACTGACCGTCGACTGGCTGCAGGGCGTGGTGCTGGTTTCGCTGTTCAAGGAGCCGGAGCCCGAGCAGTTGCAAGCCCTCAAGGACCTGCTGATGGAGATCAGCCAGTCGCCTGCCTGGCTGGCCAGCGGCGCCCAGACCTTGTTGCTGCACCATCGCTACCGGCCCCTGAGCCCCGCCGAATGGCTGGTGGGCCAGGCCATCGAGGAGTGGGTGATCACCGAAGGTGGCTTGCGTTATCAGGTCGACCTGGGCAAGAAACAGAACAACGGCCTGTTTCTCGATATGCGCTACGGCCGCGACTGGGTACGGGCGCATGCCCAGGGTAAACGGGTGCTGAACCTGTTCGCCTACACCTGCGGCTTTTCCGTGGCGGCGATCGCCGGTGGAGCCGCGCATGTGCTCAACCTGGATATGTCCCGCGCGGCCCTGAGCCGTGGGCGCGACAATCATCGCCTGAACGGCCACGACCTGGGCAAGGTCGGCTTTCTCGGCCACGACCTGTTCAAGTCCTGGGGCAAGGTCATCAGCAGCGGTCCTTTTGACCTGGTGATCATCGACCCGCCGTCCTTCCAGAAAGGCAGTTTCCTGCTGAGCAAGGATTACCAACGGGTCTTGCGCCGCCTGCCGGAACTACTCAGCGCCGACGGCCTGGTCCTCGCCTGCATGAACGATCCGGCCGTGGGTTCGGACTTCCTGATCGATGGTGTGACCCGCGAGGCCCCGGGCATGCTGTTCGATCGCCGCCTGGACAATCCACCCGAGTTCCCCGATATCGACGCTGAAAGCGGATTGAAGGCCTTGTTGTTCAAGCAGGGTGCTATCCTCCCGGAAAAAACCGAACCCAGCGTTTCGTGAGGCTGTTGTGTCCCGAGGTATTGTTTTATCGGTGTTGGCGTCCTGCCTGTTCGCCATCATGTATTTCTATACGTCCCTGCTCGCGCCCCTCAACGGTGAAGATATCTTCGGTTGGCGGATGCTCCTGACCGTGCCCTGCATGACCGTGTTCATGCTGGTGTCCGGGGACTGGAAGCTGGTCCCGGCGATCTTCGTCCGAATCAGGCAACACCCCCTGTTGTTGCTCAAACTGCTGGTGTCTTCGGCGATGCTCGGCGTCCAGTTGTGGATATTCCTCTGGGCGCCGCTCAACGGCCATAGCCTGGATGTGTCCCTGGGTTATTTCCTCTTGCCGCTGACCATGGTCCTCACCGGACGCATCGTCTACGGCGAACGTCTGTCGCGGCTGCAAACCATTGCCGCCCTGCTCGCCCTCTGTGGCGCGCTCAACGAGTTGTATCGGGTCGGCAGCTTTTCCTGGACCACCTTGCTGGTGGCCATCGGTTATCCGATCTACTTCGTGCTGCGCCGACGCAACGGCACTGACAACCTCGGTGGTCTGTGGCTCGATATGGCGTTGTTGCTGCCGGTGGCCTGGTGGTTCGTGCAACACGGCGAGCAGGGTTTTGCCGTGGTCAATCTGCGGCCGGCGTTGTATGGGCTGATTCCGCTGCTCGGGCTGATCAGTGCCGCGGCGCTGATCTGTTACCTGCTGGCAAGCAAGGTGCTGGCGTTCGGACTGTTCGGTTTGCTCGGCTATGTCGAGCCGGTGCTGCTGGTGATCGTCGCCCTGCTGCTGGGGGAAAGCATCGGGCCGGGTGAATGGCTGACCTACCTGCCGATCTGGCTGGCGGTACTGGTGTTGGTGCTCGAAGGCGTGAAACGGGTGCTGGCGCAGCGACGCTGAGCACCCCATCCACGGGGCGGCGAAGCGCCTCTAACAAGCCACGGTCGGCAGCCACAAGCGGAAACGCGCCCCGCCCAATGGTGATTGTTCGGCGGTCAGGGTGCCACCCTGGGCCTCCAGCGCCCGCCGGCTGATCGCCAGGCCCAGGCCAAAGCCGCCAGTGGCGCGATCGCGACTGCGGTCCAGGCGATAGAACGGCTCGAAAATCCGCTCCCGATCCGACTCGGGAATGCCGATGCCATCGTCATCGACCCACAGTTCGCAGCCTTCCAGGTTGACCCTGACGCCAATCTGGATTCGTCGCTCGCAATAACGCATGGCGTTGCGCAAGAGGTTCTGCAGCGCCCGCGCGGTCAGACGCGGATCCAGCACAAAGCGCTCCAGCGAACCGTGCAGCAGCACATCCAGCACGGTGTCCGGAGCTTCCAGTTCCTCATCGAAACTGCCGAGGATGCTGTCGACGAATTCGTCCAGCGACACCATGACCCGCTCCGGCAACCGGGCCGGGTTCTGCAAACGGCTATAGGACAACAACTCCAATACCAACTCGTCCAGCTCGCGGATATGCGCCACCAGCCCTTGCAGACGCTCGCGGGACGCCGCCGGCAGATCCTCGGACAAGGCCAGGGCCAGGCCGAAATCCAGGCGGGTCAAGGGCGTACGCAACTCGTGGGAGACTGCATTGAGCAGGTCGCGCTGCTGGTTGAGCAGGCATTCGATGTCGTCGGCCATGGTGTCGAACACCGTCGCCAGTTCGCCGATATTGGAGCGTGGCGGGATATTCGTGCGCTCGCTGAGCTGGCCCTGGCCGAGGCGTCGGGCGGTTTGCTTGAGACGTTCCAGGTCGCGCCAGTGCGGACGCAGCCAGAACAGCAGACAGGCCAGCAGCGCAGCGCCGATCAGTACGTTCATGCTCCAGTACAACAGGTTCACGTCCAGCGGATCAGGCGGGACTTGCAGGGCCACCGCCCATTGCCCGTCCAGCGGCGACACCGCCAGGGTCCGGGTGCCCCAGTCGCCGAGGCGGATCACATCCTCGCCAGCGCGCAGGCGTTGTTGCTCGGGAGCGCTGAAGCTCAGGTCATCAACGCGGACCAGGCTGATCTGCAAGGGCCCGAAGCGCTGATCCAGGCGGGTGGCCGTTGCCGGCCACTGTTCTTTCGGCACCTGGCGAAACTGTTCGATCAACAGGCTCTGCAAGCCCCGCGACTGGTCCATGTTGTAACGCATGAAGCGCTCGTGAAAGACCCCGATCACCAGCTCAGGCACCAGGTAGATCGCCGCGCTGAAGGTAACGATGGTGATCAGGTACAGCCGCACGAGGATCTTCAGCATCGGCTCAATACTCCCATTCGGAACGGCTGAACAGGTAACCCTTGCCCCAGACGGTCTTGATCTTGCGCGCCTCGCCGGCATGGTCGTCGAACTTGCGGCGCAACTTGGAAATCGCCACGTCCACCGAGCGGTCGGTGCCGTTGAACTCGATGCCACGCAGGCGCTGGAGGATCTGATCGCGACTGAGCACCTCGCCGGCATGCCGAGCCAGCACCACCAGCAGGTTGTACTCGCCGCTGGACAGCTCCACCGCTTGCTCGCGCCAGCTCACCGTGCGTTCCGACAGATCGATGCACAGGTTGCCCATCAGGATCCGGTCGCTGGCCACCTGCGGATCGGCCAGGCTGCTACGGCGTAGCAGGGTCCGTACCCGGGCCAGCAACACCCGGGGTTCGCAGGGCTTGGTCACATAATCGTCGGCGCCCATCTCCAGGCCCAGCACCTGGTCGTGGCTGTCGTCGCGAGCGGTCAGCATCAGGATTGGCAGCGTTGCCGAATCGGTGCGCAGCAGGCGGCATACCTGCAGGCCATCGAGGCCCGGCAGCATCAGGTCGAGGATCACCAGGTCCGGCGGGTTCTGTTTCGCCCGCTCGCGCACCTGGTCGCCACGGGCCAACACATTGACCTGGTAGCCGTTGCGCTCCAGGTAGCTGGCGATCAATTCACTGAGGGCGCTGTCGTCTTCGACCAGCAGGATGTTAGGCATAGGTAAATTTACGAAGCGGAAAACCGTGAAGGATATACGCCTGCGCGCACCTGCGAGCGGAAGCTTCACACTTTTTCACCAACGCCCTACATAGCTTCACAGCAGCGCTTGACCACGGCCCTTAGCATGCGGGGGTCATTATTGGGACTCTGTTATGTTGAAGAAGCTGTTTGCCCCGCTTTGCCTGTCGGCCCTGGCGCTGACCCTGAGCGCCTGTGACCAATCCGCGAAAGCCCCGGACACGCCGCCCCCGCCCAAGGTTCGGGTCGAAACGATCAAGAGCCAGAGCCTGTCGATCAACAGCGAGCTGAGCGGGCGCATCGCCGCGCCGCGCAGCGCCGAAGTCCGCGCACGGGTAGCCGGCGTGGTACTGCAGCAGGTGTTTCGTGAAGGCAGCGACGTGAAACAGGGCGATGTGTTGTTCCGCATCGACCCGGCGCCGTTCAAGGCCGACCTCGACAGTGCGCTTGCCAGCTTGCAAAAGGCCGAGGCCAATGCCTTCCAGACCCGCCTGCAACACCAGCGCTACCGCGATCTGGTGGACAGCCATGCGGTCAGCCGCCAGGACTACGACAACGCCGAAGCCGCCGCGCGCCAGAGTGCCGCCGATGTTACCGCGAACAAGGCCGCCGTGCAGCGGGCCGGACTCAACCTCGGTTATGCCACCGTCACCGCGCCGATTTCCGGACGTATCGGTCGTGCGCTGGTGACCGAAGGCGCCCTGGTCGGCCAGAATGAAACCACCGCCCTGGCGCTGATCCAGCAGTTGAATCCGATCCACGCCGACCTGACCCAATCGACCCGCGAACTGAACGACCTGCGCCGCGCCCTGCGCGCCGGACAGTTGCAGCAGGTCGGGCAGAGCCAGGCCAGGGCCACGCTGATCCAGGACGACGGCAGTGCCTACCCGCTGCCGGGCAAGTTGCTGTTCACCGATATCAGCGTCGACCCCGGCACGGGCCAGGTGATCCTGCGCAGCGAATTCCCCAACCCGGACCTCGACCTGCTGCCCGGCAGCTTCGTCCGGGTGCGCATCGAACAGGCGGTCAACCACGAAGCCATCACCGTGCCGCAACGGGCCATCCAGCGTGACAGCGCCGGGATCGCTCAGGTGCTGCTGGTGGATGCCGATCAGCGAGTCAGCCAGCAGCCGGTGCAGTTGGGCGCCGTGCAGAACGATCGCTGGATCGTCACCGACGGCCTCAAGGCCGGTGAGCGTATCGTCGTCGAGGGTCTGCAACACGCCCGTCCCGGCGAGAAAGTGCAGATCGACGACAGCCCTCTTCCCCTCGCCCAGTCCAAAGGACAGTGAGCATGCCGCATTTCTTTATCGACCGGCCGGTGTTCGCCTGGGTGGTCGCCTTGTTCATCCTGCTGGCCGGCGCCCTGGCCATCCCGCAGTTGCCGGTGGCGCAGTACCCCAACGTCGCGCCACCCAAGGTGGAGATCACCGCCGTCTATCCCGGCGCCTCGGCGCAGACCGTGGACCAAGGCGTGGTCAGCCTGATCGAGCAGGAGCTCAATGGCGCCGACCACCTGCTGTATTTCGAATCCCAGAGTAGCCTGGGCAGCGCCACCATCACCGCGACCTTCCAACCGGGCACCAACCCGGAAATGGCCCAGATCGATGTGCAGAACCGCCTGAAAGCGGTTGAGTCACGCCTGCCGGCAGCCGTGACCCAGCAAGGTTTGCAGGTGGAAAAGGTTTCCGCCGGTTTCCTGCTGCTCGCCACCCTCACCTCCAGCGACGGCAAGTACGACGAAAGCGCCCTCAGCGACTACC
The DNA here is from genome assembly GCF_059420925.1 of Pseudomonas sp. GW821-FHT03C07. Taxonomy (NCBI): domain Bacteria; kingdom Pseudomonadati; phylum Pseudomonadota; class Gammaproteobacteria; order Pseudomonadales; family Pseudomonadaceae; genus Pseudomonas; species Pseudomonas sp. GW821-FHT03C07. The sequence goes on from NZ_JBWKUQ010000001.1 coordinate 242,590, forward strand.
TGGCGCGCAACGTGATGAACGAGATCAAGCGTCTCGAGGGTGTCGGCAAGGCCCAGTTATACGGCGCCGAACGGGCCATGCGGATCTGGATCGACCCGCAGAAGCTGGTGGGCTTCAACCTGACCCCGGCGGATGTCAGCGCCGCCGTGGCCGGGCAGAACGCCCAGGTCTCGGCGGGCAGCATCGGCGACCTGCCGGCGCGTCCGACCCAGGAAATCAATGCCGCGGTGCTGGTCAAGGGCCAACTGAGCACGCCGAAGGAGTTCGCCGATATCGTCCTGCGGGCCAATCCCGACGGTTCCAGCGTACGCATCGGCGATGTCGCCCGGGTGGAAATCGGCAGCCAGAACTACCAGTACGGCACCCGCCTGAACGGCAAGCCGTCCACCGCCTTCGGTGTGCAGTTGAGCCCCGGCGCCAATGCCCTGCACACCGCCACCCTGGTACGCGCCAAGCTCGACGAGTTGTCGCGCTATTTCCCGGCCGGGGTCGAATACAAGATTCCCTATGACACCTCGCCGTTCGTCAAGGTCTCGATCACCAAGGTGGTCTACACCCTGGGCGAAGCCATGTTGCTGGTGTTCGCCGTGATGTTCCTGTTCCTGCAGAACATCCGCTACACCCTGATCCCGACACTGGTGGTACCGGTGGCGCTGATGGGCACCTTCGCCACCATGCTGGCCCTGGGGTTCTCGATCAACGTGCTGACCATGTTCGGCATGGTCCTGGCCATCGGTATCCTGGTGGACGACGCCATCGTGGTGGTGGAGAACGTCGAACGGATCATGGCCAATGAGGGGTTGTCGCCACGAGACGCTACGCGCAAGGCCATGGGCCAGATCAGCGGCGCCATTGTCGGCATCACCCTGGTGCTGGTGGCGGTGTTTATTCCCATGGCCTTTATGCAGGGTTCGGTGGGGGTGATCTACCAGCAGTTCTCGTTGTCCATGGCGACCTCGATCCTGTTCTCGGCTTTCCTCGCCCTGACCCTGACTCCGGCACTCTGCGCCACCCTGCTCAAGCCGATTGCCCCAGGCGAGCATCACGCCAAGGGCGGTTTCTTCGGTGCATTCAACCGTCGTTTCGAGCAGCTTGGTAATAAGTATGAAGGCTGGGTGGTCTATGCACTGAAACGCAGCGGCCGCTACCTGTTGGTCTATGGCCTGTTGCTGGGGCTGCTGGGGCTGTGCTTCATGCGCCTGCCCGCCTCGTTCCTGCCGGTGGAAGACCAGGGCTACACCATCACCGATATCCAGCTGCCGCCAGGGGCGAGCCAGAACCGCACGATCAAGGTGGTGGAACAGATCGAAGCACATAACGCCACGGAACCGGGGGTCGGCGACACCACCATGATCCTCGGCTTCAGCTTCTCCGGCAGCGGCCAGAACGCCGCGCTGGCCTTCACCACCCTGAAGGACTGGTCGGCACGCGGCGCCAAGGACTCGGCACAAGCCATTGCCGACCGCGCCAACCGCGCACTGGGCGAGATCAAGGATGCCGTGGCCTACGCCATCCTGCCGCCGCCAGTGGACGGCCTCGGTACCTCCAGCGGCTTCGAATTCCGCTTGCAGGACCGTGGCGGCGTTGGGCATGAGGCGCTGATGAAAGCCCGCAGCCAGTTGCTGGAAGCGGCTTCGAGGAGTCAGGTACTGGCCAACGTCCGGGAAAGCGCCTTGGCCGAAGCACCACAGGTGCAGTTGGAAGTCGACCGTCAGCAGGCCAATGCACTGGGGGTGTCTTTTGCCGATATCGGTGCGCTGCTCTCCACCGCACTGGGCTCAAGCTATGTCAACGATTTCCCGAACCAGGGGCGCATGCAACGGGTGGTGATTCAGGCCGACGGCGACCAGCGTAGCCAGGTGGCCGATCTGCTGCAGATCAATGTGCGCAACAGCCGTGGGAAAATGGTGCCGCTGTCGGCCTTTGTCCGGGCGCAGTGGACCCAGGGTCCGGCGCAACTGACCCGTTACAACGGCTATCCGGCCATCTCCATTTCCGGCGAGCCCAAGGCCGGGCACAGCACCGGGCAGGCGATGGCGGAGATAGAGCAGCTGGTGACGCGGTTGCCGGCGGGACTTGGCCTGGAATGGACCGGGTTGTCGTTGCAGGAGCGTTTGTCTGGCGCCCAGGCGACCACGCTGCTGGGGCTGTCGCTGCTGGTGGTGTTTCTCTGTCTCGCGGCGTTGTACGAAAGCTGGTCGATCCCGACCTCGGTGCTGCTGGTGGTGCCGCTCGGGGTGCTTGGCGCGGTGCTGGCGGTGACCTTGCGGGGGATGCCGAACGACGTGTTTTTCAAGGTTGGCTTGATCACCATCATCGGTCTGTCGGCGAAGAACGCGATTTTGATCATCGAATTCGCCAAGAGTCTGTACGACGAGGGGCATGATCTGCTGGATGCGACGGTGCAGGCGGCTCGGCTGCGCTTGCGTCCGATCATCATGACGTCCCTGGCGTTTATCCTCGGGGTGGTGCCGCTGGCGATTGCTACGGGCGCCAGTTCGGCGAGTCAGCAGGCCATTGGTACCGGGGTGATCGGCGGGATGATAACGGCGACACTGGCGGTGGTGTTTGTGCCGGTGTTTTTTGTGGTGGTGATGAAACTGGCCAGGCGCAAGGGGTCATGATTATAGGGTGACCTCAAGGGCCCCTTCGCGGGCAAGCTCCGCTCCCACATTAGATTTTTGTCGTACACAAAGTCCAGGCTCGACACGGACATCTGTTGAGCTGCACACAAAGTCTGGACCCAACACAGGCTTCTGTTGAGCCGCACACAAAGTCTGGACTCAACACAGGCTTCTGTTGAGCTGCACACAAAGTCTGGACCCAACACAGGCTTCTGTTGAGCTGCACACAAAGTCTGAACTCAACACAGGCTTCTGTTGAGCTGCACACAAGTCTGGACCCAACACAGGCTTCTGTTGAGCTGCACACAAAGTCTGGACTCAACACAGGCTTCTGTTGAGCTGCACACAAAGTCTGGACTCAACACAGGCTTCTGTTGAGCTGCACACAAAGTCTGGACCCAACACAGGCTTCTGTTGAGCTGCACACAAAGTCTGAACTCAACACAGGCTTCTGTTGAGCTGCACACAAGTCTGGACCCAACACAGGCTTCTGTTGAGCTGCACACAAAGTCTGGACTCAACACAGGCTTCTGTTGAGCTGCACACAAAGTCTGGACCCAACACAGGCTTCTGTTGA
>NZ_JBWKUQ010000001.1:245889-729364 GCF_059420925.1 Pseudomonas sp. GW821-FHT03C07
CCAACACAGGCTTCTGTTGAGCTGCACACAAAGTCTGGACCCAACACAGGCTTCTGTTGAGCTGCACACAAAGTCTGGACCCAACACAGGCTTCTGTTGAGCTGCACACAAAGTCTGGGCCCAACACAGGCTTCTGTTGAGCTGCACACAAAGTCTGGGCTCAACACAGGCTTCTGTTGAGCTGTACACAAAGTCCGGACTCGACATAGGACTAATGTGGGAGCGGAGCTTGCCCGCGAAGAGGCCAGCCCGGGCAACCCATCTGCCCGGCTATTGCACCAACTGATTGATCTCGATAATCGGCAGCAACACCGCCATTACGATCAACAACACCACCGCCCCCATCACTACGATCATCAGCGGTTCGAGCAGCGCGGTCATGCCCATGGCCCGCCGCTCGATATCCCGCGACAAGGTCTGCGCCGCCCGCTCCAGCATCGGCGGCAACGAGCCGGTCTTCTCGCCGCTGGCAATCAGATGGATCAGCACCGGCGGAAACACTTTCTCCACCTTCAGCGCCGCCGCCAGGTTCACCCCTTCACGGACCCGTGCCGTAGCTTCAGTCACACTCAGACTCAGGCGGTCGTTGGACACCGTCTGCCGCGCGGCCTCCAGTGCCCGCAACAATGGCACCCCGGCACCGCCGAGAATCGCCAGGGTCGAGGCAAACCGTGCGGTGTTCAGCCCCAACACAAAGCGGCCGATCAGCGGCAGGCGCAAGATCCGACTGTGCCAGCCCAGCCGTGCCGCCGGATTGCGCAGATACAAGCGCCAACCCCAGAAACCACCGACCAGGGCGGCGAAACACAACCAACCCCAGGCACGGATAAAATCACTGGCATTGAGCATCGCCAGCGTCAGCCCCGGCAAATCCTGGCGCGCCTGGGAAAAAGCGCTGACCACCTGGGGCACCACATAGCTGAGCAGGAAAATCACAATGGCCACCGACACCAACCCCACCACTCCCGGATAGATGAACGCAGTGAGAATCTTGCCCCGCAGGTTGTTGCGCTCCTCGATGTAATCAGCCAGTCGCTCCATCACCTGGGCCAGGTCGCCGGACTCCTCGCCCGCCGCGATCAATGCCCGGTAGATATCGGGAAAGTCCCGTGGACGCTTGGCCAGGGCTTCGGCCAGGCGCATGCCACCGCGCACATCGGCGCGCACCGCGCTCAAAGTCTGGGCGATATGCTTGCGCTCGGCCTGCTCCACCGTCGCGCTCAACGCGGCTTCCAACGGCAGGCTGGCCCCCAGCAGGCTTGCCAGTTGCCGGGTGGCCCAGGCCAGGTCGTTGTCCGAGAGCTTGGCGCTGAACATCCCACTGGCACTGCCTCCTCCTTGAACGCCGTCGGCCTGGACCAACAAGGCGGTCAGCCCGCGACTGCGCAACAGGCCCAGGGCCGCGCCCTGGCTGTCGGCTTCCAGATGGCCGGTTTCGATCTTGCCCAGGGCGTCGGCGGCTTCGAAGCGATAGCGATTCATCAGGCGTCCCGTGTCACGCGAAGGATTTCTTCCGGCGCGGTGGCGCCACTGTGCACCCAGCGCTCGCCGTCCTCACGCATGCTCAACATGCCGGCCGCCCGCGCGGCCAGACGCAGGGCCTGCTCGCCGGCGCCCTGGTGGATCAGACTGCGGATATCGTCGTCGATGCAGAACAACTCGTGGATACCAGTACGACCGCTGTAGCCGGTGTGATTACAGACGCTACAGCCCAGCGGCCGCCAGCTGCCGGGCGCCGCCGGGTCTTCCTGGCGACAATGCTGGCACAGGCGCCGGACCAGGCGCTGGGCCAGCACGCCGAGCATCGACGAGGCCAGCAGGAACGGCTCCACGCCCATGTCGATCAGGCGGTTGACCGCCGACACCGCGTCGTTGGTGTGCAGGGTTGCCAGCACCAGGTGCCCGGTGAGCGAGGCTTGCACGGCAATCTGCGCGGTTTCCAGGTCGCGGATCTCGCCGATCATGATGACGTCCGGGTCCTGGCGCAGGATCGCCCGCAAGGCCAGAGCGAAGGTCATGTCGATCTTGGCATTCACCTGGATCTGACTGATGCCCGGCAGGTCGTATTCCACCGGGTCCTCGACAGTGAGGATATTGCTGGTACTGGCGTCGAGCCGGGCCAGGGCGGCATAGAGGCTGGTGGTCTTGCCGCTGCCGGTGGGGCCGGTGACCAGCACGATGCCATGGGGTTGGCGGATCAGCTGATCGAGCCGGGCCAACACATCAGGGTCCATGCCCAGGGTTTCCAGTTGCAGGCGTCCGGCCTGCTTGTCCAGCAGGCGCATCACCACCCGTTCGCCATGCCCGGTGGGCACGGTGGAGACGCGGATATCGATCGGCCGACCGGCCACGCGCAAGGCGATGCGACCGTCCTGGGGCAGGCGCTTCTCGGCAATATCCAGCTGGGCCATGATCTTGATCCGCGACACCAGCGCGCCATGTAGCGCCTTGCGTGGTGAGACCACGTCACGCAGGGTGCCGTCGACCCGATAGCGCACCACCGAATGGGTCTCGAAGGGTTCGATATGAATATCGCTGGCCTCGTCCCGCGCGGCCTGGGTCAGCAAGGCGTTGATCATGCGGATCACCGGCGCGCCGTCCTGGGTGTCGAGCAGGTCGGTGATTTCCGGGATGTCCTGCATCAGCCGGTCGAGGTCCACCTCGTTTTCCGCCGCACCGACCACCGCCGCCGCGTTGCCGGTGTCGGCATAGGCGCTGGCGAGCAGGCCATCGAGCTCATCGTCGCGGACCTGCTCCAGGCGCGCCGGGCCGAACTGCCGACGGACCTCGCTGATGGCCCAGCCCGGGGTCGACGGGCAAGCGGTCAACACCGCACCGTCCTCGCCGTCGCGCAGCAGAACCCGCTGCGCCTTGGCCCAGGCGTACGGCAGCGCACTCATGGTGCCCCCAGGGCTTGTGGGAGCAGGCCTGGTGGGAGCGGAGCTTGTCGGATCGCCGCACCGCCGCGAAGAGGACCTTGAGGCCGCCAAAAGCTTCGCGGGCAAGCTCCGCTCCCACAGGTTCGATTGTGCCTTTCCTTGAGGAGCCGGCATTGCTTCAAGCCCACTCGCCACAAGGCCCCTGTTACCAGTTTCATGGCTGCGGCCTCTCATTGAGTGACACCGGCACCGCGCGAATTGCCGCCCGTGGCGCTTGCTGGGTCGACGGCGCGGAACCCGGAATCGCCAGGGCCGCATTCGGCAGCTGCGGCGCCTGCATATCCGGCATGGCCCAGCTGCGCTCCGGTTGCAGGCTGCCCTGGGCCCGGCGGATAAAGTCATAACGGTTGAGGGTGATGCTGCGCCCCGCCGCACCGTCGCGAATGATATAGGGCCGCAGGAACACCATCAGGTTGGTCTTGGTGGTCTCGCGCCGCTCATGACGAAACAACGCACCGATCCCAGGAATACTTGATAGAAATGGCACGCCGTCATTGGTCTGGGTATAACCGTCCTGCAACAAACCACCGAGCACCATGATCTGCCCGTCATCCAGCAGGATGCTGGTGTCGATGGCGCGTTTGTTGGTTACGGTGCCAGCGGCCGCCGCCGAGGCACGGTCGTCCACCGTGCTGACTTCCTGGTAGATATCCAGCTTGACCGTGCCGCCCTCGGAAATCTGCGGCCGCACATTGAGCTTGAGGCCGACCTCCTCGCGCTGGATGGTCTGGAACGGGTTGTTGCTGGAGCTGCTGCCGTTGGTAACGTACTGCCCGCTGACAAAAGGAATGGTCTGGCCGACAAAGATGCTCGCCACTTCGTTATCCAGGGTCAGCAGGTTCGGCGTCGACAGCACATTGGAGCCACCCTTGGTTTTCAAGGCCCGGGCCAGGACCTTGAGGTCCATGACCTGACCGACGCCCGGGATGTTCACCGCGCCCTTGACCACACCGAGGCTCAGCCCCTGGGGTAGCACATCTATGCTGTTCTTGGCGCTGCTGACCAGATTGGTACTGCCCAGATTGACCCCGCCGATCACGCCATTGCCGGCCAGGCTGCCGGCTTGCCATTGCACACCGAACTCATTGGCATCGTCTTCGCTGACTTCGACGATCAGACTTTCGATCACCACCTGGGCGCGGCGCTGGTCCAGTTGGTCGATGACTTCCCGCAGATTGCGATACAGCGGGTCCGGGGCGCTGATCAGCAAGGTATTGGTGGTGGCATCGGCCTGGATGGTCACCCCGCCCGCGGAAAACGCCACGCTCTGGTCCGCGCCCTGGTTTGCACCGCCGGCCTGCGAGCCCCCGGCGCGCGCACCCTGCCCGTAGGACGAACTGCCCGTGGTGCTGGTGCCACTGCTTGTGGTGCCGCTGCTGCTCTGCGTACTGGCCTGGCCGTTCTGACTGCTGTTGTTACTGTTCATCCCGCCGTTACTGAGCATGGCCCGGGTCGGATCGCCCTTGCCATCAGCGCTGTCGCTTTCCCCGGTGAGCAGCCCGCGCAGAGCCTGGGCCAACTTGCCGGCCTGGGCATTGCGCAGGTACACCACATGCAGGTTGCTCGGGTTGCTCTGGGCATTGTCCAACTTGTAGATCAATTCTCGCGCAAGCTGCGTGCGCTCCGGGCTGCCGGAGCGAATGATGATCGAGTTGGAGCGCGGGTCGCCGAGCACGACAATCTTCTGGGTCGGGTCATTGCCGGGACTGTCGAGCAGTTCGGCGACCATGCTGGCGATATCGCTGGCGATGCCGTTCTGGATGGTCACCACATCGGTGTCAATGGCGCTGGGGGTGTCGATACTGGCGATCAGCGTGGCGACCCGGTCCAGGTTCTGCGCGTAATCGGTGATCACCACGGTGTTATTGCCCGGGTAGGCATTGATCGGGTTATTCGGCGAGACGATGGGCCGCAGCACCGGGATCAGGTTCACCGCGTTTTCGTATTGCAGGCGGAAGGTGCGGGTCAGCATACCGCCCTGGGCCGGGCGATCGGCGCTGTAGATCGGCCCGCCCAACAGCTTGGCATCGGCCTCCGGCACCACCTGGTTGACTCCACCGACATCCACCACGCTGAAGCCCTGCATGCGCAGGGCCGCCAGCAGCATGTCATAGGCGCGATGGGCAGGGACCTCGCCTTCGGAGACCAGAGTCAGGGTGCCCTTGACCCGTGGGTCGACCAGGAACTGCTGCCCGGTGGAGCGTGACAAGGCACGGACCACCGCCTGGATATCGGCGTCGACGAAATTCAACTGCACCGGCTGGTTGCCCAATGGACTGGGCACCAGGCTGCCTTTGGCCGCGCCCTTGCCCAGCCCGGGATTGATCGGCGTCCGTGGCTGCCGATGTTGCTGCTCCAGCTGGGCCTGGAGTCGCTGCCGATCAGCCACGGCATCGCCACTCTTGACCGTCGAGGCCAGGGGCCGACCCAACTCGCTTTCCACCAGCAATGGTGGCTGCGACGCCGGTGGTGTATTGCTGCAGGCACTCAAGGCCATCAACCACCAGGGCGCCGCAGCCTGCCGACAACGCAAGGCCAATAAAGAACCTGACCACTTCATGAAGCTTCCTTAGCGCCAAGCGCCTGATCCATGCGAACGGTTCCGGACAATTTGCCCATCGTGCCATCGGGTTCGGTCGCGCCTTTGCGCTGCAAACGGGCCTCGACCACTTCCAGGGTGAATAACGGGGGCGTACCCAGCAGCCAGCCCAACAGGCCATCCGCCGGGGCCTCGTCGAAGGTCAGCCGCCAGCCGGTACCAACGCCTTGCAATTGGTAGTGCCCAGCCAGGCCGCCGGCGTCCAGGCTGCTGCGCAAGCCGGCCTCGACATTTCCGCCAGCCGGACCGGCAAGCCCTTGCAGCAGGCCGTCGAGAGTCTGTGCCTGGGTACGCAATTTGGGGGTTTCCAGGCGCCAGAAGTCGATCTTTTGCAAGGGCGGCTGGATCAGCACAAACCACACCAGCAGGCCCGAGACACCCATCGCCATGCCCAGCACCAGCTGTCGCTCGCGCCGAGCCAGGCTTTGCCAATACAGCCGGACCTGGCTCGAAAGCTGGCGCCAGCGGTTTCGATAGCGGTTGATAAAGGCCTTATTCACTGTCGTTCTCCGCCAGCGGTTGTGGGCCGGTGGTTTTCAGGACCCAGCCGTCGGCAACCGTCGTCGCTTCCACGCCAGCCTGGCTCAGACTCAGTTGCCAGGCCTTGTCGCGACCGCCGCTCGGCATGCCGGGCAGCGGGCTCAGGTGCAATTCGCCATGTTCGAAGACCAGCGTCTGCAGGCTGCCGACCATAAAAGGCATGGCACTCCCGGCTTGCTGGACCAGACGGGCAAAACCGCTGTCACCGGGCGCGCCGCTCTCGCGCAAAGCCAGCTGCTGACGAGCCTGTTGCAACGGGTTGAGGACCATTGGCAAGGCCGGAAATGCCTGCTGCACCCGCTGGGTCATCCAGGCCTTGAGCTGCTGGCCCTGTTCCACCTGGCGAGCGGCATATAGATTGAGGCCCACGGCCCAGACCGCCACCGCGAGCGCCATACCGGCCACGGCTCGCCGCCAACCGCCGGCGTTGCTGGCCATTGGCTGGACCGCACCGTGCAGCCCCCAACCCGGGGCTTTGCCAGACCAGACGCGCTCCTCGGACAGACTCTGGACCAGCGCATTGTCCGGAGCCGACGCCCCGACCCAATGCATCACGCTGCCGCTATTGAGCAAATCCGCCAGCGCTGCCTCGACAGCCGGATGAACCTGGGCCTGGTCCTGGCTGCGGCGCAGCAACAGATGTTCATCGCGCACCGCTACGACAGGCGCGTGCGCCGCCGCCACCGGCAGGCAATAGGCCGCCGGGTACAGGCCGCGCAACTTGAGCCCGGACTGGCGCAGCAAGGTGCCGAAGCGCTCCAACAATGCCCGCTGCAGCCAGGCGACCTGTACCTGCCCCGCGGCATCCCGCGGGCTATGAACGATATGCATCGACTCACAACCGCCAAGGATCAGCGCCTGGGCCGCACAGCCCACCGCCGCCTGAATCCTCGCCAGTGGCAGGTTGGGTAACTCGATACTGGCCAGCAAGCTGTCGCGCGGATGCAGGTAACACTCCACGGAGGCGCCTTTATATGTCTGCCCCAACAGTGCGAGGCTGCTGCGGCCACGGTCGCTCAGCTTGCCCTGACGATCCAGCCAGGCAAACTCCAGCGAGCTGTCCAGGGTCAGCGTCTCCAGCGGCAACAAGGCCAGACGTAGCGAAGTCATACGCCCACCCGCGACCAGATCACCTGGGGCATCTGTAGCTCCTGGCGATACAGCAACACCGCGAGGCTGACCCGCCGGCTGTCGCTGCGCGAACGGGCATTGAGGCGGAACCAGTCGCTGGTGATCCCGACCTTGATATCGCTGACCACCAGCTCGGGCATCTGCAGACGATTGACGAAATCGCCGCGATTGATAAACCAGCGCCCGGAATCACGCTCAGACACCAGACTGCGCGCCCGCGACAGCGACAGCCCCGGCACCTGGGAGGCGAGGACTTCGGCGCTGGCGGTATTGCCGTTGACCCAGGTGTTGGCCGGCAGAATCGTCACATGGGGTGCCAACAGCGCCAGCACTGCGTCGTCTACTCCCGCCAAGGCACTCAAGTCATCCAGGCTGTGCAACATCGGCCGGGTCGCCGGCAGCGGCTTGAGCGCGGTTCCCGGCGAGGTCAACCGACCGCTGTCGAAGCTGCCCTTGACCGGCGGCGCAGCGGGCGCGTTATCCGGCAGCAACGAGTAAGCGGCGGTCACCCGCTGGACAATCCGCTGGCCCACGGCAGGCTTGATGCCGATCGATTCGCACAGTTGTTGGAAAGCCCGAACCTGGTCGGAATCGATCCGGCTGTCACGCACCAGATTACGCAGATTGAACTTACCCTGCTCGTCTTCCAGGCGCCCGCTGAACTGCCCGCCGCGCTCGCTCAGGCCAGCGACTACGAGCGGCTGCGCCCAGGCTTGGTCAAGCCGGGTCAGCGGGTCGTGCTGGCGGGCCTGCCAGAGCTTTTGCCGGCTCAGCTCCAGACCGCCGCGCAACAGCCAGGCGCCCTGGACTCGCGACTGCTCGGCTTCAAGGCTGCGAGTAAAGACGCTCTGGCGGGCGAGCATGCCGCCGGCGATCACCGCCACCACGGCGGCGATCAGCAAGGCGCTGATAATCGCCATGCCGCGCTGCCCGGCGGCTGTCAGCGAAGGTTTGGTCATGGCCCGGACTACAACTGCCAGGAGCCGATATCAGCGTCGGTGCCTTCACCACCCGGCTTACCGTCGGCACCCAGGGAGAACACATCGACTTCGCCGTTGGCCCCAGGGTTGAGGTACTGATAAGGACGGCCCCAAGGATCGTTGGGCAGGCGTTCGAGGTAGGAGCGCCAGGTGCTGTCCTTGGCGTTCGCCGGCCGCTCGGCCAAGACCTTCAGGCCCTGGTTCTGGTTCGGGTAGCTGCCATGGTCGAGGCGATAGAGCTTGAGGGCCTGCATCAGGCTGCCAATGTCCTGCCTGGCGGCGGTGACCCGAGCCTGGTCGGGGCGGTCGAGAACCTTGGGTACCACAATGGCCGCAAGGATCCCGAGAATGACCACCACCACCATGATCTCGATCAGCGTGAAGCCTTGCTGAGCGCCAATCCGCGAGCGGGAATTGATGTGCGCGATATCCATCTCGACATTCCTTGGCTTGATTCGATTCGCCGCGGATTGTTGCAAGAAGATATGTCACCGGTATTGAAAATCCTCGGGAGGAAATGCCGCCCACCCCGTAGTGCATTCGCGCCGCCGGCATGCAATCTCGCGAAGCCAAGGCCGCCGCTTTGGCGGACAACAGTGTGCGCAGCTGTATATACAGCAAAAATTTCCATCACCGCCGACCGTCTTTGTCTCCCGGCGCCTCCTTGCGCGGCAAAGCGCCCCTGCGCTGCGCGGAAACCTTGCATCGCGAAAAACCCTACTATCATTGGTTTCTATTCGCCCCAACAGTGTGCGAGAGGCGCGGTTTTGGTGCGGTATTTGGTGACACATCGACGGCTCGACCAGCGCTGGCGTTTTTTTTCAATCCGCGGGGATCGGGTCTGCAACGCCACTCTCTGACTGGAATAGCGGTTTTGGCCCGCATATTGCTCGTCATGTATATACAGGAACATATAGCCGCCTATTCCACCCACCCTCCGCCTTAGGACACTGCCATGCCCGCACCTCTGCTGCTCAAGCCCGGTCAACTCACACTGGATCAACTGCGCGTCATCTATCAGAAGCAATGCGCGATCGAGCTGGACCCTGCCGCGCGTGAGAACGTCGACGCCAGCACCCGTACCGTGAACGAGATCATCGCCAACCAACGCACGGTGTACGGCATCAATACCGGCTTCGGCCTGCTGGCCCGGACCTCGATTGCCACCGAGTCGCTGGCCAAGCTGCAACGCAACCTGCTGCTCTCGCACTGCACCGGCACCGGGCCGTTGCTCGATGATGCCAGCGTCGGCCTGATCATGGCCTTGAAGGTCGGTTCGCTGGCCCGTGGCTTTTCCGGGATCCGCTGGGAAGTGATTGAAGCGCTGGTCAAGCTCTATCACGCCAAGGTCTATCCGTGCATCCCGTCCCAGGGCTCAGTGGGTGCCTCGGGTGACCTGGCACCGCTGGCGCATATGTCCGCCGTGCTGATTGGCGTCGGTCGCGTGCGCCAGGCAGGACGGGAAATGGATGCCGTCGAAGGCCTGGCGATTGCCGGCCTGGAACCCATGGTGCTGGGGCCGAAGGAAGGCCTGGCGCTGATCAACGGCACCCAGGTGTCCACCGCGCTGGCATTGCGCGGACTGTTTGCCGCCGAGAAGCTGTTCAGCGCCGCCGTGGTCGCTGGCAGCCTGTGCGTGGAAGCCTTGAAAGGTTCCGACGTGCCCTTCGATCCGCGCATCCAGGCGGTACGTGGTCAACCCGGGCAAATCGACGTGGCCCGGTTCTATCGTGAACTGCTGGCGGACAGCGAGATTCGTCAATCGCATATCGATTGCGCCCGGGTCCAGGATCCCTACTCGCTGCGCTGCCAGCCGCAAGTCATGGGCGCTTGCCTGGATCACCTGCGTTTCGCCGCCGGGGTGTTCCTGCGTGAGTCCAACGCGGTTTCGGATAACCCATTGGTGTTCAGCGCCGACGGCGACGTGCTCTCGGGTGGCAACTTTCACGCCGAACCGGTGGCGATGGCCGCTGACGTCCTGGCCCTGGCAATTTCCGAGATAGGTGCGCTGTCCGAACGACGAACTGCCCAATTGGTTGACCCGGCGCTCTCCGGTCTGCCGGCTTTTCTGGTACGCGAAGGCGGCCTGAACTCAGGCTTTATGATCGCCCAGGTGACCGCCGCCGCCCTGGCTTCGGAAAACAAGACCCTGGCCCACCCGGCCTCGGTGGACAGCCTGCCGACTTCGGCCAACCAGGAGGACCACGTGTCGATGGCGACCTTTGCTGCCCGCCGTTTGCTGGATATGGCCGGCAACAGCAGCGCCGTGGTGGCCATCGAACTGCTCGGTGCCGCCCAGGGTGTCGACCTGCATGCCCCGCTCAAGACTTCGGAAAAGCTCGCTGAAGTCCTGGCGATGATTCGCAGCGAGGTCGCGCATTACGACGAAGACCGTTACTTCGCCCCCGATATCGCGGCGGCCAGAAACTGGGTCGAGTCCGCCGCCTTCGAACGCTGGTTGCCGGCCGCACGTCTTTACGCCTGATTAAAACCGGGTTGGCGCAGCCCTGCTGCGCCACTTTCATCACGCCATAGGGATCGCCATGCGTCGCTATTATTCAGGGCTGGATTTTCACCGAGCACAGAGCATTGCCGAACTGGCGGCGATGGCCCGGCAACGTCTGCCGCATTTCGCCTGGGAATACCTGGAAGGCGGTGCCGAAGAAGAGCTGACGCTACGCCGCAATCGCCAGGCCTTTGCCGATATCGCCCTGCTGCCGCGGACCCTGATGCCTTGCTCGGCGACGCAGACCCAAAGTTCGTTGTTTGGGCGAGACCTGCCGCTGCCCATGGCCATCGGCCCCACCGGCTACAACGCAATGCTTTACCGCGATGCCGATATTCATTTAGCTCGGGCCGCCACAGAGCGCGGCCTGCCTTTCACCTTGAGTACCGTGTCCACCAGTTCCCTGGAGCAACTGGTCGCGGCAGTGCCCGAGGTCAATCTCTGGTTCCAACTCTATTGCCTGCGTGATCCGGCCGTGCGCGAGGATCTGCTGCAACGTGCCGACGCGGTCGGTTGCAAGACGCTGCTGCTGACCAGTGACGCCGTGCTGCTGGGCAACCGCGAATGGGACCGACGCAACTTTGTCCGGCCCCGGCAATTGAGCCTGCGCAACCAGCTCGACGTGCTCTGTCATCCCCGCTGGATGGCCCAGGCGCTATGGCCACAGGGCCTGCCGATCCTGGGCAATATCGAGCGCTATCTGCCGCCCGAACAACGCACCATCGAAGGCGCCGCGCATTTTATCGGCAGCCAGATGGACACCGGACTCGACTGGGACGCACTGGCCCGGCTGCGCGAGCGCTGGCCGCACCGGCTGTTGCTCAAGGGCGTGCTGCATCCGACGGATGCCGAAAAAGCCGTGGCCCTGGGGCTCGACGGATTGGTGGTCAGTAACCATGGCGGCCGGCAACTGGACGGTGTTCCGGCCAGCCTCGACTGCCTGCCGGCGATTGCCGCCGTGGCCAAGGGCAAACTCGCGCTGCTGCTCGACAGTGGCATCCGTCGCGGCACCGACATTCTCAAAGCCTGCGCACTGGGTGCCGATGCCGTGTTGCTGGGGCGATCTACCCTGTATGGAGTCGCCGTCGGCGGACAGGCGGGCGCCGCTCATGCCCTCGATCTACTGGCGCAAGAGCTGCGCCTGGCCCTGTCTTTGCTGGGCACTGCAAACCTGAACCAGCTGGATCGTCGTGCCCTGGTCACGACGCCCTCTATCCTTTCCGACCGTGAGTTGAGCCGATGAGCGATTTACCACAAACCCTCGAACTGCTGCGTCAAGCGTTGGGGAATGACGCCGTCGTCACCGGCGCTGATATCAGTCAGCGTCACTACAGCGACTGGACCGGCCATGCCCCGACCTGCCCGGCGGCGCTGCTGTTGCCAAGGACCACGGCGGACGTGGCGAGTGCCTTGCGTATCTGCAATGACACCGGACAATCGGTGGTTCCGCAGGGCGGCATGACCGGCCTGGCCGGCGGCGCGGTGCCACGGGCCAGCGATATCGCGCTGTCCCTGGAACGCCTGCGCGGCATTGAAGAGATCGACCCGGCGGCCGCCACCATCAGCGTCCTGGCCGGTACCACCCTGGAGGAAATCCAGCAGGCGGCGCTCAACGCGGGCTTTGTCTTCCCCCTCGACCTGGGCGCTCGCGGCTCGTGCCAGATCGGCGGCAATATCGCCACCAATGCCGGAGGCAATGCGGTGATCCGCTACGGCATGACCCGTGACCTGGTGCTCGGACTGGAAGTGGTCCTGGCCGATGGCCGAGTGCTCGATCTGCGCAACAAGATGATCAAGAACAACTGCGGCTATGACCTGAAACAGTGCTTTATCGGCAGCGAAGGCACCTTGGGCGTGATTACCCGCGCGGTCTTGAAGCTTGCCCCGCAACCGGGCCAGACCAGCACCCTGCTCTGCGCCCTGCCCGACTACGCCAGCGCGGTCAGCCTGCTGCGGCGGATCCAGCGCGGTGTCGGCACGCCACAAGCCTATGAGTTGATGTGGCAGGACTTCTTTCGCCTCGGCGTCAGTTGGCTGGAAAACGCCACGGCGCCGATCTCACTGGAGCATCCGTTGTATGTGCTGCTGGAGTCCGCCGGCGCTCAAGACCAGCTCGAAGCGTCCCTGGAAGAGGCATTCGCCGCCGGTGAAGTCCTCGATGCGGTCCTCGCCAGCTCCCAGGCCCAGGCCCGCGGACTCTGGAAGATCCGCGAAGCAACCGCTGAGTTTCCGCTACGCATGACCCCCTTGAACTTCGACGTCAGCCTGCCGATCGGCCTGATCGGCGACTTCGTCGAGCGTTGCCGCGCACGCCTGGAACAGCGCTGGCCGGGCAACCACAGTGTGTATTTCGGCCACATCGGTGACAGCAACCTGCACCTCACCGTGGACTGCGCTTCCCTGCCCCAGCCCGCGCCGATCCTCGCCATCGAGGAGCTGGTCTACAGCGCCGTCGGCGAACTCGGCGGTTCGGTGTCCGCCGAGCACGGCATCGGCCTGCTCAAGCGCGAGTTTCTCCATCACTCGGTGGGCCCCGAAGCCCTCGCAGTCATGCGTCAACTCAAGGATTGTTTCGACCCCAACGGCATTCTCAACCCGGGCAAGATTCTCGCCTGAGAGCTGTATATACCGGAGTGGCACGTTAACTGCTGTCGCCAACCTGAATCACCGCTGGAACACACACTCAACCTCGCTGCATCCCCCTGAAGGAGTGACACCATGCAACTCGATTCTCTATTCAGTAAACGCTTCAACGGCCTGTGCCTGGCGCTCACCCTGAGCGTCGCGTCCCTGGCGGCACATGCTGATCAACTGGCCGATGTCAAAAAAGCCGGTGAACTGGTGGTAGGTACCGAGCTGCAATTCGCGCCTTTCGACTTCACCGACAACGGCAAGCAGAAAGGCCTCAACTCAGAGCTGTTCGAACAGTTGGGCAAGGAACTGGGGGTCAAGGTGAAATTCCTCGACCTGCCGTGGCCCAGCGTGTTGCCAGGGCTTGAAGCGAAGAAGTTCGATGTGGTCGCTGGCCCGATCATCGTGACCCAGGCCCGTAAAGAGCGTTACCACTTCATGCTGCCGATCGCCGAAGCCACCGTGGCCTTGATGATCGGCGCCAACGACAACAGCATCAGCAAGCCGCAAGACATCGCCGGCAAGGCCGTGGGCGCGGGCAAAGGCTCGGCACAGCTCGAAGAACTGAAGACCTTCGCCGCCACGCTGCCGGAGAAAGTCACGATCCGCGAATACGTCGACAACAACCAGGCCTACGCGGACCTGGCGGCCAAGCGCATTGTCGCCGTCGCCAACTCGCTGCCGAACATCTCCTATGTCGCCGCCCAGCGCAGCAACGCCTTCAAGGTGGTCCAGCCGCCGTTCGGCAAGACGTCCTACTTCGCCTACCTGGGACGCAAGGATGCCGACGCCAACAGCCTGATCGCCGCACTCGATACCGCCCTGTTGAAAATGCATGCGGACGGGCGCCTGGCAGCCTTGCAGAAGAAATGGCTGGGTGCCGAGATGAATGTGCCGCAAGCCGACTTCACCCCGACCTGGTAAATCCGCCTGCCCATTGGAGGACCTGATCGCCGGCCAAGCCTGGCCGGCGATCAACTGAGTTGGAGTCACTGCAATGTTCGATTGGCCTTTATTTTTGCAGAACCTGCCGTTACTGCTGACCAGCCTGCTGGTGACCCTCGAGGTCTCCACCGCGGCCCTGGTGATTGGCTTTTTCATCGGCATCCTGGTTGCCAGCCTGCGCCTGTCGCCGCTTCCGTTGTTCAGGCGCCTGGGGGGCGGCTACATTTTCGTGTTCCGGGGCATTCCGCTGCTGGTGCAATTGCTCTTTGTCTATTACTTCCTGCCACGGGTCGGCCTGCCCAACGTATCGCCGCTGACGGCCGCGATCATCAGCCTGTCGCTGTGTGCCGGGGCTTATATCGCCGAGATCCTCCGTGGCGGCTTCCTGGCCATCCCCGGCGGGCAGTTGGAGGCGGCCGGGCTGCTTGGCCTGAGCACGCGGCAGATGCTGATCCGCATCCGCGTGCCGCAAGCCGTGCGCCTGACCCTGCCGGCCCTGGTCAATGAAATGATCCTGCTGATCAAGGCTTCTTCGCTGGTGTCGGTGGTCGGCCTCGCCGACCTGACCCGTACCGCGCAGAACCTCGCGGCCAGCGACTACCTGTTCGTGCAGGACTACCTGATGCTGGCCGGCTTCTATTGCCTGATCAATATTCCACTGGCGTTCTGCGGCGGTCTGTTGGAACGACGCATGAAGGAGCAACAGACATGATCTTCGACTATCGGGTCATTACCGAGCACCTCGACGATATCGCCCAGGGTTTCACCGTCACCCTCGGCACCTGGTCCGCCGGAGTGCTCCTGGGGTTGTTCCTCGGCTTGCTGATTGCCGTGGCGCAACTGTTTGGCAACAACCTGATTCGAGCGCCGCTGCGGGCCTTTATCGAGGTGATTCGCAGCACGCCATTTCTGGTCCAACTGTTCCTGGTCTACTACGGCGGGCCGTCCTTCGGACTCAGCCTGGACCCTGTTCCCGCCGGGATTCTCGGGCTGGGCATTTATGGCAGCGTGTACTTCGCGGAGATCTTCCGCACCGGTTTCGAGTCGGTCGCTCGTGGCCAACTGGAGGCGGCCGACTGTCTGGGCATCACCCGCTGGCAATGCATCCTGCGCATCCAGTTGCCGCAGATGCTGGTGATCATCCTGCCGGCGCTGGTCAATCTGGTGACCATCCTGTGCAAGGAAACCGCGGTGCTGTCGATCATTACCATCCCGGAACTGACCATGGTCATGACCGGTATCGGTTCGCAAACCTTCGCCTTTGTCGAAACCCTGCTGGTGCTGTGTATCGGCTACCTGCTGCTGGTGGAGTTCTGTTCGCGCCTGGGGATGTACCTGGAGACGCGGGTCGGACGCTTTATGAGCCGGCAGCCACAATGAACGCCCGACAACGCCCTGTGCAACCCATCGTCCCGAAACAAGGTGACCCCATGAAAACTCCCGAACAACTCCCCGGCGACTCGCAACCCATGGTGCGCCTGCACAATGTCGGCAAGAGCTTCGGCGCCCTGCGTGTACTCAAGGGGATCGACCTGGAGGTCCGGCATTCCGAAGTGGTATGTCTGATCGGCCCTTCCGGCTCGGGCAAAAGCACCCTGCTGCGGAGCATGGCCTTCCTCGAAGAGTACGACGAAGGCGAGATTCATATCGAAGGCCAGTTGCTCGGCTATGTCGCGGACAACGGCAAGGGTCGCAAACGCGCCGCGCAAGCGCAGATCAATCAGGTCCGGCGCAATATCGGCATGGTCTTCCAGCAGTTCAACCTGTGGCCACACATGACCGCGCTGGGCAATGTCAGCGAAGCCTTGCTGCGGGTGCGCAAGCTGTCGTCCGCCGAGGCCCGTCAGCGCGCGTTGGCCATGCTCGACAAAGTCGGCCTGGCACATAAGGCCGACGTCTATCCGATCCAGCTCTCCGGCGGTCAGCAGCAGCGCGTGGCGATTGCCCGGGCGCTGGCCATGGAGCCGCACATCATGCTGTTCGATGAGCCGACCTCGGCCCTCGACCCGGAGCTGGTGGGCGAAGTCCTGCAGGTCATGAAGACCCTGGCCAAGGAAGGCATGACCATGGTGGTGGTCACCCATGAAATGGGCTTCGCCGCGCAGGTCGCCGATTCGGTGGTGTTCCTCGACCAGGGTCAGGTGGTGGCCCAGGGCACACCGCAGCAAATCTTCCACAACACCGAACATCCCCGTCTGCAGCAATTCCTGCAGAACTATCTGGATCGCAATGCGTTCTGGCAAGACAACAAAGAGGCTTCCCTGGTATGAACGCTGCTGAACTGCAACTCCTCGCCCGCCCGCAAGTGCGTGATCTGGCCAGCTACAACGCCGGCCTCGGCACGGAAGCGGTGCGCAAGCGCTTCGGGCTGACCCGGGTGGCCAAGCTGGGCAGCAACGAAAACCCTCTGGGTCCGGCACCGGCGGTCGCCGCCGCGATGGCCCTGGCCTGCTCCAGCATCGCGCTGTACCCGGATGCCAGTTGCCTGGAGCTGCGTGCCGCCCTCAGCGCCAAGCTCGGCGTGGCGGGCAATCAGTTGGTGTTCGGCAATGGTTCCGAAGATCTACTGAGCATCATCAGCCGGGTGTTCCTCGACCATGGCGATGAAGTGGTCACCGTGGTGCCCTCGTTCGGCCTGCACTTTATCTACCCCATCGCCGCCGGTGCCCGGGTGACGGGCGTGCCGATGACCAGCGAAGGCCGCTTCGACGTGCCGGCGATGATTCAGGCATTGACCCCGAAAACCCGTCTGCTGATGTTTTCCTGCCCGTCCAACCCGGTGGGCTGCACCCTCGACGCCGACGAGTTGCAACGCCTGTTGGCGGCACTGCCGGCCCAGTGCCTGCTGGTGTTCGACGAGGCCTATTACGAGTATGCCCAGTTCGAGCAGGGTTACCCTGATTGCCTCGGCCTGATCCAGGCCAGCGGCAAACCGTTTATCCTGCTGCGGACCTTCTCCAAGGCGTATTCCCTGGCCGGCTTGCGGATCGGCTACGGTATCGTCAGCGACCCCATGCTGGCCGACCTGATCGACCGCCTGCGCACGCCGTTCAATATCAACCGCGTGGCCCAGGCCGCGGCGATTGCCGCACTGGCCGACGAGGAGCACCTGCAGGCCACCCTCGCCCATGTCGCCCATGAGCGTCGGCACATGGTGATCGCCTTGCAGAACCTCGGTCTGGACACCGCACCGTCGATGGCCAACTTCCTCTTCTTCAGCACGCCCTATCCGGCTGAAACCATCAACCAGGCCTTGCTCAGCAAAGGCATTATCGTCAAACCCTGGCGCGAAAACGGCTACACAGAGTACTTGCGTGTCTCCATCGGTAGCTGTGAGGATAACGACCTTTTTCTCAAGGCCTTGGCAAGTGTGCTTGCCGCTCAAAAAAATGCGGACTGAATCATGATCAAAAATGCACCGCAAGCCCTCTATCGGCGCGCGAAGGACTTTGTGCAAGACAAGCTGCGCAGCGGCGAATGGAAGCCTGGCGACTTGATCCCCTCGGAAAATCGCCTGGTGCAGGAGCTGGGCATTTCGCGCATGACCGTCAACCGGGCCTTGCGCGAGCTGACGGAAGAAGGTCATCTGTTGCGGATTTCCGGGGTCGGCACCTTCGTTGCCGAAAGCAAACCGCAATCGAACCTGCTGCGCATCACCAATATCGCCGACGAAATCATCGCCCGTGGGCATCGCTACTCCTGCCGAGTTCTGCACCTGGGTCGCGAGGCGGCCTCGATGCCGGTGGCCGCTGCCCTGGCGCTGCCTACCGGCTCGTCAGTGTTTCACCTGATCTGCGTGCACAGCGAAGAAGGCGTGCCGGTGCAACTTGAGGATCGCTACGTCAATCCCGAACTGGTACCGGACTTTCTGCAACAGGAGTTCGGTGAGCAGCTGCAACCGGCGCGCTACCTGTTGCAGGTCATTCGCCCCGATGAGATGGAGCATATCGTCGAAGCCGGTCACCCCAGCAGCGACGAAAGCCGGCATATGCAGATCGACGCCCTGGAGCCGTGCCTGATCCTGGTACGGCGGACCTGGAGCCAGAACAAAATCGTCACCTATGTGCGCCTGACCCATCCCTCGTCGCGTTATCGCCTCGGCAGTCGCCTGCCGGTGAGTGGCGCGCACCGCGACAGTTGAGAGAAAGCAGCAGAATTCCCAAGGTCGCTGGCCATTGAAAACGGCTGGTAGCGAGCTAAATGCGGACAGACGCCAGGATCATGGCCAGCAGCCGAAAAAGCTCGGGAGCTTCGGTCAGCAGGCGGTCAAACAAGCCGGCTAACCTGATACCTGGGTTCCCTCTTGAGTCAACTTGATGCCTGCTCCACGCCAAGGCGGTTTCACCCTGATCGAAGTGCTGGTGGCGTTGACGATCATCGCCGTCGCGCTGTCCGCCGCCGTGCGCATGGCCGGGGTGATGACCCAGAGCAACGGGCTGCTGCGGGATAAATCCATTGCCTTGTTGGCGGCCCAGAGCCGTCTGGCGGAATTGCGCCTGGAAGGACGCTTGCCCGTCGGGCGCAAGTCTTTCGAATGCGATCAGGGCCGGCTGATGTTGCGCTGCGAGCAGATGATCGGCGCCTTCGGCGGCGGTTTGTTCAAGGTCGATATCCTGGTTCTGGATCGCCGCCGCGAAGCGCCGCCACTGGCGCAGCTGGAAACCGTGCTGAGCCCGGCCCAAGCCGCGCTCACGGGCGGGTCAGCTTCGGCAGGAACGGCGCAGCGCTGAGACGGGTCACGTTCAGGTGGAGCTTTTCCTTGCCCCGCTCGACAACAATGCCCTCGGGTTCGATGGCAAGTAGGCGCACACCCTGGCTCAGGAGCTCGCCGGCGAGGAAGCTGCGCGGCGGGCCGTCGTTGAGGCTGAGGATCGCCACTGCTCCGTGCACCCCGGCCATGACCCCGGAAACCTTGATATCGAGCACCGCCGGCTGGTTGGAAAACCATTGCAAGGCGGGATTGTCGCTGCGGGTGCCGGCGGCCGGCGGCAGGCCTTCGGGCAACAGCGATGACGCAGGCTTCAGCAACAGGCTGGACCAGATCAGCGCACCGGCCAGGGCCGCGAGCAAGGCCAGCGCCTGGACCAGCTGGGGCGGAGAGAAACGGTGAGTCCATTGCATGCTTGAAGTCCTTTTCGACGTTGATCCGAACGCGCCACCCTGTAGGCGCTGGCTTGCTGGCGATGCGATCCAATGGTCAACATCACCGTTGCCTGATACACCGCTATCGCCAGCAAGCCGGCGCCTACACAACCGCGCTCCCATCAGACTACCTGTCAATTCTCACGTTTTTATTTCACACGCTCATCATCTTCGCGGCGCAGCATGTATTCACCCCCAAGGAGCCCTTGTCGAATGGATGTCGTGCGCCCCCAGACCGGTTTCACCTTGATCGAACTGATGGTGGTACTGGTCATCATCGGTATCGTCAGCGCGGCCATCGGCCTGAATATCAAGCCGGACCCGCTGCACCGGCTGCGCCTGGACGCCGAGAGCCTGGCCCAGGCCCTGCAAGTGGCCCAGGCCGAAGTCCAGGCGGATGGCCGGCCGATTCGCTGGCTGAGTGACAGCCAGGGTTATCGCTTCAGCCGCGGCGACGATCAGGGCGGCATCGAGCAATTCGCCCACGACCCACAACTGCGCCCCCGAGCCTGGCAGAGCACACCGATGCAGGTGCGCATCGAGCCGGGTAAAAGCCTGCTGCTGAGCGCCGAATGGATCGGCGCGCCGCTGCGCCTGTCACTCTCCGACGGCCAGCACAGCATCAGCGTGCTGCGCAGCGCCACCGGCGAGGTCAAGGTGCAGTGAAACGCCAGGCTGGTTTTACCCTGATCGAAGTGATGGTCGCGATCATGCTGATGGCGATTGTCAGCGTGATTGCCTGGCGCGGCCTGGACAGCGTCAACCGCGCCGATGAGCACCTCAAGGCCAGCGCCGAACAGACCCGCGAACTGCTGGCCGCGTTGGGACAACTGGATCGCGATGTGGCGTTGCGCGCCGGTATCGAACTGGTGGAGCCGATGGTGGTGGATGTCGAACACCCGCTACCGCCCGCTCCCGTGGCCCTGAGTGTACGCAGCGCCGAGCGCAAGGGTTTTCGCCTGGAGCTGATCCGCGCAGCGCCGCAGCAGGACGGCGCGCTGCAACGGGTACGCTGGTGGTTGCAGGGTGACACCCTGTATCGGGCCGCAGGGCCGGCGCGCGCACAATTCCCGTTGCCGGCGGCCAAGGACGGCGTGGCGGTGCTGGGTCAGGTGCGGGAAATGGACTTGCGGGTGTGGCAACCGGGCAAGGGCTGGCACAACCTGGGCGGGAATCATCAGGACGATCCCCAGGGCCTGGAGATTACCCTGGTTCGCGATACCCCCCAGGGGCCGGAGCGTTACCGGCAGGTGCTGGGGCCGCTGGAATAGCGTTACTCACTGGCTCGAATGCTGAACGCACACCTTGTGGGAACGGAGCTTGTCGGGACGCCGCACCGCCGCGAAGAGGCCCTTGAGATCGCTAAAAGCTTCGCGGGCAAGCTCCGCTCCCACAAGCTCCGCTCCCACAAGGACCGTTCCCACAAAGACCGGGGCAAGACGGGTATCGACAATCGACAACCCAGAATCAGCTGAGCAACACCACCCCACCCGGCAACTCGGTGCACTTGGCCCCATAGGCATCGCGAATCAACCATGCCACCCCCGCCAACTGATCGAGGCTGAAACGCGCCTGGACCTTGCGTTTCCCCAGCTCGGCATTGAGCAACACCAGCATGCCCGGACGATAACGGTTGATCTCGTCGATCACCGAGGCCAGGGTCGCGTCGTTGAACACCAGCATCTTGTTGCGCCAGGCGATCACGTTCGCGGCATCCACCATTTGCGGCTCGCCGGTATGCTGGGCGTCGTAGGTCAGCTGTCGGCCGCTTTCCAGCCGGAAACCGCGGCCCTGCACCTGCAGCGTCAACAAACCCTCGATACAGGTCACACAAACGCTACGGTCGATATGACGCAAATTGAAGCGCGCCTGCTCGGCATGCAACCAACCGGGACCAGCCTGGACGCTGATCGACTCGCGCGAACGCGTCACCACCTCCACTTCACCGCTGACCAGTTCGATCTGCGGGTTGCCGCCGACCGATGCCAGGCGATTGATCCGGGTCTGGGTGTTGAGCTCCAGGTGGATATCGTCACCCAGATCAATACGCCGCTGCTCGCCGACTTCGGTGACATAGTCGGCACCCAGCCCGGAAAAGCCGCCCGGTATCGTTTCGCGGATCAGGAAAAAAGCCGCCGACGCCGCAATCGCGCCGCCGAGAAACGCCCGCCGACCGAACTGTCGTGAACGTGGCGGGTGTTGCAATTGCAAAGCGGCCGGCTTGAGGGACTGCCACAGCGACTTGCTGCGTTCGAACGCCTGGGCGTGCTCCGGACTCTGCGCGCACCACTGGCGCAAGGCTCGGGCATCGGCGGCGGTAGCCTGCCCCGAGGTCAGGAGGATCAGCCAATCCTGGGCTTCGCTGTGCAATCGAGCGGTCTCGCCGGCCCGGGAATCAGTGATGGAAGTCGTGTTCAAGCGCGCAGGTACTCAAGAAAATTTTGCTGGTCTATTACCTAGACGGTTTTCCCGCACCGGGACCGAACCGCTGAATCACTTTTCTTTCAAGACGCTCCGCGCAATGCCCCAGGGCCGCCTTCAACTCCTTCTCGACCATCCGTGTGGAAATCCCGAATCGCTGGGAGATTTCCAGGTGCGGCGCCTCCTCCAGGCGCGCGGCGATAAAAATCCGCCGGCGCCGCGGCGGCAGTTCATACAAGGCACTGAGCAGCAACTGAATCTCCTTCTGCCCGCCCACGACCCGCTCCGGATCCTGGGCTTCGTCGCCGACCTGCAACAACTCCTCGATTTCCTCGCCGGTCAACAAACGGGCGTCGGCCTGGCGGCGATCGGCGGCGATATTCAGCGCCATGCGGTACAGGTAGGCATTGGGCTGGGTGAGGTTGAGCGGCGTCTCCATGCGGTCGACCCGCAGATAGGTTTCGTGCAGGACGTCGTTGGCCAGATCCTCGGAACCCAGGCGCCGGCGCAAACGCGCCTTGAAGTCGTCATAGGAGGTCAGGAACAACCGGACCATCGGACTGTGCCCGATCTTCTTCATACCTCTCAGGCTCCTTCCCGCTCTGTGCATTCCATGCTGCTTCCTGCTGAATTCGGCGTTATTAGAAGGGTTATCGGCTGATGCAGCGAGGTCGGGGCAGGACGTCTGACCCGCACACTGCTCAAGCGTGCCACCAGCGCCCCGTCGCGCTGAAGATCTCCGGTAGAACTGACCAGGCGACTGTACTGGACTTCGCCGGCACGCCCGATCCACACCTGCAACACCGCCCGGTAAGTCCCCGGTCGGGTCAACGGCAGCGCGCACAAGGCCTGTTCGATCGCCACCTGGATCGCCCGGGCATAACTGCTCGCCATGGCTTTCGCGGCCAAACTCTCGCCGCCCTTGCCCGCCGGTCGCTCGCTGACTTGCGCCACTTGCAGGGTGAAGGCATCGGCGCGGGTGTAACGCGCCATCAGGCCACTGCCGGTGAGCAACAGACCCAGGGCTTCGCTGGCCCGGTAGTGCCCATGCACGGCGAAGGACCGACGCGCACGGGTCAGGTCACGGTCCACCAGCACCGCCATGCCGCTCAGGCGGCTGAAGGTGTCCAGTGCGCCGGCCAGGTCCTGGGCGGCGATGTCCAGGTCCAGGCGCACCTCACGATCGAGCTGCACCGGTTCCGCCGCCAGGCACGCCAAACTCCCGGCCAGCAGCCAGCCGGCCAGGACCCATCCCACCAGGGGAGAGCGAAAGAACGACAGACGCACCGCCACGGATCGAAGTCCCTGCACAGCTGACGTGTTCCTGAAAATCGTCATCCTGAGGGCTGTTTATGAATCTGATGTTACGTTCGCTGCAAAAAAACCATCACCCAGTGGCAAAAAGCTTTGCTCTAGACTAAAGGACTAGAGAAACCCCGCTCCCGGGGTCGCCAGGAGGCTTCAATGAAACGCCCTTCAATCCTCGCCGGCTTGCTGCTGGTCAGCGCCGCGCTCTCCGACCCGGTCCTGGCCGCCGGGCCTACCGCGCAACCGGTCGGCTGCATCGACGTCAGTGTCGGAGGCTACAAGGCCCCGGACTACAACTGCTTGAGCCAGCAGATGAGCGACCCGGAGCAGACCCAGGCGCGACAGGAAAACCAGGAAGCGCTGAACCCCGATATCAGCAAGAAGGCCCCGAACAAGCTGGGCCTGGCAACGCCGGCCGCCACCCGCGTGCGCATGGGCAATACCTTCGGCACCTCGGTGACACCGCAACGGCCGCCAGCGGGCCAGTGATACCCAGCGCTGCTGCTGTGGGAAATTTGAAGCCCGGCGCAATCCTGTGGCGAGCGGGCTTGTCGGAACGCCACACAATCGCGCTCGACTTCAAATCTGCATCAAGGCATACCCAACCAGTGCGGCAGCGTCAGCGAGATCATCGGCACGTAGGTCACCAGAATCAGGAACGCCAGCAGAATCATCAACCACGGCAACGCCGCGCGGATGGTCTGCCCCAGGCTCAGCCCGGTCACCGCCGAGGTCACGAACAGGTTCAGCCCCACGGGTGGGTGGACCAGGCCGATTTCCATGTTCACCACCATGACGATACCCAGGTGAATCGGGTCGATCCCCAGCTTCACCGCAATCGGGAAGAAGATCGGCGCCAGGATCAGCACAATGGCCGATGGCTCCATAAAGCTGCCCGCCACCAGCAACACCACGTTGACCATCATCAGGAAGCCGATCGGCGTCAGCCCCTCGGACACCACCCAGTTGGTGATCTGCTGCGGGATCTGCTCAGTGGTCAGTACATGGGCGAAGAGGATCGCGTTGGCGATGATAAACATCAGCATGATCGCCAGCCGACCGGACTCCATCAGCACCTTCGGGCAGTCGCGGATCTTCATGTCCTTGTAGATAAACAAGGCGACAAACGCCGAATACACCGCCGCCACCGCCGCCGCTTCGGTCGGGGTGAACAGGCCGCTGTAGATCCCGCCCAGGATGATCACCAACAACAGTAGGCCCCAGAACGCCCGGCGTGCCGCCGTCAACCACTCGCGAAAGGTCGCGCGGGGCTGGGCGGGCAATTTCTTGATCCGCGCCACGATATAGATCGCCACCATCAGCATCAGGCCCAACAGCAGCCCGGGAATCACCCCGGCCATAAACAGCTTGCCCACCGAGGTTTCCGTGGCCGCCGAGTACACCACCATGACGATGGACGGCGGAATCAGGATACCCAGGGTCCCGGCGTTGCAGATGATCCCGGCGCCGAACTCCTTCGGATACCCTGAGCGCACCATCCCTGCCACGGCGATGGAACCCACCGCCGCCACCGTCGCCGGCGAGGAGCCGGACAAAGCAGCGAACAGCATGCAGGCCAGTACCGCGGCAATCGCCAGACCGCCACGAATATGCCCGACACAGGCGTTGGCGAAATCGATCAGGCGCTTGGCCACGCCGCCGGTGGTCATAAAGGCCCCCGACAACAGAAAGAACGGGATCGCCAGGAAGGTGTAGGCATCCGAGGTTTCGAACAGCTTGATCGCCAGGGAACTGAGGGAATCCTGGCTAAAGATCAGGATCGACACCGCGCCGGACAGGCCTAGGGAAATCGCAATCGGTACACCGAGAAACATAAAGGTGAACAACAGCAGAAACAGACAGAGAACGGCCATCAGTGCTGCTCCTTGTGTTCACTCGCCAGCTTGCTCGCTTCGCCGGCTTCGTCGGCCAGGCCCAGCCCGGTCTGACGACGGGTGAAAATGCGGTAGAAGATTTCCAGGTAGCGGATCAGCACCAGAGCAAAGCCCACTGGCACGATCAGCACGATATAGCCGACCTTGATCCCATACTGGTCGAGGTCCTCGGCGCCGATCCCGGCGGCGAGCACCGCGCTCAGCCACTTGTAGCTGGCCACCATGAACAATCCGGCGTAGGCCAGACAGCAGGCGCAGGCGAGCAACGCCAGGTAGCGCTGCACCGGGCGCGGGGTCAGCTTGACCAGGGCATCGACCCCGAGGTGGCCGGCGGTGCGCACGCCGTAGGAGATACCGAAGAAGATCAGCCAGCCGAACATGGCCTTGGTCAGGGCCACGCTCCAGGTCATGTCCTGGGCCACGGTCATGGTGGCGTCGCCCAGGCGGTTGAAGAAGCCGCTGCTCCAGGCCCAGCGGTCGGCCAGGTTGAAGAACAGCGTGTAGATGTTGTTGGCCATCACATAGACAAAGGTCACCAGCGTCATGGACGCCAGCAGGAAGGCGATAAAGCCTTCCTCGAAATGTTCCCAGATGCGCCGCAACGGTTGCGTTTGCATGGGTAGGACTCCGTGAGAGGGAAAAGGAAGGACCGGGGCATGAGCCACGATGCCGATCAATCAAAGCCGGACACGATCCCTTGTAGGAGCGGAGCTTGCTGGCGATGAGGCCCATGAGCCTTGCATCGCGTATCCGGACGCCATCGCCGGCAAGCCAGCTCCTACAGGATTTGTGTCGTATGCAAATGGGGTGTTCAACACAGATCCCTTGTGGGAGCCGGCTTGCTGGCGATGAGGCCCGTGAGCCTTGCATCGCGTATCCGGACGCCATCGCTGGCAAGCCAGCTCCTACAGGATTTGTGTCGTATGCAAATTTGCTGTTCGACACAAATCCCCTGTGGGAGCGGAGCTTGCCCGCGAAGAGGCCCGTGAGCCTTGCATCGCCTGATCGGCCTACAGGGGGTCGGTGTTCACAAGCCAAACGCCGCCGATCAGGGCTGGTTGGACTTGTCCGCCGCGTCGATCAGGTCGGCGCCGATATCCCCCTCGAACTTCTTCCACACCGGCTTCATCGCCTCGCGCCATTGCGCGCGCTCTTGCGGGGTCAGCTCGACGATTTCACTGGTCTTGGCATCGACGATCTTCCGCTTGGCGCTCTGGTTCAGCGCTTCGGCCTGCTTGTTCACTTCGACGGTGACCTCGGCCATGATCTTGTCCAGCTCGCTGCGGATATCCGGTGGCAAGCCGTCCCAGAACTTGCTGTTGGTGATCACCATGTAGTCGATCAGGCCATGGTTGGACTCGGTGAAATACTTCTGCACCTCGTTGACCTTCTGGCTCTCATAGTTCGACCAGGTGTTCTCGGTGCCGTTGACGGTGCCAGTCTGCAAACCCTGGTAAACCTCGGCGAAGCTCATCTTGCGCGGGTTGGCGCGAATCGCCTTGAACTGCTCCTCCAGCACGCTGGACGCCTGGACGCGGAATTTCAGACCACGGGCATCACCCGGGACATGCAGTGCCTTGTTCGCGGAAATCTGCTTCAGGCCGTTGTGCCAATAGGCCAGGCCGAGAATGCCCTTGCCCTGCATCGCGCTCAGCAGCACCTTGCCCTGGGCGTCCTGGAAGCGGTCGACGGCGGCCATGTCGTTGAACAGAAACGGCAGGTCATAGATCTGGATCTGCTTGGTGTACTGCTCGAACTTGGCCAGGGACGGCGCCAGCATCTGCACGTCACCGAGCAGCAGGGCTTCCATTTCCTTGCCGTCGCCGAACAGCGACGAGTTGGGATAGACCTCGACCTTGACCCGGCCCGGCAGGCGTTCTTCGGCGAGTTTTTTGAACAGCAGCGCGCCCTGCCCCTTGGGCGTGTTTTCCGCGACGACGTGGGCGAACTTGATCACGATGGGTTCGGCCGCCTGGGCCAGGCCGGCGGCGAGTAAGGTGGCGGCGCAGAGCAGCGCCCGGGTCAACTTGAACATGTAAGTCACCTTCTTATTGTTGTGTTGTAGGCAGGTTGCCTAAAGCCATGCGTATAGAGAATTTCGAATTTTGAGTACCTGCGTTCAGCTCAGGTGAACGCTCCGTAAACCCTGGGCTTATTACCGAAGGTTGAATACGGCGGGACCTCCGATTGCCAAGTAGGGAACGGCCTGTTTTGGCGGCGGTTATCGCCTACGCCAGCGCCAACAAACGCCGTGCTCGCAACAGGACCGGCGCGTCGACCATCTGCCCGTCGACCTGATAGGCCCCTGCGCCGTCGCTGCCGGCGTCCACCACGCGCCGAGCCCAGGCCAGGTCCTCGGCGCTCGGCGCCAGGGCGGCGTGGATCACCGGCACCTGCCGGGGGTGAATGCACAGCGCACCGGCAAAGCCCATTTCATAGGCGTGGCGGATCGAGCGGTGCAAACCCTCTGGGTCATCGATGGCCGGATGCACGCCGTCGAGTGGTGCCACCAGGCCAGCGGCGCGCGAATGTACGATCAACGCCAGACGGGCTTGGTCGAGGGCGAAATGCGCGGCATCCGAGCCGCTGCTCAGATTGAGGTCCAGGGCCAGGTCCAGGCCGCCGAAGGACAGGCGCTCGACGCCTGGGGCGCTGGCGATTTCGGCGAGGTTCAACAGGCCTCGGGCACTTTCGATGATTGGCCATACGAGTTTTCCGGTCGCGGCCACGGCGCCGACCTGGGCCGCGCTCTCGACCTTGGGCAGCAGTACGCCGCTGACCCCGGGGTGTTGTTTGCAGAACGCCAAGTCGGCTGTGTGCTCGGCATGGTCCGGGGCATTGACCCGTACCAGGACCCGGGCCTGGGGATGGGCGCTGAGGAATTGCCCGAGATGCTCACGGGCAATTCGCTTGAGCGGTTCCTCGACGGCATCTTCGAAGTCGACAATCACAGCATCGGCGCCGCTGGCCAGGGCTTTGGCGAAACGCTCGGGACGGCTGCCGGGCACAAAGAGCGCGGAGCGGGCAATGGATGGAGACATAGTGAATTCCTTGATTTTCTGTATATGACGCGGGAGACCGTCGATACACGATCCCTGTAGGAACCGGCTTGCTGGCGATGGCGGTTTTTCAGTCGGCAGAGATGTCGGCTATCAGATCGCATCGCCAGCAAGCTGGCTCCTACAAGGTGTGCGGCGTATTTTCAGACCACCCCATCCACCCGCAGCTGCTCCACCGCCTCGGCGGAGAAGCCCAGCTCACCAAGGATCGCCCCGGTGTGCTCGCCCAACCCCGGCACCGCATCCATCCGCGGCGCAAACGCCGCATTGCGCGCCGGTGGCAGCAGGGCCGGGAGTTTCCCCGACGGGCTCTCGACCTCACGCCAACCATCCCGAGCCTTGAGCTGCGGGTGCTCCCACACGCCCTGCATATCATTGACCCGGGCATTGGCGATCTGCGCCTCTTCCAGCCGGGCAATCACCTGCTCGGTGCTGAGCCGGGCAAAGCTGTCGACGATGATCTGGCGCAACACCTCACGATTGGCCGAACGCTTGAAGTTGGCCGAAAAGCGCTCGTCCACCGCCAGCTCCGGGGTCAGCAGCACCTTGTCGCAGAACGCCGCCCATTCACGTTCGTTCTGCAGCCCGAGCATCACCGTGCCGCCGTCGCCCGCCGGAAACGGGCCATAGGGATAAATGGTCGAGTGCGCCGCGCCCGCCCGTGGCGGCGGCGCGGCGCCGTCGAAGGCGTAATACATCGGGTAGCCCATCCACTCCACCAGGCTTTCCAGCATGCTGACGTCGATGCGGCTACCCTCCCCGGTTTTCTCCCGCAGCAACAACGCAGAGAGAATGCCGCTGTAGGCGTACATGCCGGCGGAGATATCGGCGATCGAGCAGCCGGCCTTCGCCAACTCATCCTCACCCGCCCCACCGGTCACCGAAAGAAAGCCGCCCTCGCTCTGGATCAGCAAGTCGTAGGCCTTTTTCTTCTCATAAGGACCGCCTGCGCCATAACCGGAAATATCGCAGACGATCAGCCGTGGAAAACGTTCGTGCAGCGCCTCAAAGGACAAGCCCATACGGGCGGCGGCGCCCGGTGCGAGGTTTTGCACCAGCACGTCGGCCTCGCCCAGCAACTGCTGGAGGATGTTATCGGCGGCGTCCTGCTTGAGATCCAGGGTCAGACTTTCCTTGGAACGGTTGGTCCAGACGAAGTGCGAGGCCAGGCCGCGAACACGCTCGTCATAGCCACGAGCGAAATCTCCGCTGCCGGGGCGTTCGATCTTCACCACCCGGGCGCCCAGATCGGCCAGTTGCCGCGTGCAAAATGGCGCGGCGATGGCATGTTCAAGACTGATCACAGTGATGCCATCCAACGGACGCGGTGCTGGGGTATTGCCTGCTACCGTATTCATCAGCGCAGCTCCTTCAAGTCAGTGCTGTTGCGCAGGTCCCAGACCTGGCGGATCAAACCTTCGACCTGCCCAGGCGTGCGAGCACCGGAGAACTGCAGCAGACGACGGAATTTATCTTCCAGCTCGGCTCGCGACAGACTGTTGCCAGGATCACCCTTGGGCTCGTCGATCGCGCCGTACAGCGTGCGGCCGTCGACCGTGCTGACCACCACCCGGCCCAGCCAGCGTTGGGGATAGGCAGCGTCAACTTCCGGGTCCAAGGTCATCCTGACTTTCTCGCGAAACGTCGCCACCGCCGGATCGGTCAATGACCGCTGGTGAAACTCCGGCAGCCCGGCCTTGCCATGCACGGCGATCAGGCCCAACACGGTGCCCATGGAAAATTTGGCCTGGTGCACGCTCTGCGGCACCTTGACCCGTCCCAGCACATCAATGGCGCTCTGATGCACACGGGTTTCCACGTGCCGAATCTGTTCATGGCCCAAGCCTTCCTGCCACATCAGCTCCAGCAACGCATCGGCCGCCGGATGGGTATGACGGCAGGACGCATGGAACTTGAACGAGGTTTCCACCAACGCCCAACGGCTGCCCAGGCGGTCGGACAGTTTCGTCGGATCGGCATCGCTGGACATACCGGCGGCCAGCCCCTGGTCGCCTTCGAGAATATTGCGCGCACCGGTCAAACCGTCTGCCGTCAGGTAGGCGGCCAGCAAGCCATCCGCCGCGGCCTTGGCGGTGTGCAACTGCTTGGAGTCGGCGGCATCGCGGAGGAACTCCCAGAGCCCCGCGGCCTGGGTACCCGCACTGCCCAGCAGGTTGGTAAATTGCTCCTGGTCGAAATCCATCAGCTTGCCCACGGCCACGGCCGCCGCCAGGGTGCCAACCGTGGCCGTGGTGTGGAAGATCCGGTAGTGGGAACGGCCAAGGAACTCGCCGATACGAATCCCTGCCTCATAGCCGGCTACCGACGCCAGCAGCAACTCGCGACCGGACTTGCCCAGGTCCTGGGCCGCCGCCAGGGCCGCCGGGAACACCACGGTGGCCGGGTGCAGCACGGAGCTATTGTGCAAGTCATCCTGCTCCACCAGATGGGACGACGCGGCGTTCACCAGGGCGGCGAAATATGCCGAGCTGCCCTGGCCATTGACCAGGATCCGCGCCGGGCCATCCGCCGGGCCCATCTTGCCGGCATAGGCTTCGAACAGCGGAATCGGGTGCGCGCCCTGGCTGGCCAGGGCCGAGGCCAGCCAGTCGAGGAACAGCTCTTCGGTACGCTCGAACACCGCTTGCGGCACCTGTTCGTAACGCAGGCCGGCGAGGAATTCGCAAAGGGCTTGGGTATGGCTCATGCTCGGTTCCTCAGAAGCTGCGCGGCAGTTCGAGCAAGTGCTCGGCCACGTAGGACAGGATCAAGTTGGTCGATATCGGCGCCACCTGGTACAGGCGGGTCTCGCGAAACTTGCGCTCGACGTCGTATTCGCAGGCGAAACCAAAACCGCCGTGGGTCTGCAGACAGGCATTGGCCGCTTCCCAGGACGCCTTGGCCGCCAGGTACTTGGCCATATTGGCGCTGGCCCCGGCGTTCTGGCCGCTGTCGTATTCCTCGCAGGCGCGCCAGCGCATCAGGTCGGCGGCCTCGATCTCGATATGCGCTTCAGCAATCGGGAACTGCACACCCTGGTTCTGCCCGATGGGCCGGCCGAACACCACCCGGTCGCGGGCATAGGCGCTGGCTTTTTCGATAAACCAGCGGCCGTCGCCGATGCACTCGGCGGCGATCAGCGTGCGTTCGGCATTCAGGCCGTCGAGGATGTAGCGAAAGCCCTTGCCCTCTTCGCCGATCAGGCTGTCGGCGGGGATTTCCAAGTTGTCGAAGAACAGCTCGTTGGTCTCGTGGTTGACCATATTGGCGATCGGTTGCACGGTCAGGCCGTTGCCGATGGCCTCGCGCAGGTCGACCAGGAAAATCGACATGCCTTCGGATTTCTTCTGCACCTCGGCCAGCGGCGTGGTCCGGGCCAGCAGGATCATCAGGTCGGAATGCTGGACCCGCGAGATCCAGACTTTCTGCCCATTGATCACATACTTGTCGCCGTGCTTGACTGCGGTGGTCTTGATCTTGGTGGTGTCGGTGCCGGTGGTGGGCTCGGTGACGCCCATCGATTGCAGGCGCAACTCGCCGCTGGCCAGCTTCGGCAGGTAGAAGCGTTTCTGCGCCTCGCTGCCGTGGCGCAACAGGGTGAACATGTTGTACATCTGGCCGTGCACGGTGCCGGAGTTACCGCCGCAGCGGTTGACTTCCTCAAGGATCACCGAGGCTTCGGCCAGGCCCAGGCCGGAGCCACCATACTCTTCGGGAATCATTGCCGACAGCCAGCCAGCGTCGGTCAGGGCTTTGACGAACGCTTCGGGGAAACCCTTCTCTTCATCGATCTTGCGCCAGTAGGCGGCATCGAATTCAGCGCACAGGGCACGAACACCCTCGCGAATGGCATTAAGTTCTTCGTTGTTATTCGGATTCATGGAGGTGATAGCCTTTTTTATTGTCAGTCGAAGTGCACTTCAGCCTGCTGGGCCAGGCCATTGGCGTTGCCAGCCCAGAGCTGGGCAACGCCGGGGCTGAGAATCCGTCCACCGACTTCGAAGGGTTGCGGGGCGATCAACGGGCGCACACCGCGATAGGAGAAGCGCCGCAGGGTCGCTTGCGGATTGGCCCTGCAGAACGCCCGCAGGTTCAGGGTGGCGATCATCGGACCGTGCACCACCAGGCCCGAATAACCTTCGGTGTCGGTGACGTAGGGGAAGTCGTAATGGATGCGGTGACCGTTGAAGGTCACGGCGCTGTAGCGGAACAGCAAGGTCGGCGTCGGTTCCACGGCTTCGCGCCAGTCGCCCTGGGTCAGCGTCTCACCGCTGCTTTGCTTGGGCGGCGTCGGTTCGCGATAGACGATGTCCTGTTCTTCGCGAATCGCCAGCCGACCGTCCTGGGCGTATTCATGCCGTACGGTGACAAACAGCAAGGCGCCGCTGCGCCCCTGCTTTTCCTCGATATGACTGATGGTCGACAAGCGGGTCGCATCGTGACCGGCCCGCAGCTGCTCGAAGAACTCAAGGCGCCCACCGGCCCACATGCGATTGCGATTGTCCGCCGGCGGCAGGAAACCGCCACGGGCCGGATGGCCGTCGCTGCCCAACAGGCTCTCGGCCAGCGGCTCCTGGAAGAAACACCATTGCCACAGCGGCGGCAGCGCCTCGCCATGGGCCGGAGCCGGTTCGCCAAAGGTCGCGGCGATACGCTTGAGCAAGTTGCGGCTCAATTGGTCGTGGGCTTCTTCGGTCCGTCCTAGCCAGGCACTCAGGTCTGTCGCACTCATGGAAGGTTTCTCCTTGCCGGTTGTTGTCATAAACCGATGATGCAAGGCGCAGCCCGTTCCGAGAATTTGCATTTCTATAAGCCGGCGTTCAGTTATGCTGAACGCCAACGTCCCACCTGCACGCAACCCCTGAGCGGAGTCGCCCCATGCATTTCGATCTGGCGGATCTACGCCTCTTTATCCATATCGCCGAATCGCCGAGCCTGACCCAGGGTGCCCGCCGCGCCTTTCTCTCGCCGGCCGCCGCCAGCGCGCGGATCAAAGCCCTGGAAGCGCAACTCGACACTCGCCTGCTGTACCGCGACAGCCGTGGCGTGGAAGTCACCCCGGCTGGCCAGCGGTTGCTGCAACACGCACGGTTGATCATGCGCCAGGTCGACTATCTGAAAAGCGAGTTCACCCGCTACGGTGGCGACTCCGCCGGGCATATCCGTATTTTCGCCAACACCACGGCGGTGACCGAGTTCCTCCCGGAAGTGTTGGCCGGCTTCCTCTCCCAGCGCCCCGGGGTGACGGTGGACCTGCAGGAGCGCCTGTCGCGGGACATTGTTCGTGGCGTACTCGACGGTACCACCGATATGGGCATCATCGCCGGCCCGGTGGAAGCCAGCGGCCTGCAGGTGATGCACTTCAGCACCGACCGCCTGGTACTGATCGTACCCGTGGCGCATCCGCTGGCGGCGCAGCAGTCGGTGACCTTCGGCCAGACTTTGGCGTTCCAGCATATCGGCCTGCACGAAGGCAGCACCTTGCTAAGCTTTTTGCGCGAGCATGTCGAACGGCTCGGCAAGACCTTGTCGTTGCGTATCCAGGTCTCCAGCTTCGAAGCCATCTGCCGTATGGTCGAAGCCGGGGTCGGCATCGGCATCATTCCCGAGTCCGCCGCCGTGCGGCACAGCCGGACCATGGAGCTGGTGACTGTGGCCCTGGACGAGCCCTGGGCCATTCGCGAGCGCAGCATCCTGGTGCGCGAGCTCGAAGCCCTGCCCGGGACCATACGCGCCTTGATCGCCACGCTGATGCCCGGGACACAAACCTGAACAGTCCTACAGTTTGAGTTGCACAAAGCCCTGCTTCGGCGGCATTCTTGAAGGTATTCGACTGACAGAACTTTTCACCTCAGCCGCACTCAATCAGTGCATGGATCCACGCCCTTCCCGACAGAGACGCTCATGACTTCGAAGCTTGCACAACTCAAGCAGTTCACCACCGTGGTCGCGGACACCGGCGACCTCGACGCCATTACCCGCCTCAAGCCGGTCGACGCCACCACCAACCCTTCGCTGCTGCTCAAGGCCGCGGCGCTGCCAGGCTACGCCGACCTGCTCAAGGCCGCCGTGGCCCACGCCAAGGGCGATGTGGGCCTGGCCTGCGATCATTTCGCGGTGTCCGTGGGCAGTGGCATTCTCAAGGCGATTCCCGGGCGTATTTCCACCGAAGTCGACGCGCGCCTGTCCTTCGATGAAACCGCGCTGCTGAGCAAGGCCCACCAGTTGATCGAGCTGTACGACAAGGCCGGTGTCAGCCGTGACCGCGTGCTGATCAAGCTGGCGTCGACCTGGGAAGGTATCCGCACCGCCGAGAAACTGGAGAAGGATGGCATCCAGACCAACCTGACCCTGCTGTTCTCCTTCGCCCAGGCCGCGGCCTGCGCCGACGCCGGGGTGTTCCTGATCTCGCCGTTCGTGGGCCGGATCTACGACTGGTACAAGAAGTCCACCGGCAACGAATACAGTGGTGCCGACGATCCGGGCGTGCAGTCGGTAACGCGCATCTACAACTACTACAAGTCCAACGACTACAAGACCGTGGTCATGGGCGCGAGCTTCCGCAACCTCAACCAGATCGAACAACTGGCCGGTTGCGACCGCCTGACCATCAGCCCCGACCTCCTGGAAAAGCTCGCTCAGGACGAAGGTCAGTTGGAACGTCGACTGCTGCCGGGTGCAGCCGGTGAACCACGCCTGCACCTGAATGAAGCGCAGTTCCGCTGGGCCTCCAACGAAGACGCCATGGCCACCGAGAAACTCGCCGAGGGTATTCGTCAGTTCGCCCGGGATCAGGAAAAACTGGAAGCCTTGCTGGCTCAGTAACCGGTACTTTACTCGCCGCCAAAACAACCCGGGCAGTCGGCTACTCCGCTACCCGGGACACTGCTCGCCTTGGGTCCTGCTGCCACACGGCCAGTCAGCGACCCGTTTGATACAGTCCCGGCGCCCCTCACCAGGCGTTAAACGCCTGTGGGGCGAACCGGTCGGCCTTTCGGCCCGACCACATACGCCCACCGTCAATTGGTGCGTTCGACGCTATCGGACGCAGCCTGCTTACCGGCTGCCACGGCCTGGGCCTTTTCCGACTGTTGGTAATGGGCCATGGAAACATCACGTGCCGCTTCCATGCGCGCCATGACCTTATCGCTGCCACCTTCGGCCATGGCCGCAACGGAGGCGGTCATCAGGGTTACGATCAACAACGCTTTAAGGGATTTCATCAGTCACTCTCCAATAGTTTGAGTTCGTCAGCACGGGTTCCTGCTGACTTGGGCTCATCCTATCGAGTGGCGCATTTCAGCCTGTTCCCCGCAGGATGAAATTTTTTACAGGAACACCCGCTCGAGAGAACCACGGTGCAAGCCGTCCCCGGTGCTGGATAAGCGCCAGGCAACGCCCTAGAATCCGCAGAGCATTGATTCTGGAAAACAGACAATATGGATCGTATCGACTGCATGCGTGCGTTTGTCGCCACCGTCGGCGCCAATGGCTTTGCCGCCGCGGCCCGGGCTATGGATGTGCCGCGCTCGAAAGTCAGCAAGCAGATCCAGGCGCTGGAAGAAGCCATTGGCGTGCAACTGCTGCAACGCACCACCCGCAGCCTGCACCTGACCGAGGCCGGCGCCGAATACTATGAAGCAGCCCGCGAGCTGCTGGCATCCCTGGACGAAACCGAACAACGGGCCCGCGATGGCGTCGGCGAGCTGCGCGGCGTGCTGCGGGTCAATGCGCCCATGTCCTTCGGACTGCGACGGCTGGGACCGCTGATTCCGCTGTTCCACCAGCAGCATCCGAACGTGGAACTGCAACTGGTGCTCAGCGACCAGCAAGTCGACCCGGTGCGCGGCGGCTTCGATGTCACCCTGCGCATCGCCAGCCTGCCGGACTCTTCCCTGGTCGCCCGTTTGCTCGCCCCCGCGCCACGGATCATGGTGGCCTCGCCGGCCTATCTGGCGCGGGCCGGCATACCCCAGACACCGAAGGACCTGACCAGCCATCAATTCCTGAACTACGGCTACCTGCAAAGTGGTGTCAGTCTGCAACTGAGCAATGGCAAGGAAACCCTGCGAGTCAATGTCACCGGGCCGCTGCACGCCAACAACGGCGACCTGCTGGCTCAGGCGGCGCAAGCCGGCATGGGCATCGCCCTGCTGCCCGATTTTATCGTCGAGGATGCCCTGGCTGCCGGCACCCTGGTCCCGCTGCTGTGCGAATGGAAGGCCCCGGCGATCAGCATCAACGCGGTCTACCCCTCGTCGCGCCGGGTGCCGCAGAAGACCCGGGCCTTTATCGAGTTCCTGGTCAAGGCACTGGCGGTGGGCGCAACGGCCTGAGCGCTAGGCGGTATTGAAGATCGACTGCTTGCCAATGGAAATGCCCGACCACAGCTCGTCCAGGTGCTTGAACCCCCACTTATTGACCGACTCCAGGCTGGTGATCGAGTCCTGTTCGCTGGCAACGGCAAGATCGATGACACTCTGGGTGATGGGCATGCGCAGTTTCGAGGAGTAAAACACCTTCACCCGGGGCGTCAGCAATGACTGCTCATGCTGCTCCATGACGATCCCCAGACGACCGCTGTGCAACAGCACCAGGGCACCCACCGGATAGATTCCGATGCAGCGGACAAAGGCATGGAAGACCTGCTCATCGAACTGACCTTTCCAATCGGCCATTTTCCGAATCGCCTCGGCCGCCGTCCAGGCCTGCTTGCCATGTCGCTCGGAGGTCACCGAGTCATAGCTGTCACACACCGCGGCCATCCGCGAAAACAGGCTGATCTGCGTCCCGCAGAGCTTGTGCGGATAACCGCTGCCATCGACTCTCTCGTGATGATGCAGGCAGACATCCACCACCCGCGGACTGAAATGACGGGTGTCGAGCAGCAGCTTCGCGCCGATCTCGGGATGTCGGCGCAGGCTCTCGAACTCGGCCTCCGTGAGCGGCAAGGTTTTATTGAGCAACTGCGCCGGCAGCATCATCTTGCCCACTTCATGCAGGATGCCCGCCATACCGGCTTCTTTCACCAGGCCTGCGGGCAGGTTCAGGCGGTAGGCCAGGCTCATCATCAGCGCGCATACCGCCACTGAATGCATATAGGTGTACTCATCACTGGTCTTGAGCCGGGCCAGGCTGATCAATGCATCGGGGTGACGGATCAGCGAATCCGAGATATCGGCGATCAGTTGGGTAACCTGCTCGGGATCAACCGCCCGGCCCATTCGCAGATCGCTGAACAGGCTCAGCACCGCGACCTTGGTCCGCGCGCACAAGCTCAATGCGTGGATCACTTCATCGCTCATGGCGATCCGCGGGCGATTGCGTGGACGCTCCTGTGCAGGAATGACCAGCGGTTCGAGCGCCGATGCCGCCGCCGAAGCCAGCTCCTCGGCCTGGAGATCCAGCCCCTTGCTGGTATCTATCCAGAGCGCGGCGAGGCCGGAGCTACGGATCTTCTGCAGATCCTCTTCGTTATCGAGCAGAAAGTGACTGCGCCAGAATGGGTGATCCATCCAGGAGCCGCAAAAGGATTGCACATACATACCGACACGAAGCTCGCTCACCTGTATCTGTCTTAGCATGACGAACATCCTGGTTTCTTATCACGCTGGAGCACCTCGCTGGAGGTCCGGCTACAGCGAAAACCGCGCGATCAGGTGATTCAGGCTTCCCGCCAGTTTCGACAGCTCGCCACTGGCGATCGACGTCTGGCTGGCGGCCGACGAGCTTTGAATGGAAAGATCACGAATACTCATCAGGTTACGGTCAACTGACCTGGACACCTGCGCCTGTTGCTCGGAAGCCGTGGCGATCAGCAGGTTCTTTTCATTGATATGCGAGATCGACAGGGTCACCTCCTTGATTGCCAGGCCCGTCTCGTGGGCCAGTGAACGGGTCACCCGGGTTTCTTCGCTGCTGTGGTTCATCGACTCCACGGCCTTCTTCGAGTCGAGCTGGATACCCTTGACCATCTGCTCGATTTCCTGGGTCGACTGCTGGGTCCGATGGGCCAGGGCACGTACCTCGTCCGCGACCACCGCAAAGCCACGGCCCTGCTCGCCAGCCCGGGCGGCTTCGATGGCGGCGTTCAACGCCAGCAGGTTGGTCTGCTCGGCGATGGCGCCAATCACGTCGAGCACCTTGGCAATATGCAGGGCCTGTCCGGCCAGACCTTCTATATCGGTTTTGGTCTGTTCGACACGGCTGCTCAAGCGCTCAATGGAGCCGATGGTTTCATCGACTCGATCCTGGACGATCCGTGCCGAGCTTTCCGAGGCCTGGGTGGACTGTGAAGCCGCAACGGCATTTCTGGCCACTTCCTCGACCGCGGCGGTCATCTGGTTGACCGCGGTGGCGGCCTGGTCGGTTTCAACGCTCTGCTTTTGAATACCCTTCGTCGACTCATGGGTAATCGCGCTCATCTGCTCAGCCGCCGAGGCCAGCTGTCGGGACGAGTCGGAGATATGTTCGATGGTGTTCTTGAGACTCGAACGCATGGCGGCGGCGACCGTCTGCAGGTCGGTGATTTCATCCCGCCCGCTGACCTCCACCTTGCTCTTCAGGTCACCGTCGGCGATCTTCTGCATCGACAGACGCAGGGCATTGATCGGCTGCGCGATACTGCGGGTAAACAGCAGCGCCACGGCACAACTGATCACCAGGGCCAGCACCATGAATATCAGTGTCAGCAAGAGCGCGCTGTCATAGCTGGTGTTTGACAGCTGCCCCGAATGCTCGGCCCCCTCCTCGTTGAGGCGGATCAGCGCTTGAATCGAAGCTTGCAACTTCTTCGCCGCGTCACTGGTGGTGTCACGAATGAAGTGGGTCATGCTCTCGAAGGATGCGGCCGAACTCATGCTCACCAGTCGATCGATCAGGTCCTGGTAATTGCGCACATCACTGATCACCTGATCATAAAGCTGTTTTTCTTCGGGACTGGAAACCCGCGAAGCATATTTTTCGGTTTCCTGGCTCAGGACGACTTTCAGCGCCTGCAGTTTGTCCAGGGAGCTTTTGCTTTGGCGCTCTTCATCCATGACAAAGCGACGGGCATCGAGCCGGTAGAGTTGCCCCGCATCTTGAATGCGACCGGCCTGACGCACACTCGGCAGCCAGTCCGTTTGCAGCCTCAGAGACGCGTCGTGGATTTCTTTCATCCGATACAGCGAGGTCACTCCGAGGCTGATCAGCAACAGGCAGATCAGCCCGAAAGCGAGGGCCGATCTGAGGGTCAACCTGATGTTCCTTGTCTTCATGAAACCACTCCGAGGCCAGGCTGCGTGAACGTTCGCTTGCGGGGACGCCAATCACTCCAGCAGTGTAGTACGTCCCTTGCAAAGGAGCGGTTTCAGCGTTCGGGTCACCTTGGCTGGCGCTCGATATGACGTGCCAGTTGTATCAACAGGCCTTTGGGCGAAAACCTTTATTACCGCGACTCACGGGCAGCCTGGCGCCACCCGCGAGCCGACAGACTTACGCCAGCAGCTTGCGCTCGGTCTTGCCGTACTTGATCGACTTCTCATCCGGAATCATCAGGCCGGTCTGTTCGTCGCGCCCCTGCAGGACGAAACGGGCGTCCGCCTTGCCCAACTGCTCGGCGGCCTTCTGGCTGTCGGCACCGATCTCGCCCTTTTTCATGCGGTTGACAATCACGCCCACGGCGGTGTCCTTGAAGTCACGCAGCATCCAGGCATCGCCGTCGCTGTCGCCAGCCACCAGCACCGGGCCATAGCCCTTCTTCGCCACCAGCACGTTCTTGATCCCGACGGTCTTGCCCGGGCCGTAGTTGAAGTGCCAGCCCGGCAGGTAGCTGCTGTCGTACTTGCCGTCTTTCATCGCCAGGCGCAGGCCGATCACGTTTTCCGGCGGTACGCCATAACCGTAGTTGGGATGGCCAGCGAACACCCGGACCACGTCATCGATGGACGCGGTGCTGATATAGACGTCGATGCCGTTGGCTCGCAGCGTGTGCATCAGGCCACGGATTTCCTCGTGGATACGGATGCCGTGGAAGTGCGTATCGGCGACCACCCCGGCCTTGCCCGGCAAGCTGCGCGGGCTCTCGTACCTGACCTTGCGCAGGCCATCACCCAGGTCATGGTTGTTGGAGGCCTCGGCCATCGCCTGCAACTCGGCGGTGCTCATGTTCTTGTAGAAGTAGATGATCCACTTGTAGCCGATCTCCACCGGGTAGCTGTCGCAGATCGCGTCATACATGAAGTAGAGCTTGGTGAAGAAGTCCTTGAACTGATCGGTGGCCTGGATTTCCTCCAGGCTCTTGCTGCCGGCCAGGCCCTGGTAGTTGGCGTGCAACCAGCGGTAGTCGGCTTCGACGTCGGCGGCGATGTCTTCCATGTTCACTGGCTTGCCGTCGACCGTCAGGTAGTCCTTCATAAACGCACCGTTCGGCACGTCCTGGCGCAGCACGGCGGCAAACTCGTCGGGGTTGAGTTTGTACTGCAAGTGGTTCATCTGGTAGACCAGCAGCGCCTCTTCGCAGTCGTTCATGATGCAGGTGTTGTCCCAGTCGAACACCGCGTACGGGCGTTTGTCCGGGTGGTAGGACGCACTCTTCAGGCCATGCTGGTCGAGCACCGCCTGCAGGCGC
This sequence comes from Pseudomonas sp. GW821-FHT03C07, assembly GCF_059420925.1. Lineage (NCBI taxonomy): Bacteria > Pseudomonadati > Pseudomonadota > Gammaproteobacteria > Pseudomonadales > Pseudomonadaceae > Pseudomonas > Pseudomonas sp. GW821-FHT03C07. Next base: position 286,596 of record NZ_JBWKUQ010000001.1, read on the forward strand.
TTCTGGTTCAACGGCGACCAGCGCGCCGGGTCCAGTGCGCTCGGCGTGGCCTTGGCGGTGGAGGCCTCGGCAAGGCGGCCACTCAACAACAAGGGACTGACAACGGAAACGGCGGCAAGGGTATTCAGAAACTGGCGACGCTGCATGGCATAACTCCTGGAATTAGAAGAATGGTCGCAAACGGGGCGACGGCGAGAGCGTGTTTCAAGACAAGGGCGCAGGGGACGGGCCGCCCGGCGACGAGGCTAGCGCCAAATGCATATAAATACAACAATGCCACAATATTACACATTTATGGCACATCGACACTTTCTCACCGACAGTGATGGGCGACCGAACTTGACAGCGCTGTCCCGTCTTCCACAATGCGTGCTCGGATAGCGATCCCAACAGTAAGGACATGAGGTATGTGGCAAGAAGAGCGTTACCAGCGGATTCGTGCACTGCTGGCGACCTTGCAGCGTGTGACCACCGACCGCATTGTCACGGAACTGAATGTTTCCCGCGAGACCGTGCGGCGCGACCTGGTGGCGCTGGAAACCCTGGGCGAGTTGAAACGCATCCACGGCGGTGCGATCAACGTCGAGGACGAGGCGCCGATTGCCGAGCGCGTCCATATCAACGTCAAGTTCAAGCGTGACCTGGCCCGCGCCGCGGTCGGCCTGCTCGCCCATGGCCAGACGATCTTTATCGACGCCGGCACCACCACTGAAATTTTTGCCCAGGAGTTGGCCAAGCTGGGCGGGCTGACCGTGATCACCAACTCGTTCAACGTCGCGCTGCAACTGCGCGGCGGCAGCGCGCCGGGTAGCCAGCACAACGAAGTGATCGTCCTCGGCGGCACCCTTGGCGATCGCGCACCGGCCACGGTGGGCGCTACCACGGTGGCGGAAATCGGCCGCTACCGCGCTGATCTGGCACTGCTCTCACCGGTGGGGGTGGACGTCCATCAGGGCGCCAGCAACTACGACCACCGCGAAAGCGAAGTGGCCCGGGCCATGGTCGAGCACACCGAACGGGTGGTGATCCTGGCCGACTACAGCAAACTGGGCGTGCAGAGCCGTGTCAGTTTCTGCCCAGCGGAGCGCATCGACGTGCTGGTGACCAATCAGCGGGCCAGCGACGAAGCCGCGTTCGACGCACTGAAAGTCAGGTTCAAGGAGATTATCCTGGCTTGATACCCCGGGTCGTCGGGGCATCCAGAATCGCTATCGGCAGCAAGCCGGCTTGTGTCTGGTGTCACGATTAGACGGGTGGTGAGAGACCAACGCGGCGGAACTTGCTGGCGATAGCGCTGACGAATTTTGCACCGCCCGTTCATTCGCGTATGCCTGAAAGCGCCGAATCCCCCAGCCAGCGGCCAAGGCTGATGATCCACACCAGCGCGGCAATCAGCAGGGTACTGAACAGCATGCCGTGCACGCCGCCATCGGCGATCAGCTTGCCAGCTACGAAGGGGAAACCAAAAACCCCGAGGAAATAGGCCAGGCTGAACAGCAGCAGCGCCTGTGCGGTCAGCCCCGGCGGCGCTTCATTGGCCGCCAGCCCGTTGATCACCGAATAGTTCAGGCCGTAGCCGATACCCAGCAAAGCCGCCATGGCGCCGTAGCTCAGGCTGTCGTGCACCCATTGGCCGAAACCGAGTACCGCCAGCAGCATCAGCGTGGTCAATACGCTGGAGGCGGCAAAGGGGTTACGCTTGACCACCCAACCGGCAATCAGCAGCCGACAGGCGATGGCGGCGCCCATGAAACAGAGGAAAAACAGCGAATAGTCGAGTCCGAGGCTGGCCGCATAGCTGGTTTGAAAGCTGCCCAGGCCACCGAAGATCGCACCGCCCAGCCCGACCATCAGGATCGAGAACACGGACCTGGAGCGCAGCACCTGAACGGCTGACGCCACGCTGATCTTGATGACCGGCCGGTTAGTGGCGCCCGTCTGGTCGCGACCACCCAGGTGCCAGAAATACAGCCCGCCGAGTATCGCGGTGGCGGCGGCGCAGAAGAATGCCGTCTGGATCGGCAAGCCGAAGTAACCGGCGAGCTTGCCGCTGATCGGCCCGCTGCCGATACCGCTCAACATGCTGCCCGAGAGCAAGGCAAAGCAGTGGGTGCGCCGCGCCGGTTCGACCATTGCCGTGACCATGATCGGTCCCAGGGTGTAGAAAATCCCCCAGCCCAGGCCCAGCACCAGAGCGCAAGACATCAGCGCGCCCCCCAGCCCCGGAACCAGCGCAAAACCCAGCGAAGCACAGGCCAGGCAGCCGGCGGCGAAGGCGACACAGCGCGCGGCGCCCCAGCGATTCATCAGATGCCCCGAGCCGACGACTGCGGCCAGGGTGCTGAGCATCGCGGTGGCAATGACCTGCCCGGCATCATGTTCGTTGCCGCCAAAGGACTTGACCAGCAAGGCCAGCAGGAAGGTTGAGCCGTAAGCGACCGAAAGCAGGAAACTGGCCATGCAGAAAGCGCCAAATCCTGAGTGGGAACGAGGGAGTGAGGAGGATGTCATGTTTTTTCCAGGCGTTGTTCAGTGTGCTTTTTAGCACTGCCCGGCGTACGGTTAGCTAGCGAAATCGCGGAGTAAAGATAGAAAAGCTTGTACGTTTTTCCGAGCAGAGACAGCTCGAAAAAAATGGATCGCAGCACCCGTTGCAACCCAGTTTCGGGCACCACGATGGTGTGCGGTGATACACGGAGCGGTGGCAGCCGGCTTGCCGGCGATGGCGTCCGGATAAGCGCAGCAGGTCTGCCGGCTTACCTGGGGCGGCGGACCGCGCGGATCCTGCCGCTATTCCCGCCACCGCAAAAAAACCGATTTTCACCATCCGACTCAAGCCCCGACACCCCCATGCCAGCGGGCATATCGATGCGTTCCAGCAGCGCGCCGGTTTGCGGATTGAGCCGCCGGACATCGCTCTTGTCGTCTTCCCAAGTACCATGCCAAAGCTCGCCATCGACCCAGGTAACCCCCGTGACGAAGCGGTTCGATTCGATAATGCGCAGAACGGCCCCGGTTTCGGGATCGACCTGATGGATCCGGCGGCCCTGATACTGCCCGACCCACAGTGTCCCTTCGGCCCAGGCCAGCCCGGAGTCGCCGCCATTGCCGGGGGCCGGGATGGTCGAGAGCAGCTCACCGCTCTTTGGATCGATCTTGCGGATACGACCTTCGCCAATCTGGTACAGGTACTGGCCATCGAAGGCGGTTCCGGCCTGTGCGGCAACCTCGATCGAACGCACCACCTCCCCGGTTTCCGGGTCGAGGGCGTTGAGCCTGTCGCCCGAGGCAAACCAGACATGCTGGCCGTCATAAGTCACGCCAGCCACCGAGTCGGCGCCTGGAAAAGGCCCATATTCACGAAGAATTTCAGCTTGAGAGTTTTTCATGAGCTCAGTCTAGCCGCTGGTCAGCGGACCTGGGAGTAACAAGACTGACGGGAATCCCGGTACGGATGCAAGCGCCCAGCGGCGTGCCGGTCCGCGGCCGAAGCCTTGCACCTTGCCTGTCGCCGCCAGGGCATCGAGCGCCCGCTGCACCGTGCGCGGGCTTGTCCCCAGGGCGATCGCCAGGGCCGAGCTCGACCAGGATTCGCCATCGGCCAAAAGCGCGAGCACGCCGCCATACCGCTCCTCGACCGGCGGCGCCAGGATGACCAGCGCCTGGGCCTGTCGCAACGTGAGCACAAAGCCCTCGCCGGTCGCCCTCACCTGCGCGAATGGACGAATCTCGCCCCGCAGCCGGCCGATTTCGACCCGTAGCCGGACCCGCTGCGATTCGTCGGCCTCCTTGCCGCGGAATGCCCGGGCGATAAGGGTCTGCCGCGAGACAGCGCCTGGCCAGTTCTCGGCAAGGGCACGGAGCAACACGAACAAGACCGGCCGCGTCGTCAGCGATACCCGCGCATTGCCCTCACCCACCGTGTAGCGGCAGGCATCCACCACCAGCGCCGCCGAGGCAAACAGTTGCTCGACTTCCTCCAGCCCTATCAAGCGCTCCTCGCCCCGCGTGATCAGGCGTGCCGCTGGCCTGCTCAGCACCTGGGCGGCGCTTTCGACTTCGGCGGCGAGCGCATGAATCCCCGCCTCATGCGCGGCATTTTCCGCCCGCTGCAGCGCGGCGCGCGCCGCGCCCGTCTGCAAGCGCCGGATAGCGATCCCGGCGCTGGCCAACTCGTAAGCGGTCCTCAATGGTGGGGGCAGCAATGTCGGTTCAAGCTCGCCCAGCAGACCTGCGGCCTCGTCAAGATGGCCGGTCAAGAGCAGCAGCCGGATTTCCAGGTGCCGGGCATGCGCGGCATTCAAATGGTCGCCATGCTCCTCAAGCACCGCCCGCGCACTCGCCAGGGTCTTGGCCGGCCAGGCCAGGTCACGCGAGACCAGTGCGATCTCGGCTTCGGCGACGACGCAGCGCGCCCTCGCCACCACCTCTTGCGAACCGAAGGCACGGGCGGCCAGCTTGAGCAGGGCCCTGGCGCGAACCCGTTCGCCCAATTGCGCCATGGCAATACCGCGCAGCGCAAGCGCGGGCCCGTCGTCGCGCAGGGCGACCCGCTTCAAGGCGCCGAGGACATCACCGCGCGCAAGCAAGCGCGCCGCGGCGCTGATCAGCGCGTCCATGAACATCCCGTCAAACTTGTCACTCCCACCATCCGCTGGGCCCGCCTTAGTCTGCTCACAACCACCCGGTAACTGCTCGCACGACCGATGGTACGACGAGCAATGGCAAATGGAGAACCATGATGAGCACACAGAAGATAGGCACCCGCGAAGAATGGCTGGCGGCGCGACTCGAACTGCTGGCGGATGAAAAAGAACTGACCCGACGTGGCGACGCCCTGGCCCTGCGACGTCAGGCCCTGCCCTGGGTACGGATCGACAAGGCCTACCGCTTCGACACCCCGGCGGGCAGCGTCTCGTTGCAGGAACTGTTCAAGGGCCGCTCGCAACTGCTCGTCTATCACTTCATGTTCGGGCCCGATTACAGTGCCGGCTGCCCGTCCTGTTCCTCGATCGCCGATGGTTTCAATGGTGTCGTTGTCCATCTCGAGCACCATGATGTCGCCTTCACCGCCATCTCGCGGGCACCGCTGGCCAAGCTGCAAGCGTTCAAGCAACGCATGGGCTGGAGCTTTGACTGGGCCAGCTCGTTCGGCAGCGATTTCAACAGCGACTTCAACGTCTGGTTCAGCGAAGAGCAGCAGCGCGAGGGCGGCATCGTCTATAACTATCTGCGCGAAGCGCCCTTGGCGGGTCCCCAGAGAGGCCAGACCGTCCAGGAATGGCAGTTGCAGGGCAGCGAAAGTCCGATTGCGCGGATCGCCTCGACGACCGGCACCGACATTGCCACCTACACCCGTGACCGGCCCGGCATCAGTGCCTTCGTGCTCGAAAAAGGCGAGGTCTACCACACCTACTCCGCCTATGCGCGTGGGGTGGATGGTATCTGGGGCATGTATCAATGGCTCGACCGCGCACCCAAGGGCCGCAACGAACAAGGTATCTGGTGGCGGCGCCACGACGAATACGGCCAGGAGTAACCCGCATGTTCTCGTCCAAGCGGGCTCTGGAAGGCAGATCGACAGGCACGCCCGTCGGCAATGCCCTGGGTATTGCCGACGGGCTGTGCCTGGCGGCCGCGCCAATCTTCGCCATCATGGCACTGCTCACGGCCCTCGACCCAGGCACGGATATGATCTGTGCTTCCACGCCGGGAGCCTTTGCGCTCAACGGCATGCTGACGATGTACCTGATCATGGGCGCCGTCCATCTGCCGCCCTGGCTGCGGCTGATTGGCGGCCGCGGCGGCTGATCGACGATGGCGACCGGCAAGGGGTCGAACATCGCCCAGGGTTGCAGGCAGCCTATTGCTCTTTGGTTATCATTGCATGTTAATGTTATGCACATGACCACCTTGGAGTAAGCGTCATGATTGCGATACGAGAAGCCTGGAAGTCCGGATTGCTGGGGCGCAAGCACTGGTCGCGCAACCTGGTCGCGGGCGTTATCGTCGGGATCGTCGCGCTACCGCTGTCCATGGCCTTTGCCATCGCCTCGGGGGTCAAGCCCGAACAAGGCATCTACACCGCCATTGTCGGTGGCCTGCTGGTGTCCTTGTTCGGCGGCAGCCGGGTGCAGATCGCCGGTCCCACGGGCGCCTTTATCGTGATCCTGGCCAGCATCACGGCCCGTTACGGCATTGACGGCCTGCAGATAGCCTCGTTCATGGCCGGGGCGATTCTGCTGACGCTCGGGATCACCCGGCTCGGCGCCATTATCAAGTTCATCCCTGATCCGGTGATCGTCGGTTTCACCGCCGGCATCGGGGTAATTATCTGGGTCGGGCAATGGAAAGATTTCTTCGGCCTGCCGAAAATCGCCGACGGACATTTCCATGAGCGGCTCTGGCACCTGCTCGAAGCGCTACCAAACCTTCATCCGGCGACCACCCTGCTGGCGCTCCTGAGCCTGCTGCTGGTCCTGCTCACACCCCGGCTACCCGGCATGAAACGCGTGCCCGGGCCGTTGGTGGCGATGGTGGTCGCTACCGTCATACAGTCGATTTTCCAGTTTTCCGGGGTGGCCACGATCGGCAGTGCCTTCGGCGGAATCCCCCAGGGGCTGCCGACCTTGAGCCTGCCGGAAGTGACCCTGCCGCGAATCATCGAATTGATTGGCCCGGCGTTCGCCATCGCCATGCTGGGCGCCATCGAGTCGTTGCTCTCGGCGGTGGTCGCCGATGGCATGGCCGGCACCCGGCATGACTCCAACCAGGAACTCATCGGCCAGGGCATCGCCAACCTGCTCAGTCCCTTGTTCGGTGGTTTTGCCGCTACCGGGGCGATTGCCCGAACCGCCACCAATATCCGCAACGGCGGCAACAGCCCGCTGGCCGGACTGGCCCATGCGCTCACGTTGGTGCTGCTGATTTCTTTCCTGGCACCGTTGGCTTCGAACATCCCGCTGTGCGCCCTTGCGGCCATCCTGTTTGTCGTAGCCTACAACATGAGCGAGCTGAAACACTTCAAGCGCATGCTCCAGCGGGCGCCACGGGCTGATATCGCGATATTGCTGATCACCTTCCTGCTGACGGTCTTCAGCGACCTGACCATTGCGGTGAATATCGGCGTCATTCTCGCCATGCTGCAATTCATGCGGCGGATGGCGTCTTCGGTGGAAGTGCAGAAAATGGTCGGCAAGGACCTGGAAGTCGAGCTGCGCCTCAACGGCCATGTCGATTTGCCGCCGAATGTCCTGGTCTATGGCATTGAGGGGCCGTTGTTCTTCGGCGCGGCGGAAACCTTCGAACGTGTCCTGGCGCAGACCCACACCGACCCCGGGACCCTGATCATTCGCCTGAATCACGTGCCCTTCATGGACATCACCGGCTTGCAGACCCTGCTTGAAGTCATCGAGCAGTTACGCAACCGCAGTATTGCCGTGAAGTTGTGCGAAGCCAACGAGAAAGTCCTCGGCAAGCTGCGCAAGGCCGGGATACTCCAGGCGCTGGGGCCTGAGCATTACCATGCCGACTTCAATTCGGCACTGAGCGCAGCCAGCCCACCCAGGCAGTAACCGCGGCCTGCCTGGCGTCGCATGGCCGGGTCACTGCCCCCTGCCAGCCGCCTTGCTTTGGGTAGAATAGGAAACACCGTGGGTTTCCAGATAGTCGCGAATCAGCTGGCGAACCACCTGGGACGGCGTCAGGTCCTGAGCAGCGCAAAGCTCCTCAAGGGCCTTTTTCTTGACCGGATCAATCAGTACGGTCAAGCGTGCGGTCTTGCTTTCCATGGAGGTGTCGACACTCTGAAGCGGCCTATGATAATCAAATTATAATAAGCGCTCTCCAGCTTGTCACCTCCTTACCCGGGCAACCACCGCACGCCGCCTCGTCATCTTGCGTAGACGTCGTTATCGCCAGGACTACTCACTCGCAACAGTCAGCTTGTCTTCGGTGCGGGTGTCGAAATCGCTCGCATCATGACGCTCGCGCAGCTGGCTGGAAGGCTCCCCGGAGACCCGGTTGACCATGCGCCCACGCTGCACGGCGGGACGTGCGTCGATGGCATCGGCCCAACGCCGGACATGCGGGTAGTCCTGTACCGAAAGAAATTCCGCCGCCTCGTAGAGCCGCCCCTTCACCAGACCGCCATACCAGGGCCAGATCGCGATGTCGGCGATGCTGTACTCGCTGCCCGCGATGTATTCGCTGACGGCAAGCCGCTTGTCGAGCACGTCGAGCTGGCGCTTGGTTTCCATGGCAAATCGGTCGATCGCATATTCGATCTTGGTCGGCGCATAGGCATAGAAATGCCCAAAGCCGCCGCCCAGGTACGGCGCGCTGCCCATCTGCCAGAACAACCAGGACAGGCATTCGGCACGGGCCGCGGGCTCGGTCGGGAGGAACACGCCGAACTTCTCGGCGAGGTACTGCAAGATCGCCCCCGACTCGAAGATCCGAATCGGTTTCGGGCCGCTGTAATCCATCAACGCCGGGATCTTGGAGTTCGGATTCACACCGACAAAACCACTGCCGAACTGTTCCCCCTCGCCAATACGGATCAACCAGGCGTCGTATTCCGCCCCCGAGTGACCGAGCGCCAGCAGTTCCTCCAGCAGGATGGTGACCTTCTGGCCATTGGGCGTGGCCAGGGAATACAGCTGCAGCGGGTGACGTCCGACCGGTAGGTCCTGGTCGTGGGTCGCACCGGCGATCGGGCGATTGATACTGGCGAATTTACCGCCGTTTTCGCGGCTCCAGGTCCAGACCTTGGGTGGCAGGTATTCTGATGAGTGGGTCATGCTCGATATACTCCTTGGGGTCAATGGGGCGCCGCGGCGCTGCCTGCGCCAGCCTGATTGACTGCAACCTCAGGCTTGGCGTTCAACTTCGTGATATTCCAACCACCACCCAGCGCCTTGATCAAGCCGACATTGGCGCTCAACTGCTGGGTTTGCAATTGCAGTACCGAACGTCGTGCTTCCAGCGAAGCGACCTGCGCCGTCACCACATCCAGATAGGCGACAGCGCCCTGGCGGTAGCGGGCCAGGGACAGGTCCTCGGAATACTGCGCGGCCGCGGCGGCGTCACGCTGGTCGACCAGGGCGCTGTCCAGCCCGGCGATGGTCGAAAGGTTGTCCTCGACCTGCTCGAAAGCACCGAGCACCAGACTGCGGTACTTGGCCGCCGCCTCATCGGTGGCCGCCTTGGCAATATCCACCTGGGCCTGGCGTGCACCCGCGTCGAACAGGGTTGCCACCAGCGAAGGACCAAGGGCCCAGAACAGGTTCGGGGCCGTCAGCAGGTTGGCGAACTCATCACTTTGATAGCCGCCCTGGGCACTCAGGGTGATGGCCGGGAACCAGGCGGCCCGGGCCACGCCGATCCGGGCGTTGGCGGCGGCGATCCGGCGTTCGGCGGCGGCAATGTCCGGGCGCCGCTGCAACAGCGTCGAAGGCAGGCCCGTGGGGACATTGGGCAAGGCCATCGGCGCGGTGTTCGAGGCAATGGCATAGGTCGACGCCGACTCACCCAGCATCGCGGCAATCGCATGCTCGATCAACGCCCGCTGCACTCGATTCTGGCTCAACTGCGACTTGACCGAGGACAGCTGGGTACGCGCCCGCGCCACATCCAGGCCGGAGACGATCCCACCACCGTGCAGCCCCTCGGTCAGGCTCAGCGCCTTGGTATAGGCATCGCGGGTTTCGCTCAGCAACTGGTTCTGCCAGTCGAGGCCGCGCAGATGGATGTAATTGTCCGTCAACTGGGCCTGCAGGCTCAGGCGCACCGAGGCCAGATCGGCCTGTGCCGCCTGGGCTTCGTTGACACCCGCCGCCACCGAGTCGCGCACCCGGCCCCAGAGGTCGACCTCATAGTCCACCTCGACGCCCAGGGTGGCGGAACTGTAGACATTCGGCGAGGTGGACGAACGCAACGGTCGCGTTTCCGACTGGCGCAGGCGCTGGCCATTGCCGATCGCCTCGACCTTGGGAAACAACCCGGAGCGGGTCTGGGCAACAAACGCCTGGGCCTGGAGATAATGCGCCAACGCGGCGCTCAGGTCGGGGTTGTGGTCGAGCAACTGCTGCTGCATGGCGTCCAGTTGCGGGTCATTGTAGATGCGCCACCAGCCTTCCCGGCTGGACTGATCGTTGGGCGTGGCCAGCGTCCACGGGCCCTGGGTATGGAACTGCCCGGGCTCGGGGGTCTTCGGCACGTTCATCGGCGGCGCAAGCGAGCAGGCACTCAGGCCCAGGGTCGCGATCAGACACAAGCCCGAGGGCCACGGCGCGCTGTGTTTAGCCATGGGGTTTGATCTCCACCCGTACCGCGTCGTTGTCGCCCAGGCCATCGGGTGGCGTGTCGATCACCCGGTCACTGGCGCCCAGGCCGCTGCCGATCTCCACGGAGTCGCCAAAGTCCCGGGAAATGCTGATGGCCTTGAACTGCACATGATCGTTCTTGTCGAGGGTCGCGACCCGCATGCCGTGATCGTCGAACACCAGGGCGCTGGCGGGCAGGCGCAGTACATCGGTCTGTACCGGCAGATCGAACTGCACACTGGTATAGCCGCCCGGCAGCAGGCGACCGCCCGGGTTGTCCACCAGCAATTGCACCAGGGTGCTACCGGAAGATGCCGTCACCGCGTCGGCAGTGGCAATCACCCGGGCGTTGAAGGATTCCTTGCGGTATTCAGGCACCGTGAGCCGTGCCGTGGTGCCGATGCGGATCTGCGGCGAGAAGGTCTGCGGCACTTGCACGTAGATCCGCAGGCGGCTGACATCCGAAACGGCGAACAACTCCCGTCCGGCGCTGCCACCGGCGCTGATCAGCGCGCCGACGTCGGTGGAGCGCGCGGTGACCACCCCTTCGAACGGTGCGGTCAGGCGCTGGAAGCCCTTGGTCGCGACCAACTGCTCGACATTGGCCTGGGCCGACTTGACGTTGGCCCGTTTCGCCGCCAGGTCGCCGGTGCGCTCATCGACATCCTGGCGCGACACCGAATCGGACGCCAGCATCGCCTGCCAGCGCTTGGCCGTGGTTTCGGCCAGCGTCGCATTGGCCTGCGCCGAGGCCAAGTTGGCACGGGCCTGCAGCAACTGCTGGTCGAGTTCAGGGGTATCGATCTCGGCCAGCAGTTGCCCAGCCTTGACGTGGGCGCCGATGTCGACCTTCCAGGACTTGAGGTAACCATTGACCCGGGCAAAGATCGAGGCCCGCGAGTAAGCCTCCATCCGCCCCGGCAGGTTGAGGACCGGGCCCTGGGCCTGCACGCCCGGCGTAATCAGATTGACACTGGGCAGCGCCTGGGCGTTGGTCCAGGTTTTCAGCTGCCGCGACTCGCTGGCCCGCACGCTGATGCCCAGCACCACAACGGCGACCAGGAAGGCCAACCCCAGCAGCAGGCCGACCAGACCCCGACGTGAACGTCCGCGAGGGGTCGGATTGGGTACGATGGTATCGATGGACATGTCAGACCCCTTGAATCGCGATGGCAGGTGATGCGGCGCGCGCATCGCGCCCGTGGACAAGACTGAAAATCAGTGGCACCAGGAACAACGTGGCGATGGTGGCGAAACCCAGGCCGCCGATCACGGCGCGGCCCAGCGGGGCGTTCTGCTCCCCGCCCTCGCCCAGGCTCAAGGCCATGGGCGCCATGCCGATGATCATCGAGATGGCGGTCATCAGCACCGGCCGCAGGCGGGTAAAGCCGGCCTCCAGGGCCGCCTGCAGCGGATCACCATGCTCGGCGAGGCGTTCGCGACAGAAACTCACCACCAGGATCGCGTTGGCGGTCGCCACCCCCATGCACATGATCGCCCCCGTCAGGGCCGGCACCGACAGCGGTGTGTGGGTCACGAAGAGCATCCAGACAATCCCCGCCAGCGCCGCCGGCAAAGCGGTGATGATCACGAACGGGTCGCTCCAGGACTGGAAGTTGACCACGATCAGCAGGTAGATCAGCACTACCGCGCCGAGCAAACCGAAGAGCAAGCCGCTGAAGGCCGAGCTCATGGTCTGTACCTGCCCCTGCAACTGAACTTTCGAGCCGCTGGGGACTTCGCCGGCATGGGCCACGATGATCTTCTGGATATCGGCGGCTACCCCGCCCAGGTCACGATCCTGGATCGAGGTCAGGATCTCGACCACCGGCTGGATATCCGATTGGGTCACCACCGAGTTGCTGTGGCTGCGCTCGATCGAGGCCAGGCCACCGAGGGTCTGCTCCGCCGCGCCGCCGCTGCCGGTCAACGGCAGGTTGTGCAGCGCGGCCAGATTGTCGAGGCTGTATTGCGGCGTTTGCAGGACAATCGGGTAGGAAACGCCGTTGGCGTTGTTGAGCCAGAACGTCGGCGCCACCTGGCTGGATCCGGCCAGGTTGACCACCAGGCTGTTGGTGATGTCACGTTCGGTCAGGCCGACCAACTGCGCCCGGGTCCGATCGACATCGATCTTGAAGGTCGGCAGTTGCTGCGATTGCTGGATACGTGCATCCACCACTCCCGGCACCCGGCGGACCTCACGCAGCAAGCTGTTGGCATAGCTGAAGTTGGCCGCCAGGTTGTTACCGGTGATCTGCAGGTCGATGGGCGCCGAAGAACCGAAGTTGAGAATCTGCCCGACAATGTCCGGAGCCGGGAACGAGAACACCGCGTTGGGGAATTCGCGCGGCAGGATCTCACGCAACTCCCGCACGTATTCAGCCGTTGGCCGGTGGTCCTCGTTCAGGCTGATCTGGATATCGCTGTCCTGGGAACCTACGGTGCCGGTGTTGTTGTAGGCCACGTTGATACCGCTGATGGCCAAGCCGATGTTGTCCACCAGCGCCGCCAGTTGCTGCGGCTCAATCACCTTGCGGATCGAATTCTCGACCTCGCTGATCAGCCGGGTATTGCTCTCCACCCGCGTACCAATCGGCGCACGCACATGCAGCAGAATCAGCCCGGAGTCGACTGCGGGGAAAAAGTTGCGGCCCAGGAACGGCAACAGGGCAAACGAGGCAACGACAAAGGCAAGCATCGCCACAACCACCGTACGCCGATGCCGCAAGGCACTTTCCAGCGCCTCATGATAATACCCGCGAAAGGCCTCGAACCGCGCTTCGAAGCCGCGCTGGAACAGCACCAGGGGATTGTTCGACGGCGCGACCAGGGCCTGCCCGTCCTCGCCATGCAGGTGGGGCTTGAGCAGGTAGTTGGCCAGGGTTGGCACCAGGGTCCGCGACAGGAGGAACGAGGCGATCATGGCAAAAATCACCGCTTCGGCCATTGGCACGAACAGGAACCGCGCCACCCCGTCGAGGAAGAACATCGGCACGAACACGATGCAGATACACAGCAAGGAAACGAAGGCCGGCGTGACGATCTGCGCCGCACCGTCGAGTATCGCCGTTTCCACCGGTTTGCCCTGCTCCAGGTGCCAGTTGATGTTCTCGATGGTCACCGTGGCATCGTCCACCAGAATCCCCACCGCCAGCGCCAGCCCGCCCAGGGTCATGATATTCAGGGTCTCGCCGAGTGCCGACAAGGTGGCGATCGAAGCCAGGATCGCCAGCGGAATCGACGTGGCAATAATCACCGTCGAGCGCCAACTGCCGAGGAACAACAGGATCATCAGGCTGGTCAGCGCCGCCGCGATCACGCCTTCGCGCGCCACGCCGCTGATCGCCGAACGCACGAACAGGGACTGGTCGCCGATCAGGTCGATATTCAAGTTGGGGGGCAAGGCCGCCTTGGAGTCAGCCAGCTTGTCCTTGATGCCCGCGATCACCCCCAACGTCGACGCCGAACCGGTCTTGAGCACCGGAAGCAGTACCGAGCGGTTACCGTTGACGTGAACAATATTGGTCTGCGGCGGGTTGCCGTCGCGGACCGTGGCAACGTCACGAATCAGCACAGTGGTGCCGTCGGCGGTCTTGATCGGCAGGTTTTCCAGGTCCCTGAAGTCCGAGGGGGCGTTGTTCAACTGCAGCATGTACTCATAGCTGCCGATCTTCTGCGTGCCCACTGGGGTAATCACGTTCTGTGTCGCCAGGGCAGTGGCGACATCCTGTGCCGAGAGCCCCCGCGCCTGCATCCGCGCCGAATCCAGGTCGATCTGCACCTGGCGGCTCTTGCCACCGAACGGATAGGGCAGCGCCGCACCGGCCACCGTGGTCAGCATCAGGCGCACGGTATTGAGCCCGAGGTCGCCGAGCTTCTGCTCGCTGAGGCCGCTGCCCGACAAGGCCAGTTGCACGATAGGCACCGTCGAGGCGCTGTAATTGAGAATCAGCGGCGGTACGGTGCCGGGCGGCAGGTTACGCAGAATCGCCTGGGACACCGAGGTCAGCTGGGCGTTGGCGGTGCTGATATTGACCCCGGGCTGGAAGAACACCTTGACGATCCCATAGCCGCTCAGGGACTGCGCCTCGATATGGCGGATGTCGTTGACCGTGGTGGTCAGCACCCGTTCGAAGGGCGAAGTGATCCGCCCTGCCATCTGGTCCGGCGGCAGCCCGGTGTACTGCCAGATCACCGCAATCACCGGAATGCGAATTTCCGGAAAGATATCCGTGGGCGTTCGCCAGGCCGCGAGAGGACCGATGATCAGGATAAGGATAGCCAGTACAACAAAGGTATAGGGGCGCCGCAAAGCTATGCGCACGAGGCTCAGCATAGAGGTGATCCAGACAGGAGGTTGGACAGTGAAGACGGCTAACGGTACTGATATACAGGCTATAAAGAGGCATATGCCACGATATAGATTTTAGAGGCATACGCAAGTATATTTGTCACAGGACATGTCGACTCCGCCCCATGACCTGAAAAACCTTGTTCTCAAGGCTGTCACAGGCATAATTACTGGCTCGACCTTTGCATTAGAGAGTGATCAGCCCTTGAAATGTGCGCCACCCAGTCCCGACAGTTCCCAGGCCAGCAGTTGTGCCAATGGCGCCGTGCGCCGTGCTTCCAGGCGTCTGGGACAAATCTATGACGAAGCGTTCGCACCCTGCGGCCTGAAGGCTACCCAGTACTCCCTGCTGTCGCATATCGCCCGCGCCGATCAGCCGAAAATGCGCGATCTGGCGCAGTCTCTGGTGATGGATCTTTCGGCCCTCGGCCATACCCTCAAACCGCTGGTACGCGACGGGCTGGTGGAGTTGCAGGTGGACGAGCTCGACCGCCGTAGCCGGCGCGTGCTGCTGACCGAAGACGGCCGGCGCAAATACGAAGAAGCCCGGCTGATCTCCCAACGGATGTCGAGTCGTTTCGAGCAGGCGTTCGGTGAGGAAGAAACCGTGCAACTGCGCAAGACCCTGGACTTTATCGCCTCGGATGATTTCGCCCGCTCATTGCTGGGTGGCGATTGACAGCTGAGGTCGGCCCCCCGGTGGGTTATCGTCAACCGCCCTATCGAGCCTGCTGGCTCTTGCTCCTGCGGGAATAAAGACACTCCTGGGCGATGGTCGTGCGCAACTGCGCCGCCTCCTGTTCCAGCCGCTCGCACATGAAATCCACGAACACGCGAATCTTGCGCGACAGCTGGCGGCTCGAAGGCCAGACGATGCTCATGCTGTCCGGCGGGATCAGATAGCCATGCAGCAGGCAGCGCAACGAACCGTCGGCCAGGGCCTCGCGAGCGAGAAAGTCGGGGATGGTACCCAGGCCAAAGCCCTTGACCAGCGCCCCAAGGACCATTTCCATATTGTTGCTGATCATCACCGTGCGGGTCCGTGGCTCCCGCGCGCCCTCCTCGCGCAATAATGGAAAATCCAGCAGCTTGCCATTCTTGAAGTAGCGAAAACGCACCGCCAGGTGGTCATCCAGTTCCGCCGGGGTCTGCGGCGTGCCATGCCGTTCCAGGTACGCCGGCGCGGCGCACAGTACCGGTTGCACGCCAGGCAAGGGTCGGCTCATCAAGCGCGAGTCCGGCAGGTTGCCGCTGCGAATGACGATATCCATTCCTTCCTCGATCACATCCACCAGCTTGTCGCTGAAGTCGAGGTCCAGTTCGATATCCGGATACAACGCCATGAATGCCGTCAGTACCGACTGGAACAACTGATAGCTGGCCGCCGGCATGCTGATCCGCAAGCGCCCACGGGGGATTTCCGTGGACTGCGACAAGGTTGCCTGGGCGTCGTCGAGGTCATCGAGGATGCGCCGGCAACGTTCCTGGAACACCCTGCCCTCGTCGGTCAGGCTGAGGCTGCGGGTCGAACGTTGGAACAAACGGACACCCAACTGCTGCTCAAGCCGGGTCACGCCCTTGCCGACGGCCGAAGCCGACAGGCCAAGCGCCCTGCCCGCCGCCACGAAACTGCCCAGCTCGGCCGTGCGGATAAAGGCCATCAAGCCACTCAGTCGATCCACTTGCCCCTCCTATTCGATCCTTTTATTCCGATATGGGCGGAATATTTACCGCTTTTTACCAGATTACTCGCTCCTTAAAATCCTTGGCTGTTCTGACTGCCCGGGCAACCCACCGAATCGCGGCCGTCATCACGCTCACCCAGGGCGCCTGCACCTGCCCGCGACAAGGATCTGCGAACATGCCCATTCCACGCTTGCTTCAACAGCGGCTGATTCTGCTGGCCGTGTGCATCACGGCCATCACCATGCCTTTCAACTTCACCGCGGCAGCCGTTGCCCTGCCTGCCATTGGCCGGACCTTCGGTGGCTCGCCAATGGAACTGAACTGGGTCACCAACGCCTTCATGCTGACCTTCGGCAGTTGCCTGATGCTGGCCGGGGCATTGGCCGACAACTATGGCCGCAAAAAAATCTTCCTCGGCGGCGTCAGCGCCTTTGCCCTGCTCGCCGCGGTATTGCCCTTCGCCCCCGGCCTGGCGCTGTTCGACGTCCTGCGCGCGGCCCAGGGGTTGGCCGCCGCGGCCGCCTTCTCCGGCGGCATGGCCGCCCTGGCGCAAGTCTTCGACGGACCGGGGCGCATCCGTGCGTTCAGTTTTGTCGGCACCAGCTTCGGTATCGGCCTGGCCTTCGGCCCCGTGGCGGCCGGCGCGATAATCGAGGCGTTTGGCTGGCCGCTGATCTTCCTGCTGATCACCGTGCTGGCGACCATCTCGCTGCTGCTGGCCGCGCGTTACATGCACGAGTCACGCAACCCCGAGGCGGCCGGCATCGATTGGCCCGGCGCGATCACCTTCACCTGGGCGCTGGGGATTTTCACCTTTGCCATCCTCAAAGCGCCGGAAAGCGGTTGGGCCGATCCGCAGGTGCTCGGTCTGTTCGCCATCGCGCTGCTGTCCTTCGTGGCCTTCGTCGTGATCGAGCAGCGGGTCGCCCAGCCCATGCTCGACCTGACGCTGTTCCGCTTCCCGCGCTTCGTCGGCGTGCAACTGCTGGCGGCCGCACCGGCCTATTCCTTCGTGGTACTGCTGATACTGCTGCCGATCCGTTTTGTCGGCATCGAAGGCATGAGCGAGATCGCGGCCGGCTGGTTGCTGATCGCGTTATCGGCGCCGTTGTTGGTACTGCCGGTCGTCGCCGGTTACCTGACCCGCTGGCTATCGCCCTCGACCTTGTGCGGCAGTGGCCTGCTGGTATGTGCCACCGGGCTGTTCTGGTTGAGTCACGTGCCGGTGGGCAGTTCAGCCATGCAACTGGCCTGGCCGATGTTCGTGATCGGTGTCGGCATCAGCCTGCCCTGGGGCTTGATGGACGGCATGGCAGTCAGCGTGGTGCCCAAGGAGCGCGCCGGCATGGCCACCGGTATTTTCAGCACCACCCGGGTGGCCGGTGAAGGTGTGGCCATTGCCGTCGTCACTGCACTGCTGTCAGCGCTCACCGCCAGTCATCTCGGTGGCGCGGCGACGCCGGACATCGTCGGTGCCGCGCAGCATCTGGTCAGCGGCGACCTGGCCGGTGCCACACAACTGCTGCCCACCGCAGGACAAGCCGCACTAGCCGAGGGCTACAGTGCCGCGTTCAGCAGCTTGCTGCGGGTACTGACCGTTATCACCGTGCTGACGGCGGCCGTGGTGTTTCTGTTTCTCGATCGTGGTTCGATCGAGGACGATACCGATACTGAACGGGATGAACGAGTCCTGGATCAAGCGGCCTGAGCACACGAAGGTTCTCAACCGTGTCCGAGACCTCGCAGGTAAGCGCAAAACATATCGGCCATGGCATCCGCGTAGGTTTCGATCTGCGCGGGGGTTCGCGGGCTTTCCGAAAACTGCTTGCCCACCGAACTGAGTGTCGCCTTGATCAGATCGCCGGCCACGGCACGGATCGCGTCGCTAGCATCGGGTAGTACCTCGCGCATAAATACCTCGACGATGTGCGCTCCCGCAGCCCTTACCTCCCGAGCCTCGGGCGCGTCGCGATAAAACGGCGCGGCGTCATCCAGCGCCACGCGGACCTCGGCCTCATCGCATTCGGAGCGGATAAACGCGTGAACCAGCAGACGCAGCCGTTCCAGGGGCGGGTGGCGCGGGTCTTCAAGAATGCCGCGTAGCATTTCGGTGGTCTCGCGCCACTCATCACTCTGCAGGCGAAAAAGGATCGCCGCCTTGTTCGGGAAATACTGATACACCGATCCGACGCTGACCCCGGCCCGCTCGGCGACCCGTGTGGTGGTAAAGCGGCGCATGCCCTCCTTCGCCAAAACCTGAATAGCCGCTTGCAGAATCGAATCGACCAGGTCATTGGAGCGAACCTGCTTGGGCTGTTTGCGTGAGGCAATCCGCGGACTTGGGCGATCGGTCATGGGCTGGGCTCACAATGCGAATAGAAAATATGAAGGTTTGTTCGCATTATAAACCCTCACTGAACTCACCGGGAAAACCCCATGACCACCCTGACCCAAGCCCCCCTCGCGCCCCTGCTCGACCGCCTGTTCGCCGAGGCCGATGCAACGTGGCCAACCCTCGCCGCCGCCGCTGGCAATATTTCGGAAGCCGAGCGCGTGCGTCTGATGCGCAGCAAGACCGACTACCTCGAGTTCTATACGCGCTTGAAGGACTTCCCGCTGGCGGTCTCACGGGAAACCGGGACACTGCTGTATATGCTGGCGCGCAGTAGCGCGGCACGGACGATCGTCGAGTTCGGCACCTCGTTCGGCCTCTCGACCCTGCACCTGGCCGCCGCCCTGCGGGACAATGGTGGCGGCCGCTTGATCGGCAGCGAGTTCGAGCCCTCCAAGGTACTGCGAGCGCGGGAAAACCTGGTGGCCGGCGGACTGGTCGACCTGGTGGAGATTCGCCAGGGCGATGCCCTGCAGACCCTCGCTGTCAACCTCCCGGAACGCATCGACCTGGTCCTTCTCGACGGCGCCAAGGCGCTCTACCCCGATATCCTGAACCTGCTGCAGAGTCGCCTGCGCCCGGGTGCGCTGATCATCGCCGACAATGCCGACCATAGCCCCGAGTACCTGGCCCGCGTGCGCAATCCTGCCGAAGGTTTCCTGTCCACGCCGTTCGCCGAGGACGTCGAGCTGTCCATCTGGCTGGGCTGACACCCATCGGGGGGGCTTCCTGGTGCGGATAGCCTGGCCAGCCCCTCTGGTCTCAGGATCGTCATCCGCTTGAACGATTCAATGGCTATGCTGGTCAAGTTCTTTCCTGCCCCATGAAACCCAAGGTGACGACGCCATGACCAAGACTTATAGCTATGCGGCCCACAACCCCAAGGATTCACTCAAGCCTTTCACCTTTGAACGTCGCGCTCCCGGTGCCGACGATGTGCAGATCGAGATCCTCTACTGCGGTGTCTGCCACTCCGACCTGCACACCGCGCGCAATGAATGGCATAACACCCTGTACCCGTCAGTGCCGGGGCACGAAATCGTTGGCCGGGTCACCGCGGTCGGTGCCCATGTCAGCAAATTCAAGGTCGGCGACCTGGCCGGCGTCGGCTGCATGGTCGACAGCTGCCAACACTGTGCGTCCTGCGCCGAAGGCGAAGAGCAATACTGCGAAAACGGCTTCACCGGCACCTACAACGGCCCGGTGTTCGGCGGTGAAAACACCTTTGGCGGGTATTCGGACAATATCGTCGTCAAGGAGAAATTCGTCCTGCGCATCTCCCATGGCGATGCCAACTTGGCGGCCGTCGCACCGTTGCTGTGTGCCGGTATCACCACCTATTCGCCGCTGCAACATTGGAAAGTCGGCCCGGGCAAAAAGGTCGGCGTGGTCGGTCTCGGTGGCCTGGGGCACATGGCGGTGAAAATCGCCCATGCCATGGGCGCACATGTGGTGCTGTTCACCACCTCGCCGAACAAGCGCGAAGATGGCCTGCGCCTGGGCGCCAATGAAGTCGTGGTGTCCAGGAACGCGGATGAAATGGCCGCGTTCAGCAACACCCTGGACTTCATCCTCAACACCGTGGCCGCGCCCCACGACCTGGACGCCTTCCTCGCGCTACTCAAGCGCGACGGCACCATGACGCTGGTCGGTGCCCCTGACAGTCCGCACCCTTCGCCGTCGGTGTTCAACCTGATCTTCAAGCGCCGCAGCCTGGCCGGTTCCTTGATCGGCGGCATCCAGGAAACCCAGGACATGCTGGACTTCTGCGCCAGGCACGGGCTGGTCTCGGATATCGAGATAATCGATATTCAAGACATCAACGAAGCCTATGGCCGCATGCTCAAGGGCGACGTCAAATACCGCTTCGTGATCGACATGAGCAGCCTGAAAAAAGAAGCCAACGCCGCCTGATCGAACCCTGCCATCCGAACCCGTGGGATCGCGCCGGGCGCGCTGTCGTCACGGGCTTCGGAAGCCGACTATCCAGGCCTGAACCTGGTGAGGTACTGTAGGACGAATACACCTGAGCCATGGGCGGCTGCAAGCGCGAAAGCGAATGCCGATGGCTAAGCAATACAAGGCGGAACCGCAAGGTAAAAGCCTACATTCAAAATGAGATCAGAATGCTCAAGAACGCTATTTTTTGCCTGTCCCTCCTGGCCACGGCAAGTTCCGCCTACGCCAACGAAGCCATTGCCTACAAAGACGAATTTGAAAACCAATACGTTCAATGTATTGAAAAAAAACTGGCGGCGGACTGCTGGAACAAGGTCTTTGCCGGGCACTTTGACCAGTGGCAAACCAACGAAAAAGATCTGATTTCCAAAAGCCAAGGCGCCCTGTCCAGCTGGATCGGGCAACATGACATCTACAAAATACACTTGGGTCCCAAAGAAACAAAAGGTGAAATCTTTGAAAACCGGGCTTACCTGATCGAACGTGATGACGGGCGACTGGTTGGCATCCATATAGGTTTCAGGCAAGTCAAAGGCCAGTGGTATGTCTCCGAACTTATGGGCAGCCCCGACGAGGCCTTTATCAGATCCATCATCAATATGCCCAAGTTGAAGTAAGGCGAGAACAACAGGACCGCGCTGCCGCTGCCCGGAAGCCCCACGGCGTGCAGCATGGGCAATCCGCATTGCACCTTCTTTGTTCTGGATCGGTTGAAGCGATTTTACACGGCCCCCTTGCGAGCCATTTTCTGCAGGTCTAGACAGTGCGTCCGATCATCTACGCGCCGAACCGGCACTTGAGCGCCGGCTTGCGTGTTTTTGTCGATTGGAGGGCGCCGCTATTCTGGGCGCTTCCAGAAGAGCAACGGGGCAAATCAGGCGATAGCAGCTCCAACCACAAAGACAACTAAAAGGCTTCACTCGCGCCTGGCAAAGTTCAGACTCATCAGTCACTTCGATCGCCAGATATCACCAACACCCATTATCTAAAAAAACTGCCAATTCTCGTCGGATTGCCCTACAAACCGCTCTATCTCAAGCGATACAGCCTATAGATACGAAACTGAAACATTGGTAGTTTGCGCGGCACGTGATTATCCACAGAGTTCTAATAATGAAAAAAGTCATACTCAAAACCACGCTCAGCCTTGCCGTTACCCTGGCCTCCACCCAACTGTTCGCCAGTGGTCTTGCCATCAACGAACAAAGTATCAGCGGGATGGGCACCGGTTACGCGGGGCGCTCATCTTCCGCCGAAGATGCCAGCACCCTCTACGGCAACCCTGCCGGTATGTCCCTGCTCAAGCGCGACCAAGTGACCGCCGGCGCCGCGGTGCTTGATGCCAAGACCGATATCAAGAACGTCAACGGCGGTCGTCGAGGCGGCACCAACGACGGCGATATGGTCCCGTTCACTTCCGTACCCAATGCCTTCTTGGTCAAACAGCTGGGTAACGGCTGGGCAGTGGGTCTGGGCGCCTACGCGCCTTTCGGCCTGATCACCGATTATGAAAGCGGCTTTGCCGGCAGCAATTACGGCCGCAAGAGCGAAGTCAAGGTTGTGACCCTGCAACCGACTGTCAGCTACGCCATCAACGACGTGGTGTCCATTGGCTTCGGTCCGACCTTCAACCGCATCAGCGGCGAGCTGAGCTCCACGCTGCCTATCGGTAACGGCTTTGTCGACGTCAAGGGCGACGACACGGCGGTGGGCTACAACATTGGTGTGATTGTCCAACCAACCGACACCACCCGCCTGGGTCTGACCTACCACTCCAAGGTCAGCTACTCGCTGGATGGCCACACCAGCGTCACTGGCCTCTCCGGCCTGGGCATTGCCGACGCCCGCTACAAGACCTCCCTGGATATCACCACACCAGAGAACGTGGACTTCTCGATCACCCAGAAACTGGATGATCAGTGGACGGTCTATGGCGGTGCCACCTGGACCCGCTGGAGTCGCCTGCAAAACATCACCATCAACAACCAGGGTGTGACCGGCCCGCTCGCCAGCCAGCTCACCAGCAGCACCGAACCCGAGAACTGGCATGACACCTGGGCTTCGGCCATCGGCGTGTCCTACCGGGTCAACAAGGAATGGATCCTGCGCAGCGGTTTGTCGGTCGACCAGGCACCGACGAACAACACGGATCGTTCCGTGCGCATCCCGACGGGTGATCGCCGCGTCATCAGCGTCGGTGCCGGCTACAGCCCAACCGACGACCTGACCATCGACCTCGCCGTTTCCTACCTCAAGGAAGAAGATGTCAACGTCAACCTGAACAACCCGCAAAAAGGCTCCTACAGCGCCCAGTACGAAAACAGCGCGTGGGGCTACGGCCTGGGCGTTACCTACAAGTTCTGATTCACGGCGAACTTGAAGCGCTCGTCAACGGGCCCAAAAAACCCGCATCGCCCGATGCGGGTTAATGAGATCCCCCCAACCTCAATCAGCGCGAACAGTACTCAACGTACTCTCCGTGCCGCCCAAGGCCTTCAGCAGCACCGGATCATGCCCATAGATATCCGGTGCATACAGCAAGGCTCCAGTGCTATCGACCTGGACCGTCCAGTAACCGAGCAGGATCGGCACCGACGCCGCAAGCCGGTATTCGTGGGTGGTACCGCTGGCCAGCAATTCGTCGGTCCGCGTACGTTCCGCCGGGGTCAGTAACAGGTCCCGCAGGTGCAGCGGTTGCTCGACCCGCACACAGCCCGAGCTGAAGGCCCGGGGGCCCTTGGCAAACAGCGGCTGGCTGGGGGTGTCGTGCAGGTACACCGAAAAAGGATTGGGGAAACGCAGGACGATCTTGCCCAGCGGATTCCTCGGACCGGCATCCTGGCGCAGCATGATATTGCCAGGCCGCTCCCAGTCGATGGCGTCCGCCGCCAGCGGATGGCCTTCACTGTCCAGTATCTGCAGGTTCTGTTGGCTCAGGTACGTCGGATTCTGGCGGATCGCCGGCAGCTTGTCCTCGCGCATGATGGTCGGCGGCACGGTCCAGGTCGGGTTCAAGGTCAGCCGGGTGACCCTCGATTTCAACAACGGCGTCTGTCGATCGGCACGTCCCACTTGCAGGCGCGTCTGCCACACCGACGCGCCATCGTGGTAGACGCTCAACTGGGCCGCTGCGACATTGACCAGCACCCCCTCGGGCGCCAGGTCCGGCGCCAACCAGCGAAAGCGTTCGAGGTTGATGCGCAACTGCTCGCGCCGTAGCGCCGGGCTGATATTCAGTTCGGTCAGGGTGCCCGGACCGATCACCCCATCGGCCTGCAGCGAATGGCTGAGCTGGAAGTGCTCGACCGCGTGCGTCAGTTCCTCGCCATAGGTCTTTTCCAACCCGGCGGGCAGGCTCTCCAGATAGCCTTCGGCGAGCAGTCGCTGGGCCAATGCCGGCACCCGCGCGTCCTCCATGCCAGGACGCAGCAAGGGCCCGCCGCCGATCGCCTGCCAATCTGCCAACGGCTGCTGGCGCTGCGCCGCGTAAGCGCGACGCAGGCTTCGGTACAACTCGACATTCGGCCGCGCCTGATCGAACGCCAGGGCCATATCCTGCAACCCCGTCGCCGCCAGTGTCAGTAGCTCGGTGTCCACGTCCCGCGTCGGCGGCTGTGCCTGCCAGAGCGGTTCGAAGCGCGCCTGCTGCAAGCGACCGTAATGCAGGTCCTGTAAGGCTTGCAGATACTGCCGGCTGATCTCGATATCGGTACACAGCGCGTTGCCGCCAGTTGTGTCCTGAGGCAACGGGTAACGCGCCGGATCCAGGCCATCATCGGCCAACAACGACAGTTGGGCCTGCAAGGCCGCCAGCCGACCACTGGCGGACCACACGGGCGCCTCATTCTGCTGCTGGTAAAACACCCGCAAGCGCTGTTGTGTCGGCGCGTCCAGCCGTACCGCCAGGCCTGGGCAGGCGGTCGACAACTGCGCCATCACCGACGGCAAGGGGGTGGGCGGATCGCTGAGCGGATCCTCGGCCATCGCGACCAGTGGTGCCACGAACAGGCACATGCTCAAGTAACATGCGTGTTTTTTGAACAACGGCTTGACTCCAATCCATGATCGTCGCATTGATGGTCTACAGCTGTGGCAGAGGCGAAAAACCTTCAGGCAGCCTGTGACCACGCCACCCAAAGACCGACGGGATGCGCGAGCCTGTACTGACGGCCGAGGCACTCTCTACATGCTGACTTCTTGCTATCGACTCTGCCTGATCATTCTGACCCTGGCCGCGCCATGCAGTTCTACCCTGGCCGCCAGCGGCCCTGAACAGACGCTGTATCGCAGACTCGCCCACGCGGCGCCGGAACTCAACCCCCGGGTTCTGAAAAATGCCCTGAGCGCCATGCAATGCGCGATCAATAGTGGACTCGAACAAGCCGAGCGCCTGGCGGTGATCGACTACTCGCAACCCTCGACCACGCGACGCCTGTGGATCTTCGACCTGCGCAAGCAGACCCTGCTGCTACGCGACCTGGTCGCCCACGGGCAGAACTCCGGGGAAAACTTCGCCACCCAGTTCTCCAATCAGATCGGCAGTTATCAATCCAGCCTGGGGCTGTTCCGCACCCAGGAAAGTTACGAAGGCACCCATGGCTATTCACTGCGCATGGACGGCCTGGAACCGGGTTTCAATGATCGCGCCCGCGACCGGGACATCGTGATTCATGCGGCCGACTACGTGAGCCCGCTGTGGAGCAAGCGCGAAGGCCGTCTCGGCCGCAGCCAGGGCTGCCCCGCCGTACGCCCGCAAGTCGCGCGGCAGGTGGTCGACAAACTCAAGGATGGCCAGTTCATGTTTGTCTGGTACCCCGACCGGAACTGGCTGAAGTCCTCGACCTACCTCAACTGCAAACCCCAGCAGATGGCCAGTGCCACGTCCGCCAATGGCGGTTGACCGCGCCCCGGTGCAGATTGGCTGATCGGGCCTGTTATAACCTCAGCGTAATGGGCATTACGCCATCAGTTTGTCCAGAAACCCAAACAACTTCTGGTTCATTTGCGCATAGTCATTCGCGCGAAGGGCGGCCGGTTGCTGGACGAAACGGCACTCGATCGACGTCGCCAACTCACTCTCGGATGCGCCAATAAGCCGCTCCACGACGTCGAGGGTGAATTCCATATGGCATTGAAAGCCATACACCCGCGGGCTGTATTCGACAATCTGCCGAGGACACCCTTCGCTATAGGCCAGGATCTTGGCGTTCTCGGTGAGGCCAGGCATGTCGTTGTGCCAATGTCCGACTTCCAGGACATCGCCGAAATGAGCGATCTTGTTGTTGTCCTTTCCCGCCGCGGTGAGGCTGATCGGGTACTTGCCGATCTCTTTCTCGGGGCTGTGAGCGAACCTGGCCCCCAGGGCTTCACCGAGCAGTTGGGCACCGAGGCAGACGCCCACCACGGCCTTTTGCGCCGCAACGGCTCTGGCGATCAACGCACATTCGGCGACGGCGTCGAAGTGCGGACACTCTGCCAGGGTGGTGGCCGGTGACTGCGGGCCACCCAGTACCACCAGCAGATCGATGGTGTCTACGTCCGGAAAAGCATGGCGCTCATAAACACGCGAGTAGCTGGCCTCGTAGCCGCGCTCTTCAACCCAGGTTTCGTAAGCGCCCGGCGACTCGAAGGCTTCGTGAACGACGAAATGAACTTTCATTGGAACTCCTCTGGTGATAATCCCTGTCAGCTACAGCAGCCTACCAATACGCCGGGTAAAAGAGCAGCGATAGCCAACGCTGTCGCGCAACAAGTCGTCCCGCAATGGGACCCGCTGTATGCCGCCGTTGATAGCGCCCGTCTACCCGCCAATTCGCCGCAAATCATGGTCAGGTCGGCCATGCTGCGCTACTTCGACGACATGCGAAAAATGTCTCGCCTGACCGTAGTCATGGTCGAGCGCGGCCCCACGCCGGATCCTGCACTGCTGGCCCAGGTCAAGACACTCAAGAGCGACTCGATGGAACAGATCGCCGTGCTGCAGCGACTGGCGGCGGCGGTCAAGCAGCAGGGGCGCCCTTCATAAAGGGCGCTAGTGCGCTGCGAATGCTCGGAATGAGGCTTTAGCCCTTGGGTTTCACTTTTGCCTTGGTCGACAGTTTTTCCGCCCGGTACTGCTTCACCTCGGCCAGCCTCAGCTCTTCGGGCAAATGAGCATGATGTTTGCTCTGGCCGACCCGTTGGGCGTTATAGATACCGGCGTGACCGGACACCAGGTAGCTGGCGATACAAGCAATGGCGGCAAACGGCGCGATTTGCGGGCCAAACAACTCCATGGCCATGATGGTGGTTGCCAATGGGGTGTTGGCCGCACCGGCAAAGACGGCGACAAAACCGATACCCGCCAACATGGCGAAGGGCAAGTGCAGCAATGGCGCGAGGGCATTGCCCAAGGTCGCGCCAATGTAGAACAACGGGGTGACCTCGCCGCCCTTGAAACCCGTGCCCAACGACAGCACGGTGAAGAGCAGTTTGCCGAGCCAGTCCCAAGGCGCCATGGGCATCTGAAACGACTGCTCGATGCTGGGGATGCCAAGCCCGATGTACTGATGCGCACCCAGCGCCCAGACGGCGATGGCGATCAGCGTGCCGCCAAGCAGGGGACGCAAGGGCGGGTAGGTGATCAGCTTTTTGACCCAGGCGCCCAGTCGATGAGTCGCGGTGGCAAACAGTAGGCCGGCCAGGCCGAACACGATGCCGGCCGCGACGACAGCCATCATGCTCCAGAATTGCACGGGCAGCACCTCGCCAATGGCGTAATGGACATGCGCCACGCCCCAGGCCAGGCCCACCTGATCGGCGACGATCGCCGCGACCATGCAGGGGAACAGTGCGTCATAACGCATGCGCCCGATGGCCAGCACCTCCAGGCCGAAAATCGCCCCTGCCAATGGCGTGCCGAACACCGAGGCAAAACCTGCGCTGATACCGGCCATCAGCATGATGCGTCGATCTTCCCGGCGCAGACGCAGCAGGCGCGTCAATTGGTCGGCCAGTGCACCGCCCATTTGCACGGCGGTACCTTCACGCCCCACGGAAGCACCGAACATATGGGAGACCAAGGTGCCGCCGAGCACCAGGGGCACCATTCGCAACGGCACGGTGTTCTTCGGATCGTGAATCTCATCGATGATCAGGTTGTTGCCCGCATCGACCGGTTTTCCCAACCAATGATAAATCAGCCCAACGGCAAAACCCGCAATCGGCAGCAGCCAGATAGCCCAGCCATGGGCTTCACGCCACTGAGTCACATGGTCCAGGGAAAACAGGAAAAAAGCCGAGGCCGTACCTGCCGGTACGGCGACCATACTGGCTAACAACAACCACTTGGCGATGTAGGGCAGCAGCTGGAGTTGTTCGAGTTGAGAAAGTCTGGGCATGGGGGGTCAGCCGTAGCATGTCAATGGGGACTGACCAAAGAGGCATTCTGGGCGCAAGCACCTACAGACCTGTTTGATCAGGTTTCTGCAGGCATCATCAGCTGCAAGAGAAGCAGCGGTTAATACGGAGGAATGCCATCTCCGGCCGGCGATCATAGCCAGCGCCGAAAAAATTGTAAATTGTTGTTGCATGACGGCCCCATCCCTGGCGCCCCCGTCATCAATTGCCCGTCTGCGGTTGCGGCTGATGCAATCCCGGCCTATGTTCCAAACGATACCTTTATCTGCAACCCGCTCCCCTAGCCCGCTGTCCATCCAATACGAACTGCCCCCGTAACGAGGTGACGACATGCCGAACAACTCCCGCCCCGCCGTACTCGAACTGATCGGCAATACACCGCTGGTGCGCGTCAGCCGCTTCGATACCGGCCCGTGCACCTTGTTCCTCAAGCTCGAATCGCAGAACCCAGGCGGCTCGATCAAGGACCGCATCGGCCTGGCGATGATCGACGCGGCCGAGCGCGACGGGCGCCTGCGCCCCGGCGCGACCATCGTCGAGGCCACCGCCGGCAACACCGGCCTGGGCCTGGCGTTGGTGGGTCGGGCCAAGGGTTACCGGGTGGTGCTGGTGGTCCCCGACAAGATGTCCACCGAAAAGGTCCTGCACCTCAAGGCCATGGGCGCCGAGGTGCACATCACCCGCTCCGATGTCGGCAAGGGCCATCCCGAGTATTACCAGGACGTCGCCGCGCGGCTGGCCAAGGAAATTCCCGATGCGTTCTTCGCCGATCAATTCAACAACCCGGCCAACCCGTTGGCCCACGAAACCAGTACCGCGCCAGAAATCTGGGCACAAACCCAACACGATGTCGACGCCATCGTCGTCGGCGTCGGTTCGGCCGGCACCTTGACCGGGCTGACCCGCTTCTTCCAGCGCGTGCAACCGAACCTGGCCATGGTCCTGGCCGACCCCGTCGGCTCAGTGGTCGCCGAGTACAGCCGCAGCGGCACCCTCGGCAGCGCCGGTTCCTGGGCCGTGGAAGGTATCGGCGAAGACTTCATCCCGTCGATTGCCGACCTGTCCAGCGTGCGCCACGCTTACTCGATCAGCGACGAAGAAAGCTTCGACCATGCCCGTCAACTGCTGCGTGCCGAAGGTATTCTCGGCGGTTCCTCGACCGGCACCCTGCTGGCCGCGGCGCTGCGTTATTGCCGCGAGCAGACCGAGCCCAAGCGCGTCGTCACCTTTGTCTGCGACACCGGCACCCGTTACCTGTCCAAGGTCTACAACGACCAGTGGATGAACGATCAGGGGCTACTGAAGTACAAGCACTACGGCGATCTGCGTGACCTGATCGCGCGGCGTTTCGAGGATGGCCGGGTGATCAGCGTCGGGCCGGACGACACCCTGCTCACCGCTTTCCAGCGCATGCGCCTGGCGGACGTGTCGCAACTGCCGGTGCTGGTGGCCGGCCAGCAACTGGTGGGTGTGATCGACGAATCGGATATCCTGCTGGGCATGCACGACGACGCGGCGCACTTTCGCCTAAGCGTGGCCAGCGTCATGACCGACAAACTGCAGACTCTGGCCCCCACTGCCAGCCTGGCTGAACTGCAGGCCGAGCTGGATCGCGGCTTGGTCGCAATCATCGCCGACGCCTCGGGCTTTCACGGCCTGATCACTCGCGTCGACCTGCTCAATCACTTACGGAGATCCCTGGCATGAGTCAACACGACAAGTCCGCCGCACCCCGCGCCTTCTCCACCCGCGTCATTCATGCCGGGCAGGCGCCGGACCCGACCACCGGGGCGCTGATGCCACCGATCTACGCCAACTCCACCTATCTGCAAGAGAGCCCCGGGGTGCACAAGGGCTTCGACTACGGCCGTTCGCACAACCCGACGCGCTTTGCCCTGGAACGCTGCGTGGCGGACCTCGAGGGCGGCACCCAGGCTTTCGCCTTTGCTTCCGGGCTGGCGGCGATTTCCACCGTGCTCGAACTGCTCGACGCGGGTGCTCATGTGGTCTCCGGCAATGACCTGTACGGCGGCACCTTCCGCCTGTTCGACAAAGTGCGCCAACGCAGCGCCGGGCATCGCTTCAGCTACGTCGACCTGACCGATCTCGGCGCCTTCGAAGCAGCGTTGCAGGACACGACGCGGATGGTCTGGGTCGAGACACCGAGCAATCCCCTGCTGAGCCTCACCGACCTTGCCGCCGTCGCCCGCATTTGTCGCGACCGCGGCATCATCTGTGTCGCCGACAACACCTTTGCCAGCCCGTGGATCCAGCGCCCGTTGGAGCTGGGATTCGACATCGTGGTGCACTCGACGACCAAATACCTCAACGGCCACTCCGATGTGATCGGTGGCATCGCGGTGGTCGGGCAAAACGCCGAACTCGCCGGGCGCCTGGGCTTTTTGCAGAACTCGGTAGGTGCGATTGCCGGGCCATTCGATGCGTTCCTCACCCTGCGCGGCGTGAAAACCCTGGCGCTGCGCATGGAGCGCCATTGCAGCAATGCCCTGGACCTGGCGACCTGGCTCGAACGTCAGCCACAGGTCGCGCGCGTCTACTACCCGGGCCTGCCGTCACACCCGCAGCATGAACTGGCGTGTCGGCAGATGCGCGGCTTCGGCGGGATGATTTCGGTTGACCTGAAAAGCGACCTGGCCGGTGCCAAGCGTTTCCTGGAAAGCGTAGAAATCTTCGCCCTGGCCGAGAGCCTGGGCGGCGTCGAAAGCCTGATCGAACACCCGGCGATCATGACCCACGCCAGTATCCCGGCGCAAACCCGCGCGCAACTCGGCATCGGCGATGGGCTGGTGCGCTTGTCGGTGGGGGTCGAGGATGTCGAAGATCTGCGGGCGGACCTGGCGCAGGCGTTGGCACGGATCTGAAGCCCAAGGCGACGGCTACCCTCAACGAAAGTTGGTGACCTGTCGCCTTTCTTTTAAGATGCATTTTCCATAGGGCTTATTGAGTTGCCCAAGCGCCCCTGTGCTGCAAACACCCACCCCGCCCCCCTCCGCAGTCGGCGATAACAACATGATCGAAGTAACCGAAATTTCCATTGCCCAGCTACGTGCTGCGCTTGAATCCGGCCAGACCACCGCGGTTGAACTGGTGCAGGCCTACCTTGCCAGGATCGAGGCCTACGACGGCCCAGGCACGCCTACCGCCCTTAACGCGGTGGTAGTTCGCAACCCCGATGCTCTCAACGAAGCGCGGGCGTCCGATGCCCGCCGGGCCAAAGGCGAGACGCTGGGACCGCTCGATGGCATCCCTTATACCGCCAAGGACAGTTATCTGGTCAAGGGGCTTACCGCTGCCTCCGGCAGTCCGGCCTTCGCCAAGCTGGTCGCCCAGCGCGATGCGTTCACCATCGAACGGCTACGCGCCGGCGGCGCGATCTGCCTGGGCAAGACCAATATGCCGCCCATGGCCAACGGCGGCATGCAGCGCGGGGTCTACGGCCGGGCGGAAAGTCCGTACAACGCCGACTACCTCACCGCGCCGTTCGCCTCGGGCTCATCGAACGGCGCGGGAACGGCAACCGCCGCCAGTTTCGCCGCATTCGGCCTGGCGGAAGAAACCTGGTCGAGCGGACGCGGACCGGCCTCGAACAACGGTTTGTGCGCCTACACCCCTTCCCGTGGGTTGATCTCGGTGCGCGGCAACTGGCCGTTGACCCCGACCATGGACGTCGTCGTGCCCTATGCCAGGAGCATGGCCGACCTCCTTGAAGTGCTCGACGTGGTGGTGGCGGAGGATCCCGATACCCGTGGCGATCTGTGGCGGATGCAACCCTGGGTGCCGATTCCGAGCGTGACCTCGGTGCGTCCCGCGTCCTATGGCGCGCTGGCGGCCAATAGCGAGGCGCTCGCAGGCAAACGCTTCGGCGTGCCGCGTATGTTCATCAACGCGGATCCCGACGCGGGCACCAGCGAATCGCCTGGGATCGGTGGCCCAACCGGCCAGCGCATCAACACCCGCGCCTCCGTGATCGATCTCTGGGAGGCCGCACGCAAGGCGCTCGAAGCGGCTGGCGCCGAGGTGATCGAGGTCGATTTCCCGTTGGTTTCGAACTGCGAAGGTGATCGTCCGGGTACGCCGACGGTGTTCACCCGGGGCCTGGTGTCCAAGGCGTTCCTGCACCATGAATTATGGGATCTGTCGGCCTGGGCCTTCGATGATTTCCTGCGGGCCAACGGCGATCCCGCGTTGAACCGTCTGGTGGATGTCGACGGGCCAAAGATTTTCCCCCACGACCCCGGCACCCTGCCCAACCGCGAAGGCGACCTGGCCGCCGGCATGGACGAGTATGTACGCATGGCCGAACGTGGGATTACCCCGTGGAACGAGATCAGCAGCGTGCCTGACGGACTGCGCGGGCTTGAACAGACCCGGCGCATCGACCTTGAGGAGTGGATGGATCGCCTGGGGCTCGATGCGGTGCTCTTCCCAACGGTGGCCGACGTCGGCCCGGCGGATGCCGATGTCAATCCAAAGTCGGCGGATATCGCCTGGAGCAACGGTATCTGGGTCGCCAATGGCAACCTCGCCATCCGCCATCTGGGCGTGCCCACGGTCACAGTACCGATGGGCGTCATGGCGGATATCGGCATGCCGGTCGGCCTGACCTTCGCCGGTCGTGCTTATGACGACTCGGCGCTGCTTCACCTGGCTTCGGCGTTCGAGTCGACCGGGAACAAACGCTTGATTCCGCCGCGCACTCCGGCATTGCTGGCTGGCAAACAGTAATCCGGGGGGATTGCGGCCGTGGGCTCCAGTCCCCCTGTATAGGCACCGATGCATGGCTGCCGTATGGCCAGAAGACTAATATCAAATGCTGTTTGGGAATCGCTTTGCTTCGCTCGCCTGATCGTAAACATCTCATTCAGCGGTAAAGATCATCGCTGTGCCTAAAGATTGAGGGACTCAACAGAACGGCACATTGAGTTTCGCCGCTTGCCACCCAATCCGCGAGAAATGCGAGTTCGCATTTGACGCTCCCATAACCGCCTGCTAAACCCAGCTAGGCGCATCACAACGTCAAGACATGAACTCGGGTATCCGGGCATAAGCCGCTTGTGCGGCTCAAAAGTCCGAATGCTTGAGCGCGGCAGCAGGACTGCTGACGTGAGTCGCCTTGTGCTCCAGTTCTCCGCGCGCACTCAGTCAAGGATATGACCTATGGAAAGCGTTGATCGCCTTAGCAGTGCTATGGGGCGCGGTCTGATCAATCGGTCTTGCTCGTCGTTCATCCGACACGGCCTTGCCGGGCTGACTCTCTCAGGACTGTTGCTGGCTACCCAGCTGGCAGCCGCCCAGACAGGACCTGTGTTCTCCCCGGACTTACCTTCCCCCCTGAGCCCGGTCATTCCGTCGGACGTCGACCCCACGCTGATCGGCACCCTGACGAAAAATGGCGAATTCGCCCAGGTACAACGGGTCTTCGATATCTTTTCCTGGCAACAATTCCTGGCAATCAATTGGCCGACAGGCGAACAAGGCAAACCTGCGCCACACATTACCGACCTGGCATTCGGCCCACCGGCCTGGACACGCTGGCGTGAGTCATTCGAGCTGTTCCAGGAAGACGGTCGACCACCGCCCACGATGCTTACCGAAACGCAGTCGGCGCGGCCCCTGCGTCAAACCGTGACGGCGCGCCATGGCGTGCCCCTGGGGCCGCTGGCGGCTACGAGCACCGACCGCAGCAAACGCATTCTGTCAATTATCAGTGCCACCAAGGCGCTGACTGTCCTGAATGAGACCCAACAGGCTTTTACCCATCCGCTTTGGGACCAGCATGGCCGGCAGGCCCATTACGAAATACTGATGAACGATACCGAAACCCAGTACATCGTGCAGAACCAGCTCTACAACCTTGATGGGCAGATCGCCTTCAGCAACACGCATAACGCCTTGAATATGCCAGCCGGATCATTCAATCGTCCCGAGCAACCCGGCGCGATCGAGATCAAGCTCGCCTGGCGCATCCTGGATGAGGCGGCCGGCGATATCCCTCAACGCTATTTCACCACCACCGCGATGATACTCAACGACGACGGCAAGGGCTGGCACGATGCACAGGTTGGCCTGGTAGGCATGCACATCGCGCATAAGACCGGCACCTCGCCGCAATGGAGCTGGTCAACCTTCGAGCACGTCGACAACCTGCAGGTCAATTCACTCGAAACCGTTCAGGTCAATGGCAAGCCGCAGCACCTGCGAGCGTCCTTCAACAATCCCGACTGTGCGACTTGTCTGGTCAACACCTTTCCGCCGACCAAGGATCCGGCCACGGGCCAGTTGCGCACGCAAGTGACCCGTGTGATCCCCATTCCCCCCGCCACCGAGCAGATCAATCGACAAGCCCAGGCCTTACTGCGTGACATGGGTTCGGTCTGGCAATACTACGAGCTGATCAACACCCAATGGCCGACAGACCCTGCCGCGCCACCGACCACCCCGGGCCCGGGGACCTTGCCAGGGAGCATCGACAACAAGTCCGGTGGCAAGCCGACCCCCGTCTATCTGGCCAACTCGATCATGGAAACTTATTTCCAGAAGGGCAACCAGCCCGTGGGGCAGGAAGAGGAAGGCGGGCCGGCAGTGACCGACCAGGTCTTCGCCACCGAAAGCTGCATGGGCTGCCACTATTCGGCGGGTATCGCCAGCACTTACACCCTGGGTCCGAACGGCGTCAAAACGGCAACTTTCAATGGTCCGACCAGCGCTGACTTCAGTTGGATGTTTCAACAGCTGGCGCATTTCCGCACCGACGGCACGGAGGCAAAACCGAGCCCCTGAGAGGCTGAGCACGCTACCGGGGCGCCTGTAAGGCCTCCGGAGAGCGTGCGTATTATCCCAGCGCTCAGCCCATTCCACGGAGGAACTTCATCATGAGTCGGCCCCTTACTCAAAAAGCCTACCTGAGCGCCAACGGTGCCAGGGACTTTCTGCAAACCGATCCAGCTGGTACTTACCAGTTTGTGACCACCAACAACTTCACCCCTAACCTCGGACAGTGGACGCCATTCGGTAACGTCGGCGCCATCACGCGGGCCGGCAACAGCTTTCTGCTGAGCGCGCAGAACAACAATGTCAGCCTGCAACTGTCCTTCCTGTCTCCTCGTTGTTTCCGCGTTCGCTTCAACCCTGCGGCGAATGCAAGCTACGACACTGACAATTCATATGCCGTGATCAATCGCGATCTCGGCCCGGTGACCCTCAACGTCCTGCAAAACACCCAGGACCTGCTACTGATCGACACCGGCGCCCTGCAGCTGCGTATCAATTTGCAACCCTATGCCCTGCAAGTCTTTCGCGACGACGGAAGCGGACCGCAGTTGGTGCATAGCGATACGACGGATGACAATCACTACTACAACCTGGTCTACCTGCCGGGCCATGAAGTCATTGCCAACTTCAAGCAAACGCCGGTGAATGCCTACTACTTCGGTTTTGGCGAAAAAGCCGGGGCCCAACTGGCCAAAAACGGCTTCAGCCTGACCCAGTTCAATTTCGATAACTTCGAATACTTGTCCGATACGCTGGCGCAGGGCGAGCAGTCCGGGCCGCTCAACCCCAGCGAGCCGCTTTACTGCTCCGTGCCCCTGTTGATCGAGAACAACCCCAGCCCGCAAGGCGTCAATGCCGGTCCGGCGTACAGCTACGGACTGTTCTTCGACAACCCGTCGCAGTCCTATTTCAACGTTGGCGCCAACGATTACTCCAACATGGACGGCATGTACTATTTCGGCGCCTTGTACGGTGAGCTCGACTACTACTTCATGCTCGGCGACCAGACGTCAGAGGTCGTTGACCAATACACCCAACTGACGGGGCGGCCGACGCTGGCGCCGAAATACGCGCTGGGCTACCACCAAGGCTGCTATGGCTATTACGATCAGGAAAAACTCAGCGCGGCGGCCGACGCCTACCGCAACACCAGTATCCCGATCGACGGGCTGCACATCGATATCGACTTGCAGAACAACTATCGGACGTTTACCAGCAGTAATATCAAGTTCCCTGAACTGGGCGTGCTGTTTTCCAACCTCAAGGCCAACGGTTTCAAGTGCAGCACCAACATCACGGCCATGATCAGCAACAACCCCCTCGATGAGAACGGCGAAGACACGCCCTACCCCACGCGGGATGAGGGCGTGGCGCAAGGCTATTTCCTGAGCAATGTCCGCGCCGGCCTACCAACGGATGGTTCGTTGTTCGTCGGGGAAGAAAACTACGGCGTGAACTACGGCAGCAACCCCTACGCCTACCCACCCTTGCAGGCAAACAGCAACCACGAGACACAGCTCGGCTCCGGTGGCTACTACCCCGATCTTGGCCGGCCCGAAGTCCGTACCTGGTGGGGGCAGCAGTACCAGTACCTGTTGTCCGTGGGACTGGAGATGGTCTGGCAGGACATGACCGATCCGGCCATCTACGCCTACTACGACACACCGCAGATGCAGCAGAGTGCCAATGACACAGCCGACAGCAACCCGGCGTATGGCGAAGCGCCTCCGCCCAACGAAAACCGCGTGCTGTCGCCCTGGAAGACCGCACCACTGGACCTGATGGTGACCAGCTTCGGCGAGAGCGTGGCGCATGCCCAAGTGCACAATGCCTTCGCCCTGTTGCTCAGTGAAGCCACTTATAACGGGCTCAACCAATTGCGTCCGCAGCAGCGCAATTTCATCATCGCCCGTGGCGGTTATGCCGGGTTGCAGCGCTACGCAGCATTGTGGACCGGCGACTCGGCCTCCAGCTGGGATTTCCTCCAGATCAACCTGCCGCAGGTACTGAACCTCGGGCTCTCAGGCATCCCGCTTTCGGGCTGCGACATTGGCGGGTTTGGCCCGGGCGACGGTAGTGTCGGCGAAGGCTTGATTACCAATTACGAACTGTTCACCCGCTGGATGCAGCTCGGTTCCTTTTTGCCCTGGTACCGCAATCACTACGACGGCTACGTCAAGCAGTTCCAGGAACCCTTCAACTACGCCGAGCCGGTGCCGAGCAATTGCCGAAAATACGTCGAACTGCGCTATCGGATGTTGCAGATCTACTACGACGCCTTATACCAATCGACGCAGACCGGCATGCCGATCGCCCGTGCCCTGTTCCTCAACGAGACGCAGGACCCGCGGATCTATGACTACCTGAACGATCAGTTCTTCGTTGGCCGCGATATCCTCGTGGCCCCGATCATTACCCCACACGAGACCGCCTCTGCGCCCAGTCCACCCGTGCGCGATATCTACCTGCCTGCGGGGTCGCAGTGGTACGCGTTCATGGACGACGATTTCCCCCTCGATGCACCGATCGACGGTGGGACCCTGGTCATGGGCTATCATGCGGATCTTGACCAGGTGCCGATCTACATACGCGCCGGGGCGATCCTGCCGATGCGCCAGTTGGAACAGTGGGTGGGACAACTTGAGGTCAATCCACTGACCTTCAATATCTACCCGGGCCAGGACTCGACCTACACGCTCTACCTGGACGATGGCTCAAGCACTCAATATGCCACCGCACAAGCCTACCGCTTGAGCGAAATCAGCCATACCGGCATTGCGAATGGCCAGAACATCCGAATCCAGCGTACGTACGATAACTACCTGCCCGCCGAACCCTTTTATTTCGTCTCCCTGCTCGGCGCCGACGCGCCACAGTCGGTAACCCTCGACGGAGAATCACTCGACAACGTGGAGAGCCCGCAGGCCCTGGAACAGTCGAGCGTCAATGCGTACTACTACAACGACACGATCAAACAGGTCTATACCAAGGTTTTCGATACAAGTCCGGACATTACCCTACAGCTGTTGTTTCTCTGAGGGAGGCCCCCGATGCGCCTCGATCGCTGGAAGCTGCACCACGGAGCTACCCCGGCGAGGCCGGCGGCCGAAGGTGTGGCCCGCAGCCGGTAACGGCAAAACAACCACCTGGATTGAGCGGCCGCCCAAAACAAAAAAAGCACCTTAGGTGCTTTCTTTGTTGGCGCTGTCAGCGATTAACGAGATAAAGCCGTCATATTGGCCCGCGCCGCATGCAGTTTCTTGTAGCTGTCGATCAGCCGCAGGTGCCGATCGAGCCCCTCCAGCTTCATGCTGGTAGGCGTCAAGCCGAAGAAGCGCACGCTACCGTCCACTGAGCCGATCACGGCGTCCATCCGCGGATTGCCAAACATCCGGCGGAAATTGACCTCGTAATCGCCCAGCTCCAGCTCGTCGTCCAACTGCACCTCCAGCACCACATTCAAGGCCTGGTAAAACAACCCGCGCTCGACTGTGTTGTCATTGAACTGGAGGAAGGTCTCCACCAGCTCCTTCGCCTCGTCAAACTGCTGCAAGGCGAGATAGATCAGTAGCTTCAACTCCAGGATCGTCAACTGGCCCCAGGCCGTATTGTCGTCAAATTCGATGCCGATCAACGTGGTGATATCGGTGTAATCGTCCAGTTCGCTTTCTTCCAAACGCTTGACCAGGGCTTTAAGGTCGGCATCGTCGAGGCTGTGCAGGTTCAAAATATCGGCACGGAAGAACAGCGCCTTGTTGGTGTTATCCCAGATCAGATCGTCAACCGGATAAATTTCCGAGTAATCCGGTACCAGAATGCGGCAGGCCGTCGCGCCGATATGCTCATACACCGCCATGTACACTTCCTTGCCCAACGTTTCAAGAATGCCGAACAAGGTCTCGGCTTCCTCGGTATTGGAGTTTTCACCCTGGCCGGAGAAATCCCACTCAACAAACTCGAAATCCGACTTGGCACTGAAGAAGCGCCACGACACCACACCGCTGGAGTCGATAAAGTGTTCAACAAAGTTGTTCGGTTCAGTCACCGCGTGGCTTTCAAAGGTCGGTGCGGGCAGATCGTTCAGGCCTTCAAAACTGCGCCCCTGCAACAATTCGGTAAGACTGCGCTCCAGCGCTACCTCAAAGCTTGGGTGTGCCCCGAACGAGGCAAACACGCCCCCCGTACGAGGGTTCATCAAGGTGACGCACATCACCGGGAACTCCCCGCCCAGCGACGCATCCTTCACCAGCACCGGGAAGCCCTGCGCCTCCAGACCCTGAATACCCGCCAGGATACCGGGGTATTTCGCCAGTACTTCCTGTGGCACATCCGGCAGGGCGATTTCACCTTCCAGGATTTCGCGTTTTACCGCGCGTTCGAAGATTTCCGACAAGCATTGCACCTGCGCTTCGGCCAGCGTATTACCGGCACTCATGCCATTGCTGAGGAACAGGTTTTCGATCAGGTTGGAGGGGAAATACACCACCTCGCCGTCCGACTGGCGCACGTAAGGCAGCGAGCAGATACCGCGCTCTTCATTGCCGGAGTTGGTATCGATCAGATGAGAGCCGCGCAGCTCGCCATCGGGGTTGTAGATCTCCAGGCAGTATTCGTCGAGAATTTCAGCCGGCAGCGCATCTTTGCGCCCAGGCTTGAACCAGCGTTCGTCCGGGTAGTGCACAAACGCCGCGTTGGCGAGGTCTTCTCCCCAAAACTGATCGTTGTAGAAAAAGTTGCAATTGAGTCGTTCGATAAACTCGCCCAACGCCGACGCCAACGCGCCTTCCTTGGTCGAGCCCTTGCCATTGGTAAAACACATCGGCGAGTGCGCATCGCGGATATGCAGCGACCAGACATTGGGAACAATATTGCGCCACGAAGCGATTTCAATCTTCATGCCCAAGCCGGCCAAAATGCCCGACATATTGGCGATGGTCTGCTCCAGCGGCAGATCCTTACCGACGATATAGGTGGCCGCGTCCGCAACCGGGCTCAACATCAGCAACGCCTGGGCATCGGCATCCAGGTTTTCCACCTCCTCGATCACAAACTCAGGCCCGGTTTGCACCACCTTCTTGACCGTGCAACGGTCGATGGAACGCAAAATGCCCTGGCGGTCCTTGGCGCTGATATCCGCCGGCAACTCGACCTGAATCTTGAAAATCTGGTTGTAACGGTTTTCCGGATCAACAATATTGTTCTGCGACAGGCGGATATTATCGGTGGGAATATTGCGCGTTTCGCAGTACAACTTCACAAAGTAAGCCGCACACAACGCCGATGAAGCCAGAAAGTAATCGAACGGACCCGGTGCCGAACCATCGCCCTTATAGCGGATCGGTTGATCGGCGACCACCGTGAAGTCATCGAATTTGGCTTCAAGTCGAAGGTTGTCGAGAAAGTTGACCTTGATTTCCATGCGGGATTACCAGAATAACGAGCCAAATAATTTGAGCGTCATTATCTGTTTTTTCGGCCCGAAGTCTTGTGCTTTTCAGTTTTTCCCCAACAACGCCAGCAATCGTTCGACATCCCCCCGGCCCCGCTTGGCCCCCGGCACAAACGCACAATAGGCATGCCCGAGCTTCAACGAAATCGTGGAAAGCGCTATCAACCGCCCCGCCTCCAACTCCCGCTGGGCAATCGCCTTCTGCCCCAGGGCGATGCCCATGCCCAGCTTGGCCAGCGTCACCGACAAACTCGATAACCCCGAGCGCCGGCCATGGGCAGGGTCCGGCGGGTTATCCAAGTGTTCGGCGGCAAACCAGTCACTCCAGGTGGGGTGCGAGGCATAATTGGCCCCCCACTGCGTATGAATAAACAGACTCTGGTGAACAGGCGCGAGGTCGAAGTCCTTGTTCCCGTGTCGGTACCACAGCTCCGGCGCGCACACCGGCAACACCTCGTCATGGAACAGCGCAATGGCCTCACACGCGGGGTAGTGATAGTCCCCGTAGCTGACGCGCAAGTCCACGTCATGCCGGGCGAGGTCAACGGGGTCGTCCTCCACACGCACATCGACCGACAGTTGCGGGTAGAACGCCACAAGCTCCATGAGCTTGGGCGCCAACCAACATTCCGCCAGGGAAAACGGCACGCTGACAATCAGCCGGGTACGAATCTCACCTTCCAGGGTGCGCAGGGTCATCGCGGCAATCTCATTCAACGCCCGCGAGGTTTGCGGGTACATCGCCAAGCCCGCATCAGTCAGGGCCAGGCGATTACCGTTGCGCACGAAAAGCTTCTTGCCGAAGAAATCTTCCAGGTGACGGATCTGCTGGCTGATGGCCGCGGACGATACCCCCAGTTCAGCCCCCGCCAGCACGAAACTGCCCAGGCGCGCGGCGACCTCGAAGGTGCGTACGGCATTGAGCGGTGGTAAGCGTTGCATAAGCGCCCATCCCTTAAGTTTTACTAGGGGGAGCCTAACAATTTGTGCCGTTGTTGCGAAGTTTTTCGTGGGGTAAGTTGAGGCCATCTACAACGAGAGGGTCATCATGAACAACCTCATGGATCTTGAGCGCTTTCCACTCGACCGCGAAGGCAGCGATGCGTGGAATGAACTGGTCGATAAGTGTCGTACCGAGCTGAAGCGCAACGGCATGTTCAACCTGGAGGGTTTCCTCAGGGCCGACGCGGTGCGTCAGGCCGCCGAACGCATTCAGCCGAGCATGAATCGTGAATCCCATACCCACAGCCGCACCCACAATATCTACTTCAAACCGAAGATCGAGGGTTTGCCGGCGGATCACCCGGCACTGCGCCAGGTCGAGACAGTCAGCCATACCCTGTGCGCCGATCAGCTCAAGGGCAGCCTGGTCAACGAGGTGTACGAGTACCCAGCGCTGCTGGCTTTCCTGGCCGCGGTGATGGAGAAGCCACAACTGCACCTTATGGCCGACCCCTTGGCCCGCGTCAACGTGATGAGCTATCGCCACGGCGAGACCTTGAATTGGCACTTCGATCGCTCTGAATTCACCACCACGCTGATGCTCCAGGCCCCCGAGGAAGGCGGTGAGTTCCAATACCGCAGCGACTTGCGTAGCGCGGACGATCCCAACTATGCCGGCGTCGCCGAGTTGCTCGAAGGGCGTGACCCGCAGGTGCAGACACTCACCCTGCGCGCGGGCACGTTGAATGTGTTTCGCGGTAAAAACACCGCCCATCGCGTCACCCCCGTGCGCGGTCCCCGGGAACGCATGGTGGCGGTGTTCTCCTACTACGAAAAACCCGATGTGCTGTTCAGCGCCGAGGAACAGTTGGGGTTCTATGGCCGAACGGCCTGATCCCTGCGTACCACTCAAACAAAAAGATCACCCGACACCGCTTGCCCCTGCCGAACCTTTTCGAACTCTTTGGGGAAACACATGCACGCCATCACTCGCTCCACCCGCACCCTTTTTACCTGCTGCGCATTGAGCGGCATGCTGTTCACTGGCATGGCCGCGGCCAAGGACTGGACCACCGTCAGGGTGGCCACCGAGGGGGCTTATGAGCCCTGGAACAGCACCCTGCCGAACGGCGAAATTTCCGGTTTCGAACCTGAGCTGCTGAAGGATCTGTGCGCGAGAATCCAGCTTGAGTGCAAACTGCAGGCCCAGGACTGGGACGGCATGATCGCCGGGATGAATG
Source organism: Pseudomonas sp. GW821-FHT03C07 (assembly GCF_059420925.1). Taxonomy (NCBI): domain Bacteria; kingdom Pseudomonadati; phylum Pseudomonadota; class Gammaproteobacteria; order Pseudomonadales; family Pseudomonadaceae; genus Pseudomonas; species Pseudomonas sp. GW821-FHT03C07. The sequence continues at coordinate 329,131 of NZ_JBWKUQ010000001.1, forward strand.
CCGGCAAGTTCGACATGCTGATGGACGCTATCGTCATCACGCCAGAGCGCCAGGCCATCGTCGACTTCTCGCGGCCGTATGCGGCCACGCAAGGTGTGTTTGTCAGTGCCACGCCGGCGCTGATCGCGGCCGCGCCGAGCACACAGACGGTAAAACTCAGCGGCGAACAAGTCCAGGATCAGGCCGCCATCGAGAAACTCAAGGCACTGGTAAAGGGCAAGACCATCGGCATCCAGTCGGGCACGGCCTACACCGACTTTGTGGAGAAAAACTTCAAAAGCGTGGCGACCATCAGGACCTACAAAAAGTCCGGTGAACACCTGATGGACCTGAATGCCGGGCGCATTGATTTTGCCTTTGACGACGTGACGTTCTTTTCTTCCGCGCTGCAAAACCCGGAAAATCAGGCGGTGCAGATGGTGGGCCCGAAGATTGGCGGGCCGATCTGGGGGCCGGGTGAGGCGCTGGCGTTCAGAAAGACCGATACGGACTTGAAAGCCAGGTTCAACCAGGCCTTGAGCGCAGCCCTGGCGGATGGGACGGTCAAGAAACTCTCGGAAAAATGGTTCAAGGCCGATATCGCGCCTTAACATCCAAAGTGGCTGAGCGCCGCATCGATAAAGCGCCGAAGTTTGGCGGTGCGCTGACGATTTGCCGTGTAAAGCAAATGCATGGGTCGGCTCGGCGCTTCGAAATCGGCCAACAGCCGCACCAGCTCGCCGTTTCGCAGCGCCGGCTCAAGAAAGTCTTCGGAGCCAAGGACAATGCCAAACCCGTCAAGCGCTGCTGACAGCAGCGCCTTGCTCTCGTTGACCTGCAAACGGCTGGCGATGGGGACCTTGTAAAGGGTGGAATCTTGGCGGAATTGCCATTCGCGATCGGCTGGGCGCGACCAATAGGCATAACCTAGGCATTCATGGTTCTCGAGATCACCGGGTGTGCGTGGCGTTCCGCGTTGAGCCAGATAGTTCGGTGCGGCGCAGGCCAGCAGTCGATACGGTGCCAACGGTCGGGCGGTCAAACTCGAGTTGGCCAAGGGACCGATCCGAAAAGCCACTTCATAGCCCTCCTCCACCAGATCGACGAAGCGGTCGGTCAAATGCAGATCGATTTCCACCTCAGGGTGGTGACGCAAAAAATTCGTCACAAATGGCATAAGGCTATAGGAGCCGAAGGTCACGGGCGCCGTGACTTTCAGTTTGCCACGAGGGGTATCGGTCATGATCTGCGCCAGGGAGTCGGCGGCCTGGGCCTCGCTCAAAATATGCTTGCAGCGCTCATAGTAGGCACTGCCCAGTTCAGTCAGGCTCTGCCGTCGGGTCGTGCGGTTCAGTAACCGCGCCCCCAGCCTGCGCTCAAGCGCGGCAACATGCTTGGCCACCATCTGCGGCGACATGTCCAAACGCTCCGCGGCACTGGCATAGGAGCCAGATTCCGCAGCCATCACAAAAGCGCTCATGCCCGTAAGGCGATCCAACATTCAATACTCCTGGTAACAAGATTAAGTCCTAAATGGCAATTTATCTCCCATTGATTGCTAATCATCATAGCGTCTTCCAACCAAGCAGCGGAGTAAGGACATGCGCATCGGCATTATTGGGGCAGGTTTTATCGGACGTGCAGTGGCGCAATTGGTGATAGCCGCGGGACACGAGGCGATGCTCAGTAACTCACGCGGCCCGCAGACAATGAGCAGTGTGCTCGGCGACATTCCCTCCAGTCGGGTAGGCACCGTGGAGCAAGCCGTACAATTTGGCGAGGTGGTGCTCGTGGCCATCCCCCTGGCACATTACCGCAGCCTGCCGGCCCAGTGGCTGGAGGGCAAAATCGTTCTGGATGCCAACAACTACTACCCGCAACGAGACGGCCGGATTCCCGCGCTGGACCGCTTCGAAACCACCACCAGTCGCCTGCTCGCCGAACATCTGCCGCAGGCCAAGGTGGTCAAGGTTTTCAACGCTATCCTCGCTCAAGACCTGGGGCAAGACTCGCGCCCGAAAGGCGCGCCCGACCGCCGTGCGCTACCGATCGCCGCGGACGATCCGACCGCCAAGGCGCTGGTGATCAATTTGTTGGACGAGATTGGATTCGATGCGGTTGATGCGGGTGGCCTTGATGAAAGCTGGCGATTCGAGCGGGCCAAACCCGCCTACTGCATACCCTTGGATAAAGCCGGACTGACGGTTGCCTTGGCGGCAGCCCAACGGCAGATCGAGTTGCCCGACGGATCGTGGCGCCGCCTTCAGCCCTGACGGCATGACAGCCAGATCGGGGAAATAACGCCCGGCGTTTCAAGGCCGTGTCCCTGGAGACGCCGATAGCCACTCATGCTCTCGGTACCAGGCCAGTGTGTCGCGCAGCGTAAGCTCCAGCGGCCGGAAAACCAGGCCCAACTCCCGCTGGCTCTTGATCGGACTGAAATGACTGCGGCCAGCCTCCTTGAGCATCAAGCGAACGGTGGCAAAGCTGAGTAACGCGGGTTTGTCACTCAAGCCCGCGATCAGCTCCTGCATGCCAGCAATCAGATAGAGCAGCGGCACCGGCAACTTGCGTCGAGGGGTCGGCACATCGGCAATCTGGCCGATCAAGGGAATCAATTCATTCATGGTCATGTGTCGGCCTGCGGCGAGATAGCGTTCGCCAGGTCGCCCCTGTTCGGCTGCCGCCAGCAAGGCCAAGGCAACGTCGCGGGCATCCACCAGCGAAAAACTCCCCGGCACCAGCCCTGGCAACTTGCCCCGCACCGTATCCAGCAACAGTTGCCCCGATGAAGTCGGTCCCCTGTCTCCGGGCCCCCACATCCAACCGGGGAGTACAAACGTTGCTTTCATCGCTGGGTGAGACGCGCAGAAAGCACGCACGGCCTGATCAGCCAGGATCTTGCTGCGGTAGTAATCATCGGCGGTGGCCGGATCGCGCTCGTCGGTCTCGTCGATAACGGCTCCCGGTTCGCCATTCAGTACGGCGATGGAAGACGTCTGCACGAACCGCCGGATGCCGGCCTGATAAGCCTGCTCGATCAACGCTGCCGTGCCGTCGATATTGATGCGCTGCAAGGTTTGCCAATGGCGCCCACCCTTGTAGTTGTCGCGAAAGAAGGCGGCGGTATGGAACACCACGGCACAGCCCTGCATCGCCGGGGCGAAGGCCGCCACGTTATCCAGGTCACCGACCACCAGCCTGATGCCGGACAGATCGGGGAACTGTTGCCTGGCCTTTTTCAGCGAGCGCACCAAGGCAACAACACCATAGCCTCGCTCGATCAGCAGACGAACCAGGTTGCTGCCGAGAAGTCCGGTGGCGCCGGTCACAAACGCGGTGTTCTGGGACATGATTTAAAGCTCGATTGATTTCTAGATATCAAGTGATATCCATAAATCATATCGATTGAATTTAAAAGCTCAAGTGATATTTTGACGCCCATGAACGCACAGACCCGCAAACGGCTCAGCCGTGAAGAAAGCCAGGCCCAGACCCGCGAACGCCTTGTCGAGGCGGCACGGCGCTTGTTCGTGCAACGCGGCTTTGGTGGCACCTCGATTCGGGATATCGCCGACGAGGCCGGCTATTCGCAAGGTGGTTTCTATTCGAATTTCGCCAGCAAGGAAGCCCTGTTGCTGGAACTTCTACGCCAGCATATGCAAGCCGAAGCCTTGCAACTGAATGCCTTGATAGAAGCGGCGGAGCGCTCGGATGGCGATGTACTGGCGGGCTTGGAGGCATGGTCGACGACCCTGAACCAGGATGCCGACTGGGCGATGTTGGCGGTGGAGTTGCAACTGCACGCCAATCGCAGCGTGGCCTTTGCCGAAGAGTACCGGCACGTGTGGGACGGCCATCGGCTAGCCCTGGGCGGACTGGTTGCCAGGGTGTTTGCCCGGTTGCGGAAGATCCCCCCGGTGGAGCCGGCGGAACTGGCGGCAGGCCTGATGGCACTGGCCCATGGCCAGGCTCTGCAGCAAGTGGTGTATTCGACCCAGGCTCCGGGGCGGATGATCATGGTCTTCTTGAGGGGGGTCTTGGCCAGTAGCGCAGACGCTAATGGCAAATTAGCGATCTCTTGAACGTCCGCGACCTGAAGGAAAACCCGCTGAAGCGCCACTTCAATCTGTTGTCGTCTAGAATTCCATGGATCAGCCTCAACCGTGGAGAACCCACATGACCAGCAAAAACACGATTTGTCTCTGGTACGAAGGCACCGCGCTGGAGGCCGCGACGTTTTACGCCGAGACCTTCCCGGATAGCGCAGTGGTCGCCGTCCACCCTGCACCTGGCGACTACCCCGCAGGCAAACAGGGTGATGTGCTGACCGTCGAGTTCCGTGTGATGGGCATCCCTTGTCTCGGCCTGAACGGTGGGCCGATGTTCAAGCACAGCGAGGCGTTCTCGTTCCAGGTGGCAACCGATGACCAGGCCGAGACGGACCGCTTGTGGAACGCGATTGTCGGAAACGGCGGCGAGGAAAGCGCCTGCGGCTGGTGCAAGGACAAGTGGGGGCTGTCGTGGCAGATCACCCCACGGGCCTTGATGAGCGCGATCGCCAGTCCTGATCGCGCGGCGGCCAAGCGTGCGTTCGACGCCATGATGGGCATGAGAAAGATCGACATCGCGGTGATCGAAGCGGCGTTGAAGGGATAACCCGCCAAGCTTGGGTCGGGCGTTTGGATAGGGACACAATCCGACTTATGCTGAACGCTGCTGCCCCATCCGGAGCCTATCATGACCGTCCGCCGAATCGTCGCCAACCTGACCAGCCAGCGCCCCGCCGAGGTCGCGACCTTTTATAGCCAGCTGTTCGATATCGCACCGATGATGGACCACGGCTGGATCATCACCCTGGCCTCCGACAGCCATGCCCTTGCACAGCTGAGCATTGCCAGCGAAGGCGGCTCCGGCGCGCCGGTACCGGATCTGTCCATCGAAGTGGACAACCTCGACGAGGTCTTCGAGCGCGCGCAACGCGCCGGCTACGCGATCCCCTACCCGCTGACCCTCGAACCCTGGGGTGTGCGGCGCTTCTTCGTGCGTGATCCGCTGGGCACGCTGATCAATGTGCTGCAGCACAGCGACTGGACTTCATAGCATCCGACGCAATACCGAACGACCTCGAAGCTGGTGTCGCAACACAGCGGCCAGGTGCAACGCCACCAGCGCGGCCAGCATGGCGCAGAGCAGATGATGCAGTTGTTGAACATCTGCCAGGGCTGGCACGGAGTGAAGCAGTTGCGGCAGCGGTATGATCCCAAGCAGCAGCACGGGATGGTTCATCATCACCACGCCGGTCAGCAATACGCCACTTACGCTGAGATAGATCAAGGTGTGGGTCAATTTGGCGATGCTTTTCTGCAGATCTCGAATACCCGCTGACTGTTCAGACGGGGCGCTCAGGTACAACCACAGGCGCCAGGCAAACAGCGGAATAAACAGCGAGGTTATTTGTGGATTGACGCTTTCCACCCACTGGCGAACTGGGTGATTGACAGGAAGCAAGGTCACCCCGAAACCGCTCAGCGTGGCCCAGAGGATAACCAGCGCGGAGATCCAATGCAGGTAGATCCGGGTGCTCGTATAGGGCTTGGGGGGTGATTGCAAGACGGGGTAGACCATAAAAATCGTGCGGCACCAATTAGTAAGAAAGATTTACATTTAGATTTGCAGAAACACGGTACTACCTGATTATCCGCTCCGCAAGGGCTTGGCCGCCCTGCCCTGTGCGTTTGCACGGTTTGTTTGCGAAATGGGCAAAGCGATGGTTGATGACCTGACCCAGAGAATGTTGTCTGGCCAAAAGTCATAGGTTGGTACTGAGCAACCACAGGCCGATTACAATTGTCGGCCCACACAAAACCGCTGCCGTAGGAGCAAGCTTGCTCGCGATGGACTGCCTCCTCCTGCGTTTCGTCCACCGAGCGACACCACGAACCGCTCAGCCATTGCTCATTCCCAAACAAAAAAAGCCCCGCAACCGAATGACGGTGCAGGGCAAAAAATTGGTCGGTTGCGGCCAACCAAAGGAGCACGATAAAAAGCGTTTACAGCCTGGAGTCAGATGCAATCCTGTGCCGCGCGCTCAAAACTCGAAGGCAGGAGGTTCGAGGCCAGCAAGTGCCGCTCATAGACGAACACCTTGCCGCCCGTCCCGGCCTTGTGGGCTTCCAGCACGTTGTCCGCCGAGACTTTGCTCGTCACCACGATCCGGTAGCTGTGCTGGGTCTGCGAGACGGTCGGATTCAACTCACTGCGCTGCAGTTTCGGTATGACGCATTCGGCGTATTGGGCCGGGGTCTTGCGGGTCTGCAAGACCAGGGTCGGGTCGTTCGGCGCGGTGGCACAACCGACCAGCAACAAGGAGCCCAACGCCAGGGCAGACACAAATAAAGGGCGCATCCATCTCATCCTGAAAATAAACGGTATGTTCGATGCCGGCGATTCTCCAACTATTGTCGACAAAGTAGAACTTGCATTTCGTGATGGTCGGTATTACGTCTAGCAATAGTTGCGCGCCGTGCAGACAGCACCCGCCCCTGATCACAACCAGAAAAGACCGACGAGGCCACCTCCTTGAGAACGTTTGACTTGATCCGCGACGCTGTTTTGCCCGATTTTCGTGAGCGGGTGGCCGATTACCTGGTCCAGTACGAAAGCGTACTGCTGGACGAAAACGCCACCGACCCGGAGCTTGCCCGGGCCACTGCCAATCAACTGCGCGGTTATTTACGTGGGCTGAACACCACCCGGGTGTTGGGCATGGCGGACTGGGAAGAGTTGGATCGACGGGTGGTGAATACGTGGCTTTAGTCACCGCCCCCGAGTGATGCCTCACCGGTGCAAGGCCCACGCCCCCTCTCGTTGAAACCGTGGGTCATCGAGCACCAACCGGAAATCAAGCCTTCCCGACCGCCTGTATACGAGCCACCACACGACTGGCCAGGTCATCGGGGCGAAACTTGGCCAAAAAGTCATCGGCTCCGACTTTCTTGATCATCGCCTGATTGAATATGCCTGACAAAGACGTGTGCAAAACGATATGCAGCTTCTGCAGCCGAGGATCATTTCTAACCTCGGCCGTCAGGGTGTAACCGTCCATTTCCGGCATCTCTATATCGGAGATCATCATCAGCAGATCGTCTGCCGGCGACTTTCCTTCGTCGAGCATTCCACGCAGGTAGTCGAGGGCTTGGCGGCCATCGTTGAGTGCAATCACCTTCACGCCCACCGACTCCAGGCAACGACTGACCTGTTTACGCGCCACGACCGAGTCGTCCACCGTCAACACCAGGAATTCGGGGGCCTGGGCATTGGTCTGGGCATCAATCACCCCCAGGGAGATGACTTCACTGGTGGGCGCCACCTCGGACAAAACCTTCTCGACATCAATGATTTCCACCAGCCGGTTATCGACCCGTGTCACGGCGGTCAGGTAATGATCGGAACCACTGCCCTTGGGTGGCGGATGAATGTCCTCCCAGTTCAGGTTGACAATATGCTCGACCGCCGAGACCAGGAAACCCTGGGTCTTGGTGTTGTATTCGGTAATGATCACAAACGACGAGGCCATGTCCTGGACGCCTGGCAAGCCAGTGGCCCGCGCCAGATCGAGGATCGGAATCGAGGTACCCCGAATATTTGCCACACCACAGACCACGGGATGGGACCTGGGTATGATATGCAACGCAGGACAGGGCATGACCTCACGCACCTTGAACACGTTGATGCCATACAGTTGATGTTCGTCGAACCGAAACAACAACAATTCGAGGCGATTCTGCCCCACCAACTGAGTTCGACTGTTCACGGAATCCATCAGACCGGCCATCACCACCCCCTTGAGCACTCAATTGCCAATCCCCGCCAACAGTGCTCGGGAGTGGTTGAATATCGTTGGTCCGTCACCTGCAAAGTCGTCCGGAAAGACCTAAACGCGATGAATCGGATCGCGCAATACATGCCGTGAGAGCTGACTGGCGTTACAAAAATCATCGCCGTATGCGTGCAGCCCCACCATCGGAGCATCCCTATTTTTGGGTAGGGATGACAGGAGACAGAGTAGGAAAATCCCTAGAACGCCAGCAACGTCCGAACATGAAATTCCTGCCATCAACAAAAGTGTCATAAAGCCATCACGCAATATTGTTACAACCTCTGGCGTAGCCCTCATAAGAGCCCGCCGCTGTGAACCTTCGTTTCGCCTTTCTCCGCAAGCCTTCCCACCGACCCACCCTGCTGCGCCGCCTGAGTATCGGCAAGCGTCTGCTGGCCAGCTTCGGCCTCTGCGCCCTGCTGCTGGCTGCCTTGGGCGGTTTTTGTCTGACGGCAATGCAGCATATTCGCCACCAGGGCGAGTTGATCGAGCAAGGACCGCTCTCGAGTATCGCCCAGGCCGATGCCATCGCCATCGACCTGGCCAAGATGCGCACCGAGGCCGCGCTGTTGCTGGTGTATGCCAACGACCCGGCTGAACTGGTCAACCGCAAGATCAACCTGCAACAGCTCAGTGCCGAGGTGAACCAGGGCTTTACCGAATACCTGGCCAATGTCCCGGAAGGGACAGAGCGGGACTCGATCAAATTGCTGCAGGACGCCTCGCAGCAGTTTGTCACGCTGTTCAAGCAGGCCATCGAGCTGGTCGAGCAGAAGAAAATCAGCGAGGCCAGCAACCTCGCCAACAACGACCTGGCCAACCAGGGCTCGTTGATGGACATGCAGGTGCAACTGCTCCGTGAGCTGAACAAGCAAACCACTGCCCAAGCCCTGGAAAACACCGCCAGCACCTTCCACAAGGTTCAGTTGCTGCTGCCGATTGTCATCGCCGTGGCGCTGGTGCTGATGCTGTTACAGGCCTGGCGACTGAGCGTGAGCATCACTCGACCATTGCGCCAGGCCTTGCAAGTGGCCAAGACCGTGGCGGCCGGCGACCTCAGCCAACTGGTGGTCGCCCATGGCCAGGACGAAGTGGCGCAACTGCTGCAGATGCTCGGGCACATGCGCGATCAGTTGCACGCGGTGATCAATCAGATCGGTGGCGCCGTCGGCCGTCTGAACGCGGCCACCCAGGAAATGGGCGCGATCATGCATGACAGCGCCCAGGACCTGCATCAGCAATACGGCGAGATCGAACACGCCGCCACCGCCGTCACCGAGATGAGCCAGGTGGTCGAGGAAGTCGCCCGCAACGCGGTGGAGACCTCCAGCGAGTCACGCAGTTCCAGCACCGCCGTTCGCGAAGGCCAGCAACAATTGGACGAGACCATGGCCGATATCAGCGTCCTCGCCGATCAGGTCGAACAGGCCAGCCTGCGCGCCCAGGCCCTGGCAATCGAAACCCAGGGCATCAGCAAGGTGCTGGAGGTGATCCGTAGCGTGGCCGCCCAGACCAACCTGCTGGCGCTCAATGCGGCCATCGAGGCGGCCCGGGCCGGTGACGCCGGGCGCGGTTTTGCCGTGGTGGCCGATGAAGTGCGCGGCCTGGCGCAGCGTACCGATGCGTCGACGCGAGAAATCGAAAAGATGATGGACGGTATTCATCAGGGCACCGGCGACACCGTCCTGGCCCTGGCCGAAAGCGCCGCCCAGGCTGGTCGCACACGCCAGCGGGCACAGGTGGCCAAGGATGTGCTGGGGAGTATTTCCCGGTCGGTGGCCGGCATTGACGAGCGCAACCTGGTGATCGCCACCGCCGCCGAGCAACAGGCCCAGGTGGCCCGTGAAGTGGACCACAACCTGGTGCGCATCCGTGACCTGTCCATGCAGACCGCCAGCGGCGCCGCGCAAACCAGCACCGCCAGCCAGGAACTGGGGCGCCTGGCGGTTGAGCTGGACGGCATGCTGGCGCGTTTTTCGCTGTAATACCCAGTGTCGAACAGGTTCAACAACGGGTGAATGCCACCGTGCAGGCCTATGGCCGGTACGCTCAGCCCCGAGCTGGCTGAGCATTTGATGGATGGGAATTAACAACCTTCCAAGCGATGCGCAAGTGGTTGATGCTGGCAACCAACAGGCAGCACGCGGATGGCGAAGGACAACCTGGGCATGAGGGGATTCGCTTGTGTGAGGTGAGCCCGACAGGATATCGGGCAATCACACTATTTTCCCCAAGAATCGACAAGGCATTGGCCAGGCATTCAAAGCACCCTGCGACCCTCTACCGGATACCCCGGATCGGTAAAACCATGGGTCGACGCATGCCCAGGCATGACAAGACCATCAATCAGTTTCTCGTCATCAGGTCCCAGTTCCAACCCGAGTGCATCCATGTAACCGTCCCAATGCGCCTCGGTACGCGGACCGGCGATAGCCGCGCTGATCAACGAATTTCTCAACACCCAGGCAATTGCAAAAGCGATGGAAGTGGTCCCACGCTCAGCCGCATGACGGGCAATGGTCTGGGCGATTGCCAATGACTCCGGCCGCCATTCGGTCTGCTGGATTCGCTTGTCGCCGCGTCCGGCACGGGTGTCCGCAGCTGGCGGTACATCCGGCGCATATTTACCGCTCAAGACGCCACGTGCCAGCGGGCTGTAAGGTACGACACCCAGTCCATAATTGCCCGCCACCGGCAGTTGCTCGACTTCCGCCGTTCGGTTGACGATGTTGTACAGCGGCTGGCTGACCACCGGCCGTTCAATGCCCAGTTGGTCGGCGATACGAACCATTTCGGCAATACGCCATCCGTGGAAATTGGACACGCCGTAGTAACGGATCTTGCCTTGGCGAATCAGGTCACCAACGGCACGAATCCCCTCCTCCATCGGTGCATCGGTCAGGGCCCGGTGAAAATACAGGACATCGATATAATCCGTGCCCAAGCGCTTGAGGCTGGCCTCGACGGTTTGCATGATCCATTTGCGCGACTGTCCCTGCTCGTTCGGACCGACGCTCGCAGACGACGGATAGCCGAACTTGGTCGCCACCACCCAACGATCGCGCTGTGCAGCGATGGCTCGGCCGACTACTTCCTCGGAGCGGCCGGCGTGATAGGCGTCGGCGCTGTCGATAAAATTGATACCGCTAGCGGCGGCCTTGTCGATAATGCGCCGGGAGGTCGCCTCGTCGGTCTCGCCGCCAAACATCATGGCGCCCAGACACAGGGGAGAAACTTTCAAGGCACTACGGCCCAGATAGCGGTAGTTCATCGATCACCTTCCATCAACATTGAAACAGGATGGCCGAGCCGGAGCTCAAAGCCGTGCTGTCATCCTAGTCACAAGCCGATTGATGATTAAGGCCGAAAAGCTGGATGCAGTCATGAATACATTTCATGAGTCTTCGGCGTAACGCAGGGCTGCGATCACCAGGCCCAGCGCCCGGGACGATTGCCGGCGGCTGGGATAGTAGATATGCAGTCCGGGAAAGGTCGGAAACCAGTCTTCCAGTACCCACTGCAAGCGGCCGGCAGCAACGTGCGGCGCCGCAAGGTCCTGCGGAATAAACGCGAGCCCGCAGCCACTGAGCGCCGCTTCGAGCATCTGATAGGAACTGTTGAACGTCAGTTGCCCCTCTACCCGCATCTGTAATTCGCGCTTGCCCTTTTTCAGCTCCCAGGGATAACAACCGCCATGAGTGGGCAGGCGCAAGTTGATGCAGTTGTGACGGGCCAGATCCTCAGGCTTACGGGGTGCCGGGTGGGCTCGCAGGTAGGCCGGTGCGGCGACGATGACCATGCGCAGGTCCGGGGCGATGCGTACGGCGATCATGTCCTGGGCTACCTGATCGCCCAGGCGTACGCCAATGTCGTAGCGCTCTGCAACGATATCGGTCAACCCATAGTCAGTCATGATTTCGATCTTGATATCGGGGTACTGCGACATGAACGGCGCCAACCTTGGCCATAACACGCTATTGGCCGCGTAATCGGTGGCGGTGATGCGGATAGTGCCGCGCGGGCTGTCACGCAGTTCAATGACCTCGGCCAGGCCGGCGTCGATTTCCTCAAAGCGCGGCGCCAGGTTGTTGTACAACTGCTCGCCCGCCTCGGTCGGCGCCACACTGCGCGTGGTGCGGGTCAGCAAACGGACGCCGAGACGAGCCTCCAAGGAGCGGATGGTGTGGCTAAGGGCCGATTGCGAGACGCCGAGCTGGGCGGCGGCACGGGTGAAACTGCGCTCGCGGGTCACGGCCAGAAACGCCAGCAGATCGTTGTAACTTTCCCGGGCCATTGATGAATTCCTAGCATGAGTTGCCCGGATTATAGCGCCCTGACCATCAGAGTATTTATGAGCCCTACTCATGACTACATGCAGGCTAATGATTTTAATGAATCTTGGATACCGAACAAGGCATTGATGCCCCTCGGTACGGCAGGCGTTCCCCCCTCATTGCGCCGCGAGGAACGCGCGATACTGCGCCGCCGTCTGTTCCGGTCGCTCGACCATCGGCAGATGGCCGACGCCGTCCCAGCACTCCAGACGCGCATGGGGAATCCCCGCGATCCAGGTTTGTGCACTGGCCACAGGCGCCATGCGGTCCTCACGCCCCCACAGCAGTAAGGTCGGCACACGGATAGAGCTCAGCCAGGGCTCCATGCGCGGGCTGTCATGGAAGTCATCGAAGATTTCCGCGAGCTCAGGGCGCCGGTCGATATAGGTTTGCGACTCCGCCGCCAGCAACACCCCCGGGATCCAGGGTGGCGAGGCCATGGTCATGGAGAAGAAGCGATCGAACTCCGCCCGCGAGTGGATCAGAAAAGGGTTGCGGCCTTGCTTGACCAACTCCTCCACTTCATTGGGCTGCGGCAGGTTGACCCCCACGGGGCCCATCAACGCCAATGACAACACCCGCTCCGGGTAATGCGCCGCCAGCCAGGTGCCGACGTAAGCGCCCATGGAGCTGCCGACCACATGCACCTTGTCGATCCCGCTGGCGTCCAACAGCTCGACCATACGCTGCGCCTGGGTCGCGATGCTGTAGTCGCCTCCCGCTTCGAAGCCACTTTTGCCGTGCCCGGCCAGGTCGGGAATGATCACCTGATGGTCGGCAACGAAGGATCGCGCAAAGCGTATCCAGAGGTTCTTGTCGGCACTGAAACCGTGGATCAGCAACAGCGGCGGCGTATTGCGACTGACGCCGCCCTGAAGAGTCGCCAGGGTCATCCGTTCAATCGCCACCGGGACTTCCTTCAAGCGCGAGAGGCGCGCCTCAAGCAGCGTAATCAGGTCGAACAACAGCCCGCCCACACGCGGATAGGTCCACCATCCCCAAACGACGGCGAGGGCTATCAGGGCAAGGATCAAGAACATCAAGATTTCTCCAGATCAAGATTCGCGGAACCAGACTCCGCCCGACCGTTCGAGTCATAAAAACAGAATGGGCATCCCCCAGCAAGGCGCCTGGATGGATCGGCGCGCAACTCTTGAGTGGCATATTGGCAAAGCCAGGGTTGCCAGCTCAGGCAGGATATCGACCGGTATTCGTTTACCCGGTCTGACAATCAGAACGCATGACCGGGCGACTCGGCATCAGGTGCGCGACTCAATAAATTCCAGGCAGCAGGCGCCAGGTGCGTGAACGATACGCCTCGTACTCCTCGCCGAACTCGGCCTTGAGCAAGGCCTCTTCCGAGCGCATGCGGGCTACCAGCGGGATCAGCGTCAACGCCGTCAGCAATACCCCGACGCCGGAGCGAAAAGCCAGTGCCCAACCCAACGAATTGACCAGCAGCCCGAGGTAGCTCGGGTTGCGCAGAAATCGATAGAGGCCGGTGGTCACCAGCCGGTGCCCCGGTTGGATCGCCACCAACCCGCTGAAGCGCTTGCCCAACACGAACACCGGCCACATCCGCAACACGCCGCCAAGGGTAAACAGCAGCACACCAAACCAACGCACCGCCTCACCGCCAAAGGTCCACCAGCCCAAGCGAGCCGTCCAGGGCACCAGCCCCACCAGCATCAAGCCGAGGACGGCAATGACCGGGATCACCCAGCGATTGCCACGATCCTCACGCACGCCGGGGCTGAGATTGCCTTCGGTAAATAGCGCCGAACCCGCCAACAGCAGGGTCACCACGGCGATCACCAGCAACGCCGGCTGGGCGACAAACGCCGCCCAGCCGCCGAATCCCCACACCGCCAGCCAGAGATAGCCCAGCGTCGCCGCCATGCTGAAAAACGCCAAGCGAAGTGAGAGTTTCATGCTGTCCTCGACTCGGTAAACCGGATGATTTCAGTGTAGAAGCATTCGTCTCAGCCGTTGATTGGTAACGCTCTAGCTCGCGGGTTTGGCTCATGCCGATCGCCTGGAAGACATCAAGAAATCCGGCGTCTTGCGCGTCGCCTCGTTCGACAGCAACCCGCCTTTCGGCTTTGTCGATGCCAAGACCAAGCAGATCGAAGGCCTGGACGTGGATTACGCCAAGGCCATCGCCGACAAACTGGGGGTCAAGCTGCAGTTGCAACCGACCAACCCGGCCAACCGGGTACCGCTGGGCATGCGGCCCGTTCAAGTCATGCGACTGATCATCCTGCCGCAGGCCCTGCCAATCATGCTGCCGTCGTTCCTCAACCAGTGGATCTCGCTGATCAAGGACACCTCCCTGGCCTATGTGATCGGCGTCGGCGAACTGTCCTTCGTGGCGACCCAGGTCAGCAACCGGGTGATGGTCCATCCCACGGAAATTTTCCTGTTTGTGGCCCTGGTCTACTTCGTGTTCTGTTCCTGCCTCGATTTGCTGACCAATTTCGCGACCAGCAAGCAGGCGGTGAAACGCTGAAAGTGCGTCTACGCTGCCCAATGTACTGCGCCGCACCTCGCTCCCGGTGATGAAGCGCGTCATTCAGGACCGAGCCCTTGCGCTTTAATATCTAAATCTGCCCGCGCGCGGCTGAACGAGAAAACGCCATTTTTACAGGCACTCAAAAAGATAGGCAAATCAAACAAATAACACCCAAAAAAGCGATTTAAACTAAGTAAAAAAAACATAAGCTACACAAAGCCATTTCAATCACATGGATGTGTTGTTCATGCTCACCAAAACGACTTCGGCCTTCAGTGCCGCGTGGGCGGATACCAAGCTCAAGATCAGTCATGTGATTCTCTTTGTCGCGGCGGTCTGCATCTCATTGATCAGCATCAGCATCTGGGGGGTCTGCAACTCCCTGGCGTATCACTTGCATGACAAAGAGGTCGAGATGTCAAACCTCTCCAAGGCCTTGTCGTCCAGCATAGCGGCCACCCTCACCCAAGCCGACACCGTCATACTCGGGGCCCAGCGGCGGGTAAACATGGAAGGCACTGGCGCGGAGGAATTGAAAAAACTGGAGGCGGTATTAATGGCCCAACAAGAGCGCCTGCCACAAATCCATGGCTTTTCCATTTACGACGAACAAGGTGGTTGCTTATTAAACTCAAGCGACAGAAACAAGCCCAACACAAATAACTCGGACCGCGACTATTTCATCTACCATCGCGACCATACCAGCGCCGCTCCGTTCCTGGGCCCGCCCATACGTAGCCGTTCAACAGACGAATGGATTATTACCCTGTCGCGCCGGATCAATCATCCTGACGGTAGTTTTTCCGGTGTGGCGGTAGCCACCCTTTATCTTAAATACTTCCTCAGCCTCTATGACAACATCGATCTCGGCAAGAATGGCATCATCAATCTGGCCTCCTCGACAGGACACATCATCGTACGCAAGCCCTTCAAGGACGCTGAAATTGGTACGGATATTTCAACCGGGGAGGTGTTTGCCTTATTGCAACCCGGGGTCACCTCGGGCACCGCAACAATAAGATCATTTGTTGACAGCATCGTACGGGTCATCAGTTTTCGCCGCGTCGATGGTTATCCCATGGTGGTCATTGCGGCTTTTGGAAGAGATGAGATATTGGCGGACTGGCGCCGCGAGTCCATTGCGAGCTTTATCATATCCTCAGTATTGCTGCTCATTCTCAGCCTGCTGGGCTATCGCCTCATAAGAACCATGAGCCAACAGATCCAGGCACAAAAAGAGCTGCAACACTCTGAAAGAGCCTATATAGAGGCGAACAAGGCGCTCGGGCAACTGGCACTCGAAGATGGCTTGACGGGGCTCTCGAATCGCCGCAGGTTCGACCTGTTTATCAACTCGGAAATAAGCAAGGCCAGGCGCAAACCCGATGATCTCGCTCTCATCCTGATTGATATCGACCTGTTCAAGAAATACAACGACCATTACGGCCACGTACAAGGCGATGAATGCCTGAAAGCCGTGAGCAGCATTATCAAAAAAAACATCACTCGGGAAAGCGATCTGGCGGCCAGGTACGGCGGAGAAGAGTTTGCCATTGTCCTCTCGAACACCGACTATGTGGGTGCCTTTATTATCGCCGAGAAGATTCGAACGGACGTAGAGCGCAGTGCCATTCAACACGGCGAATCACCCGCCAAAATCGTCACTATCAGCATTGGCATCAGTGCGTTATCCGGATCAAAAGCCGATACCCCCGAGCATCTGATCGATATCGCTGACAAAGCCCTGTACGTGGCAAAATCCAACGGCCGAAACCGGACGGTTATTTCCAATAACTTGTCCAGCGCCCTGGTCTGAGGACCTCTGCACGGGTCAATGAGCGCGACGCGGCTGGCGCGCAAGCGTCGCAGTGATGCCGTTAACGATCCGCCAAGCCAAACGCGGTTGCCAGGCTCTTCGCGCCTTTCGGTGTCAGGTGCAAGGCCCTGGAGTCGAGATGGCGGTTCACCCAGCCGCGTTTGAGCAACAGCTCCAGCAGGGCCGCGCCCAGCGCGCCGCCGATATGGGGTGAGCGCTCGCTCCAGTCCATGCAGGGATAGGCCAGACGCCGGCGCTGGCGCGCTACGGCTTCGATATCGATGCCCAATCGCGCCAACGCCGCGGCGCCCTTTTCCGTGAGGACATAGTCCTTGCCCTGTTCTTCAATCCAGCTTGCCTGCAACAAGGTGTCATGCAGCTTGACCGCGATTTCCCCGGCGCAATGGTCATAACAGGTTCTGGCCCGCTTCAAGGCAGAAGGTGTGCGGGACTGAAACGGCGCCGCACTGCGATCAGTGATCGATAACAACGCCTCCAGGGCCTGCGCCACCCGGGCGTTGGCCAGTCGGTAATAGCGATGCCGACCCTGAACCAGCATGTCCACCAACCCTTGTTCACGCAAACGCAAAAAATGGCCACTGGCGGTGGACGCGCCGATGTCGGCTACGGCCGCCAACTCCGTGGCCGTGCGCGCGTGGCCGTCCAGCAGACTGCAGAGCATTTGAGCACGGGCCGGATCGGCAATCGCACCGGCGACCGCCGCCAAAGAAAGATCAGCCGCTTCGACATCCATAGTTCACGCTCTCCCGAAGTATCCCTGTTTTTCATCATCATACTGATGCCAAACCACTTGAAGGGATTCACCGATGAAGCACTCGATTTTTTTTGGCCGAAAGGTCGTGGCGGCGACCTTTGTGATGGCGGTATTTGGCTGGGGGATCGGCTTCTACGGTCCACCGATATTCCTCTATGCGGTGCTTCAACGAACGGGCTGGTCGCTGCCCTTGTGTTCGGCCGCCGTCACCCTGCACTTTCTCGCGGGCACCCTGGTGGTGGTGAACCTCCCCGCCTTGTACAAGCGCCTGGGCCTTCCCCGCACCACCGTGCTGGGTTCGATCCTGCTCGGCGTCGGTGTCTATGGCTGGTCCATCGCCGAGCAACCCTACCAGTTGTTCCTGGCGGCCCTGTTGAGTGGACTGGGCTGGGTGACCATGGGCGCGGCCGCGGTCAATGCACTCATCTCCCCATGGTTTGTGACCAAGCGCCCGGCCGCCCTGGCGATGGCCTATAACGGTGCGAGCATCGGCGGTGTGATTTTCTCGTCCGCCTGGGTGTACCTGATCGACCGGATCGGCTTCACCCAGGCCGCACTTGGCGTAGGCCTGGTTTCGATAGCGACGATTGCCGTGCTGTCGTTCAAGGTCTTCAAGGTTCGGCCGGCAGACCTCGGGCAATACGCCGATGGGGCTGATCAGCCCCCAGCGCAGCCGACTGTCTCCTCGGGTAGCGCTACAACCGCGTTGTGGCGCGATCGTCGCTTCGTGACCCTGGCCGCCGCGATGTCCCTGGGATTGTTCGCCCAGATCGGACTGATTACCCACTTGTTCCTGCTGCTGGTCAGTCACGTCACGCCAGCAAAGGCTGGATTGGCGATGGGCCTGGCAACGGCGAGCGCCATCGCCGGCAGGTTCCTGGTCGGTTGGCTGATGCCGCCGAACGCCAACCGGCGCACCGTTGCCTGCATGAGCTATGGTTGCCAGTTGCTCGGCTGCCTGGTCATGAGCGGATTAGGCCGCTTCCCGGATCTGCTGTGGTTGGGGGTGATTCTCTTTGGCGCGGGAATCGGCAACGCCACCTCCTTGCCGCCACTTATTGCTCAAGCCGAATTCCCGCGCCAGCAAACACAGCGCGTGGTGACCCTGATCGTCGCCACCGCCCAAGGCTGCTACGCATTGGCTCCAGCATGCTTCGGTGCGCTGAAATCCTTGTCCGTAGGGACTCATGGCGAACTCTTGCTATTGGGCCTGGCGGCCGCGACCCAGGGCCTGGCGATAGTCGCGCTGGTGCTGGGTAACGGCCGCTCGGCGCAACGCTTGCCAGGACTCAGCCTGCCCGCGGACTGATCACGGTTTCGGCACCGAGGTATGAGTGCCACGGCGGCGCGAACCAGCGCCGTCAACGCCTGCTCATCGATCCGCTCGCCCTCGCGCAAATTCCACCACTTCGGGGTCAGCCTGCACGATCAGCGCCCGGATCCGGGCGAGGGTCTCACCGCGCCAATCCCCCAGTTCCGCGATTCTTGCGTCGATCATTTGCGAGGCGCTCCCGCCTGCTTCGGTTTCCTTGCTCATGGCAGTTGTCGTCCTGTTCATGGCGGTTACCGCTCGCCGGTTTCATCAAGAAAGCAGCAACACTGTGCTAGTTTTTCTACCTCTGGCCCGGCAACTGGCACCGAACCCACAGGACTGGATCGGCGCCTGCTACTTGAAATAGGCATGGCACTTTCGGCTAAAGCGTCAAACGATTCAGACATCGCTAAAGAAAAATGCCTGGCGCAGCGTTATGTCCTTTAGGCGACATTCATGGACTTATTGGCGTTAGTCGGCAAACGATAGACAGGCTAAAGTCCCTCTACTGTTCTTGCTCCTGGATGACGTGCCTGATGACCCGCCCTCGTTTCTTTCCCGACAACTTCACCCTGACCCTGGTCAGCGTGGTGCTTCTCGCCAGTTTCCTGCCCGCCAGCGGCCAGGTCGCCGTCGGTTTCAGCTGGCTGACCAATATCGCCATTGCCCTGTTGTTCTTCCTGCACGGCGCCAAACTGTCGCGCGAATCGATCATCGCCGGCGCCGGCCACTGGCGCCTGCACCTGCTGGTGTTCGGCCTGACCTTTGTGCTGTTCCCACTGCTGGGCGTCGCGCTCAAGCCGCTGCTGTCACCGCTGATTGGCGACAAACTGTATCTGGGCATGCTCTACCTCTGCGCCCTGCCCGCCACGGTGCAATCGGCGATTGCCTTCACCTCCCTGGCGCGGGGCAATGTGCCGGCGGCGATTTGCAGCGCGGCGGCGTCGAGCCTGTTCGGCATCTTCCTCACGCCCTTGCTGGTGACCTTGCTGCTGGGAGTACATGGCAGCGGCGGCTCAACCCTCGATGCCATCCTGAAGATCAGCGTACAACTGCTGCTGCCGTTCATAGCCGGGCAGATCGCCCGGCGCTGGATCGGCGCCTGGGTGGGGCGCAACAAGACCTGGCTGAAGTTCGTTGACCAGGGTTCGATCCTGCTGGTGGTCTACAGCGCCTTCAGCGAGGCGGTGAACGAAGGCATCTGGCATCAGATCCCGCTCTGGGACCTGGCTGGCCTGGTGGTAGTCTGCGGCGTGATACTCACGCTGGTGCTGCTGGCGTCCAGCGTGCTGGGCAAGGCCTTTGGCTTCGACCAGGAAGACCGCATCACCATCCTCTTCTGCGGCTCGAAGAAAAGCCTGGCGACGGGCGTGCCAATGGCCCAGGTACTGTTCGCCGGCAGCACCATCGGCGTGCTGATCCTGCCGCTGATGCTGTTCCACCAGATTCAGCTGATGGTCTGTGCGGTGCTGGCGCAGCGTTATGCAAAACGCCAGGAGTCGGTGGCTGAATTGATGGCCCAGGTTGATCCTTGATGGCTTCCAATCCACGGATAAGCATTTGGAGCGCATCCGGGTGGACCCGGGAGTTCAGCAGCTGCGTTCCGTAGAAGTGGGGGATGTCCAAACTTTGATTGAAATGATCCTGAAAGAACGACAGACATCAAATTCAGTGTGAAATGATTCCATGGTCAATCGCGTATTTGACCAGGGCCGCGGGCTTGTCGATATTGAGTTTGCGCCGGATGCTCAACCGATGGGTCTCCACCGTGCGCACGCTGATATCCAGTTCGCGGGCCATTTCCTTGTTGTTCATACCCTCGACCATCTTGCGCAGCACCTGGCTCTCGCGCGGCGTCAGCTCGTTATCGCTCTGCTTGTCGCTGATCAGCCGCTGCGCGATCGCGGCACTGTAGAAGGTCCCGCCGCTGGCGATGGCCTCAATGGCCGCAATGATTTCCCGTGAAGGCGAATTCTTCAGCACATAGCCGCTGGCGCCTGAACGCACGGACTCACTCACATACTCGGTGTTGTCGTACATGCTCAGGACCAGAATCTTCAGCAGCGGGTACGTCTTGCTCAGCACCCGGGTCAGCTCAAGTCCGTTCATGTCCTTCAGGCCGATATCCACCAGCAGCAGGTCCGGCTGGCAGCGCTTGACCATCTCGAGCGCTTCGGTGCCACTCTCGGCCTCGCCCACTACTTCCAGGGCGGGCATGATCGCCAGCAAGGCCTTGATGCCATCCCGGACCAGGGAGTGATCGTCGACCAGGGCAACGCGGATTGGATAAACCAGGCTCATCAGGGACGTTCGCTCTTGTTGTGGGCTGAGTCAGTACTTTGTAGCGGGCATTTTAAGCGGCAGCAGCACATCCAGCACACTTCTTCCCGGCGTCGACGACAACTCGAAGCGTCCACCAAAGTGTTCGACCCGTTCACGGATATTACGCAGACCGATGCCAGAGTGACGCCGTTCGACCTGAGCGACGTTGAAACCGATACCGTCATCGACCACCGTCAAGCGTACCGACTCCGCGGACCCGCGCAGGGTAATCGAGACGTTGTGCGCCTGTGCGTGGCGCTCGATATTGGTCAGACCTTCCTGCACGATGCGAAACAACGAGACCGGTAGCCCATCGACCAGCTGGCAATCGAATTCATTGTTATCGTAGGTCACCATCAGCCCGCTACGCTGCTCGAACTCGGTGGCGAGCTGACCGATCGCCGCCGGCAGGCCCAGGGTGTCGAGCAACGACGAACGTAGGTCGTGCGAAAGGCTGCGCACTTCGCCAATGGCTTCCCCCAGGCGCTCGACAGCCTCTCGCAAAATGCCCAGGCCCCGGTCCTGCCCCTTCTCCAGCACATGACTGGCCAGCTCAAACTGAAACTTGATGGACACGAGGACCTGGCTGATACCGTCGTGCAGCTCACGGGATACCCGTGTGCGCTCCTCCTCCTGCAAACTGACGATGCGCTGGTTCAAGCGCTGAAGTTTCTTGTCGGCCAGACGGTGCTCACTGACGTTCAGCGTCATGCCGCTGGCGAACACCAGCAGCACCGCCACCAAGGCGACCACGGCAATCGCCAGCATCGTCTTGCGGATACCGTTGGCCACTTCGTCACGGGCCTGCTGGGTGGCGCGCTCGACATCCTCAAGGTAGATGCCGGTACCCAGCATCCAGCCCCAACGATCCAGCATCACCACATAGGCAAGCTTGTCGGTCACCTGCCCGGTAGAGGGCTTGTTCCAGGCATAGCGTTGAAAGCCTTCGCCTGATTCGGCACTTTTGAGCAGCGCCTGGATCACCGGCAAACCGTGCGGGTCCTTCATGTCCCACAGGTCCTTGCCCACCAGCTCCGACTGCCGCGAGTGCATCAGGCTACGGCCCTGACGGTCGTAGACGAAGAAATAACCATTGATCCCGAAGCTGAGTTTGCGCAGTTCTTCGAGGACTTGTTGCTGGGCGTGCTCGCCACCCTTGCCGTCATCGTAAAGCGGCGCGATCAGGCTTTGCGCCATTTCGACGTAGTTTTTCAGCTCCGCGCGCTTGCTGGCCAGAATGCTGTCTTCGATCAGTTGCGCCTGTTGATCGCCCAATTGGCGGTTCAGGGAAATCACCAGCGCGCAGATGACGGCGATGGCCAATACCAGAGGCAAAATCCCCAGGGCGACGATTTTGTGCTTGAGCTGCATTGCTATTCCTGTCCTGACCGAACGGGCGCCAAGTGGTCATTGGCGAATACCGGACCAAGGGGGCGAAGGCCGGCATCATATGCCAAAGATACGCCGGTCCAGTAGCGCTGTTGGCGACTATGACGACCGCATGTCGGTCACCCTCGGTAGAACTACGTAGACCCCGCGTACGTAGTCGTGCTGATTCATTTGTTGACGCCATACATGGATATTGGCCTTGCTCCGCACAGCGGAGACAATTATAAAAATTACCGCCGCAGTCCACTGGCTGTCGGCAGGAGACACGCAATGACCCGTCTGGCTAAACACCTCGCCTGGTTTGCCGTGGCCGTCCTGGGAGCTTTTGCGCTGAGTGTCGTGGCCCTGCGCCGCGGCGAAGCCATCAATGCCCTCTGGATCGTCGTCGCCGCAGTCGCTATCTACCTTGTCGCATACCGCTACTACAGCCTGTTTATCGCCAATAAGGTGATGCAGCTCGACCCCAATCGCGCCACTCCCGCCGTCGTCAACAGCGATGGCCTGGACTACGTGCCGACCAACAAACACGTGCTTTTCGGTCACCACTTCGCCGCCATCGCGGGCGCCGGTCCACTGGTCGGGCCGATATTGGCGGCGCAAATGGGCTACCTGCCCGGTACGCTGTGGCTAATCGCTGGCGTGGTGCTGGCCGGTGCCGTTCAAGACTTCATGGTCCTGTTCATGTCCACCCGGCGCAACGGTCGCTCCCTGGGCGACATGATCCGTGAGGAAATGGGTCGCATCCCGGGGACCATCGCCCTGTTCGGCTGCTTCCTGATCATGATCATTATCCTCGCGGTGCTGGCGCTGGTCGTGGTCAAGGCCCTGGCGGAGAGTCCATGGGGCATCTTCACCGTGATGGCGACCATCCCGATCGCGGTGCTCATGGGCGTCTACATGCGCTACATCCGCCCGGGCCGCATCGGTGAAATCTCCGTGGTCGGCGTGCTCCTGCTGCTTGGCTCGATCTGGCTGGGCGGGCAAATTGCCGCCGATCCGGTGTGGGCAAAAGTCTTCAGCTTCACCGGCCTGCAGATCACCTGGATGTTGATCGGCTACGGTTTCGTCGCCGCGGTATTGCCGGTGTGGCTGATCCTGGCACCGCGCGACTACCTGTCGACCTTCCTCAAGATCGGTACCATCATCGCCTTGGCGGTCGGTATCCTGATCACCATGCCCATGCTGAAAATGCCGGCGCTGACCCAATTCGTCGACGGTACCGGTCCGGTCTGGAAAGGCAGCCTGTTTCCGTTCATGTTCATCACCATTACCTGCGGCGCGGTGTCCGGTTTCCACGCGCTGATCGCGTCCGGGACCACACCCAAGCTGCTGGCCAGTGAAGGGCATGCCCGTTACATCGGTTATGGCGGCATGCTGATGGAGTCCTTCGTCGGGATTATGGCGATGGTCGCCGCTTCGGTGATCGAGCCGGGCGTGTACTTCGCCATGAACAGCCCGGCAGCCGCGGTCGGCGCTGATGTCGTGGCAGTGGCGCAGACCGTCACCAGCTGGGGCTTCGCGATCACCCCAGACGCCCTGCTGGCCGTGGCCAAGGACATCGGTGAAACCACCGTGCTGGGCCGTGCCGGCGGTGCGCCGACCCTGGCGGTCGGCATTGCGCAGATCCTCCACCATCTGCTGCCGGGTAAAGACAGCATGGCGTTCTGGTACCACTTCGCGATCCTGTTCGAAGCGCTGTTTATCCTGACGGCGGTGGATGCCGGCACCCGTGCCGGGCGTTTCATGCTGCAGGACCTGCTCGGGGCCTTCGTTCCGGCGCTCAAGCGCACCGATTCCTGGACCGCCAACCTGATCGCCACCGGCGGTTGCGTGGCCATGTGGGGTTACCTGCTGTACCAGGGCGTAATCGACCCGCTGGGCGGCATCAATACCTTGTGGCCGCTGTTCGGTATCGGCAACCAGATGTTGGCCGGTATCGCACTGATGCTCGGCACTGTCGTACTGATCAAAATGAAGCGCCAGCAATATGTCTGGGTGACCTTGCTACCGGCAGCCTGGTTGCTGGTCTGCACGATCACCGCCGGTTTCATCAAACTGTTCGACGCCAACCCGGCCATCGGCTTCCTGGCCCTGGCGAAGAAGTACAGCGTAGCGTTGGAGGCAGGGCAAGTGATTGCACCGGCCAAGGACCTCCCCCAGATGCAGCACGTGATCTTCAATGCCTACACCAACACGACGCTGATGGGGCTGTTTCTGTTCGTGGTGCTCAGCCTCTTGTTCTATGCCATCAAGGTCGGCGTTGCGGCCTGGAGTCTCAAGGAGCGCACGGATAAGGAATCGCCGTTTCAGGCCATTCCAGAGGTCTGATCGAGGATTGCCCAGCTCGATGAAAAAAATGCCCCGTCTCGAAAAAGACGGGGCATTTTTCATGGGGTATCCGCAACAACTCGTTCCTTTAACGCAGATTCGCTACTATGTTTGCTCCGCCCTCCTTGTCGGCGGATTTCTTCATTGTGGAGCCCGAATGCCTAGTCAAAAGGACATCGCCGCCGAAAGCGGCGCACCGATGATTCCTGAACAGCGCCGTGAGTTGATGCTGCGCCAGCTGCGCAAGCATCAGGTGCTGAGCGTTCATCAGTTGATGGAAATGTTCGAGTGCTCGCACATGACGGTGCGCCGTGACATTGCCTTGCTGGAACAGGAAGGCCGGGCCTATTCGGTCACCGGCGGCGTGCGCATCGCCAGCCAGCTGCACAGTGAACCCAGCCACCAGCTCAAGGCCGTGGTCGAGCTGCCGCAGAAGCAGGCGATGGCGAAACTTGCCGCGCGGTTGCTGCATGCCGATATGACGATTTACCTGGATGCGGGCACCAGTACCCTGGAGATCGTCCCGTACATCAAGGCGCTTTCCGGCATGACCGTGGTGACCAATGACTTCGGTATTGTCCAGGCCTTGATGGACGCACCCCAGGTCACGGTCATCCATACCGGCGGCCAGCTGGATCACTCCAACCATTCCTGCGTCGGTGGGCTGGCGGTCGCCACCTTGCGCCAGGTGGTCACCGATATCGCCTTCATCTCCACCAGCTCCTGGGATTTGCGCCGCGGTCTGACCACGCCTTCGGCGCTGAAGGTCGAGGTCAAGCAGGTAGCGATGCAATCGGCCGCGCAAACCGTGCTGGTGGCCAGCAGTTCGAAGTACGGCACCTTCAGCATGTACCGGATCGCCGGGCTCGAGCAGTTCGACCTGATCCTCAGCGACGACGCACTGACCGCCGCGGCGGCCGATGGTATCCGCAAGCAAGGGGTGGAACTGCTACTACCCTCCGCCTAGCGCGCCTTCCAGTCGCGCAGCCATTGCAAGCCCGCCGAAGTATCACCGCGCGGGCGGTATTCGCAACCGACCCAGCCGTCGTAACCCAGTTGGTCGATCAGCTCGAACAGATAGGGGTAGTTGATCTCCCCCTGATCAGGCTCGTGCCGGTCCGGCACCCCGGCAATCTGAATATGGCCGATTCCGGCGAAGTCGCGGCGCAATTTGCTGGCTAGGTCACCCTCGACGATCTGGCAGTGATAGCAGTCAAACTGCACCTTCAGATTGCTCGCAGCGACTTCCTTGCAGATTGCCTGGGCCTGATCCTGGCGATTGAGGAAAAAGCCCGGCATGTCCCGTGTATTGATCGGTTCCAGCAACACCGTGACGCCGACCTTGGCCGCCTGGGCCGTGGCATAGGCGAGGTTTTCCAGGTAGACGCCGTGATGCCGGGCCCGCTCGTTCTCCGAGGGCAGCAGACCGGCCATGACGTGGATGCGTGAATTGCCCAGCACCGCGGCATACTCCAGGGCGCGTTGGAAACCGCTGCGAAACTCACTTTCCCGGCCAGGCAACGACACGATACCGCGCTCCCCCGCCGCCCAATCGCCAGGCGGTGCATTGAACAGCGCCTGCACCAGGCCGTTGTCACTCAGCCGCTGCTTGAGTTCTTGTGCGCTGTAGTCATAGGGAAACAGGTACTCCACCGCCTCGAAGCCGTCGGCAGCCGCCGCGGCGAAGCGCTCCAGAAACCCCTGTTCCGGGTAAAGCATGCTGAGGTTTGCAGCAAAACGAGGCATGGTAGCTCCCAGGATAAAAACTCAGACAAACGGCCAGATCAACAAGGTAATACAGAAACCCAGCGTACCGAGCAAGGTGGTCAGCAGCGTCCAGGTGCGCAGGCCGTCGGCCACATTCAACCCGGCCAGTTTGGTGAAGATCCAGTAGCCGGCATCATTGATATGCGACATGGCCAAACCGCCACCGCCCATGGCCAGGCACAGCAGGGCCATATGGTTCGGGGTGAGGTTGAGGGTCGCGATCAACGGGCTGATGATACCGGCCGTGGTCACCAGTGCCACCGTGGTCGAGCCCTGTACCGCGCGCAACAGCAGGGTCAACAAAAAGCCCAGGGCGAGCACTGGCAGACCGGTACTGCGCAACATATCGGAGACCACCGCGCCGATCCCGGTGTCCACCAGAACCTTGCCGAAGACTCCGCCGGCCCCGGCAATCAGGATCACCATCGCCACGCCGGGCAAGGCCGAACCGATCACATCGGACACTTGGGTCCGGCTCCAGCCGCGCCGCGAACCGAGCAACCAGGCACACAGCAAGGTGTCGAGCAGCAGCGCCACCAGCGGCGCGCCGAGCACGGTCATGATGCCGCGCAGGGTCGAATCGGTGGGCAACAACGAGGTGGCCAGGGTGCCCAGCAAAATCAGCATGATCGGCAACAGGATCAGACCGACAATCAAGCCAAAACCTGGCGCCGGCGCTGGCGGTAACTTGGCGACGAGGTTGCTGGTGGACTCTTCCAGCCCCATGTGCGACACCGCCACAGCGGCTTGCGCAGTGCTGCTGTCGTTGCCATTGGCCCAGGCGGCCAGGTCGTCGTTGGTGACATGCGGGCCGTAGACCTCGGCACGGATATCATCGGTCATCGGGTATACCCGACGGGTCATGCGCCCGGCTACGCGGTAGCCGACATAACACAGCAGCGCGGTGATCGGCAGACCGAACATCAGCACCCGACCAAGGTCGGCGCCCAGCTGGCTGGCCGCGGCCACCGCACCCGGGTGTGGCGGCAGGAAGGCGTGGACGGTCAACAAGGCCGCGCACATCGGCAGCGCGAACACCAGCAGCGGCTTGCGCGCGCTGCGAGCAACGCCATAGGCCAGCGGCATCAGGATGATCACCCCGACCTCGAAGAACACCGGGACCCCGACCATAAAGCCGGCAATCGTCAGCGCCAGGGGGGTACGCCGATTGCCAAAACGGGCGATCAGCGTCTTGGCCAGCGCCTCGGCACCGCCGGAGAGTTCGATGATCCGTCCGATCATCGCGCCCAGGGCAATGATGATCGCGATATGGCCGAGGGTTTTGCCCATCCCGCCTTCAATGGTCGCGACCAGCTCGGCCGGTTTCACCCCGGCCACCAACGCCACCAGGATGCTGACCAGCATCAAGGCAACGAAGGGTTGAAATTTATACTTGAGTACCAGGAACAGCAGCAGCGCAATGCCCAGCCCGGCGGTCACCATCAGAATTAACGGGCTCATTTGCGCAACCCTCCGCGTTGGGTGAACGCAGCGCTTGCGCCACGGGATCTGAAAATGCCGCAGTGAAGGTCAATCATGCTTGGATTTCCTGTTGTTATTGTTTTTTTGGCAAGCCTTGGCCATCGGGAGTCGCTGCGCGTCTCCCGGACAGGGCCTGCGTTATCGATCTGTGCTGTGGTGCTAAAAAACCGTGCTCTACCAATGCGCGCCGAAGGTCTCGCGCAGCTCGTCCAGTGCCGCCTGATCGAGCGGCTCGGGCCTGGGGTTGCTCATCAGCCACAGCCGCGCGGTTTCCTCGAGTTCTTCCAGGGCATAGCTGGCCTTGGACACCGAACTCTCCCAGACCACCGGGCCCAGTCGTTCAAGCATCACGCCGCGCACATGGTTGGCCAGTTGCGCGACCTGTTCGGCCACCTTCGGCGAGCCGGGTCGCTGATAACCGATCAACGGGATATGCCCGACCTTCATGACCTGATACGGCGTCAGCGGCGGGAGGATATCGTCCGCTTGCCAAACGCCCGCCAGGGTCAATGCGACCAGATGGGTGGAGTGGGTATGAACCACGCCGCCCACACCCGGGTTGCGGTCATAGACCTGACGATGCAGCGCCAGGGTCTTCGAGGGCTTGTCCCCGGACACCCATTCACCGGCCCGGTTGACCTTGGCAATCGTCGCCGGGTCGAGGCGACCGAGGCAGACGTCAGTCGGTGTGATCAACCAGCCATCTTCCAGGCGTGCACTGATATTGCCGGCACTGCCAACGGTATAACCGCGTGCGTAAAGGCTGCGCCCGACCTCGCAGATTTCATCGCGCAAGGCGTTTTCATGAGTCATTGCGCAGCTCCCGTCTGGGCCAGTTGCTGCAAGGCCTTGTCGAAGAAGTCGCGGCCACCGAAGTTGCCCGATTTGAGGGCCAATGCCAGCGGTTCAGCAGTGCTGCTGACTGTCGCTGGCACCCCCGGATCGATCTGTGCGCCAATGCGCAGCAGTTGCACGCCCAAGGCCTGCACCACCGCCCCCGAAGTTTCCCCACCCGCAATCACGAAGCGCCGCACGCCGCTCTGGCGCAGCCCCTCGGCAATTTCGCCGAAGGCGTTTTCCACCAGGCTACCGGCCCGCTCGACACCCAATTGCTGCTGCACCCGCTTGACCTCCTCCGGTGAACAGGTGGCATAGATCAAGACGGTTTCCTTGTGCCCACGGGCGAAGGCCAAGGCCTGCGCAACCACCGGCTCGCCGGCGGCCAAGGCCAGTGGATCGATACGCAGGGCCGGCCGCGCCGCTTCGAGCCAGGCCGCCACCTGGCCGTTGGTCGCCAGCGAGGCGCTACCGGCCAGCACCACTTCGCCCCCCGAAACCGGCACCCATTGCGCCGCATCGAGGTCGCGCAGTTTTCCTGCGCGACGGAAGTTTTCCGGCAAACCCAAGGCCAGTCCCGACCCGCCGGTCAGCAACGGCAGGTCGGCGCAAGCCGTGCCCAAGGTATATAAATCTTCGTTCGACAAGGCATCGGCGATGGCGATGCCAATACCTTCAGCCCGCAACTCGGCAATGCGCGCGCGAACCTGCTCGGGCCCTTGGGCAATGCTGTCGTAGCGCAACAAGCCGACATTCAGGCTGGTCTGCGCTTGCAGCACCCGAACCAGGTTGGCATCGGTCATCGGCGTCAGCGGGTGATGCCGCATGCCCGACTCGCTGAGCAACTGATCCTGGACAAACAAGTGGCCGCGAAAGATCGTCCGGCCATTTTCCGGGAACGCCGGGCAGGCCAGGGTGAAGTCACTGCCCAGCGCCACCAGCAGTGCTTCGCTGACCTGGCCGATATTGCCGGCCGCGGTGGAGTCGAATGTCGAACAGTACTTGAAAAAGATCTGCTCGCAGCCCTGCTCACGCAGCCAGGCCAGCGCCGCGAGGGATTCCCCGACCGCCTCGGCGACGGCAGTGGTGCGCGATTTCAGGGCAATCACGATCGCATCGGCGTCGATTCCGGCGGCGACTTCGCGGCTCGGGATACCAATGCTTTGTACCGTGCGCATACCGCCACGCACCAGCATATTGGCAAGGTCGGTGGCCCCGGTGAAATCGTCGGCGATGCAGCCCAGCAATGGACGCTTGCTCATTGTGCGCTCCTCAAACCGACTCGGTCTTGGCCGTCGGCAACTCGATGCCCGGGAAAATCTTGATCACCGCCGAATCATCCTCGCGACCGAAACCGGCGCTGGAAGCCTGCATGAACATCTGGTGGGCGGTGGCCGACAGCGGCAGCGGGAATTTGCTGGCCCGCGCGGTATCCAGCACCAGGCCCAGGTCCTTGACAAAAATATCCACCGCCGACAACGGCGTGTAGTCGGCCTTGAGAATGTGCGGCACGCGGTTTTCGAACATCCAGGAATTGCCGGCGCTATGGGTGATCACTTCGTAAAGCGCGTCGGCGTCGACCCCTTCACGCAAGCCCAGGGCCATGGCTTCGGCAGAGGCCGCAATATGCACCCCAGCGAGCAACTGGTTGATGATCTTGACCTTCGAGCCCAGACCGTGGACGTCACCCAGGCGATAGACCTTGCCAGCCATGCCCGTCAGGATCGCCTCGGCCTTGGCGTAAGCCGCCTGCGGGCCCGAGGTCATCATGGTCATCTCGCCAGCAGCGGCCTTGGCCGCGCCACCGGAGATCGGCGCATCCAGGTACAGCAGGCCCTGCGCGGCCAGGCGCTGGCCAAGATCGACCGCATAGGTCGGGGCCACGGTGGCGCAGCCGATCACCAGGCTGCCAGGGCGCAACGCCGCTACGGCGCCGCCTTCGCCAAACAGGACGGTCTCGGTCTGCTCGGCATTCACCACCACCGTGATGATCACCTCGCACTCGCCAGCCATGTGTGCGGGCGAAGCACAAGCCACCCCACCCTCGCCGGCAAACTGTTCCGTGGCCACCGCCCGCACATCACAGGCATGCACATTGAAACCGCTGCGCAACAACGAGCGGGCAATGCCCAGGCCCATCGCGCCCAAACCGACAACACCGACATTCTTGTTATTCATGAGAGGACTCCATCAAGTTAAGCGGATGATCCTCCAATGATCTGATCATGTGAAGTATTTTTTCAAAATAACATTTTTTAACATCGAATCGACAAGCCCCTCCAACGGCGTAGATCCTTCAATTGCCCCCTCCCCGTTCAGGTTCTGAAACGCGCCACGGTCTGGTGCAGGGCTCCCGCCATCTGCGCCAACTCCGAACCGGCCGCGTGAGTCTGTTCGGCACCCCGCGAAACCTGCTCGGACAGGTTGCGAATACCCACCAGATTGCGATCCACCTCACGCGCCACCATGGCCTGCTCCTCCGTGGCACTGGCGATCATCAGGTTGCGTTGGTTGATCTGCGAGATCGACCGGGTGATCTCTTCCAGCGCCTCGCCGGAGCGCTGCGCGACTTCCAGGGTGGCTTGCACCCGCTGACTGCTGCTATGCATGGCGCTCACCGCCTGCCCGGTGTCCTGCCGCACGTTGCCAATCATCTGCTCGATTTCCTGGGTCGAGACCTGGGTGCGATGGGCCAGCGCCCGCACCTCATCGGCGACCACCGCGAAACCACGTCCGGCATCACCGGCCCGAGCCGCTTCAATTGCCGCGTTGAGGGCCAGCAGATTGGTTTGCTCGGCAATGCTGCGAATCACGTCCAGTACGGTGCTGATGTCTTGCACACGCCCGGCCAGTTGCTGGATACGCTGCGAGGTATCCGTCATGCCATCCGCCAGCGAACCTATCGAGACCACCGTTTCCTGCACCTGCTCACGGCCACGCTGGGCGGTTTGCGCGGACACCCGGGACGCCTCGCTGGTGCTGAGGGCATTGCGGGCAACCTCCTCGACAGCGATGGTCATCTGATTGACCGCCGCGGCCGCCTGTTCGATCTCCAGGCCCTGCAAGTGCAAGCTGCTACTGGTCTGGCTGCTGACCGCGCTCAACTCTTCGGACGAACTAGCCACCTGATCCACCGACGCCGCGATGTGCCTGACCATGGCGTTCAGGTTTTGCTGCATCTGGTGCATATTGATCATCACGCTACCGTCGGTATTGGCATGCACCGGCACCTGAATCGTCAGGTCACCCTGCGCGATCTGACTCAATAGCCGCGCCGCCACATCGGGTTCGCCACCCAAGGGCCGGGTGACACTGCGGGTGACGATAATCGCAGCGGCGATAACCGAGACCAGGCACAGCACAAACAACCCCAACATGTTCAGGCATGCATCGCTGTACAGTAACTGCGCCGACCGTTCACGCTCGACGAAGATCTGTCCCTGTAGCGCCATCAGGGCATCCAGGCTTTGATAAACCTGCTGCTCGGCGGGAATGACTTGCTGTTTCAGCTGCGTCATCGCCGCCTCAAAAGCGCCTTGCCTGATCAACACCTGCACCTGTGTGAACGCGGCGACGTAGGCCTCACGATTCCTTTTCAAGGCGGCATAGGCGGCCTTGCCTTCCGGCCGATCGAACAACGGTCCAAGTGTTTCAAGCGCCTGACTGATGCGCTTCTTGGTGCTGTCGATGGACTGTTGCGCTTGCTGATTGTCTTTGTCGATCAGCAAATCCCGGGTGTTCCTGGCGTTGTCCCGTACACCGGTGGCGATGACCATGATCGGATCGATCTTTGGCCAGTCCTGCTTGACGATCACCATGGCCTGCTCCTTGAGCGTTGCCAGATCGTGCAACGCATATAACACCAGACCTGTCAGTACCAACGGTGCAATTGCAAAGCCGATGACAATACGTTGTGCCGTGCTTAGCTTGGCCATATCAAATGCTCTCCGATTAATACCTACCCACCGGGCAGCACATTTGAAAACGTCATACCGCAAAAAAATCCGAACTATTCACGGTTAAAAAGACAAAAAAAAACGCCTGAAACCTTACGGTTCCAGGCGCCTTTGCCTGTTCTTTTACGATGTTGAATGCTGCCCCGGCCTGTCCGGCCAATCGATCGTCGTTGACCGAGGGGGGGTGTCCACGGGAATACGTACCCGCTGAACCTGGAACAAGCCATGCAGCCTTTGTGCCAGTCGGCAGCACAAAACACCAAGCCCAATTGACGGGAAAACCACTCGGAATGCCACGACTGACCGCCTCCCACTGGTGCAAATGTCGGCCGGTAGCGCTTTATAAACGTGCATGGATCGAGATTGAGCGGATGACTGCCAGCGCGTTGAAGTCGTTGCCCGACAAATCCGCTAATATTTCTTCGCGTTCGTCCCATCGCTTCCCAGCAGGAAATCACCATGCAACTCGAATGGCTCGAAGACTTTATCGAACTGGCTCGCACTCGTAGCCTGTCTCGGGCAGCGGAAATCCGTTGCGTGACCCATCCGGCATTTGGCCGGCGTATTCGGGCGTTGGAGGACTGGGTCGGCACTTCACTGATCGAGCGCAAGCAACCCTTGTCCTTGACGCCCGGCGGCCTGCTGTTCCTTGAAGCTGCAACGCAATCGGTGGAGTTGCTGGCAGCGGTGCGGGCACAGCTTCAGGGAGGAGGATCAAACCGCGATGAGCCGGTGCGCATTGCTACGGGACGAACCCTGGCCAGCGATTTTTTCCCCGACTGGTACGAGTCTCTGAACCAACAGTTCGGCTGCTTTCCGGTGTCACTGGTGACCAGTGGCGCGCAGGAGGCAATCATGAAGTTGTCCGCCGGCGACGTTGACTTGCTGTTGAACTTTTCCAGCCCGCTGACCCAGGTTCTGATTGATCCAGAGCGTTTCGATTCGTTGGTGCTTGCCAATGAAGAGCTGCTGCCGGTCAGTGCACCGGACGATCATGGCCAGCCCTTGTTCCATATTTCCATCAACAGCAGCGCGTCGACCATCCCCTGGCTGGCGTTCTCGCCGACACTCGCTCTGCGCGGAGTACTCGCCCAACACTTGGCGCGACGGCCTCAGCGGCTGGCTTTACGCATGATCTATCAAGCCGACTCCTACGAAGCCATTCTGGAAATGGCCAAGCGCGGCAGCGGTCTCGCCTGGCTGCCACGCATGGTCGCCAAAAGCGCCCTGGCCTCGGGCGAGTTGTTGATCGCGGGCAGTCCGGAGTTTCAGATCAGCTTCGACGTGTCCTTGCATCGCCTGCGCTCCAACCAGAGCGAACTGGTGATGAAGATATGGCAGGGTCTGCTCTTGCGTCATGCGGAGCACGGATCGAATCGCGGCAAAAACCTGGCCTGAACACGGGTTAAAACGTGCACTGATTACGGGCATACGAAAAAAAAACGGCGGGTCGACCGTGCGGAAAAGACCGTGCTGACAGGCGTGTGCGCAATCAGCCCAAGGATGTGCTGAAACAGCAATTGCCATCATCCAGCACTTGATTCAATTTCGACTCCGGGCCGGATAGCCATGGAGACGCAGATCTTCACCCGCTATCCGGTTGTTTTCACCCATAACAATGACTGCCATCGATGTCGTCGAACCGTGTTGCGGCTCGGCGAATACGATCGACAACTGTGAAACAGACCCGGGACCCTCTCATGACCACTCAAGCATCCATCGTGCCTTCGGCACAGGCGTCTACTCAGCGAGGCCCTTGGAAGGAAATCGTCGCCGCCAGTATCGGCAATGCCCTGGAATTCTATGACCTGCTGATCTACGGCTATTTCGCGGTAGTGATCGGCAAACTGTTTTTCCCGTCAGACAACGAAACCACGTCACTGCTACTCAGCGTCGGCTCCTTTGGCATTTCCTTTTTGATGCGTCCGCTGGGTGCCATCGTGCTGGGTACATACGCCGACCGAGTGGGGCGCAAGGCCTCGCTGACGATGTCGATCCTGATCATGATGCTCGGCACCGCGCTGATCACCTTTGTCCCATCTTATGAGCAGATCGGCCTGACCGCACCGCTGCTGGTTATTGTTGCGCGCATGCTGCAGGGCTTTTCCACCGGCGGGGAATTCGGTGCCGCGACCGCATTCATGGTCGAACACGCTGATGCCAAGCGACGTGGCTTCTTCGCCAGTTGGCAGTTGTCGACCCAGGGTCTGGCGACGGTATTGGCCGCTGGGGTCAGTGCATTGCTCAGCTACCTGCTGTCGGATGTGCAACTCAATAGCTGGGGCTGGCGTGTCGCTTTCGGCGTGGGTCTGCTGATTGGGCCGGTGGGCTTTTACATCCGCAGCCAGATCGATGAAACCCCGGACTTCCAGAAGATCGCGGCGAATGTGCAGAATAAAACCCCACTGCGCGATGTGTTGATCAAAGGCCGTGTCAGCCTGCTGCTGGCCATCGGGGTGGTCGCGGGTGCAACGGCGTTCAACTATGTGCACAAGCTTTACATGCCGACCTATGCCTTGAGGCAATTGCACATCGCGGCCACGTCCTCATACCTTGGGGCGCTGGTGACCGGGGCGACCCTGATGGTCATGGCACCGGTGTTCGGCGGACTCTCGGATCGCTATGGACGGTTTCGGGTACTGACCATCGCCTTGCTGATTACCGGTTTGTCGTCCTACCCGATGTTTCTGCTGCTCAACACCTTTCCCAACGTATCGGTGTTGCTGTTGGTCCAAGCCATCGTGGGCATCTTGATCGCTGCGTGCCTGGGGCCGATCCCTGCGATGCTGGCCGACATATTTCCTACCAGTATTCGTGGTACCGGCCTGGCACTGAGTTACAACTTCTCGATCACCCTGTTTGGCGGTTTTGCCCCGCTGATCGTGACCTGGATGATCGATGCTACCGGCAACAAGCTGGCACCCAGCTTCTATGTCATGACGACAGCATTGATCAGTGTCGTCGCCGTGGTCTGCCTTGGCCGTCGTATGCGTCACCACACCTCGAGCTGACCTTAAGTCAGCCCATCGCTATCCCGTACCCCCCCTCGATATGCCGCGCCTACAGGTTGCGCGGCAAGTGGAAGCTATTGTCTGTCGGAGACCGAAATGAAGACTCTTGAACAAGTTCGTGCGTCCCTGAAACCGTACCCGGTGGAGGTGGAATTTCCCGATATCCGCCCCTGGAAAAGCGGTAACTGCGGGGTCGACTACATCCACAGCTTCGACAGTGGCGTGCCAGGGCCACACGTGATGATCATGGCGCTGACCCACGGCAACGAAGTCAGCGGCGCTATTGCGGTGGATGCGTTCCTGCGCAGTGGCGTGCGCCCTCGCCAGGGCCGACTGAGCCTGGGCTTCGGCAACGTCGAGGCCTACCACCGCTTCGATCCACGGAACATTGATGCCACCCGGTACCTGGACGAAGACATGAACCGGGTCTGGCTACCCGCGAAGCTCGACAGTGAGCAGCACTCCATCGAGCTGCGCCGGGCTCGCGAGTTGCGCCCCGTCATTGACAGCGTCGACCTGCTGCTTGATATCCACTCGATGCATGAAGAGTCCGCGCCGCTGATGATGTGTGGCGCACGCACCAAGGGCCTGGAGTTCGCCGCCACTGTCGGGGTGCCGGCAACGGTCATCGTCGACGCCGGCCACGCCAATGGTCGTCGCTTGCGTGATTACGGTGATTTCAACGACGCCGCCAGCAAGAAGAACGCCTTACTGATTGAGACCGGTCAGCATTTTTCGCAACACAGCCGGCAGGTCGCCCTGGACGTGGCGGCGCGTTTTCTGATCGCCACCCAAGCGGTGCGCGAAGAAGACCTCGCACAGTTTCTCAGCACCCGCAAACCCGGGGCTCAGCGCGTGCTCCAAGTCACCGAGCCGATTATCGCCAGCAGCATGGACTTCAACTTTGTCGAAGACTTCCGCGGACTGGAGCTGATCACGCGGTCCGGAACGGTGATCGCTCGGGATGGCGATCGGGAAATCGTCACGCCTTATGACAACTGTGTATTGGTCCAGCCGTCGCTCAGACACCTCGGTCCAGGTGTCACCGTCGTAAGACTGGCCAAGGTGCTCCACATCCCGCACTACCAGCCGTCCTCGCACACCTCGCGCTAACCCCCCTTGCCCTTGTTACGATTGGAGTCGCATTGAATGAAAAAAATGCCATGGATCATCATGATGGGTGCAGGCACCGTCAGTCCGCTCATGAGTGGATCGGTGCAGGCCGCCGGGTTCATCGAGGACAGTCACGCCGACCTGACCTTGCGTAACTTTTACATCAGTAACGATACCCGCAACAGTACGACGCCGAACATCAAGGAGTGGGCACAGGGTTTCATGCTCAATTATCAGTCCGGTTTCACTCCAGGCACCCTCGGCTTTGGCGTCGATGCACTGGGTTTACTGGGCATGAAACTGGATTCGGGTGGCACTGCAACCAAGGCCGGCCGCGATCGTACCCCAGGTGTATTGGAGCCTCTGGACAACGGCAGCCCGGTAGATGAATACGCCAGCCTCGGGTTGACGGCCAAGATGAAACTGTCCAAAACCGAATTTCGCTATGGAACGCTACAACCGAAACTGCCCGTAATGTATGCCAACGACGGTCGTTTGCTGCCACAAACCTTTGAGGGCGGCCAGGTCACCAGCAAGGAAATCGACCATCTCACGTTGGTCGGCGGGCGTCTGGAACACGCCAAGGCCCGGGCGTCCACCGATAATCAGGCGCTGTCCATCGGTGGCGCGGGTAATGTGCCTGGCACCAGCAACCTGCGACGCAGCAACGCCTTCTACTACGCAGGTGGCGATTACCAGGTCAGCAAAGACCTGCTCGCCCAGTACTACTACGGCGAACTGGAAAATTTTTACCAACAACACTTTTTTGGCCTCACTCACACGCTACCGCTGCCGGTGGGCTCGTTCAAATCGGACCTGCGCTATTTCGTCAGTGATTCAGACGGCAAGAATGGCAGTGCTGCTGGCCGTGCTGAGGGTTACACCAGTACCGGCTACTTCGGTAAGGGCGTCACTCACGGCGAGGTCGATAACGACCTGTTCAGCTCGTTGTTCACCTACAGCCTGGCCGGCCACGCGCTCAGCCTCGGTTACCAGAAATCCTCGGGGGATAGCGCTATGCCGTTTGTCAACCAGGGTGATGGTGCCAGCGTTTATCTCAACACCGATCGTCTGGTAGGCAACTTCACCCGGGCCGGCGAGCGAACCTGGATCGGCCAGTACGCCTATGACTTTGCCGCCCTCGGCGTGCCAGGGCTGACCAGTACGGTGTCCTACTACAAGGGCGACCAGATCGCTTCGGCAACCGGTGGACTCAAGGAGTGGGAGCGTGACCTGATCGTCGCCTACGTACTGCAAAACGGTCCGCTCAAGGGATTGGGCGTGACCTGGCGCAACGCCACTTATCGCAGCCAGGCGGCAACCGGTACCGCCGATGCCGACCATAACCGCCTGATGCTCAGCTATAGCTTGCCATTGTTCTGATTCCCCCCTTTTCAAGATACCCAATGCCTGCGGGAGGCTTTCGGCTGCCCGCAGGTTTCATCGGCTCGCTCGTAGCCGACTTATCGAGGAGGTGTGCCAATGAAAGGCCTGGGTTTCAGTCGCAAAATATTGATCGCCGCCGCCCTGATCGTCATTTTGGTCTTCAGCGCGTTCATCTACGTCAGCGACTATCGGCAGCGGCAAACCTTGCGCGGCGAAGTTGACGCGAAGTTACAGCAGTTGGGCATGCTCTCGGCCCACGATATTCAGACCTGGCTGGAAAGTCGCATGCAGTTGATCCAGACGCTGGGGCAACGGCTCAACGTCGAGGGGACTGACCAGACCACCCTGCTCAAGGCCATCGACTTGCCGGTCTATGCAGAAAACTTTCAGCTGATTTCATACGGTGGTAGCGACGGCTCGATGTTCTCATTGCCGCAAAGCGTGCGTGCCGCAGACTATGACCCCCGGGTGCGTAGTTGGTACAAAGCGGCGCAAGACAGTCAACGGACCGTGTTTACCGAACCTTACGTCGCGGCCTCGTCGGGCAAACTGGTGATGACGGTGGCGACGCCCGTGAAGTATCAAGAGCGTACCGGCGTGGCCTGTGCCAACCTGTCCCTCGACGCCTTGAGCAAGATGATCAACACCCTGGATTTCGGCGGGCATGGGTATGCTTTCATCGTCAGCGCCGATGGCAAGGTACTGGTCCATCCAAACAGCCAGTTCATCCTCAAAGACCTCAAGGACGTCTTCTCACAAAGTACACTGGCGCCCACTCCAGGTGTCCGTGAAATCCGGACCGGTGGCAGCTCGCAGTTCATCTCCTTCACCCATGTCGATGGAGTGCCTTCGGCCGATTGGTACGTGGTGATGGTCATCGACCAACAGGCGGCATTCTCGATGCTGGGCGAATTGCGCACCCTGGCGATCACCGCCACGTTGATAGCGGTCGCGATCATCATCCTGTTGCTCGGCATGTTGATCCGTTGGTTGATGCGGCCGCTGCACACAATGGGGCGAGCATTGGAAGACATCGCCAATGGTGAGGGTGACCTGACTCAGCGCCTGCCGATCAACTCCCGTGATGAATTCGGGGCACTGGCACAGTCGTTCAATCGTTTTTTGGCATTTATCCAAGGATCCATTCGCGAGGTGGCGAGCACCAGCGCCAGCCTCAATCACGTCGCGACGTTGGTGACCCGGGTGTCGAGCACTTCGATGAGTCATTCGGATGAGCAGTCGGCACGCACCGAGAGCGTGGTCTCAGCCATCCATCAGCTGGGGGCGGCGTCTTCTGAAATTGCCCGCAACGCCGCACTGGGTTCACAAAGCTCCAGCGACGCCCGGCAGTTGGCCGATGACGGTCAAAACGTTGTCGCAATGACCATCGAAGCGATCAATCGGCTGTCGAGAAATATCGACAAGTCACGGCTTACCATCGAGAATCTCGCCACCCAGACAGCCGACATCGGGCAGATCCTTGACGTCATCACCAGCATATCGCGGCAAACCAATCTGCTGGCGTTGAACGCGGCCATTGAGGCTGCACGCGCGGGGGAAGCCGGCAGAGGCTTTGCCGTGGTGGCCGATGAAGTGCGCAACCTGGCGCATCGCACCCAGGACTCGGCGCAACAAGTGCAAAGCCTGATTGAGCAGTTGCAAGTCGGCGCCCAAGCCGCCGTGCTGACCATGACCGAGAGCCAGCGCGAGAGCGAAACCAGCGTTACGGTCGCCAACCAGGCGGGGGAACGTTTGGCTCGGGTTGCCCAGCGCATCGGTGAAATAGACGCGATGAACCAGTCTGTCGCGGCCGCCACGGAGGAGCAAACGGCGGTGGTGCTCTCGATCAACGATGACATCGCGCAGATAGACGTCTTGAACCATCATGGCGTGGCGAACTTGCATTCGACGCTCAATGCCTGTGTTGATCTTGAGCGTGAAGCCGCCAGGCTGCAGCACTTGGTGACGCATTTCAAAATATGACTGTTTGCCATGGTGCGGCCAAGCAAGAGTTGATGGCCGGCGTAACCGTAACGCGCCTCGGCGAGTCAGGGAGGCGGCCAAGTGGTTTGAGTATCTGAGCAGCGTTCGCACCTGAGCGAGAAAGCCCACCTTGGCCTATCGAAACAGCTTT
The DNA here is from genome assembly GCF_059420925.1 of Pseudomonas sp. GW821-FHT03C07. Lineage (NCBI taxonomy): Bacteria > Pseudomonadati > Pseudomonadota > Gammaproteobacteria > Pseudomonadales > Pseudomonadaceae > Pseudomonas > Pseudomonas sp. GW821-FHT03C07. The sequence continues at coordinate 369,466 of NZ_JBWKUQ010000001.1, forward strand.
CCAATTTATTCGAACAAGAATAATGTAGCTTTATCTACATTATTTTGATCTGTCCCTACATGAAAAATTGGTTAGCTCTGATCCTGGGATTGCCGACCGCCAATGCGACCGAGCGTATGCGAGCCTGGCGCGCCCTAAAAGCTTCCGGGGCCGCGGTTTTGCGCGATGGCGCCTACCTGTTGCCAGATACCGGTGCTTGTCGAGAGACGCTGGCCTCGGTTGAGCGCGATATCTTGGCCATCAATGGCACCGCCTATGTTCTGCCTGTGGTGGATCCAGACGGTGAACGCTTTATCGGGTTATTCGACCGTAACGAGGACTACAGCAAACTACGCACTGAAATCGAGGCGTGTCGGGGACAGCTCACGGCCGAAAATGCGCTGTCCAGCACGAAGCAGATTCGCAAGCTGCGCAAAAGCTACGAACAACTGACCAGCATCGACTATTTTCCAGGCAAGCCGAAGCAGCAAGTCGATGCCGCCTTGCAGGCGCTTGAGACGGCGGTCAGCAGGGCCTTGTCGACTGATGAACCCCATAGCCGGGACCTGCCCATAACGGCACTCAGCCTTGGCGACTATCAGGGCCGTGTCTGGGCCACCCGTAGGCGGCCCTGGATTGACCGCCTGGCTTGTGCCTGGTTGATCCGCCGGTTCATCGACCCGACCGCTCAGATTCTCTGGCTGAACAGCCCACACGACTGCCCAGCCGATGCACTGGGGTTTGATTTCGATGAGGCGACCTTCAGTCATGTCGGCAACCGCGTGACCTTCGAAACCCTGCAAGCCAGCTTTGCAATCCAGGAACCCGGCCTGAACCGCATCGCGGCCCTGGTGCATTACCTCGATATCGGCGGTATTCAGCCAGTCGAGGCAGCGGGCATCGAACGGGTGCTGGCGGGGCTGCGTGAAACCATTGCTCTTGACGACCCGCTGCTGGCAGCTGCGAGCGCCATCTTCGACGGCCTGCTCGCCGGGTTTACGAAAGAGGAACAACCCAATGAGTAAGGTTTTGGTATCGGCGGTTGAAGAGAATCCTCCCAGGCCGGTAGAGATCAGTTTGCGTGAGGCGTTCTGGTTCTGGCTGAAGCTCGGTTTCATCAGCTTCGGCGGGCCCGCGGGGCAGATCTCGATCATGCACCAGGAGTTGGTAGAACGACGGCGCTGGATCTCCGAAGGGCGATTCCTGCATGCCCTCAACTTCTGCATGTTACTCCCCGGGCCGGAGGCTCAGCAGTTAGCAACCTATATCGGCTGGCTGATGCATCGAACCCGCGGTGGTGTGATTGCCGGGGGGCTCTTTATCCTGCCCTCGCTGTTCATCCTGATTGCCTTGTCCTGGATGTATATCGCGTTCGGCGACGTACCCGCGGTGGCGGGTCTCTTCTATGGCATCAAGCCTGCCGTCACGGCCATCGTCGTTCAGGCTGCCCATCGCATCGGCTCCCGAGCTCTGAAGAGCGGTTGGCTGTGGGCCATTGCCGCCGCCTCATTCGTGGCGATATTTGCCTTTGATGTGCCCTTCCCGCTGATCGTACTGAGTGCCGCGCTGCTCGGTTACCTGGGCGGGCGCCTTGCCCCCGAAAAATTCAAAATCGGCGGTCACGGTGCCGCTAAAAAATCCTATGGCCCGGCCTTGATCGATGACGACACCCCATCCCCCGACCATGCTCGATTCAGCTGGGTAAAACTGGCCCTGCTAGTGCTTGTCGGCGCTGTATTGTGGGCGTTGCCAATGGCCACCTTGACCGCGCTGTTTGGCTGGGAAGGCACCTTGACCCAGATGGGCTGGTTCTTTACCAAGGCCGCTCTGCTGACATTTGGCGGTGCCTATGCAGTGCTTCCTTATGTTTATCAGGGCGCGGTGGGGCACTATGGATGGCTGACCCCAACGCAGATGATCGATGGCCTGGCCCTGGGTGAAACCACCCCCGGGCCGTTGATCATGGTGGTGGCTTTCGTCGGCTTTGTCGGCGCCTATGTCTCCCAGGTGTTCGGTGCTGATCAGGTATTTTTGGCCGGAGCCCTCGCCGCCACGCTGGTGACCTGGTTTACCTTTCTACCATCGTTCCTGTTCATTCTCGTGGGTGGTCCGCTGGTGGAGGCCACGCACAACGAACTCAAGTTCACCGCGCCGCTGACCGGGATCACCGCAGCTGTGGTTGGGGTGATTCTCAATCTGGCGATGTTCTTCGGCTATCACGTGCTGTGGCCAAAAGGGTTCAGCGGCACCCTCGACTGGCCCTCTGCACTGATCGCGATTGCCGCAGCGATTGCCTTGTTTCGCTTCAAGCGTGGCGTGATTCAAGTATTGGTGGCCTGCGCGCTGGTTGGTTTGGCAGTGCATCTGCTGCGCTAGTGTGGGGTGATCGACGGTTCTCTGGTGGGCATCGTGCCGACCAGATCACTCAGCCTACTGAGTTAGGCAGGAGGTGTTCCATGAAGTGGATTACCCGTGAACGACCCAAGATCGACAGGATTGCCTGTCCTTGGCTGATCACCCGCTTTATCGATCCCGAGGCCGATTTCTTGTACGTGCCCAGCAGGGAGGTTTTGCGGATTGCCGCAGAAAAGGATGCAACGCCCTACGATATTCCCGGCGTTGAGCTTACGCATGAGGGAGAGCTGTGCAGCTTTGATGCCTTTCTGAAGAAGTATCAGCTCGATGAGCCTGCCTTGCAGCATCTGGCGAAAATCGTACGAGGAGCAGACACCTCCCAACTGGACCTGACGCCGCAATCGGCTGGGCTTTACGCGATTTCGCTGGGGTTATCGCAGTGCTTTGCCGATGACCACGAAATGCTGGCGCACGGTTTGATCATGTATGACGCACTGTATGCCTGGTGCAAGGAGTGTCAGGGTGAGTCGCACAATTGGCCGCCACAGATGTGAAAAGTGCCTCGCACCCGTATTTTTTTGAAGCGGCGTTCTGAAGATTCGCACGCGGAATGTGTATTGAACTGTATCCCCTCCGGCCTCAACCAACTGCGCATATGCGGTCCCTACATCTACCGTACTCTGTCCAGTTGGCACTTGGGGCCCTGTTTTCAAAAAAACCCAATTGCTTATTTTCTGCATCCAGCTACTCTTCAGGCTTGCAGTCACTATGAAAGGGTACTTCCCATTATGGTACCACTATCGTCTTTCCACTTCGTGCTTACTTACTCCAGAGTGCTGACACACGTCCGACCCAAAACATTGCCTACCAAGACCAACACTTTATGGGGGCCTTCCACTTCAATTCGGAGCGATATAATTACAGCCATTTCACACCTAAAAAATCTAACGAAAATCACTACAAAATCGACGCAGAAAAAGATAAACCAATGACGACCACAGAAGCAATTACGGGCAAAACAATACCCGACAAAAACCCATACAAAAGAGCAGTTATATACTCAAGTGGAAACCTTATTATTTCGACAGCAGAAACAGTGGAACAACTTTTTGAGTCTCCCCTGAGGAAAAAAAATCAAAAACAATTGCAGGGTTGATGCCAGGGAAAAATGTGGGCGAAAGCCGTGCCGCGCAAGCGAGTGTCAAGCGGTCACGCGCGCCTGACATTGGCAACTGCCGTGAGGGAAAATCATGATGCTGTTCAGATCCTCCATTCGCTTACGATTGACGCTTTTCATTGGGGCGTTCGTCGTGGTCATTGTCGGGGCGGCAGTGACCACCGCTGTGGCATTGAAGGTGGTCGATCGAAACACGGAGGAGATCGCGCAGAAATGGCTCGTGGGGGCGACACTGCTCGGCGAGATCGACGATCGCGTCGCGGCGTTCCGGATCGCCGAGATGAACCATGTGCTGGCTCCCGACCAGAAGGCGCGAGCGGCAGCCAACGTGAGCGCCAACACGCAAAAGCAGAACATCGCCGATGTGGAACACGAGTATGTCAACCTGCTCGGCGACCAACTTCCGAGCGGTTCTCTGGATTCGTTTCATGAGGCCTGGAAGAACTATCAGGCGGAGCACGATGCGTGGGTGAAGGCGGACGTCAATGGCGCGAGCAGCGAGCCGGTATATGACGACAGCGCGTTGGGTCGGCGATATCGGGCGACGGATACGGCGATCGAGCACCTGGTCGACTTACAGCGGGACATCGCTTATGCCCGAGCGGACGCCGTGCAACAGATCATGGACCAGATGATCATCAGCGCTATGGCGATCTCCGCGGCAGCGATAGTGCTCGCCATAGCGTTGATGGTCGGGATCCGCAACCAGATCACCCGGCCGCTGGCGGCCATCACCGGGGCGCTGTCGAAGGTGGCCACCGGACGCCGCGACATTGAGGTACCCGAACTGAACCGGTTGGACGAGATCGGAGAGATAGCGAGGTCCTGCGAGGTGTTCCGTGTCAAAATGCTGGCGCAGGAACAGTCTGATAAGGCCAGACGGGTGGCGGTCGAAGAACAGCTTTCAGCGATTGTTACCTCCACCACCGACGCCATCATCAGCAAAACCCTGGACGGGGTTGTCACCAGTTGGAATCCCGCAGCCGAGACCTTGTTCGGTTACATCGAACGGGAAATGATCGGGCAGCCGATAACGCGGCTGATACCACCGGATCTTGCCGATGAAGAGACGCGGATCCTTGCCAAGATCCGGCATGGCGAGAACATTACGCATCTCGAAACGACCCGGAGATGTAAAAACGGTGAGCTGATCCCCGTATCGGTCACCATTTCGCCGATCAAAGACGCGGCCGGAACCGTCATCGGTGCCTCCAAGATCGCGCGCGATATAAGCGAACAGAAGAAAACCGAGAGGAGCCTCCAACAGGCCAAGGAAGATGCCGAGGCCGGTGCGCGAACCAAGGCTGCTTTCATCGCCAATATGAGTCATGAAATTCGTACCCCCATGAATGCCATCCTCGGCTTCGCCGAGGTTGCGCTTCAGGATACCCAGCTTGCGCCACAGACCGCCCAGCATGTCCGGATCATTCTCAGCTCGGCGAAGGCGTTACTGACAATCCTCAACGACATCCTCGATGTCTCCAAGCTGGAGAGCGGCAAGCTGGAAATGGAGACCGTCGCTTTCCACCTCTCCAACGCGCTGGCGGAGGCCTTGCGCGTTTTGGATCAGTCCGCATCCGACAAGGGCCTGAAGCTCGTCATGGAATACGATGCGGATCTGCCTTTGCGTTTCCTGGGGGATCCTGCGCGACTGAGACAGGTGGTGCTGAATTTGGTCAGCAATGCCATCAAGTTTACCGAGAAAGGCTCGATCACGCTTTCGGTAAGACCGTGGAACCAAGCAAACATGCTTCACTTCGCCATCACCGATACGGGAATTGGCATGACCCCCGAGCAGTCAGCAAAGGTGTTTAAACCTTTCTCCCAGGCGGATGCCAGCACGACCCGTCGGTTCGGCGGGACCGGCCTGGGTACTGCGATATCCAAGCAGCTCGTGGAACTTATGGCGGGAAAAATCTGGGTCACGAGTGAGCTTCGGAAGGGATCCACTTTTCATTTTACCGTCCATCTGCCGGAAGCCCCCGCCAATGATGACTGCCTTTACGAAACAGGCAGCGCCGTCGGCGGCGACTATGTCTCACCAAGGGCATTCCATGTACTGCTGGTTGAGGACATCCAAACCAACGCGACCCTCGCGATGCTCCGGCTGGAGGGGCAAGGCCATCAGGTCGAATGGAGAAAGAATGGACTGGAGGCGGTAGCCGCGTTCCAGACCGGTCGATACGATCTGATCCTCATGGACGTCATGATGCCCGAGATGGACGGTCTGGAGGCCACCCGGAAAATTCGCAAGCTCGAAAAGCCTGAGGAGCACACCCCGATAATCGCGCTTACCGCCAGCGCCATGCGCGAAGACTACGACCTGTGCATAGTGGCCGGAATGGACAGCGTCCAGGCCAAGCCGATCAACTTCAGTGAACTGCTTTGTGCCATGGAACAGGCCGTTCCCGAAGGGCTGGGGCAGCCCGTCACTGCGCGCCGGATCGAGATCGTCACGCCGATCGGGGTGGACTTTTCTCCGCTGGACGGGATTGTCGATCATCAAAACGCGATCAGAATCTGGCGTGATCCGGTTGTCTACGCCAAGGCCTTGGCTGCCTTTGCAGCGGATCGCTCCCGGGATGCCGACGAAATAGAGCGCTTACTGCTGGCAAGCCCCGGTAATTCGGAGACGGCCCGTGCCGTGGCCCATACCCTCACGGGCGTTGCAGGAAATCTCTTCATCACCAAGGTTGCCGGCCTGGCCATTAAGATCGATTCCGACCTGAAATCCCAGCATCGGAAGGCTGCTATATCTGAACTCGGACAATTGCGCTGGCTCCTCGCGGAAGCCGCCAATGCCATCAACAAGATCGTCCCCTGCGACGATGATACCGCCGCAAGGGCAAAGGTTTTCAACCAAGCGGCGGTGGTGGCGCTGCTTAAAGATTTGTCTTGCGCCCTGGAGAAACTCAATCCGTATGTTGCCGAGCCGATCCTGGCGCGACTGGCCGAGTACCTACAAAAGACCGACCTGGCGCCCATTCAACAACGGGTCGATGCATTTGATTTTATGGGCGCGAGGGCAAGGGTGGAAGCACTTGCCGAGATGCTCGGTGTCAACAACGGGTAACACGACATGCAGAAGAAACTTCTGGCCATTGATGATGAGCCCAACAATCTCCGGGTGATCGGGCAGATCCTGCGGGATCGCTATGAATTGATTTTTGCCACCAACGGTGAGGATGCCATCGAGGCCGCGGCCAAGCACCAGCCCGATTTGATCCTGCTGGACATTATGATGCCAGGTATGAACGGCTATGAGGTATGCGAGAAACTCAAGGCCAATCTATCCACGCGGGAAATCCCCGTGATCTTTGTCACCTCCATGAGTGAGGTCGAGGATGAGGCACGAGGGTTCGACGCGGGTGCGGTGGATTACATCCAGAAGCCGGTTTCCGCTCCCATTCTGCTACGCCGAGTGGAGACACATCTGTCCCTGGTCCGGATGCATGAATTGGAAGAAAGCCAAAGGCAGGCCGTCTTCATGCTGGGTGAGGCCGGACATTTCAACGATACCGATACCGGCGCTCACATATGGCGCATGGCGGCGTATGCCGGTGCCCTGGCGTCGGCGGCAGGATGGCCCGATGATCTGGTGGAGCGCCTCGAACTCGCCGCGCCCTTGCACGATACCGGCAAGATCGGCATACCGGATGCCATTCTTAAGGCACCGCGCGAGCTGACGGCAGAGGAATGGGGGATCATGCAACAGCATGCGCAGATCGGTTTCGGTATCTTGAGCAAGTCCAATTCCAAGGTATTCGCAATGGCTGCGGAGGTCGCCCATCATCACCATGAAAAATGGGACGGCAGCGGCTATCCAGACGGCCTCGCGGGAGATGCGATTCCTGAGGTGGCCCGAATCGTCGCCCTGGCTGACGTTTTTGATGCCTTGATGACAAAGCGTCCGTACAAGGAGCCGTGGAGCATCGAGGACACCCTGGCAGAAATCCGAAAGGGCGCGGGGAGCCATTTCGAGCCGCGCTTGGTCGATCTGTTCGAGAAGATCCTCCCGCAGCTTTTGCGGATCAAGGAGGAATGGAGTGAGAAAGAGGCCCGACTTTAAGCTCAACACCTAAGACGATGCGCGGCGAGCCCACTCAAAAGCCTGATCAGCCTGACTACACATTTTCCGCGCGCTCAACCGACTCTTTGCCTGGCGGTCACTAGAAGTTTCGAACCGCATCCGATATTGCTCTAAATTTTCCCAGGCCATTTGCAACGGTTGCTGCTGAGCTTCAGGTAAATACCTGAGCAAATTGTCAATGGCTGTTTGGGTATCAACCCTTGCCATTTCCCAAGGAGTACGGCAGTCATCGTCGGGCTCAAGAATGAATGTGGCTTCACGATCACACACACGCCATCATTGACGCATCAATGCCGCCTCCAGACTAAGGTTTCAAACCAAGCCTTTCCATGGCCTCATGGGCCTCGATGATCATTCCGGACACCTCGGCGACCGTTACATGCAAATTAGTTGCCCGCGACCTCATGTGCTCGTAAGCCTGCGTCTCGGTCAAGTTTTGACGTTCGACCAGTACACGAATTGCTTTTTCGATCTGTCGACGAGATTTTATGGTCAATTCCAGTTTGTCGATTTTCCCTTGCAACCGCTCTTGATAGCTATACGAGGCTCTCGCAAGTACCAGTGTGCTGAGAATTCCGGAAGAGCGAAACGGTTTGGAAATCACACCGTGAGCACGCGTATCGAGTAACAACTTCAAAATGGTCGGGCTTTCGTAGTCGGAGAGCGCGATGAGCGCCGCAGAAACAGATGCGCCCGACCAGATTTTGTTTCCTTCCAGTTCCTGCGTGATCTGAAAGAGAATGACGTCAACGTCCGCAGGAGGCTCTGAAGGGAATGGCCATACGATCTTCACCCGGCATCCAATTCTTTTCAGCTGCTGCATGACAATATCGCGATCATCCCCAGGGGGATAAACAAACGCAACGCAGATACTGCGCAAATCTTCATAGAGACGGCGAAGGCTGGAACTCATGGCGTTACCTCAACCAAAACTCAGAGAAGCCGAAAGTGGAGAGATAAGGATCGGGTTTGACCGGCCCCGAACCTTCCCATACGACGTCGAACTGGCCATCACTGCGGCAGATGCCGATCCGGGGAGTCAGGGCGCAATGGTTATTTTCCGCATCAATCGCTATCGGCCCTTCTGGCGAAGCGAACTTCACCTTGTGTACGGCGTCGACTAATTTGCGCCTATCCAGACTACCAGCTCGCTCCAGGGCACGCGCAAACAGGTGAACCTGGGAATAGGCCATTTCCGACCAGGTACTGGTTGGGCGATCGCCGAATCGTGTGCGCCAAAGCTCAATGAACCGTTGATTACTGTCGTTGCGCAGCGAACCGAAATAGGTGGCTGCGGTGATGTGGCCCTCACACCGTTGCGGCCCAATTAGCCGGATTTCTTCTTCGGTCATGGAGAGACTGGCAATGGGCATCTTTTTGGGATCAAGCCCATGCTCGCCATAGCGTTGATAGAAAGATCGGGCCGACTGTCCGACCAGGGTCGAAAAAACAACATCCGGCTGGGCTTCGCGGATTTCATTCAAAACATCCTTGAGTTGCTCTACACCTGCGTCGATGGGCAGGTAGACCTCATCCACAATTTCGCCACCGTATTGTTCAACAACGTCCCTCATGATGCGATTGGATTCACGCGGATAGATGTAGTCCGCGCCCACCAGAAAGAACCGGGTACCCTTGTTTTGCAGCAGGTAGGCGGCCAGTTGAATGCTGTTCTGATTGGGGACGGCACCGGTATAAATGATGTTCGGTGAATATTCGAACCCTTCATAGAACGAGCAATACCAAAGCAAAGCGTTATGGCGTTCGATGAGCGGCAGCACCGCTTTTCGGCTGGAAGATCGGGAACAGCCAAAAATGACGTTGATCTCCTCTTCGATCAGTAACTTGCCGGTCAAGCGCCGGTATTCTTCCGTAGACCCCTTGGGGTCATAAGCGGTTGGGATCAACGGCAGACTCAGGACGCCACCCAGCGCGTTGATTTCCTCGATCGCCAGCGCAGTACCAAAAAAATGCTCGGACTCGGTGACACCGGTAGCACCCGAGCGCGAGTACAAGATGCCAATGGGCCACCCCTGATCTTTAGTGACTGCTGTCTTGGTGCTTGGCATGACGCTCACCTATTGATCAAAAATTTCTTGTAGTTCGGTTGCGGACCTGAAGTTTTGGATAGCCAACATCAACAATATCCTCGCTTTCTGCGGACTCAGGTCATTGGCGAAGATGACACCGGTCTCTTTCAACGTACTACCGCCTCCGGTAAAACCATAGAGGGGCCTGACCCGACCACGGGGGACGCGGGAGGCAACGACCACCGTGATACCGGCTTCGATGGCCTGCGAAATGGCCACATACACGTCGGCATTCACATTTCCCGCCCCCAGCGCCTGGATGACGATCCCCCTGGCGCCCGCCTGTACGGCGGCTTTCACCGATGTAGCGTCGGCGCCGGCGTACATGGCCACAATGTCAACGCGAGGCAAGCGGTCTCGCCCCAGAGGCAAGTATTGTCGACGACAGGATGAGCGATAAAAAATGACGGTGTCGCCGTCCACTCTTCCGAGAAAACCGGCGTCGCCCGAGTTGAACGACTCAACGTCCGAGGTATGGGTTTTGCTGACTTCCCGTGCTGCGTTGATCTGATCGTTCAGGGCCACCATCACACCCTTGCCCGAAGACTCAGGCTCAATGCAGACCCTGGCGCCGCTCATCAGGTTGCGTGGCCCGTCGAAGTCCGATTCGGATGCATTGCGTTGAGCACCGATGAGCACAACAGGCTTGCGGGACGTCAACGTCAAGTCGAGAAACCACGCGGTCTCTTCAAGGGTATCGGTGCCGTGGGACACCAGCACACCCGCGATATCCTCACGGGCCAACGCGGCTTCAATGACCTGATGGAGCTGTACCCAGCGCTGCGGCCCCATTTCGACTGACGGAACATTGGACAGGTTGTTGATTTCGAGCCGCGCGATCTTCGCTATGGCAGGAACGGCCTTGATCAAGTCGCTGCCCGACAACGCAGGTATCGGAGCTGACGTTGAAGGGTCAACTTGCATGGCAATTGTTCCGCCTGTTGCGATGAACAGGCACAACGGCAGGTCGTCAGAACTGGACGGGGCCATAAGCGTCACACCCTCAGATGGTTGAAAATGGCTTCGGTAGCACCCGGCGCACGGGCGTCGCCTTCCTCTTCGATCTCACCTTGTTTAAGCACCAGGTATCGATCCGCCACCTTCAAGGCAAACGGCACATTTTGCTCGATAAGCAGCAGGGTCGTGCCGTGGAGTTGCCGCTCGTGCACCAGTGCGACAGCGATCCGGTCAATCACCGAGGGCTGCAAGCCTTCAGTGATTTCGTCCAGCAGAATGATGGAGGGGCGCATCATCAACGCACGCGCCACCAGCAGCATTTTTTGCTCGCCTCCCGACAGCGTGCCGGCGCACTGCTTCAGACGGTCCTTGAACACCGGGAACACGGATTCGATGGTGGCGAAACGCTCATCGAACAACGCGTCTTTCTCGAGCCCCATACGCAGGTTGTCCCGGATGCTCAGTTCGGTGAAAAGCGCTTTTTCCTGAGCCGCATAGGCGATACCCACTTGTGCGACTCGATGAGGCGACAGTCGGGTAATGTCGCAGTCGTTGACTTGAACAGCGCCTTGTTTCTTGGGTAGGTACCCCATGATGGTCTTGAGCAATGTCGTCTTGCCCATGCCGTTCTTGCCCAGCAAAGCGACCGCTTCGCCGGCCGCGACTTTGAACGACATATCCCGTATGACGACTGACGCCCTGTAACCGCTCGTGACTGAATTCAGTTCCAAGGTGGCACCGTTCATACGACCTCCAGTGGAGCAAGTGCAGATCCGGCATAAATCGTCTTGACCAAGTCCGAGTTGACGACTTCTTCGAAGGTGCCCTGCATGACCATCGTCCCTTGGTGTAATACCACGATTCGGGTAGCGATCTGTTGCACAAAATCCAGATCGTGTTCAACCAGCAGGCAACACAACTTGTAGTGGTTTGCGAGCATGGAAAGCACCACGCCGATTTGCGTGCGCTCGGTCTTTGTCAACCCTGCTGTAGGCTCGTCGAGCAGTACGATACGAGGTTCCAGGGCAAGCACCATGGCCAGTTCCAATGCTTGCTGTTCACCGTGCGACAGGTCTCGAGCGACCACGTCCAGCATGGTATCCAGCCCGGTAACCCGCAAAACGTCCAAGGCATAGGATGGCAAGGCCAACGTCTCCGCCCGAGTGAAAAACAAGGGCCGTTCGTGCAGGGTGCCGGCCATACGCAGACACTCGGCGACGGTCAGGGATTCGTAAATATTGGCATTTTGAAATTTGCGCCCGAGACCAAAACGAACGCAGGCCTCAGCCGGAAGCCGACGGATATCGTTACCGCACAGATGCACCGTCCCGGATGTACGGTCGGCCCCGTCGCTCATGCACCGCATCAGTGTTGTTTTACCGGCGCCATTGGGGCCGATCAGTCCAACCAGATCACCGGCCTCGGCCTTGAGGTTGATCCCCTGCAATACCTTGAGCGAACCATAGCTCTTCGTCACATCTTCCATCAGGAGTGCAGGCACACCCTTCGACTCGGGGACCGTTTTCCCGGCACGTTCAACCAGCACAGGTATTCGCCGCGAACGTGCGCCGAACCCGAGGGGCTTGAGCAGTGCCGGGACGATCCCCTGAGGCAGCAAGACGATCACCAGCACAAAAGACAGGCCAAGGATCAGTTGCCACAAAAACGGCATCCGGCTGCCGAGATAGGCCGTGGCGACGTTAATCAGAATCGCCCCCGCCATGGGTCCCCACAGCGTTCCGCGTCCACCCAGCGCAACCCAGATGATCAACTCGGTACCCAAGACGAAACCGGATAACTCGGGTGCCACCACGCCACTGAAGGCGCCGTAGCCAAAACCTGCGATCCCTGTAATAGCCGCAGTTGCGATCAGCAGAAGGATTTTGATATTCGGGACGTTGATCCCCAGGTACGCACATCTGGACTCGTTGTCACGTATCGACGCCAGCACACGCCCGGCATCACTGCGCACGAACAGCCAGGCGAAAAGCCCTATCAGTGCCACGCTACTCCCGGCGATCCAGTACCAGGCGTTCAGCGACAAGTCGAAGGTGTCATAGCCGGTCAGGCCCGAACTGGAGCCCGTCCACTCACCGCCAGACAGCAGCAACTGGGTCATTACGATGGGCAACACCAGCGAGATAACCGTGGCAAAAAACGGCGAGGCGCCCCTGTAGAAGGACAGCCACCCCACCAGCCCTGCAACCACCATCGGGACGACAATTGCGAGCCCGATGGCGATGGCAATGGAACCGGGCGACAGGCCAAAGTGAGTAAAAACCAGACCTGCGGCATACGCACCGATACCAAAGAACGCCGACTGCCCGAAGGTGAGATATCCGGTGTAGCCCCATAGCACATCCACCGTGATGACGACGATCGAAAACAGAAAGGCCTTGATCAGCAGGTTGAGAACATAGCTGTCGAATATCCATGGACCTGCGACCAGCAATGCGATGCCGACCAGAGCCAGCATGCCCGAACGTCCCCAAGCGCCCTGGCGACCGGACCCCGTGGGTCGGCTGTTCGCCGCCTGCAATGTAGTGTTAGCCATGTGCGAACCCCTTTGGACGAATACGCAAGGTCAGTGCCGCCAACACGGCAATCGTGAGTCCGCCAAGTACCGGGCTCGCATAGGTGCTCACGATGACTTGGCATGCACCGAATACCGCGCAAGTCATGATCAGGCTGGGCATCGAATGCCCGGAGACCATGACGAGCATGAAGGCAGAAACCAGCCAGGTAATCCCCATGCCAGGGTCAATACTCGAAAGCGGACTGATCAAGGCGCCTGCCAATGTGCCTAGACCCGTGCCCAGGCTGAAGGTAATGAAGCGTATACGCCCGGCATGGATGCCCAGGCCACTGGCCAACTCCTCGTTCATGATGACGGCGCGGGTTTTGACACCGAAGCGGGTGCCGTTGAGTAGCGCCGTCAGCAAAGCGCACAGGCCGAGTGCCAAGGGAATCAACAGCAATCGATAGGCGGAGTAATCAGTTCCGCCCAGCGACCAGGTTCCTCTCAGGGGCACGTCGGCAAACTTCACATCCCGGCCAAATGCGAGAATGATCAGTTGACCGATCACGATACCCAATCCCCACGTTGCCAGGATGGCATCCAGGGGGCGTTTATAAAGCGGCCGAACAATCAGGCATTCGATGATCGCGCCAACAATCATCCCGGTCGCGAGAGCCAACGGCCAAGCAAGCCAAGGACTCCATCCCAGTTGGGTCACGACAAACGCCGAATACCCGCCCATTGTCAGCAAGGCACCGTGAGCGAAGTTGACGATTTTCATTATTCCGAAAATCATCATCAGGCCCGCAGTAACAATGAACAGCATGGCTATTGTTGTTGTTATATCTAGAATTAACACCATGACGTCTCCCTCCGGGGAGAATGCAACGTGAAGCGATACTTAGTCATCAAGCAATGGACTATTTAAAACTCGGGCATTGAATACCTGGGCTGACTCCTTCTTGGGTTTCAAGGATGCGAATAGACCCGTCGCTTTGTATTTGGCCCAGACGCATGGCCAGGGGGGTATGGCGGCTGGCATTCATCTGCACAACACCGCGAGGCCCGACTATCGAGACATCGTTCAACGCCTCTACAACCGCAGCGGAGTCGATGGAGTTGGCTTTTTCCACCGCGGCCTTGTAGAGAAAGAAGGCTTCATATTGCGGTTCGGAAAGCTCGTTTGGCGTGGACATGTTCCCTGCAAACTTCTGGCCGAGGTCGCTCAGGAATTTTTTATTTTCCGCTGTGTCGATACTGGTCAAGTACGAGGCCGACATGTACATGCCCGTTGCGACATCCCCCATGGTCTTGCCGGTGCCTTCGTCGATGGCCAGGTTGCCATAAGGCAGTGTTAACGCCGCCGCTTTCAACTGCTTGGCCAACGAGACGTTAGGTGCGCCACCCGCTGTGGCACTGATAAGCGCGTCAGGTTGCGTCGAGCGAATTTTTGAAATAACGGCGGTCCAGTCACTTCCGTCCATCGGCAGGTACTCTTCACCGACAACCTTTCCACCGTGTTGCTCAATGTACGCTTTAGTAAACTTCAGCATGCCCCGGCCAAAGGCGTAATCGCTCCCGACAAGAAAGTAGTTTTTTGCCCCGAGTTTCTGGCTGAAGTAATCCACTACAGGGGCAACTTGCTGCTCGGGTACCCAACCGTTGACATACATCCACTTATTGCAAGAACGGCCTTCATAGAACGAGGTGTAGATATAGGGCACGCGACCTCGGGAAATAACCGGCAAGGCGGCATTGCGCGCGGCGCTACTTTCCATCGCGATAATGGCGTTTACTTTCTTTTCCAGCACCAGCGTATCAAATGCTTTCTGTGCACCTAGCGCGCCGGAAGCATCATCAACAATCTCCAACTGCACAGGACGACCCAGTATTCCCCCTGCGGCGTTGATTTGCTCCACCGCGAGCTGTGAGGACTGGACAACAGCGGGTGCCACGACGCTATTGGCGCCTGACAACCCCACCGCTACACCAATCTTGATAGGTTCAGCGGCGTGCCCCTGAGCGGCTACGAGCGCTGTTGCAGCAAGAACGGCGATGCGGATGCGGGGAAAAGTGGATTTCATGTGAGTATCCTCAATCGTTTTTATTGTAGATAAGGGGGGTTAGTAGCGAGGTAGCTGCCAGCCGGTACCTAGCATGGGGTCATAGATGTCGGTGCGGCGGTCACGCAGGACCGTGTTGAACGTCGTAAGGTGCCGGGATTGGCGGGACGCCTTCAGATTGATATCGGCATAGAGTATTTGCTGGCGGTCTGCACTGCCTGGGGCAGCCAATGGCCAACCGTCGGCGCCGACAATGATGCTGTTGCCCACAAAGAGCTGAGCACGCTCGGTGCCTACACGATTAGCGCAAATAATGTTCAGACTGTTCACATGCGCATTGGCCATGACCAAGGTATTGGCCATGATCATGGCGCCGTTACCCTGTCCCGGCATGGGCACCCAGTTGGTTGGCATACAGACGATATCGGCGCCTTGCATGGCCAACAGCCGATATACTTCCGGGAACCAGCCGTCATAGCAGATGATCATCGCCAAGCGGCCAAAAGGCGTATGGAACACAGGTAAACCAAGATCTCCGACTTCGAAATACACATGTTCGTCACCCCATAGATGGAGCTTGCGATAAGTCCCTACATAACCTTCGGGGCCGACCATGACGGCGGAGTTGTAAAGCTTGTGCCCCACTCGTTCCGCGACGCCGGCTATGACGTAAATGTTGCGCTGCCGAGCGATGTCTTCCCACGCTTGGGTGCTGACCCCTCCCGGTACTGACTCCGCGAGTTCAAATGCCTCCTCGCGACTGGAAAAGACATAACCGCTGCTGACTAGCTCGGGTAGCACAACGATTTGCGCACCAGCGGTAGCCGCGTCGTCTATCAAACGAAGTGACACTTCGAGATTTTCAGCCTTGCAGCCCACTCGTGGTTCCATTTGTAAGGCGGCCACCGTGATACTCGGAAATGCTTGGATTTCGTCAGAAGATTGCAAAGTCGACATTTAAAATTTTCCAAAAAAAAAGCCCCCGAATGCGCTATCACGCAAATCAGGGGCTTCTATAGCCGGTATGTAGTCAGCAATACTGCTGATGGTCTGAAATTTCTTGGCAAGAAAAATCGACCTATGGGATCTACGTTACACAGGGATATCGAGTGATGTCAACGTACTTTTTACCGGCTAGAATCGAACCTTCGCTTAACAACATCGGCATCCCGGGCCACACGTAGCGTTCCCCTGCCCATCGGTTGTTGATCTGGTCCAGCACGGTCATCACTCCTCGGGGACAAACGCGGTTTGTAGTCTATAGTTCCTACCGGGTCAGTTGATAATCTCTTTCGCACAGACGCTACCAGGAGCATTGGTTCCCCTCCTCGAGCCCCGACCCCGTCGGATACCCGCTAGCCTAGAGTGTTGCTACAACGCAGGGAGCACAGCATGTCGATCCAACGGACAAATGGACTGAGATCGACTCCCGGTATCGCCCAGCCCGTTGACACCCTTGCCAAGACCCGGCGCAGGCTCGAGCCGATCAAGGAAGCCTATATCCTGCTCCCGCTATTGGCCGCCCTCCTCTTGCTGGTCACCTGGTCGGCCACCCTTTACCTGATCAAGCTCGAACAGACCCGGGCGCAACGCAGCGCCGCCACCGCCAGCCTGGAGATCAGCGCCACCTACGAAGCGCAAATGTTGCGTGCCGTTCGCGAGATTGATCAAACCCTCAAGCTGGTCAAATACGCCTATGAGGCCGAAGGTGAGCGTAATCCCCTGCCCAAGCTCAAGGAGCGGGCCCTGTTGCCGCCGGCCCTGTTGTTTGACGTCAGTGTGGTCAACCCGGACGGTGAACTGGTGGTGAGCACCCGTGCCAACGAGACCGGAAATAGCACCGAGCCGGATGAACAGCAGACGCTGCGGCACAACGATACGCTGTCGATCAGTCGTCCCTGGAAAAGTCCGCTGACCGGAGAGTGGCGCTTGCGCTTCAGTCGCCGGCTCAACGCAGCGAACGGCACGTTCTCGGGCATTGCCCGGGTCGAGGTCGATGCGACCTATTTCGTCAGCAGCTATGACGACTCGAAGCTCGGCGACCACGGCGTCCTTGGCCTCCTGGGCACCGATGGCATCTTCCGGGTACGGCGCACCGGAGAGTCGGTGCAAGCCGGCGATGCCGTCGACTACACGACACTGGCCCCAAACACCGAAGACAGCGAAGCGCGGCTCTCGACCAATGCCTGGGATGGCGTGCAGCGCTACACCAGCGTACGCCAGCTGTATGACTTTCCCCTGGCGGTGATTGTCGGGCTATCCGCCGAAGAACGCCTGGCCAGCGTGACCCGACAAGCGCAGACCTACCTGTGGCGAGCCGCCGCTGGCAGTCTGCTGCTGGTGCTCCTGGCCGGCCTGCTCAGTCGCATGAACTGGCAACTGGCGCAAAGTCGCTTGCGCGCAGCCGAAGCCAAGGTCGCCTATGCCGAGCGTGTCGAGTATCTTGCCTATCACGATGGCCTCACGGCGCTGCCCAATCGCAGTCTGTTCAGCAAACTGCTGAGCCAGAACATCGGCGAGGCGCGCCGTTATCATCGACAACTGGCGGTGCTGTTCCTTGACCTCGACCGTTTCAAGCACATCAACGACACATTGGGCCACCATGCCGGCGACCAATTGCTGCAAGAAGTCGCGATTCGCCTCAAGGCCTGCCTGCGCGCCAGCGATACCGTCGCCCGCCTGGGGGGCGACGAATTCGTGGTCTTGCTGCCGGAGCTGTCCGAGGCCAAATACGTGGCGACCACCGCGCAGAAAATCCTCTCCGCGATTGCCAAGCCTTTCAACCTTCAGGGACAAGAGTTCCGGGTGACTGCCAGCGTCGGCATCAGCCTTTATGCCCAGGACGGCCTGGACGAACAGACCCTGACCAAACATGCCGACATCGCCATGTATCAGGCCAAGCAACAGGGTAAAAACAACTTCCAGTTCTACTCCGAGAAACTGAACGCGGAGTCGCTGGAACGGCTGACCCTGGAACTCGGCTTGCGCCACGCCCTGGAACGCAACGAGTTCCGCCTGCACTATCAGGCCAAACGCGATATCCGCAGCGGCCAGATCAACGGCATGGAGGCGCTGCTGCGCTGGGAACACCCCGACCTGGGGCTGATTGCGCCCATGCAATTTATTCCCGTGGCCGAGGAAACCGGCTTGATCGTGCCCATAGGCAAGTGGGTACTGAGGACGGCCTGCCTGCAAAATATCGCCTGGCAACAGCAGGGGCTGCCGCACCTGGGGATCGCCGTGAACCTGACGGCCCGGCAGTTTGTCGATGACAACCTGCTCACAGATCTCGCCGCGATACTGACAGAGACCGGCATGGATGCCGGCTTGCTGGAACTGGAGATCGCCGAGAGCCTGCTCATGCAAGATGTCAAAAGAGCGTTGCAGGTATTGAACGGCCTGAAAAAACTGAAAATCCGCATCGCCATCGACGATTTCGGGATTGGCTACTCGTCGCTTTCGGCGCTCAAGCAGTTCCCCCTCGACTCGATCAAGATCGATCGCTCGTTTATCCGTGACGTCACCAGCGTGGCGGAAGACAAAGCCTTGACCGAGGCGATTATCGCAATGGGCCGAACCCTCAGCCTGACCGTAGTGGCCCAAGGCGTGGAAACCCGCGAGCAAGCCGATTTCCTGCGTGACAACGCCTGCGACGAATTCCAGGGGTTCTACTTCAACAAGCCAGTGCCGGCCGATCAGTTCGGGGTCCTGCTCCGGAGCCAGGCGACCAACACGCCGCCTGCCAGCTAAACACTTATTGCGGGTCGGGCGGCAGTGCCCTGACACTGCTATCCACTTCACGGGCCTCGATATAGCCGATGCTATCGGGATTCTCGGCAATCCGTTTTTTCACTTGCGCGCTGTTTGCAAGGGCTTCTGGAGGCTGGCCTCGGCCGGTAAAAATGATTTTCGACCAGTGCGCCTTGAGTTGCGCGGCCGATTTGCCGGTGAAAGTGGTGTAGAACTCGTCGCGGGTCGCGGAGCCTTCGGTCTGGTCGATCGCAATAGCCTGCTTGCCGCTGGGAAAGCGATTGGTCTTGCCCAGGAAGATATCCGCCACCTGATTGTGCGTCAGCGTCTGCACCGGGCTGGCAGCCGCGACCACCACCACGACATCGGCCATGACCAACGCGCTGCCGAGGCACAGGGCGAACCCCGCCAGCGTGCAACCGGCACGTTTGAGAAATCTCATAATCGGCGCCATCAGAAGACAAAATCGACAGCGAGGCTGAGCAGATTGAACGAGCCTCCCGGCTCATAGCTCGGCTGGAGATTGATCAATGGACCACTGGCGTTGCTGTCTAAACGCGTGTGGTCGTACTGCAGTTTGGCATCCATATTCTTCGTAAAATCCCAGCGCATGCCGACGGACAGGGTTTGCTGACCACTGCTCGATGCCAGAAGGGTATTGAGTGCGTTGTTGAGGCCAGCAGCCTCCCCCGCCAAGGCAGGCGGTAAAGCCGAGGTGTTCAAGCCCGCAGTGGAAGTTTCGCTCACCGTCTTTGAGCGTGCGTAAGTGACATAGGGCGTGAACGCATCGATCCTGTAGCCACCGCTAACATACCAGGCGCTCATTGTACCTATGGCCGAACGGCTGTCGAAATGCCCCCATTCGCCCATGACGAACCATTTGCCTGGATCATAGATGGCCCCCAAGCCAACGAAGTCCAAGGGCTTGTCCTTGACGTCATAGCGATCCGCAATAGCGTTGCCCTCCTCGCCAAAGCTTCTGAAACCATCGAAGAGTGAATTGAACGACTCTACGGTCAAGTGGGTTTTCTGATAGGTGACGCGGGTGGTCAAGTCCCCGTATTCAGTCAAGTTGGAAATGCCCCAGGCATCCCGGCTCAAGGTCCTGCCGGTGTTGGCGGGCATCCGGAAATCGCCCTGGCCGACATTGCCCTGCACGGTATTGGTCAGGTCGCCGAAATGCTGCCGGTAGCTGAGGTCGAGGCCATCGGTGCTGGTGACCGGGATCAGGCTATAGACCTCTCCCGGCGGACGTACCCATGGCAAGGTATAACCGACCTTGCGGCTATCGGACAGCAGGAAGGCCGGCTGTACCGTGCGCCCGACACGTAGGCTGAAGTCGGGGGTGAACTGGTACTTGAAGTTCGCCCATTCGAGGCTCGGGCGGTAGCTGTTGTCGTAGCGCTGCTCCGAAATGACCTGTACCACGGCCGAGAGCCGAGGGGTAAAGTTGGCCGTTGCCTGGGCCCCGATCAGGCTGTCGACATCGGCATCCCAGTTACGGGTGTGACCGGCACCGTTGGGTTTGTAGATGCTGGGGGTGAAGTCGGCGTTTTTCTCGCTGGAGTGGACAATACCGGCCGTACCGAAACTGCTCAGGGAAAAGCTCGGCAAGCTGGCATCGTCGGCGTCGACGGTCGAGGCATATAACGTCATCACGGCCAAGGCCAGCGTATTGAATGTGGGCCTCATGGGATCAACGCGACGGCATCGCAGGATGCGCAGGCATCCAGGCAGGCATTGGCTCGGGACGGGTTTGGACAGTGACTGATGGGTTGTCAGGGAGGACTGCGGCCATTCGTTCTATTCCTTGTAACGTTGGCTCAATAGAATCCTGCGGTGCCACCAGCCAAATTGTAGTCGACAAAACCCCGCACGCCCGGGTTATCCAAGCGTATCCGAGGCCGAGGCCTTGAGGGGCAGCTCCAGCGTGAAGATCGCCCCCTGTCCCGGCCCGTCGCTGTGGACCTTCAATTCGCCGCCCATCTCCATGGCCGCCAGGATGCAGCTGTGCAAACCGAAGCCGTGGCCGTCTTTGCGCGTGGTGAATCCGTGGGCAAAAATCCGCGTCAGGTTCTCCGCGGCAATCCCCTCACCGTTGTCGATTACCCTGATGAGCAGGGTTTGCTCCGGCAGCATCTCGGTATGCAACGTCATTCGCGGGGGGCGATCCGACGGATTGTCCATCGCGCCGCCGGCATTTTTAATCAGGTTGACCAGGATCATCAGCACGCGGTGCTTATCCAGTTGCAGCAAGGGTGTTTCGGCAAACTCTTTCACCACGCTGACCCGGCGAGCCGTGAGAATGCTGGCATTCATCCGCAGCGCATCCTCTATCAACTGCGGCACCTGCACGGCCTCGCAGAGACTGGAGGCACCGGCATAGGATTGCTGGGCCGCGACGATTTCCTTGATGTGATCAATGCTCGTGGTCAATTGTTCGAGCTCGTCGGCCATGCTCTTCTGTTCGACCGCCAAAGCCTCCACCAACTGGTTCAGATAGCCCGGCAGCAGCTTGCCTTTCTCATCAACGGAGATGAAGTGGCCCAAGTCCTCGGCATGCTGGTTCATCAACTGCACCGCCTTGCTCAGGCCCAAGGCTTTGCTGGTGCGCAGCTTACGGGTAATGACTTCGGCGGACACATTGACACTATTGAGCACGTTCCCCACGTTATGCAGGACATTGGTGGCGATTTCCGCCATGCCCGCCTGGCGCGCGATAGCCACCAACTGGGCCTGGGCTTCAGCCGTGCGCAAGCGGCTTTGCGTGAGCTGCCAGCTCATCCGGCTCAGCAGGCCGACCAGCAACACCAGCAGCAGACTGCCGCCTGCGGCCCGCCACAGGTAGGTATGCGCTTGCCCGGTCACCGTCGCCAGTTGCTCTTCCTCGGATAACCCGACAATCACCGCCAGGGGCAGGTCATAGAGCTGGCGGGCACTGGTGTAGCGGCGCACGCCATCCCAGGTATTGGTCGCCCGCAGCGCTTGGGTGTCCTCGGTGTCCGGGACCAGCGCCGCGTAATCCACCGCGTCGCCGGCCAGCACCGACTCCCCGGTGCGGCGCACCCGGAAAACGCCATCGGTACCCAACAAGCCAAGGACGCCCTGGTCGCCGAGCTTCGAGGCGTCGTAACTGCTGACGAAATAGGCCGCATCGACCTCGACTCGGGCGATACCAGAGAACCCACCGTCCGGCGCGTTGAGGCGTCGGCTGAAGCGCAGCCGCCACTCTCCCGTCAGCGGGTTTTTCCAGGGGTGGCTGATCAACAGCGTGTCGTTGTGCTGCAGGGTCTGTTGCTCATCCCGGTCCGCGCTCGTTTGCGTCTCGTTGGCCCGCGTGCTCGCCACCAACCCGCCGTCCGGATGGGTCACACTGACGTCAAACAACAGCGGCGGCGGCAACAACGCCCGTTCCTTGAGCCTGGGCAGTGGATTACGCTCGCCCTCGGCCTCATAGGTGTATTTGACCAACTTGAGGGTTTGATCGATTTCGTGAACGGCACGCAACATTTGCGCTTCGTAGGTGGCGCCGATCTCCAGGCTGGCGGTGGTCGCACTGCGCTGCGCCCGCGCCAGTTCACTGCTGATGAGGTGCAGCGTGGTCGTCCAGATGACCAGCAACAGGACAAGTGCCAGCAGGGGGAACAGGATGTAGGCTTCCTTGACCTGATCGAGCCCACGCCGCAACAAGCTGCGGGTGGCCTGGGCAATGGCGTCCGCAGACCGGGCAATAGTGGGAGCCGACCTCAGTCCGTCTGGTCGTAGGATCGACATGCTGTGCTCCCTGCGTTGTACCAACACTACTAGGCTGACGGACATTCGCCGGGTGAATGACTCAAGGAAGTAGCGGGTGCTCCCTGCAGCGTCCGGGCGAAGAGATTATCGACAGATCCACTAAGGACTATAGATCACAATTGGTTGAACGAATCGGCTGAACGAGCGGCCCACTCATTACACTGCATCACTAATGATGTTCTTCAACACCTATTTATCCATCATGAACAACCTAATAAATTGACTCCACTGCCTGCCCATCATGCCGATGGGCTGGTCACTGGAGAGTTGTCATGCCTTTTGTCAGCGTGCGCATTACCCGCGATGGCGTTACCTCAGAGCAGAAAGCCCAGGTCATTGCCGAAATCACCGAGACCCTGCAACGGGTCCTCAATAAACGCCCGGACCTGACCCACATCGTGATCGAGGAAGTCGACACCGATAACTGGGGCTATGCCGGTATCAGCACCACCCAGTACCGCAAGCAACTGGCGCAAAACCCATCATGAGCACACCGGTCAAACTCGACTTTATCTCCGATGTGGTCTGCCCCTGGTGTGCCCTGGGCGCGACGGCGCTGGAGCAGGCGATCGCCAACCTGGCCGGTGAAGTCTCGGTGGAGTTGACCTTCAAACCCTTCGAGCTGAACCCGGACATGCCCGCCGAAGGCGAGCACGCGGTCCGGCACATGATGCGTAAATACGGCCGTAGCGCCGAGGAAGTCGCCGCCGGCAAGCAGATGTTGATGAGCCGCGGTGAGGCCATCGGTTTTAAGTTCGACCTGGAAAAACGCAGTCATTTCTACAACACCTTCGATGCCCACCGCCTGTTGCTCTGGGCTTTGCAGGAAGGCCGGCAGATCGAACTGAAGCGAGCGTTGCTGCGCGCTTATTTCAGCGAAGGTCAGAACCCGAGCGACCGCAAAACCCTGGTGCGCCTGGCGACTGACGCGGGATTGGACGCCGAGGGTGCCCGTGACGTGCTGTCCTCTGGCGCGTTTGCCGACGAGGTCCGTGAACTGGAAGCGTTCTACCGCGCACGCGGCATCAACTCGGTGCCGGCCATGATCCTTAACGACCGCCACCTGGTCTCCGGTTCGCAATCGGTCGAGTACTACGAACAGATGCTGCGGGAAATATCGTCTACCGCCGCTTGATTGATCACGCCCTACCCCATTTATCTGTCTATAGAGGTTCTATCATGAGCAATGTAAAAAAAGTCGTTGTCATTACCGGCGCGTCCCAAGGTATCGGTGCTGCGCTGGTCAAGGCCTTCCGTGACCTCGACTACCGGGTGGTCGCCACTGCCCGCTCGGTCAAGCCGTCCACTGATCCGGACGTCCTCACCGTCGCCGGCGACATCGCCGACCCGGCCACCGCCGAGCGTGTGATCCGTGAAGGTGTCGCCCGCTTTGGTCGCATCGACAGCCTGATCAACAACGCGGGGATCTTCCTTGCCAAACCGTTCACCGCCTACACCCACGAAGACTACGCCAACGTGCTGGCGGTGAACCTGAACGGTTTCTTCTACATCAGCCAGTTGGCGATTAGCGAGATGGAGAAGCAAGGCCAGGGCCATATCGTCAACGTCACCACCAGCCTGGTGGATCATGCGATTGAAGGTGTGCCATCGGTACTCGCCTCGCTGACCAAGGGTGGGCTCAACTCGGCGACCAAATCCCTGGCCATCGAGTACGCCAAGCGTGGGATTCGGGTCAATGCGGTCAGCCCCGGGATTATCAAGACGCCGATGCATGCGCAAGAAACCCATGAGGCGCTGGGACGCTTGCATCCCGTTGGGCGGATGGGGGAAATCAGCGATATCGTCCAGGCGATTGTCTATCTGGAGTCCGCCGGGTTTGTGACTGGTGAGATCCTGCATGTGGATGGTGGACAGAGCGCCGGGCACTAAGGAATTCAGCTGAGAAGACGCCCCCTCGTGGACCACAGATCCGGGCATTGTTGATATAACTCAATGATTTCTCGGCCCCAAAGCGTAAAAAACAGAGGGTGGCCGGCCTGTTGCGATCTGTCATGAACTACGATTTCGACAACAGATAGCCGGGTTTGAAAACACCGCCCTCTCCTCTCTTCCGCCCAGGGCCAAGGTCATGAAAAAAACTCATCAATGGAACCTGTCGTATTTTTTTATTGCCTTACTCGTGTTTGCCGCGTTGCAGATGTTCCTCAGTGGACAACACACTGTGGAAAACCTGCCCTACAGCCAGTTCCTCCAACTGCTGGACGCGCACAAAGTCAGTGACTTGCAGGTCGAAAAGGATCAGATCAGCGGCAAGTTGCAAGAGCCCATCAATGGCCATGACCGGTTCACTACGGTACGCGTTGATCCCGCGCTGGCGACCGAACTGGCACAGTCCAATGCCAACTTCTCTGGCGTTAACGAAAACACCCTGCTCACGGGCTTGATTGGCTGGCTGCTGCCTTTTGTCATGATCATGGTGGTCTGGCATTTCCTGTTCCGCGGCATGGCTGAGAAACAGGGCCTCGGCGGAATGATGAATGTCGGCAAGTCACGGGCCAAGATTTTTGTCCAACGCGATACCGGGGTGACCTTTGCCGATGTCGCCGGCATCGACGAGGCCAAGGCCGAACTGGTGGAAATCGTCTCTTTCCTCAAGGACAAGGAACAATACTCGCGCCTGGGCGCGCATATTCCGAAAGGCACGCTGCTGGTCGGTCCTCCGGGAACCGGCAAGACGTTGGCGGCCAAGGCGATTGCCGGTGAGGCCGGGGTACCGTTTTTCTCCATCTCGGGTTCCGAATTCGTCGAGATGTTCGTTGGCGTGGGGGCTGCCCGTGTCCGTGATCTGTTCGAGCAAGCGCGGCAGGCCGCTCCGTGCATTATTTTCATCGACGAACTGGATGCATTGGGCAAGGCCCGCGGTGTCGGAGCCCTGGGTGGCAACGATGAAAAAGAACAGACCCTCAATCAGCTATTGGCGGAGCTGGATGGCTTTGATCCCCGCGAAGGGGTGGTCCTGTTGGCGGCCACCAATCGACCGGAGATCCTTGATCCGGCCCTGCTGCGCGCCGGGCGCTTTGATCGACAGATCCTGATCGACCGTCCCGACCGCAAGGGACGCCTGGCCATTCTCAAGGTCCACTTGCATAAAATCACCCTGGACCCCAGTACGGACGCCGAACGGATTGCCGATATCACCACCGGTTTCAGCGGGGCCGACCTGGCCAACCTGGTCAATGAAGCCGCCATCGTCGCCACCCGCCGCGCAGGCTTGAGCGTCAACCTGCAAGACTTCACCAACGCGGTGGAACGCATCGTCGTCGGCCTGGAACACAAAAGCAGCCTGCTGCATCCCGAGGAACGCCTGATCGTGGCCTATCACGAGATGGGGCATGCCCTGGCTGCCGCGACGCTGCCCGGGATGGACCCGGTGCACAAAGTGTCCATTATTCCCCGCGCCGCCGGCTCGTTGGGCTACACCTTGCAGCGGCCGACCGAAGACCACTTCCTGATCAGTTGCCAGATGCTCAAGGACCGGATTGCGGTGCTGATGGCCGGACGAGCGGCCGAGTCCATCGTCTACGGCCAGATCTCCACCGGCGCGGCCGACGATCTGGCCCGCGCCACCGATATCGCCCGGCAGTTGATCACCCGCTTCGGCATGAGCGCCGAGCTCGGCCAGTCGGTACTGGAACGGCAGTCGCCCACTTATCTGGGCGAGCGTCTGCCTGGCATGGGCGAAAAAGACTACTCGGAACAGACCGCCCGGGAAATCGACCTGGGAATTCGCGCCTTGCTCGCCGAAGCCTACGAACGGGCCAAGACCCTACTCAACCAGCGGCGCGTCGACCTGGATAACGGTGCCAAGCTGCTGATGGAAAAGGAGACGCTCACACCGGAAGAGTTCCCCGCCTTGATGCCCTTGGCGCCCCTCAACACCGAGTTGCGCCACGTTATCGCCCCCGCCAGCCTCCCGGGCGTTGCCGCGGACGCTACGAAGATAATCCCCGAGTTGCACCAGCGAGCGGGTATTGAGCACCTGTGATTTCTCCAGCCAGGCTCGTCGGGCGCGACCGACATCATCAGGCAGGTAGTCGAAATCAGTGCCGAGTCGCGCGTCGGCCTTGATGAATCGGGGCGGCCTCAAGACCACTGCTTATGGAGAATCGTCATGCATGTCATGGTTCTGCATTCCCCCGGACAGCCGCTGCAATCGGAGGAACGGCAGGTTCCGCATCCGGCCGGCGGGCAGTTGCTGATCAAGGTATTGGCTTGCGGCGTGTGCCGCACCGACCTGCACCTGCTTGACGGTGAATTGCCCCAGGCGGTACTGCCGCGAGTGCCCGGGCATGAAATCGTCGGTGAAGTGGTTGCCGTCGGCGACGCTGTCGCGGTCAGCTGGATCGGCCGTCGGGTCGGCGTGCCCTGGCTGGGCTGGACGTGTGGGGAATGCGAATTCTGCCGCTCGGGCCGGGAAAATCTCTGTGGGCAGGCCCGCTTCACCGGTTGTCACCTGGACGGCGGCTATGCGCAATACACCGTGGCCGATGCGCGCTTCTGCTTTGCCCTACCCGAAGGCATGAGCGCTACTGAGGCAGCCCCCCTGCTCTGCGCCGGCTTGATTGGCTTTCGCGCCCTGCGCCTGGCCGGCCCGGCGCAGCACCTGGGTCTCTACGGTTTCGGCGCGGCGGCCCATCTGGCGATCCAGGTGGCGCTCGGCCGGGGCCAGCAGGTCTATGCCTTTACCCGCCCCGGGGATGTGGAAGGCCAGGCTTACGCACGCACACTGGGCGCGACTTGGGCGGGGCCTTCCGACCAGCCGTCGCCCCAGCTCCTGGACGCGAGCCTGATCTTTGCCCCGGTCGGCCCGCTGGTGCCACAGGCCCTGGCGTCCACCGTGCGGGGCGGTTGCGTGATCTGTGCCGGTATTCATATGAGCGATATACCGAGCTTTCCCTATCAGTTGCTGTGGGGCGAACGTTGCCTGCGTTCGGTGGCCAATCTCACCCGTGACGACGGCACGGCGTTTTTCGACGAAATCGAGCACACCCCGATCCATTGCGACGTCACGGTGTTTCCCCTGGCCGAAGCCAACCAGGCGCTGGCGTTACTGAGGGCCGGAGCGGTCAAGGGGGCAATCGTGCTGGTCCCCTGGCCAGCAATCGAGCCCGATTGATCGCCAGGGTGCCATTGCCCTTGTGATGGAGTCAGTTGAGTTCGACGCTGTCCCGGTACTCCGGCACCGACACCGACCAACCCAGCTCCTGACTGATGCGCTGGCGCAGTACATCCGAGGCATTCGGTTCGCCGTGTACCACGTAGGTGTGCTTGGGTGGCCGTTTGAAGCCACGCAACCATTGGATGATTTCATCGGCATCGGCGTGCGCGGACAAACTATCCATCGGCACCACCTCGGCGCGGATCGGCACATCCTGGCCGTGGATACGCACCGCAGGCGCGCCGGCGACAATATGCGCCCCCCTTGTGCCGCCGGCCTGGAAGCCTGGTATCAACAAGGTGTTGAGCGGGTTCGGCGCCAGCATCTTGAGGTGGTACAGCACCCGCCCGCCGGTGGCCATGCCACTGGCGGCAATGATCACCGCCGGGGTCCGTTGCTGATCGAGATCGATGGACTCCTGGGTCGAGCGCACAAAGTGCGTGCCTTCGCACATGCCCCGGCATTCCTCCGCTGACAAGCGGTGCTCATCGCGAAAGCGCTCATACAGGCGCGTGACATCCGTCGCCATGGGGCTGTTGAGATAGATGGGCAAGTCAGGGATCGCATGCTGCTGTTTCAACCGATACAGGTGATACATCAGCAACTGTGCACGCCCGACCGCGAACGACGGCACCAGGGTGATGCCGTGGCGCAGCGCGGTGCGGGTAATGACCTGGGCCAATTTTTCTTCCGGGCATTCGACAGGGTGTTTCCGATCGCCATAAGTCGACTCCACCAGCAGATAGTCCGCTTGTTCGATGGTTTCCGGCGCGAACATCAGCGGATCGTTTGGTCGCCCGAGGTCACCCGAGCACACCAGGGTCACGCCATCGGCAACGATTTCCACCGTCGCGGCCCCCAGGATATGCCCGGCACCGCGCAACTGCAGGCTCAACTGCGGGAGGATCTCGACCTTGTGGTGCAATGCCAGTGGCCGCAACAGCTTCAGCGCCTGCTGGGCATCCTGTTCGGTGTACAACGGCAATGCCGGATTATGCTTGGAAAAACCATGGCGATTGGCGAACTCGGCTTCTTCTTCCTGCAAACGACCACTGTCCAGCAGCAGGACCTTCAGCAATTCGCAGGTCGCGGCCGTGGCATAGACCGGGCCGCGATATCCGTTGCGCACCAGCACCGGCAGGTAGCCACTGTGATCCAGATGAGCGTGGGTCAGCACAATGGCGTCAAGCTGGTGAACCGGCAGCCCGAATGCATCCCAGTTGTGCAAGCGCAACTGCTTGTAGCCCTGGAACAAGCCGCAATCGATCAGCACATGTTTGTCGTGGTGCTCCAGCAGATACTTGCTGCCTGTGACCGTACCCGCCGCACCGAGAAATGTCATTCGCATGGTCGTCTCTTTGAACACAGTTTAAGTGTTCTATTCATCCTCCCTTTGCAGGTAAAGACTGTTGACCTTTATCAATGGGAATGACTTCCCTACCCGCCTGATGAGCTCAACAAGCCCGCCCATCACCCCCTGAAAATATCGAAGGGTTCGATTTTCAGGACCTTGCGTACGCCCACATAACTGGATACCCCGGCGATCAACAGCACCAGAGCGAAGGCCAGCCCGAGATTCCAGAACGTGATGATGGCCGCATAGTTCGGCAGATTGGAGCGCGCCACGGAGATCATCAGCGTGACCAGGCCGATGCCCAGCCCATAGCCGGTCATCGCCGTGAAGGTGGCCATGAACAGGATCATGTAGATCAGCTCACGGCTCTTGGCACCAATCGCCTTGAGCGCCGCGAACTTGTCCAGGTTTTCCAGGATGAAGGTGTAGAAGGTCTGCCCGGAAATCGACAACCCGACCAGAAAACTGATGATCGTCATCATCAGGATGTTGGTACCGACCCCGGTCTGGTAGATGTAGTAATTGGCGATACGTTGGTTGAACTCGTTCTTGGTCAGGGCGATATAGCCCAGCTTCGAAACCTGTTGTTTGATCAGGCTCACGGCCGCTTCGCTCCTGGGTTCCAAGAGGATATAGGAGATGGTGAATCGGGTGGTTGGCAGGTATTCGATGGCGCGACTGTAGGTGGTGTAGAGGGTCGGTATCCCGGTCAGGCCACTGGTGAGTACCTTGGCAATGCCAACGATGCTGCCGCGATGGTCATTGAGTTCAAAGGAGGTGCCTATGCCGGGGTTCTCCAGCTTCGAAAACTCGGCATCGTGGACCATGATAAAGGCGTTTTCGGCGTAGATATCCTCGATAGCGCCCTGCTCCAGCTGCGGCCGGCCGAACAGGCTGGTGTCGTCCAGGCCGATCACACTGACCGACTGGTAAGTGCCGCTGGCCAGCCGGACCTGGGCACCGCCAATGAAAATCGGCACGGCATAGCGAACCTGGTCCATGCTGCGCACCGCATCGAGCAGGTAATCAGGCAAAGGGATAACGCTGGTCGGGGTGTTCACCGCCGGGTCCATTATCCACATCGCCGCCCCGACGTTGGTCACCGTCGAGTAGGCGCGATTGAGGATCCCGGCAAACATCGCGGTCATCTGCATCATCAGGAACACCGAAAAGGTAATCCCGACCAGTAGCGCGGAGAACTTGGAGCGATCATTGACCAGCAGCTTGAAGCCTATGCGCAGAATACCCGTGTACTTCATCGGGTCGGCCCACTGGCGGCAGCCGCCGGACTGTTCCACCAACCGCCACCCAGGGCAACGAACAGGCCGACAGTGTCCTGGTGACGTTGGGCCAGCGCTTGCAGATAGGCGATATTGACCTGATGCAGCTGCACATCGGCGGCCAGCAGGTCCAGATAGGTCACCAGGCCCGAGCGATAGTTGGCTTGCACCAACCGCAAGGCTTGTTCGGCGGCGTCCTGGGCTTCGGCCTGTTTTTGCAAGGCCTGGGCATCGAACTCCAACGCCTTGAGGGTATCGGCGACCTGGGCGAAAGACTCCAGTACCACTTGCCGATAATTCGCCGCAGCCTGCTGATAGGCATCGATCGCGGCTTTACGCCCAAACCACAGGCTGCCACCTTGAAACAGCGGGATATCGACCGAAGGCCCGACACTCCAGAAACGCCCCGCACCGACGAACAGTGATCCCGAGCTCGATCCGGCGGCGCCATAGGTACCGGTCAGGCTGAAGCTGGGAAACATCGCCGCCGTTGCCACGCCGATGGTGGCGCTGGCCTGGTGCAGTTGTGCTTCGGCAGAGAGAATGTCCGGGCGCTGGCGAACCAGTTCCGACGGCAAGCTGAGCGGCAGATCCTTGGGCAACGACAATCCTCTCAACTGGATGTCCGGGAGTTTGACTTCAGCGGGCACCACGCCTTCCAGAGTGGCCAGCAGATGCTCGGCCTGGCTGATTTTCTGTTTCAGGGCCGGCAACAACGCCTCGTTGCTGGCGATCAGGCTTTGCAAGCTCAGGATCGCCGAATAGGCTGTGGTACCGCTGCGCACCTGCACCTGCGTGGTTTGCAACTGTTGTTTTTGCAGTTCAATCAGTTGTTCGGTGGCCTGGATCTGCGCGGCATAAGCGGCACGGGCGATGGCGGTATTGACGACATTGGCGGTCAAGGTGAGGTAAGCCGCATGGCTTAGCCAGGTCTGATGATCGACCTGGGCCTGCAGGCCTTCCACGCTGCGACGTGCGCCGCCGAAGATATCCAGGGTGTAGCTGATCGTGCCACTCAAGGTCAGGACATTGAAGATCGACCCCGCCGTACCCTGTCCTTGCTGGATGGGTGCGCTGCGTTCGCGGTCAGCGCCTGCATGAGCATCGAGGTGCGGGTAGAAAACCCCATAGCCGGCCATGAGGGTATCCTGGCTTTGCCGCAAGCTGGCCTCGGCCGCCTGCAGGGTCAGGTTGTTGGCAATCGCCTGGCGTACCACCGCATCCAGCGACGCCGACTGGAACAGTCGCCACCAGTCAGGCGTGACCTCGGCCCCCGGCAAAAAGCGCTGCACCTGCCCCTGCGCGGCCACGGTGCGAACGACCGGGTCGCGCAGGTAAGCCGCCTGCGATGGGGCTGCCGGGCGCGAGAAATCTGGACCGAGCGTGCAAGCGCTGACCAGCGTCAACAGACCAGGGATCAACCAACGGCCACAGGGCCATGTCAGGCGAAGCACGCGTGGTCGGCCCATTATTTCTGCCCTATGAAAACATCCACCAGCTGCCCCGGATAGACCATCGGGAGGTCTTTTTTCTCAAAGCGGAAAATCACCGGCAGTACCCTCAGGTCGACTTTCTCCTGGCGCTGATCGGACAACTCGATTTTTGGCGACACGTAGGGTTGCACCCGCACGAACTCCAGCGGCACCTTGATATCCGTGCCATGAATCTGCATCTGCGCGTGGATGTGTTCGGGGGCCGGCAAGCGAGCAATCAGGATCTCGTCGACGTAACAGCGCACGGCCAGGTGATCCTGCGCGGAGCTCATGACCAGCAGCGGACTGAAGCCCTGGGTGTAGGCGTCATAGGCGCCCTGGGACGACACATAGCTGCCGACGGTACTGTTGATGGCCAACACCACCCCATCCGCCGGCGCCTTGATTGCATACTGTGCCAACGTCGCCGCCGCGGCCTTCAACGCCGCCTGGGCCTGAGCAGCCGTATCTCTGGCGGTATCGAGCGTATCCTTGCTGATGGACTTGGGGTCCAGGCTGTAGGAGGCCAGGCGCTTGTTGTACTGGTCCCGGGCAGTGGCCAGATTGGCCTGCGCCAATTCGAAATTGGCCTTGGGCACCGCGTCGTCGAGGGTAACCAAGGGCATTCCCTGGGTCACTTTCTGCCCCTCGTGCACCAGTAGTTGCGTCACCGGCCCGGCCACCTGCGGATAAATCACGATATCGGAGCCACCGGACTGTTCGCTCTCGATAATGCCGTTGGCAAAAATCGCGGTCTCATAGGGGCTGCTCGCCGGGGCGAAGACCGGCGGTGGCGTCTGCGGTACGCGTCCAAACAAATAAGCGGCCACCAAACCGGCCAGGACACCTACCACCGCCAGGCTGAACAGCAGGCGATTTTTCATGAGGCGACCCGTTCAAGTTCGGTGATACGCCCGTCTTCCATATGAATGATGCGATCAGCGTACTCGTTGATCCGCGCATCGTGGGTGACGATCAGAATGCAGCGCTGCTGATTGAGGATTTGGGTCTTGACGAAGGCGATGATCATTTTCCCGGTATCGCCATCGAGGGAGGCGGTCGGCTCGTCGAGGATCAGGATCTGCGGTCCACCAACAATCGCCCGGGCAATGGCCACGCGCTGTTGTTCGCCGCCGGAAAGCTTGACCGGCAGAATATCCCCGCGGTCCTTGAGACCGACTACTTCCAGGCTTTGTCTGGCCCGGGCGATCGCATCGTCCCAGTCGTGGTGCTGAAGAATCAGCGGAATCGCGACATTCTCGGCGGCGGTCAAGCGTGCGAAGAGGTGATAGTCCTGAAACACGAAGCCAATATTATTCAGGCGCAGCTCGGCCAACTGGTCGGTGTCCAGGCTCCAGATATCTTGTCCGTTGATCATCACCGTACCGGAGTCGGGGCGCAGGATGCCGGAGATCATGCTTAATAAGGTGGTCTTGCCACTGCCGGAAGGACCGACAATAAACACCATTTCGCCAAACCCGGCGACCAGTGCCACCTGGTCGACCGCCTGCATGCGCGCACTACCTTCGCCAAACCACTTGCTCAGGCCGTTTGAAACGATCGCCGGATGCGTTACAGAAGCGGCTGATTCCGTACTCATTATCTCTCCTGCCCAACATGGCCTGGTATGGAATGGCTACGCGGTGTTTGCCAGCCTTGGATGCATCGGTTGCGACAGAACGCTTCCACGGATTTCAGGGGGTGTTGCAAGTATCTGGCGCCCTTGCCAACGGCCCCTGATCTTTATCAACAAATGGCCATCTATCGACCGGCCAAAGGCACTGTTGATTTAGCTCAATTATTTTTCGATGCCCAAGCGTAGAAAGTACTGATCGATACCAGGCGTGAGGACGGTAGGCGATCATTTTTCCTCTATTGCTGGAGGTCGGCCATGCTGGCGGTCACCCTGATCAATACACTGGTAGTCATCGTCGTCGTGGTGATCCACTACGAATGCCTGTTACGGTTGAACGACTGGCTGCCCCGACTCAAACTCTGGAATCGTTTCAGGCTGGTCGTCGGGGTATTCGGTGCGCTGGTGGCCCACGCGGCAGAAGTCTGGTGCTTCGCGCTGGTCTATTACCTGATGGTCAGTTCCGGCAAATGGGGAAGCCTGGTGGGCCCGTTCGATGGTTCGTTCATGGACTGCGTGTACTTCTCCTTCACCACTTACACCACGATCGGCTTCGGCGACATTTCCCCCGTCGGCCACCTCAAGTACCTGACCGGGTTGCAGGGATTGACCGGCCTGGTGCTGATTTCCTGGACGGCCTCGTTTCTGTTTCTCGAAATGCAGAAATACTGGAAGAACAAATAACCCTCGAGGCCACTGTCAGGCTCTGGAGATGAAAAAGTCAGGTTTGATCGCTCAACGCATTTGCTAGTAACCGTCGCTTTACACCGTCGCCCATCAACGATGAACTAACCTTGAGGTAGATCAAATCAGCACTCCGGAGCGTTCCCTGTGGCACGGATTTGATTTGCATCATATGGCCGCAGCCATAGACGACACACACTGGATACGCCGCGCTGTCGCGAGGCGGATAACGCGAGTGACAAGGACTCGCGCAGGAGCACTGGCATGTGCGCAAAATTCATGCTGTCTGTGGTACTGGCCAGTCTCTGCGGATTTGCCTGGGGTGCGGATGGCTCCACGCCCACTACCGAGCCCCACGTCGCGATCCTCGTTTACCACCGCTTTTCGGAGACTGCGGACGACTCGATGACAGTGCGCATGCGCACCTTCGAGACCCAGTTACGCGTTCTCCACGAGCATGGTTACCACATCGTACCGCTGCGTGAGGTCATCGACTGGTTGCGCGATTCCAATGCGAGGTTACCGGACAAACCGGTGGTGATCACCGTGGACGACGGGCATCGTTCGGTATTCGAGAAGCTGCTGCCCATTGTGCTGCGCGATCAATTTCCGATCACGCTGTTCATCTATCCATCGGCGATCTCGAACGCCTCCTATGCACTGACCTGGGAGCAATTGCGAACGTTGAAACAGACCGGGCTGTTCGACATCCAATCGCATACCTACTGGCACCCCAACTTCAAGGTCGAGCGCAGACAGCGTACCCCTGCGGATTTCCAGCAGTTCGTCCGCACACAACTGGACAATTCACGTCGCCGTCTCGAAGCACAAACGGGCGCGCATATTGACATGCTCGCCTGGCCCTACGGCATCTACGACGACGAGTTGCTCGCCCTCGCCGCCGAGGAGCACTACGTCGCGGCCTTCACCCTCGATGCCCGCAAGGCGGACCGGCACGCACCGCTACTGGCACTGCCGCGCTTCCTGATGATCGATGCTTATGGCGCCCACGCATTCGCGCACCTGCTCGGCGAACCGGACTCGCTGCCGATGCCCGCAACGGAGAACCGGCAATGCCCCTCCAGCAGCGATTGAGGTGTTGCATGATCGCGGCACTGCTTGCCATCGCCACCCTGCTGACCGGACAAAATGCCCTGGCCGTCAGCGGCGTGGTGCTCGACTCAAGCACCCAGCATCCGATCGCCAACGCAATAATCACGACTGCCACCGAGGTACTGCGCACCGATGACAACGGGCGCTTCACGACCTCCCTGCCGGTCACCGGCGTGAGCGCCCGCGCCCCCGGTTATCTGCGCAGCGAGGCACAGGTGCCCGACGAAACGCCAGTGACCCTGGCGCTGACCCCGTTTCGAGCAAAAGCGCTCTATCTGTCGGTATTCGGCGTAACCAACACGACCCTGCGCAACCAGGCAGTCAGCCTGGCCCAGAGCACGGTCATCAATGCCTTGGTGATCGACGTCAAGGGCGACCGCGGCCTGACGCCCTATCACAGCGTGGCCCGCGAGAAGATCGCTGCCGTGGCCCAGCTGACCCAGCGTGCACCGCAAGTACGGGACTTTCCGGCGTTGCTGGCCAGGCTGCATGCGCAACACCTGTACCTGATCGCGCGCATCGTGGTGTTCAAGGACGACCCGCTCGCCAGCGCGCATCCGGAGTGGAGCGTGCACACCGTGGAAGGCACGCCATGGCGCGATAGCGAGAAATTGCAATGGATGGACCCGTTTTCCCATGAAGTCTGGCAGCACAATCTCGATGTCGCCGAAGAGGCGGCGCGGATGGGCTTCGACGAGGTCCAGTTCGACTATGTGCGCTTTCCCGACAAGGGCGGGCTGCGCTTTGCCCTCTCGAACACCCGGCGCAACCGGACTGCGGCGATTGTCGGTTTCCTGCAGGCTGCACGCACACGACTCGCGCCCTACAACGTCTTTATCTCCGCGGACATCTTCGGCTACGTTTGCTGGAATCTCGACGACACCGCCATCGGCCAGCAACTCGAAATGCTCGGTACACCGCTCGACTATATTTCACCGATGCTCTACCCGTCCGGCTTCACCTGGGGCCTGCCGGGCCTGAGCGACCCCGTCAGCGATCCCGGCCAGATCGTCAGGCGCTCCCTGGCGGAGGCGGTAAAGCGTAGCCAGCTACCGGGAGTGCGCTTTCGCCCATGGCTGCAGGCCTTTCGCGATTATGCGTTCGATCATCGCGTATTTGACGCCGCGGCAATCAGTGCGCAAATAAAGGCCGCCGAGGCCGCCGACAGCGATGGATGGATGTTATGGAACCCGCACAATCACTACAACGCCGCCGATTTGCCGCCACGTTGATCGGCACCCTGAAATGCTCGGCGCTGCTGGCCGCCATGCTGACGACGCCGATCAGCGGGGCCGTCGATCTCGATGCGGCAACGCGCCTGCAAGCCGCGCGGATCGTCGAGGGGCAAATCGCCACTGGGCGTATTCCAGGGGCCGTGGTGCTGATCGGGGACGCCAGCCATGTGTTCTATCGCCAAGCCTTTGGGCAACGCGCGACCCTACTGACCCCTGAGCCGATGACGCTGAACACCGAGTTCGATCTCGCCTCGCTGACCAAGGTTATCGCCACCACCACGGCGATCATGCAACTGGCCGAAGCGGGGCTCATCGACCTGGATGCCCCTGTCGCGCGTTATTGGCCAGCCTTCGCGGCGCACGACAAGGACACGGTGACCGTGCATGACCTGCTGGCGCACACTTCCGGGCTACCCCCAGGCCTGCCCGCACCGCCGGTACATCCAGGCCGCGCGGGTGTATTGGAGGCGATCGCCGCGGAACGTCCGCGCAGCGCGGCGGGTGAGCGCGTTATCTACAGCGACCTGAATTTCGTGGTCCTCGGCGAACTGGTCCAGCGTATCAGCCACCTTCCCCTTGACGCCTATGGCCAGGCTCATATCTTCGGCCCCCTGGGTATGCGTGACACACTCTTTCTGCCGGATGCCGGGCGAGCGGCACGCAGCGCCCCGACAACCCCGGACAAGGCCGGCATGCGCCAAGGTCAGGTGCACGATCCGACAGCCCAATGGATGGGGGGTGTCTCCGGCAATGCCGGGCTGTTTTCCACGGCGGACGACCTCGCCCGCTTCGCGCAGATGCTGCTCAACGACGGACACGCGGGCAGTAAGCAGATCCTCCGGCCGCAGAGCATCAGCGCGCTCGCCACGGCCGCCTCGCCGCTCGCGAGCCTGCCCTGGCGCGGACTTGGCTGGGAACTGGACGCCCCCTTGGTGCCGAACCGTGATCGTCTACCGCCGATCGGCATGATCGGTCACACCGGCTACACCGGTACGGGCCTGTGGATCGATCAGCTGACACACCAGTTCATTGTGATCCTGAGCAACCGCGTGTATCCGAACGACCGTGGTGATGCCCGCCCGCTGCGGGCGCAGTTGCTCGCGCTGCTGGCAAGCCGGGGCACGCCGGCAAGCGTCGCACAAATCGGCCGGTTGCAACCCTCGGCATGGCCGGCGCTGCGTGCCGCCGAGCGTCTGCCGACGTCGACCGGTCCTGTGCAAACCGGTATCGACGTGCTTGAAGCGGAGCAATTTGCGCCGCTCGCCGGCCTGCGCGTCGGCCTGCTCACCAATCGCAGCGGTTTCGACGCCAGCGGCCGACGCACCGTCGATGTACTCGCCCACGCGCCAGGCGTCACGCTGGCCGCGCTGTTCTCGCCGGAACATGGGCTGAACAGCGATCTGGACGAGCCCGTCGGCGACGTAGTCGACCCGGCGACGGGCCTCACCGTCCACAGCCTCTACGGCGCGACACAGCGCTTCCCGGCCGGCTCGCTGCGCGGATTGGATGCGCTGGTCTTCGATATCCAGGATGCCGGCGTGCGCTTCTTTACCTACGAGACAACACTGGGCTACGCACTCGAAGCCGCGGCGGCCCGTGGCATCCCGCTGTTTGTACTGGACCGACCCGACCCGCTGGGTGCACAGCGCTTCGGCGGACCGCTACAGGACAGCGGCCACGAATCCTTCACCGGCTATTTCCAGGCGCCGCTGCTGCCCGGCATGACAGTCGGCGAACTGGCGAGCCTGTTCAACCGCAACAAGCCCATCGGGGCGGATCTGCGCGTCGTGCCGATGCAGGGATACCAACGCGCGATGACCTTCGCCGACACCGGTCTGGGCTGGGTGCCGCCCTCGCCGAACCTGCGCACGCTGCCCCAACTGGATCTGTACCCGGATGTCGCTTTGCTCGAAGGCGCGAATCTGAGCGTGGGCCGTGGCACAGCCCATCCATTCGAATGGATCGGCGCGCCGTGGATCGATGCGACCCGGCTCGCCAACGCGCTGAATGCACTGGATACCGGCGCGCATTTCGAGCCGGTCGACTTCGTCCCGACCGAGTCAACCTGGCGCGGTCAGCTCTGTCATGGCGTCAGCATCGTGCGCAACGCGAGCGCCGCGCCACGCCCCATCGCCAGCCTCGGTCTGGCGCTGCTCGCGACACTGCACGGGCTCTATCCCGACACCTTCGATCTGACCGCAACCCGCGCGTCGATCGGCTCACAAAAGGTCTGGCAAGCGATTCGCGACGGCGCGTCGGCGGACGCCGCGCAAGCGCTCGACGCCAGCGCGCTAGAGCGCTTCGCGCGACTGCGGCGGGAGAGTTTGCGCTACTGAGCTGTGGGCGTACCGAACCCATCCTGGCCTCAGGCCCGATTTCAGTCACGCACGGCGTAGGGGGCATTCTCAAAGCACTGGCCCAGCCACTGGGCGAAAACACGTACGCGAGAGGACAGCTGTCGGCTCTGCGGATAGAGCACCGTCACGGGCATGGGCGGCGGCGCGAAACCGGGCAATATGATTTTCAACCGACCTTCGGCCAGTTCCCTCTCGATCCGATAACGCGGCACTTGCACCAACCCCAGCCCGCAGAGTGCGGCGCCCGTGTAGAGGTCGGCCCCCGTTACCGAGACGATAGAACACAGGTCGATCTCGACGACTTCATTGCCAACCTTGAAGTCCAGCCCGAGGGGCCTGCCGGTGGCACTGGAAACATAGCTCACCGCTACATGGGAACGCAGGTCGTCGAGGTCGACAGGTTCACCGTGACACTGCAAATAGTCCGGACTGGCCACCGTGACCTGCTCCATACGTGCCACGCGCCGGGCAATCATCGAAGAGTCCTGCAGTGAACCGGCACGCAACACACAGTCCACCCCCTCACGCACCAGGTCGACCAGCCGATCGTCCTCGCTCAGGTGCAGGGTGATATCGGGGTATTGAACCAGAAAATTTCTCAACGCCGGCATCACGAAGTGCTTGGCCAGGGTGCCTTGCAGATTCACTCGCAGCAGGCCCTTTGGGCGGACATCGCTAAAGGAGGTTTCCGCTTCCTCCAGATCCGTCAGCAAACGCACGCAACGATGATAGTAAGCCTCACCGTCGTGGGTCAGGCGCACCTGCCGCGTCGTGCGCTCCAGCAGGCGCACGCCAATGCGCAACTCCAGCCGCTTGATCAGGTTGGTAACCGTGGCCCGAGGGATCCGCAGATCTTCCGCCGCGGCGGTGAAACTCTGGCGATCGGCGACTCGCACAAAAACCTGCATCTCTTGGAATCGATCCATCGAAAAGTACGACGTCTGATAGTTGTAGTAAATGGAATTATATAGCCTATTTTTACGTAATTATCTCCTCATAAAAACAGTCCATCATTGCGCCCGATTGCAACCCTTGCGCTATTTGCAACGATGGAGCTCGCGGCGCGTAGCCCCAGCCCCCCTCTCCCACACCACCGGGGCTTGCGGCCCTCAGAACAAGAGACAACGACGATGACGATGACGC
Organism: Pseudomonas sp. GW821-FHT03C07; assembly: GCF_059420925.1. NCBI lineage: Bacteria > Pseudomonadati > Pseudomonadota > Gammaproteobacteria > Pseudomonadales > Pseudomonadaceae > Pseudomonas > Pseudomonas sp. GW821-FHT03C07. Next base: position 409,690 of record NZ_JBWKUQ010000001.1, read on the forward strand.
TATTGATTCTTGGGGCGACGGGCCAGGTTGGCCGTAACGTGCTTCAGCAAGCCCTGGAAAACGAGCGTATCGAGCAGGTTATCGCACCCACGCGCAAGGCCCTCCCGGCGCATCCCAAGCTCTATAACCCAGTGTCAGAGGATTTAGGCCAGGTACTGGTGGATCTCGCCAAAGGGCCGATTGACGCCATGATCTGCGCGATGGGAACAACCATCGCGAAGGCCGGTTCGAAGGAGGCGTTTCGACAAGTCGATTACCTGTTGCCGATCAAGTTCGCAGAACTGGCCTTGGCGCTAGGGGCGAAGGTTTGCGCACTGATCTCTTCACCAGGGGCTTCTCTCTCCATCCCCCTGTACTACTGCCGGACTAAAGGTGAGCTGGAACGGGATATCCGGCGCATCGGGTTCCCCTCATTGACGATTATTCGTCCGGGAATGATCGGTGGCCGCCGTGAGGAGTTTCGTCTTGCCGAACGCTTGATACTTCCCATGGCCGCCCTGCTTCAGCCGATATTGCCGCGAGGTCTGTGGGTCAACCCTCCCGCCAATATTGCCAAGGCGCTGATCGATGCCGTGCTGTCCAGGGTACCCGGCGAGCGCAGGCTCACCTCCAGAGACCTTGTGTGACCGCGCGCCGACCGACGTCGTTTGGTCGGCTCTTATTGGCGCTCTTTACCCGGAGCCTCTCGATCGATCCGAATTTTTCAGGGCGCTATGGAACTTCGACATTTGCGGTACTTCCTGATGGTCGCCGAGGAACAGCATTTCACTCGAGCAGCCGTTCGACTGAACATACAACAACCACCGCTCAGTCAGCAGATTCGCTCCCTGGAAAAGGAGCTGGGATTCGATCTGTTTCGACGTCATCCCAAAGGCGTCGACCTGACGCCCGGAGGGCTGATTTTCCTTCAGGAAGCCCGGGATATTCTCAACCGGGTCGCGGACGCCGCACGGCGTTCGGCCAAGGTCGCCCAAGGGTATGAGGGAACGCTGTCGATTGGCTTCACCTGTTCAGCCGCTGCGCACCACTTGACTCCCTGCATCATCCGCGCCTATCGCGAGGCGTATCCAGGTGTCAGCCTGTTGCTCAATGAGGGCAGTGCCCGGGAACTGACCGACGATGTGGTCCAGCACAAGCTCGACGTCGGTATCCTCCGTGTGCCCGTAAGCCGGCCCTACGAAATGACCTTCTATCAATTGCTCGAGGAGGACATGCTGCTGGTCCTTCCGATCGGGCACCGGTTATTGAAGTGCACAGGTAAAAAAAACACGGCGGGCGGCGACGAGTCGATGCCTGTCATCGCGATCAAGCACCTGGCTGATGAGCCGTTCATTCTCGTTCGACGCAGTGGCACCACGGGAATGTATTCAAAGCTGATCGAGGCCTGCGAAAACGCCGGCTTCACACCCAAGGTTGCCTTCGAAGTCGAACACATGCTGACCAATATCAGCCTGGTGGCCGCCGGGGCGGGGGTTTCCATTGTGCCCGCGTCGATGAACGGGTTTCATCGCAAGTCAGTGGTCTACTGCCGCATCAACGCCCAGCCACAACTGGTCGCACCGATCACCCTGATTTGCCGGCATGAAGAGCAAGGACCGATCCTGTACAACTTCATCAATCTGGCAAAACGTATCGCCATGAGCTGAACGCCCCATGCCTGATAACGCCGTCCGCTCAACCCGGCTGAGCGACAGCGTAAACTCGATATCTTTAAAATATCGAGATCGATTTTTTATGTATTTTAAATCCATCCGTATTGTAGATAACCTACATACATTCAAGGATGTATGTTAAGTGCCAGGCGTTACTCGACAGTCCAACCGAACTATTTAAATTGCGAACACGTCGATTCACCCCATCCACGAGCACCCCCGTCAGACGGTAAAGAGTTCAGATCACTTTTAATGGGTTGTCATAAGAGCACATCATGTCTTGGAATCCGCGCCATCTATCGATCCGGCAATCGTTAACGGACTCGCGAACGCGAATGATCGATATACAAGAATGCCTGAGCCATCTCGAATTGATCCCCTGCGATTCCGATGCCACCCAATGTTTGATCCGGCATATCAGGTGGTTAGCCCTGTCGGCCGACACTGCACTATTCGTTTCGATCAATCGCTTCTGCCTGGAACTCTACACGTTAATCAACACACCCAGAATCAAAAAAAAAATGAACGGCCCTACGCTGCAAGCCCTTAGAAAATGCTGCAACTTGCTGGCTTGGCAACTGGAGCTCACAAACCCGCGCACGGGCATTTTGCACATGGACAGATGGGAAGAAATGATTCTGCTCAGCGAGCTGAAAAAATCGTTAACAAACACGCTAAGCACAACCACCCGCTGTGCTAAAACACCGCGCCTGCTCACCCCATAAAAACACCACCGAGTGGATGTCCCATGGTTTCTCGTAGCCTCCAATTGAAGTTCGTTTTCCCTGTTTTCGCCATTGTGGCGTTTACCACACTTGTTCTTGTCGCCGTCATTTCTGCAAAAACGAGCCATGACATCGAACAGTCCGCGCAAGACAAAATGCAGGAACAGCTCTCGAGCATGCAACACGTCCTCAACGTCACCGATACGCTCGTGATGGAACGGGTAAAAGGATCGATGAAGTTGCTGATGGAGCAAGGTCAATATCTGCGTGCGCCCTATCAAGGTGACCCCATCGCCCTCAGTGGCCGGATGGTTCCCGAGCTCCTTCTGGGCGGTCAGGCACAGACGAACAACTTCGAACTGGTTGACCGCGTGACGTCAAGTCAGGGCGGCTCGGCTACTTTATTCTCCAAGGCCGGTAGCGAGTTTGTCCGTATCAGTACCAATGTGCAGTTCGAGGGAAGGCGTGCCATTGGCACGCTACTGGACCCCAATGGATTGCCGAGCGCCGCTATTCGAAAAGGCCAAGCGTTCTATGGGCAAGTCGATATCCTGGGCAATCCCTATCTGACAGGGTACGAACCGATTCTGGACGACCAGAAACAGACGGTGGGCATCTGGTATGTGGGTTACAAAGTCGACATGCAAGCCTTGCAGGCATCCATTGCCAAAAGCCACATACTGAACGGCGGCTTCGTCGCGTTGCTGGACGACAAAGGCAATGTGCGCTTTCAGTCGCAAAGTGTTCCATTGGATACCGTCCAACGGGTTGCAGGCGGCAACCTGAATGGCTGGGTCGTGAAGCGTGAGATGTTCTCCCCTTGGGGATTCACTATCATTGCCGCTTACCCCGAGGATGAGGTGCGTGTTGCAGTAAAAAATCAAATTATCCAAGTGACGGCTATTGGCTTGGCGCTGTCGGGCGCGTTGATGGGCCTGGTTTTCTGGCTGTCGCGCTCGCTGGTCGTCACGCCCCTGAACCAGGCGGTATCGATTGCTCGCAAGATCGCGGCGGGAGATTTGTCATCACCGCCGCCAATCACCTTACGTAACGATGAAATTGGCGACCTGGTCCGCTCACTGAGCAATATGCAGACGTCATTGCGCCAGATGATCGGAAACATCGCGGATAATGCCCAAGGTATTTCCACTCTGTCGTCTTCACTTTCTTCCTCCGCCGAAGAGGTGGCCGCTCAATCGGCGCAACAGAGTGGCGCGGCGGCGTCCGCCGCCGCCGCGTTGGAAGAGTTGAGCACCAGTATCGGACATGTCGCGGTCAAGGCCCGCGAATCCTTTGCCTTGGCTCAAGACGCTGGCGACAAAGCCAGGTTCGGCGGTGTCGTGGTGGAGAAGGCTTCGGCAGAAATGCACAACATCGCCGATAGCGTCGGCCAATCTTCCGAGCGAATAACCTTACTTGGGCAGCACTCTTCCAGGATTTCGATCATTGTCGGCGTCATTAAATCCATCGCCGAACAAACCAATCTGCTTGCACTCAACGCGGCCATTGAAGCCGCACGTGCCGGTGAACACGGGCGCGGCTTTGCAGTAGTCGCCGATGAAGTGCGCGAACTTGCCGAGCGCACCGCCAGGTCCACGGTGGAAATCAGCACAATGATTGACTCCATCCAATCGGGAACGGAACAGGTGGTGGAGACCCTGCAACAGGGGCAGGACCGTGCCAACTCGGGTGTCGAAATGGCTGGTGAGGCAGGACGTGCCGTGAATGAGATCAGCGCTTGCTCCGAACAGGTCGTGGATGCCGTCAATAGCATTTCCACAGCGCTTGAGCAGCAAAACGCGGCCAATCATGAAATAGCCATCAATGTGGCCGATATGGCGACCCTCTCTGAGAAAAACACCTCCGCCGTCCAGCAAGTCGCGCAAGCATCCAGGCAGTTACAAGCCTCGTCCAACTCACTACAGGCAACGGTTGACCTGTTCACGTTGTGAGCCATCTTATCGGCAGCAAGGACCGAACACCCGGGGTGTGGTTACGCTCATCAAGACCGGTCACGCCGGGCATCGACCCGCTGCAGGGTCATGCTCGGCGTCTCATCGAACAGCTTGCGGTATTCGCAGGAAAAGCGCCCCAGATGGCTGAAGCCCCAGCCCATTGCGATCACCGAAATATTGTGGGCAGAACGATCTTCGAGGATTTCCTGGCGGACACCCATCAAGCGATATTTCTTCAGGTAAGCCATGGGTGACATTCCGAAGTATTTCTTGAAGTCTTCGAACAGCTTGAACCGCGACACCCCGGCGGCGGCTTCGATATCGTCAAGGTTGAGGGCATCACGGGCATGGGCATGAATGAAGTCCTTGGCACGCACCAGGTAATGCGGCAGTTTCACCCCCAGACGCTCGCGTAGCTCAGCAGAATAGTTGTGCGGTTGGGACAGGATCAGGCCCTTGAGCAAGGCACTCTCCAGGTCACGATTGAACAGCAACTGGCCGTACAGCTCACTGCGCTCCATCTCTTCGATGAAGTGCTTGACCGTGCGCCACCAGGAGGCAACCGACCCGGTCACCGCATCCATTTCGGGCTCAAAACGCAGGGTGGTGCCCAAGGGATGCTGCAACATGTCTTCCAGGGTCTTGCGCATGGCACTGCGGGTGATCACCACCTGCAGCTTGCGACAGTCGCCGGTGATACTCAATTGCTGACTCTCGTTGGGCGAAACGATGACGCCATGGTCGCGATCAGAGCGCAACAGCTCCCCGCCCCGACTCAGCTCCTGCTCACCACTCAACGGCAAGCTCAGGCTGTAGCTGTTGAAGCTGTCGACGTCGGTAACCCCCACCGTGACATCAGTGCCGTACTCGATGATGCCCAGGGTGGTCGACATCGACTTGAGCACGTTGCCACTGTGGTGGAACTGGATGCTGTTGGGTTTGCTCGCATGAAGCAAATGTGGGCCGCAGATCGTCGACATCCATGAGTGCGCCCCAGCCAGGTCGAAGTGATCGGCATGGATGTCACGGAAATGATAGTCGGGCTTGCTACTCATCGGCGTTACTCAACAAGGCTATTTTCGATACGGGCTCTGACGGCGCGCTGGCTTGTCCGGACGCAAGCTCCATGCCATCACCGGGTGCCAACAAGCACCCGACGATGTTCCGGATAGTCTTCGGTCATCTTACACAACCGGCAGTACGCGGGCGCCACCCGCTGAATGGACGGTCTGGTTTGCGCTATTTACTGTGCGATTACCGGCTACGTCCATGGCTGGGACGGTTGAATGTCGCACGCCGGACAGACGCGCAAAATTTCCGGACTGTCTTCGCCAACTATGCGGATAGACCGAAGGTCTGCGCCGACTCTTAATACGTGTACCGATTCACCCGATGAAACAGGTACCGACTTATGCATTATTCAAAAAGCGTCGCCCAATGGCAGACCTTCATCCAGGGTTGCCTGGACTTCCGTCCGGTGGAGGGCATCTACCGTATCGCCCGGGAAATGTTCACCGAACCTGAATTGTTCGATCTCGAGATGGAACTGATCTTCGAAAAGAACTGGATCTACGCCTGTCACGAAAGCGAGATCGCCCACAAGCATGACTTCATGACCCTGCGTGCCGGGCGCCAGCCACTGATCATCAGCCGCGACGGCGAAGGCCGGCTCAACGCCCTGATCAATGCCTGTCAGCACCGTGGCACGACCCTGACCCGCGTCGGCAAGGGCAACCAGTCGACCTTCACCTGCCCCTTCCACGCCTGGTGCTACAAAAGCGATGGCCGCCTGGTCAAGGTCAAGGCGCCGGGTGAATATCCCGAGAGTTTCGACAAGGCCAACCGCGGCCTGAAAAAAGCCCGTATCGAAAGCTACAAGGGCTTCGTCTTCGTCAGCCTGGACGTCGACGGCGGCGACAGCCTGGAAGACTACCTGGGCGACGCCAAGGTGTTCTTCGACATGATGGTCGCGCAATCGGCCAGCGGCGAGCTGGAAGTGCTGCCCGGCAAGTCGTCCTATACCTATGACGGCAATTGGAAGCTGCAGAACGAAAACGGCCTGGACGGTTATCACGTCAGCACCGTGCATTACAACTACGTCGCCACGGTGCAGCATCGCCAGCAGGTCAACGCCGAGAAAGGCAGCGCCTCGAGCGACACCCTGGACTACAGCAAGCTCGGTGCCGGCGATGCCGAGACCGACGACGGCTGGTTCTCCTTCAACAACGGCCACAGCCTGCTGTTCAGCGACATGCCCAACCCGGCGGTGCGCCCCGGCTACGCCAGCATCATGCCGCGCCTGGTCGAAGAATATGGTCAGGACAGGGCCGAGTGGATGATGCATCGCCTGCGCAACCTGAATGTCTACCCGAGCATGTTCTTCCTCGACCAGATCAGCTCGCAGCTGCGGATCATTCGTCCGCTGGCCTGGAACAAGACCGAGATCCACAGCTTCTGCCTGGGGGTCAAGGGCGAGTCCGATGCCGATCGCGAAAACCGTATCCGTCAGTTCGAAGACTTCTTCAATGTCTCCGGCCTCGGCACCCCCGATGACCTGGTGGAGTTCCGTGAAGCCCAGCGCGGCTTCCAGGCGCGCCTGGAGCGCTGGAGCGACATCTCCCGTGGCCATGACCAATGGGTCACGGGGGCCACCCGCAACAGCGAGACCCTCGGCATCCAACCGGTCCTGACCGGAACCGAGTTCACCCACGAAGGGCTCTACGTCAACCAGCACGGCAACTGGCAGCGCTTCTTGCTCGAAGGCCTGGCGCGCAAGGCCGCCGAAGAGCAACCCCTGCAACTGCGCGAGGTGTAATCATGAATTCGCAACTGCAATACCGTGTTGAACAGTTTTTCTACCGCAAGGCCGAGCTGTGCGATGCCCAGGACTGGGACGCTTACCTCGACCTGTTCAGCGAGGACAGCGAGTTCCACCTACCGCAATGGGATTCGGAGCACGTCTACACCACTGACCCGAAGAAGGGCATGTCACTGATCTACTACGCCAACCGCGGCGGCCTGGAAGATCGGGTGTTCCGCTTGCGCACTGGCAAGGCCGCCTCGACCATCCCAATGCCACGCACCTTGCACATGATCAACAACCTGCGCATCGCGGCGCTGGAAAACGACGAACTGGAGGTCCGGGTCAACTGGCAGACCCTGTACTACCGCATGGCCACCTCCGAGCAATTCTACGGCCGCGCCACCTACCGCCTGCGACCCGACGGCGAGAGCTGGAAGATCGCCCGCAAACATGTGCTGCTGCTCAACGACACGATTAATTCGGTGCTCGACTTCTACCATTTGTAAGCCACGGAGTACCCGACATGAACCACAAAGTGGCTTTCAATTTTGCCGATGGCAAAACCTCGTTTTTTGAGGTCAAGGCCAACGAATTGTTGCTCGACGCGGCCCTGCGCAACGGCGTGAACATTCCCCTGGATTGTCGCGAAGGCGTCTGTGGTACTTGCCAGGGACGCTGCGAATCCGGCCAGTACACGCAAGACTATATCGACGACGAAGTGTTCAGCGAAACCGACCTGGCGCAAGGCAAGATGCTCTCGTGTCAGACGCGCGTGCAGTCCGCGGCGTCCTTTTACTTCGACTTCGATTCAAGCCTGTGCAATGCCGGCGCCACCCAACGCCTACACGCCGTCATCGCCAAGGTCGAGCAGGTTTCCAGCAGCACGGCGATCCTGCATGTCGACGCCAGTTCCAGCGAGCGGCCGCTGGACTTCCTGCCCGGTCAATACGCGCGCCTGAAGGTGCCTGGCACCGAGGCCTGGCGCTCCTATTCGTTCGCCAACCAGCCCAACCCGGGCAATCAGTTGCGGTTCCTTATTCGGCTGCTACCGGATGGCGTGATGAGCAACTTTATCCGCGAACGGTGTGAGCCCGGGCAAGCGCTGGAGTTCGAGGCCCCGCTGGGCAGTTTCTATCTGCGGCAGGTCAACAAACCGCTGGTGATGGTGGCCGGTGGCACGGGGCTTTCGGCGTTTCTCGGCATGCTCGACGAGATCGCCGACAAAGGCGGATGCCAACAACCAATCAAGCTGTTCTATGGCGTCAACCAACACACCGACCTGTGCGAACTGAATCGCCTGGCGGAGTATCGAACGCGCATCGCGGGTTTCGAGTATCACTTGGTGGTTAGCCAGCCCTCGCCAGAATGGCCAGGCAAGACCGGACGGATTCCCCAACACTTCGACCGCCAGACCATGAACGCCAACCCGTTCGACATCTACTTGTGTGGCCCGCCGCCCATGGTCGAGGCGGTCAAGACCTGGTTTGTCGAGCAACGTATCGACGGCTTCCATCTGTATTACGAGAAGTTTATCGACAGCAACTCGGCGACCTGATCACTAACCCTGACCCGCGTCCGACCTGCTCGAGATAGGCCTCCAGCACGGACTCGACCTCGACAGAGCACCGCCTCTGACAGCGCCGTCAGAGGGTGCTCGCGACGCTTTTGCAAAGCGACCAGTCCACACAACCCCACCCTAAGAGAAGTCCCGTTTCTACGTAGTAAATTTTTACACTTCTTCCCCGTGGGTGGATCCAACCGACCACTTGGAAACCCTCAAAGCCATGAAACACGCGGGTTTGAACCGCTTATCCGAACCCATAAAATGATCGTATTTTTTGAGCGAATGTAAATTTTAAGATACCAATAGCAATGATTATCATTGGTTTTCGTATTTTTACTCGTTATTCTCCGCGTGCTTTCACTCAAGGCCGTGCACAAGGAGTCTGACTTGAAGAATGAATACAGCAAGAAACCGCAAGCCCTGCTAAGTCGCTGGAGCGAAGCACTGGGCAACCCTCTTTTCCAGACCCACCACATCACCCTCGACGCGCTGGTCAACACCCTCGCGCCTGCCGCCGAACGCAGTTTCCAGCGCTTGATCCAGGCGCTGTTTCGCGAAGGCCTGCTGGAGGCCAGCGCTCTCGAATACGATGAGCCACCTCGATGCTGGCTGACCCTTCCTGACCGAACCCGCCTGTGCTTCGAGCATTTGCTCCCCGGGCGCATGAGCAGTTGGGACCTGCGTGGCGACATCACGGCTTACGGCGACGATCATCCCCCGCACAAGATCCAGTTTCCCTCGGAACTGCTGACCCTGCTCAACAATGGCCTCGAGTCTTCCGCCGACGCCGAGGTGCTGAACCGCCTCAACGAAGAGCTTGACGACAGTTTCGCCAACGACACGCTCTGCCTGGCCTTCCACGAACGCTGGACACGCCAACTGCATGAGTCCATGGACCCGGTACATGGCGACAATCTGCTGGGCTGGCTCAAGGATGAGCCGAGCATTGCCAACCCGACCTCGCTGCTGGAACAGTGGGGCACGCTGGGCCACCCATGGCACCCCAACTACAAAACCAAACTGGGCTTGAGCACGGAACAGGTCATCGCTTTCTCGCCGGAGTTCGAGGCTCGTTTCCCGGTGATCCTCTGCGCCTTGCACCGCCAGTTTGCCCATGTCGAATCACTGGCGGGCAGCGTGGATTACTGGCAGTGGTGGCAAGGCCACTTCCCCCAGGCTGCACAACAGTTGAGCACTGAACTGGCGCGTCAGGGTCTTGAAGCCAGCGACTATCTGCCGCTGCCGGCCCATCCCTGGCAGGCGCGCCAGGAGCTGCCGCAGACCTTCGCCAATGAGATCGGTGACCGCTTGCTGATCCTGACCGACATCGTCGCGTTCACGGCGCATCCGACCATGTCGTTCCGCACCGTATTGCCTGAAGGCCGTGGTGACGCACCGATGGTCAAGCTGCCGGTGTCCCTGCGCCTGACCAGCGTGCAGCGTACCGTTTCGCCACGCTCGGCGCGCATGGGCCCGCGCATCAGCCAATTGATGCAAACCATCCTGCAGCGCGAACCCGCGATTCAGAACATTCTCGGCATCGTTACCGAACGCCTCGGTGTGCATTTCAAGCCGCAACCGGCAAACGACGAACGCTCCCGCCACTTGGCCGTGCTGTACCGGGACAACCCGCTGAGCCAGTTGCAGCCAGGTGAAATGGCCATTCCGGTCGGCAGTCTGTTTGCTATCGACCAGCACCAGCAACCGCTGTTGCGGCAGTGGGTGCGCCTGGCAAAGGGCGCGGACGACAGCGCCGCCATGCGCTCGTTCTTCCACGACTACGCTTCGATTGCGGTCCCTGCCCTGCTGGGCATGTACCTGCGTTACGGCGTGGCGTTCGAGGCCCATCAACAGAACAGCTTCATGATCATGGCCGCGGACGGACAACTGAACCGCCTGTTGCTGCGAGACTTCGGTGATATCCGGATCGACCGCAAGACCTTGCACGCACAGGGCCTGGACATCGAGCTGCATGATCCGAAGATGACCCTGTATGACGACGCCGGCTTCGTGCGCGACAAGCTGCTGCATACGGTCTTCATGTGTCATCTGGGCGAACTGGTGCTGCTCAGCGCCCGCCACTTCGACATCCCCCAGGCCCTGCTCTGGGGTGAACTGGCAACGCAGGTCAGTCAGTGCTTCGACAATTTGCGCGATCAGGTCGAACCGCAGCGCTGGGCGACCGAGCGCCAGGCCTTGCTGGAACAGGACTGGCCCGCCAAGTCGTTCATGCGGATGCGCCTGCTCGACAGTCACGCCGATATCGTCGGGCGCCTGCGCAACCCGCTGAGCGTCAATGCCGATGGCCGCTAACGGCACCGCGTTGCGGTTGCTGGTCGGGATCCAGTGGGTGTCCATGGGGGCCATGGAAATGAGCGGCCCGTTCTGGCCCTTGCAGATCCAGAAACTGCTCGGCACCGACAATGCCCAGTACACCGGCCTGCTGTCCGCGCTGGTGTACGCCGGGCCGATGATGGCGGCGATGATCCTGACGCCCTTGTGGGGGCGACTGGGCGACCGGACCGGCCACAAACCGATGATCATTCGGGCGCTGCTGGCGTTGGCGCTATGCCAGGCGCTGGCCGCTATCACCTTCGATCCCTGGTTACTGGTGGGCATCCGAGTAGTGCAAGGGGCGCTGGCCGGGTTCATCGCCGCGGCCCAGGCCTATGCACTGGCCTGCTGCGGCGACAGCGGCCGCGGGCAGATTCTCGCCCGACTGCAATCGGCCACGGCGGTTGGTTCGTTGGCCGGGCCGGTGCTGGGTGGCTGGCTGATGGATGTCTCGGGGTTCGCCGTGCTGTGCTACAGCGCCACCGCGATTTGCCTGCTGTGTGCCGTGATCAGCCTGTTTTTGCCCAGCGACACACAACGCATCGCGCACAAGCAAAAACCGGCGCACGCCGCCCTGCCCAAGGGTTGGCTGGGAGCCATGCTCGGGGTCATCGTGCTGATCCAGGCCGCCAGGATGATGCCGCAGCCTTTCTATGCCTTGTACGTGGCGGACGTTCTGCACGCGCCTGGTTGGTTGATCGGCGCCAGCTATGCCGCCAGTGCGGCCACCCTCGCCTTGTCCGCGCCGCTGTGGGGTCGGCTGTTCGACCGCCATCAGCCCGCGCACACCTTGCGCGTCATCGAATGGGTCGCCTGGTCCTGTGCCTTGACCCTGGCCTTTACCGCCGTGGCCAGCGAATGGATGGGCTTTCTTGCCAGTCGGCTGCTTTGGGGCGTGTGGCAAGGCGCACTGCTACCCGTCGCTTACACCCTGATCGCCAACACCATTACCCCCAGCCAGCAAGGTTTTGCACTGGGCCTGGGTAACAGCGCGGCCAAGGCCGGCGCGTTGTGCGGGGCCTTGATGGGGGGCATCGGCATGGGAATCGTCGGCCTGGCGCAGAGCTTCTGGCTGGTGGCAGTCACGTACGCCATTGCCGCCCTGGGTATCCGCGCCATCCGGGCATTTTCACAAACGCCGGAAACAACCGTTTTATCGACCAACACGCCTCGCGGCTAAATAAAGAAAGAGCAATGAAAAAAACACAACTGTCCATCCTGCTGCCCTTTATCGGCTCGTTGAGTACACCGGCCTGGGCCGATCAGAGCGAACCTGCCCAAGCGGCGCCCGGCACCCTGCAACTGCAGGAAATGGTGGTGTCCGCCACCCGCAGCGAAACCAGCATTGCCTCGATTCCAGGCTCCGTGCAGGTGATCAACGAAGAGCAGATCCGCCAGCAGACCGGTGCCGGACGACGGGTCGCGGATATCCTCGGCCAACTGGTGCCGGGCATCTCCCCTTCCACCGGCGGCATGAGCAACTTTGGCCAGACCCTGCGCGGGCGCAACACGCTGATCCTGATCGACGGGGTTTCCCAGAACGCGACGCGAGACAACTTTCGCCAGCTCAACAGCATCGCCCCGGAAAGCATCGAACGCATCGAAGTGGTCTCCGGCGCCAGCAGCGTCTATGGGGCGGGCGCGTCGGGCGGCATCATCAACATCATCACCAAGCGCAACAAGGGCGAGGAACTGGCATTCAGCAGCAAGATCGGCATGACCACCGGCAACAACCTCAATCGCAAGGGCTTTGCCTACGATGCGTTCCAGAGCGCAACGGGGCGCAAGGACGCGCTGGACTGGTACGTCTCGGCCAACACCGTGCAACGCAACGACCAGTTCGACGGCAACGGCAAGCGCATTCCCCAGGACACGTCCCAGGGCAGCAACATGGACACTCGCACCTACGACCTGCAAGGTCGTTTCGGCTACGCGCTGGATACCGACAAGAAGATCAGCCTGTCGCTGCAGGACTACAAGGACCAACAGGACACCGACTACACCAAGGACCCGCGCAACACCAACAACGCCGTCGCGGTAAAAGGTCTGAAGCTGGATGACCAGCCATTCACCCACAACCAGGCCGTCAACCTCAACTACACCGACAAGGATTTCCACGGTCAGGGGTTGCAGGTCGAAAGTTACTGGCGGCGTGCCGATGCGCTGTTTTTCCCGGACTTGTCACGGGGCCGTGCGGGGATCTCCGACAACAATAGCGTGCAGGACGTCTACGGTCTGCGGGCGGCGATCGAAAGCAAAATGCCGGACATCGGCCCGGCCACCGGCACACTGGTCTGGGGCGCCGACTATGACCACGAGACCTCGCGCCAACGCGGCGATCAGTACAAGGTCAATGGGCTGACCTACACCAAGACCGGCACCACCTTTGAAATGGGGCCCGACGTCGCGACCGCCACCAAAGCCATTTTTGGTCAGCTGTCCTACGACGTCGGCGACTGGACCCTGCGTGGCGGCGTGCGTCGCGAATGGATCGACAGCGAGATTTCCGACAGCATTGCCTATGGCGAAATTGTCCAGACCGGCAATCGCGCGACGCTGCCCGGCGGCACCCTGAACTACAACGACACGCTGTACAACCTCGGGGCGGTGTACCACCTGAACGAAAACCAGGATGTGTTCGTCAACTTCAGCCAGGGCTTTTCCCTTCCGGATATCCAGCGCTTCCTGCGTGACGTCAGCAGCACTTACGACATCCACAAACTCAACGCCCAGGCCATCAAGGTCAACAGCTATGAGCTGGGTTGGCGTGGTAACTGGGACCAGTGGCAGGCCAGCGTCACGGCCTACGAAAACACCTCGGATGTCACCCAGTTCTTTGATGCCAACGACCGCGTACTGCGCTTGATCAACCAGAAGGAGCGCGTGCGCGGTGTGGAAACCAGCCTGAGCTACAACGTGACAGACCAATGGTCGGTGGGTGGTACTTACGCTTACGCCAAGGGTGAGACCGACCAGAACGGCAAATGGATCGACTTGCCCGCCACACGTATTTCCCCGGCCAAGACCACGGCCTTCGTCGGTTATGACCGTGGCGACTACAACCTGCGCCTGCAAGCCATGCGCCTGTCGGACTACGACGCGGCCTTCAAGGACAACAACGGCCGCGATATCAAGGGCTACACGCTATTCGACCTGCTGGGTTCGGTGGCGTTGCCGGTGGGTCGCCTGGAAGGCGGTGTCTACAACCTGGCCAACCGCAACTACCAGAACATGTTCGCCCAGGCCAACGCCCGCGCGCCCTATCCGAATGCTGAAGGTCGGACCTTGAGCCTGAGCTACGCGGTCGATTGGTAACCCCCCACCCACGAAGGTGTCAGTCCAGAACCATTGGCTGGCGCCGGTTCAGCCATCCAGTAGGGCCCTGCCTGGCTGATCGCCTCACCTGATCGCGCGTAAAAGACCCGGCCGGAACGACCGGGACTTTACGCGTTGGAAGAAGATGGTGGGGCAGGTCAAAAACACTGTTCAGATCGAAAGTATAAATCGACCTTCGTCCCTGGTTTGATCCATCCAGGAGTTCGGCTCAACCAGGAATCCACACCGCTCAAGTACTCTTCTTGAGCCAATATTGTCCTTGTACACATGGGCCAACAATTGCGTGAGGCGCCAGCGCATCCGTGCTTCCTGGATAAGATGCTTGAGTGCCAGCGTGGCCAGTCCCTGCCCGCAGAAGCGTTGATCGATCCGATAGCCAACTTCCGCGGAACCCTTCGGCGAGTTGATGCTTTTCAGATTGGCTCGCCCCACTATCGCGCCACTGGAATCCTCGATAACCAAGGGGTGCCAGACCCCGATAGCAAAATCGGACAAATAGCGCTCGATATGATCGGTTACCCCCGGCAACGAGTAGAAGGAAGGGTCGCGCGCGTCAATCTGGGATTCGAACCACTCACGGTTACGGATTTCGAAAGCCAGCAACGCTTCAATATCGGTATTTTCCAGCTTGCGAACACTGACGATTGTCATGAGGGTCGCCTCTCCTTGCGTAAATAAATCTGCCGTGTTCTCAGTCTTGCGGTGAACTTCAGCCCTGGGCCTTGGCGGCCGCCAGATAAGGCGCCAAACGCCGACCCATTTCCTCACCGAGTGCCTGCAACCCACTTATGGGACGGACCATGACTTCGAACTCGACAATCTTGCCGGCCTCGTCGAAACGTATCATATCGATGCCCTTGAGTTGTCGACCCGCCACCTCGGCGCTGAACTCCAACACCACACTGAGGCCGTCAGCCGTGACCAGTTCACGATGATAGGTGAAGTGCTCGAAGACCTTGATGACCGTACCGAGGATGGTCGAGACCACCAACACCCCGGGGTAGGGTTGATGGGCCATGGGAGAACGGAACACCACATCCGCCGCCAACAGTTCGGGCAAAGCGGCCAGGTCGCCGTGCGCGACCATCTCATGCCAGTGTTGCAGCGAAGCAGCGGCTTGCGGGTGAAGCTTGAGTTCGGACATCTGACGTTCCTCGGTATCGTTATTGTTTTGGATAGCGTTCAACGTTCAAGCCCCAGGGTATTGAGGGTTTGCCGGGACCTCTGCCTTCATTGAACGGTGCGGTGCAGCCCTATACCCTAGCCGCTGAGAGCTTATGCCAAGGATATACGTTTAGCGTTCGGCTACGACCGAGGTGGTTGGGGTGGGTTCTGGATCCGCTGGTTAATCGGGTGTTCGAGCGCGAGACTCGGCAGCGGTTTGCGGCGATGGCGGCGTACCTGCGAGGTATCGCCAAGGAGCGCGGGAATGGATCAGCTCTCAGGGGAAACGATTGAGTCTGGACTGGCTTCAGCCGCCAGCTTCAATCGGTCAGCTTTACTAATGTATTTAGACTTGCTTGCCGGTGCCAGTTTGGCACTGGCCTTTTTTGCGTGCGCCTGTAACAGCTGCTTTATTTTCTTACGACGGTTCATATTTTCTACTCGGTTTGTAAATTCTTGAACGATGACAATGGTTTGCGCATAAAGCCCAGGTAGTAAGAGAGGGTATGGTAAGCGTGAATCGGGGGCAGTGGCTAGGTTGTTGAGCTGCCGGGACCAGCAGCGCCCGCTTCTGGACTGCCGCTTTCCGAAGCCGTCTCTATCCTGGCACTGATTCCTTATCGAGCATGTTCTGGAAAAGAAGCACGAGGCTGGATTGCTGTTCGCCCAAAGGTGCAAAAAATTTTCGATCTACAGCCTCCACAATCACGATCGCCTTATGGGCCATCTCACGACCGGCTTCGGAGACTGAAATAATCTTGGCCCGTGTGTCGGTAGGATGGGCATCCCTCACAAATAGCCCATTGGCAAGAAGCATTCTGACGACTTGGGAGGTTGTCATCGGGTCGCTGCCCGTCAGCTGGGACAGGCGCATCTGGGTCAGTGGCTCTTGCGAACCGAACCAGGTTGCGACTGCCAGCATGACAAACTGAGTGTGCGTCAGACCCAGCGGTTGCAAAGCAGCGCGCTGCTCACGCTGCCAGGTATTGGAGATGCGCCAGAGCAAAAATCCCGGACTATCCGACGGTCCGCCATGGCGGGTGGGCAGCGGCTTCGACTTCATGGGTGACACCTCGGTACTGCGAGATCAATGTCCATTGCGCAGGCAATGGTGCAAAACGCCAAGCCACGCATGGCTTACCAATCCTTCCAATCGGTAACGGCTTCGAACAGCGCTCAGACAGTAGCGGCTGATATGCTGGTTTCCTGGCTGTATGAGGCACTGTTATGGTGGTCGTGCGCAGGGCACTTCGGTGCCCCGGGTTTCCTGATCACCGGTCTGCTAACCTGCGTACGGCTGCCACCCTCTCGTTTAGCAGCGATGTTGGCGGCTCCCTCAACAGATCGGGAGTAACCACTCTATGTTCAAGATCACCCCCAATCCACCGGCAACATCCAACATTGAAACCATCGATCCTCGTCTCGCCGACCGGGTCTTGTCTCATTACAACCTTGGTCCGGATGCAGGTTCGAAACCAGTCCAAAACACTGTGTTGCATGGTGATCTACCTGATCCTAGAAATCAGGAAGACACCTTGGTCAGCGTCTACTCGATTCTGCAATCCGCTGCGGCCACAGCCTATGAACACGCCGACAACCAAACCGGTTCGAACCGCAAGGTGGCAATGGGTGTGGTGCACCTGATTGAGCTGGCACAACTCAGGATGGACTCGGTGTTGGATGGGCAGACAGTCGGCGTCAGCGGCTGACAGCGTTCTGCGGATAAACGGGAAGCCTGGCTTCCCGTTTTGTTGATCGCGATTCACATCTTCGGTTGCTCGGAAACGTTGAATATCAGTGCTAATCCTGTAAGCAATGCACGCATTGTCGCTCGCTAGCTTCTCAGCTGCCCGCGCAGACCGCTTCCCAGGAACAACTGATTTCGTCCCAATGACTGCAATCGGCCAGGAGCGGTCAGTTGCCCATACCGTTGCGTGGACGTTCAGACGTCGGATCCGCCCAGTTAACGGACTCCGACGCAATAATGAAGAGCCTCAGGCCTAAAGATGCACGAGTGGTTGTAATGTTGAATGTCTGCGGTCCGGTGCAGTGTATCCAGACTCGGCGCCCATTCTGAAATCGGCGCTTTATTTGATGCGCGCTATGATGTAGTTTTTCTCGATTATGCCGATAACATTCTGGGATTCAGGTTTCGTTTATCTCTAGCTGACCGTTCCCGCAAGTTGATCCTGTGCAGAAGGAAATTAACGTGGGCGTAGTGCAAGCAGGAATCGTTTTTCGCTCAGGCGAAGAGAGCTTCACCCCGGAACTGGCCGTTGCGAGCCTTTTTGGGAAGTCTGTAAACAGATTATCAGCCCCCATTGACCGCTCCTTTGACAGCCGTCATGACCACCATGTTCTCGTACAGCAGTTTGGCGACGTCTGGATCATCAGCAATCACGCGCTGGTTTGGCCCATTCTCGAAAACCCTGAACATGACCTTTGCGGCTTGCACGAAATACTCGATAAGCCGGCGTTGATGATTGCCTTCTGTCAGTACGACTCCGGCGACAGTTATGGTTATGCACTCATCGAAGACGGTGTTCTGACTCGATCACGACTTCAGGACAGCGGATCTGACGTGCGGCTGTTCGGCGTAACAAAGCCATTCGAGCAAAAGTGGGAAACGGCTGAATTCTATTTGGATGAAGACGATTGCCCGGAAGAAGAGTGGCAGAAGGTCTATTACCTTGATGATCGCAAGGTGACTGTGCCGGAGTACTACTTGACCAGTCGTTTGGTGTACGAAGCGCTCACTGAAAATTTCGGCGTTTGCCCATGGGAGTCAGACCTAAAGCCGAATATCTGGTATTTGCAGCTGAATGAAGAATCAGTCCAGTGTACTAGTGCACCAGAAATGAAAGTAAAAAAACCGTGGTGGAAAGTTTGGTAGCTCTCCAACAGACAGCCACACCATGAACCCGCTCTGTTTAAGACTATAAGATGGCACACCAACCGTTAAACTCAGTCCGTTGCAATCATCGGAGCATTTCGTGCGCAGGCACACTTGCTTGGCAGCGGGCTCAGCTCTCGCTACAGGCGTCGCCCAGCGCTAGGACTAGCGTGTGCTTCGCTGATGAGGCATTCGGTAGTTTGAGACCGATGCTTCATCTACGTTTAGTCAATTTCTACCGGGCGATAAAACGACAGCCCCAAACCGGTTGACTCAAGTAGTATCGAGTGCTAATGCTTGACGCTTACCGTCTTCATCCCGACGCTTTTTTGATTGACTCGTATCGGCCCTCATTTTTTTGCCCCGAGCGTCGCAATGTAATGAGCGACAGCTTCGGCATCGGCATCAGACAGTGAATGAGTGACCTGCTTCATCAGGGCACCACGCGGGCGCTGGTCAGTCTGTTGAAAAACCTTGATCTGGCGAATCATGTAGTAGGCATGTTGACCCGCCAGACGCGGAAACTGACCATTGCCCTGGCCGTCGGCACCGTGGCAGGAACTACACTGAGCGATGCCCAACTCAGGCAAGCCCTTGCGAAAGATCAATTCACCGCGCGCATCAGGCTTATCGTCGTCAGCCTTCATGGGGCTCTGACTGGAAAAGTAGTCGGCCAGTTCGCTGATCTGGGTCTCTGTCAAATGGGTAAACCCCCACATGTATTGAGTCCCGGTTACATCGCTGCGTGCATGGCCCTTGAAGTCCGCCAGCTGTAACTTCAGGTACTCTTTTTGCTGGCCGGCCAACTTGGGAAACATCGGCGAGATGGACTCCCCCGTCAGCCCGTGGCACATGGAACAAACCTTGTCGACCATGGCGATACCGGGCATGGGCGAGTTTTTTTCCGATGCCTGCTCGTTCGTACCAGTGCAGCCCGTGAGCGCAACCACGCAGAGGGCAAGAAAAAAACGCGATCGTTTGAAAGTACCCTTCATGCCCACTGCGTCCATGGTCTACACCCCTGCGTTCAACTGATCAAAACGCGTACCACATATAAAGATACGTGGTGTCGTTTTCACTGGCATCACGGCCATTGCCGTCATAGTTGTTCGTTGCGCCCAAATAGCGGGTGAAATAGTTGTATTGGAGCCCGACCCTCAGGTTCTGCATCGGTAACCAGAACACCTCTGGCGTCCACATTCGTGTATCGGGTGAAAAGTTGGCGCTGTCCGGGTACGCCGTGGCATCCGAGCTGCCATTGACATTGGTATACGCCAGACTTGCACCATATTTGGAACGGTACACATAACTGCCCTTCAATTTGAATGATCGCAGGGTTGCAGGTCCGTCAAAGAGGGTCTGGGTGCCATCCCTGATTTCTTCCTTGATATAGCGTATCTGTGCCGTGAAAGCATGAGGTTCCAGGAGGTACTGATACTGGCCATCGAAGCCGACGTCCCGGTACTCGGTGCTGCCCTGGCCGTGGATCGGATTGTTGGAACCATCCATGGGCAGAATTTTGGCGTTCATCGCAAAGGCTCCCACCATCACGTTTTGGGCCCCCCACTCGTAGGTATAGGCCAGCCTGGCATAAGGGCTTGAGCCATCCATGTACGTCAGCGGATGGTAGGTGTCACCCTTCTTGTTGCCCAGACTCAGAAACTGCCACGTGTCTTTGGCTGTCTGGTAGGAGGTCAACTCCAGATACAACGACTTGTTCAAATAAACATACGCACCGATACCCGCGACCTGTTGAGCCAATCCCCCCTCAATCAGGGTAGCGGTCGGGACCCCGCCGAAGGCGCCCAAGGTTGAACTGACATAGGGATAGCCCCAGGCAGGCGTGCTGTTCCAGACATCCTGAACCGTGGGGTTGTTATTCAATGTGACCCCCCAGATGACATCACTCGAGGTATCCACCCGGCGGTCCGCATAACGCAGGTCAAAGTTGTCCGAGCCCAGGTGACTGACCCAATTACCCGAAGCATCCTGGTGGTCATACGAGCTGTAGGTGAATTGGGCAAAGCCGCCGATAACGTCAGTGATTTTTCCAGCGAGGAACACACTGCCAAAATCGAGTACGAATTGCTTGTCTTTGGGTGAAATCGAGCTGCCCGCACCGTCGCTGTTGTTGCGCGTTGAGGTGAAGTCGCCGACGATCATCGCTGCCAGAGGGTTGGTTCGTACGCCATTGGTGTAACCCGTCAGTTTGAACAGCCGCCCATAAGGTGTCAGCTCGGGAAATTGCCCACCCGCATGACAGGCAACGCAGCTTTGCCCTGTCTGACGTGCAAAGGAAGGCAGGGCCTGGGCCGACTGACAGAGCACCAGGAGCACTAGCGCCCCCAACAGGGCTCCCGGTAGCCTGAACGACCTGAAAAAAAACGACCGCGCCACCGCTTTCTTCCCGCCTGCTTCGCCGTCCTTCGGATACATTTCAATTCCCTCTGGAATGAGGCTGCCAAGTGACATGACCGTCCGTGGAGCCTAGCCAGACGCTGGCCATTTACACGTTCAGTCGAGCGTTTCGTCGTTCAAGCGCTGCAACGCGCATCACGTCCATTGCGTCTGGTCATATTCAGCGGCCTGCGGGCGTGTAATGCAGACACTGTCTCCTGGGGCATTACATCCTTTGTTGACGAAACTCAAAGAATCCTCTTGTAGTGGTCAACTAATCCCGGCAGCACCAATTCAACGATGGGCTGGCACCCGCTCAGGCTGAGAAAAACTTAACGGTGTGTCCGGGATTAGTTGACCACTACATACATTCGAAAGTTGAGGGTGCTGAACATCGGTCTAAACTCTGGGCCTCAGTTGTGCTCCGCAGGGAGGCTAGCGTGCCATGCAATCCACCATCAAACTGCTCGATCAGCCCACCCAATATATGTTCTTCACTGGCAAGGGCGGGGTTGGCAAAACGTCGGTCTCCACCGCGGTATCCATCGCCTTGGCTGATGCAGACAAGAAAGTGCTGCTGGTTAGCACAGACGCCGCCTCGAACCTTGATGAGATGCTTGGTGTCGAGCTGAGCAATCAGCCTGTAGCTGTGCCGGATGTGCCTGGAATGTTCGTGCTCAACATCGATCCCGGGACCGCAGCCATCGACTACCGAGCCCGGGTAGTCGAGCAAATGGGCTCCCAGGCCAGCGATCAAGATATTGCTCTGGTGCGCGAGCAACTCTCGGGGGCATGCACGACCGAAATCGCAACCTTCGATGAGTTCTCCCACCTCCTGTCAGAGGGCGGTGCGGCCTATGATCATGTCGTGTTCGATACCGCGCCCACGGGGCACACGCTCAGACTGTTGAGCCTGCCAAAAGCGTGGAGCGGATTTCTGGAAGGCAATGATCGTGGTGCGTCATGCCTGGGGCCGCACTCGGGGTTAAAAATGCAGGAGCAGCTTTTCAATCAGGCGTTGACGGCGCTCAACAATCCAGCCCTGACCACCGTCGTGCTAGTGGCTCGACCGGACAAGGGCGCGCTCGCTGAGGCCGCGCGATCATCTGACGAGCTTCGCGAATTGGGTCTGGAAAACCAACGTCTAGTGGTGAACGCTGTATTCAAACGCAGCGACTTGAATGACCCGATCGCAGCAGCCATCGAAGCCATCGGCCAGCAGGCGCTCGACGAGATGCCAGCTTCGCTGCGCCAGCTTGCAGTCGACTACATTCCGCTCAAGGCTGTGGATTCCGTTGGCTTGCCGGCACTACGCGGACTGCTTGCCCCGGAGTTTACTCGGCCAATAAGCACTTTAACCCACGAGCCCTCACGCCTCGAACATCACAAACTCTCGGAACTGGTTGCCGAGCTTGCGAATGACGAACGCGGGTTGATCATGGTCATGGGCAAAGGGGGGGTTGGCAAAACAACCATTGCCGCCGCTATCGCGCTTGGCTTGGCGCAGCACGGCAAGTCCGTGCATCTGAGTACGACGGATCCTGCGGCGCATCTGACGATGACCCTCAACGCCGATGTTCAAGGGATCAGCGTCGGCCGCATCGACCCTAAGGTCGAAACCCAAAAATACGTCGACAAGATCGTAGCTTCCCGCGCTTCGACCCTGACGGAAGATGAAATAGCCTTGCTTATTGAGGATCTGCGCTCGCCCTGCACCGAAGAGGTCGCCGTCTTCCACGCTTTCTCCCGCGTGGTTTCTCAGGCCAGAACCTCGTTCGTGGTGCTGGACACCGCTCCCACGGGTCATTCGCTGCTATTGATGGATGCCACAGGCGCCTATCACCGTCAGATGGTTAGGGAATTCAAAAGCCATGCCTCCGACCACATCGTCACGCCATTAATGCGCCTGCAAGATGCGGACTACACCAAAATCCTCCTCGTGACGCTGCCCGAAGCCACGCCAGTATCTCAGGCGGCAGCGCTGCAAGATGACTTGCGCAGGGCCAGCATCGAACCGTTTGCATGGGTGGTCAATAAGTCGCTATTGGCCACAGACACCACCGACCCGCTGCTGCGAGCGCGCCTGGATAGCGAGCAAAAACAGATGACACGAGTAGCCGACCAAACCAGCCATGTTGTCATTGTGGTGCCCTGGACGGCGAAGCCGCCTGTTGGCGTCGCTGCGCTAAAGCACCTGCTGGATTGATACGCCAGCGTTGGCTCCACGCCCTGTCTGTACTGGAGAAAGACCGTGCTAAAAACTGTCATCGTCTCAATCGCTCTCTCGGCGCTTGCTACAAGCCTTCAGGCTCAGCCCCTGGATCCTTCGAACGCCGACGCGCAACGACAAGCAGAGGTGTCGGGTCACGGTAAGGATGTAATGCCGTTCAGCCTCGCAGCGACAACCCATATCTTCACCAAGACTGCTGGAGGCGGAATTCAACAGGTCGTCGCCAAAAAACCTGAAGATGCGACCCAAGTGCAGTTGATTCGCCAGCACCTTCAAGACATTCAGCAGCGATTTCTCAAGGGAGATTTTTCAGGTCCAGCGCATGTCCATGGCCAAGACATGCCTGGCCTGGCGGACCTGAAAGCCGCCAAGCCTGGGCAGATTGCGATTAACTACAATGACATCGAAGGTGGCGCCGAATTGGTCTTCAAGGCCTCAGATCCCGCCTTGATCGCGGCGCTTCACAAGTGGTTTGACGCCCAGCTTTCCGACCATGGCAAGGACGCGATGGAAGGAGACGCACATCATGGCGATATGATGAACAAGTGAACGATTAAGTGTTCAGCAACGCCTCCTCGCAGCTCGACATCAATCCAATCCTTCTTCCTGGAGCGCCTTTTGAACCGCTGGGCGCTGACGCACCGGACAGTACAAAGCTATTTCGACGGGTCAATTTCTATTTGCTGGACTTGCCCTTACCAGACCGGGCACCAACTCCCCGTTAAATTGATACCGCTGCCAAGCGCCTAAATTCTCTCGGCGACCTATATTCCAGCGCGCTGTGCGGATACGGCTCGTTGTAATGCTCGAAGGCAATCGTCAGATTGCGCAGTTCTGTTTCTCGATCTGGCTTCTGCATGTGTGCCACGTAATCTTGTTTGATCGTCTTCACGAAACTCTCCGCCATACCGTTGCTTTGCGGAGTGCGTACCGGCGTGGTCACCGGCTGCAAGCCGATCTGGCCGACAAACTTATCAAGGACGCCATCGCCCTCTACGACATCTGGGGCGAGCCCGCCCGTATTTGAGCACATTCGGTCTGTCGTTCAGTTTCCTGCTGTCACTCGTGCCCGGCACCAATGAAACCCTGACCCGATTGCCGATCTCGCATCCGCTGGCCGATCATCCGATGGCGCCTGAAGTGCTGACCACGCTAGCGGTTTGGTTAGGCCTCTTCATCATGGGATTTGCCGCGCAATGCTGGCGGATCTATTCGCATAACAAGGCTTTGGTACGTACATAAAACGGGATCACCAGCCGGCTATGCCTGCGTTCGCCAGCGATCGGCGGCAAGGAAAATTCGTGACGCGGTGCGGCAGCCGCGCACGAAAATCCGCAAATCGCGCCGTGCGCTACCTACGTTTATCTACGCGCCACAAGCTTTGTTGATCACGATACCGGTGTTGACACATATTGCGGCGGCCTGCTGCTTTTCATCCCAATTCAGTAGGGTGCAAAATGGCGGGAGATTCATGCAAAACCAGGCCGAGGGCCGTTCTCCGTGAATTTTCCTGCGGACTGTTATACAAAAGCAGCCGGAGTTATACAGCTGAATGGTTGTCGAAATAGATAGTCAGGCGTCAATCGAAAGGAAGGCATGAAAATGACACGCATCCGAGTTGAGGGTTTTACTATCTCGCTAGACGGATACGGAGCGGGTCCGAATCAGGACATAAATCATCCGCTCGGTGTGGGCGGGACAGATTTGCACCAGTGGTTAATCCCGACACGCACGTTCCAACGAATCCTATTTGGTGCCGACGGCGGCACAACGGGGATCGATGACGATTTCGCTGCGCGGGGCTTCGAGAATGTGGGTGCCTGGATTCTCGGAAGAAACATGTTCGGACCGATTCGCGGTTCCTGGCCCGACATGAACTGGAAAGGCTGGTGGGGGGACAACCCACCCTATCACGTACCAACTTTCATCCTGACTCATCACCCCCGCCCGCCCCTCCAGATGGAAGGCGGAACCACGTTCTACTTCGTCACGGGTGGTATTCACGAAGCGCTTGATCGGGCCCGCGATGCAGCCAACGGAATGGATGTGCGAATTGGCGGCGGACCCGACACCATCCAGCAATATCTGCGTATGGGCCTCATCGATGAGCTGCACATCGCTATTTCGCCGGTCCTGCTGGGCGAGGGAGAGCGACTGTTCGAGGGGATTGACGTGCGCGCTCTAGGATACGAATGCGTTCAGTTCGTTGCGTCGGAGAAAGCCACCCATGTTGTACTCCGGCGCCAAGGGCACAATGACGGCTGACAACCGATCGAATAGCCGTTTGCTGGGCGGAGCCGACGTCTGAACGTCCGGTTGACAATACCGGCGAATGCCCCTTCATGGCCGAAAGCGAGCACGAAACAATATAAATCTATCCCGTTTTCACTACATTTTACTGAATCCAACAAGCGTTGCTTTCAAATAATTAAGTTGGGCACTGGTGAAACCAAGATTATGATCTAACCCTCGATTACGGATTTCGGTGATCTGACTGTCTTTATCAATATTGCCAATTTGTGCAAAGCCCTCGCGATGCAGAGCAATGACTTGCGGATTACCTTGAACACCCGCCTCTTGGTGAGCTTTTAACACAAAGTCCACCGGCTGTCTTATATCAGCTGAAAACACCAGCTTTATGATGATGCCGCCGTCATCCGTGGAGTTTTCATTGCCAAACTCCCGCACTTTACCCAGAGAGGATGAGATCCAGTAGCGATAGTTAACTGTATTATGGTAGTCAAATACTGGCTTAAATGGGTTAGGAGCGCCATTAATAGCATTCCATTCAGCCTGGGATATTTTCCGATAATACGTATTAGGCACGCAGACGCCGGAGACCTTAAGCATTTTATCAAAATTAGATGAATTAAATAGCTTATTCCCCACCCAGAAATCTTGCAGCTCATCTCTTGTTTCTTTTAACATCCGTTTCTGGTTTTCAGCATTACGCCACTGCACGTATAGATTTTTCGGCATATGGGGATTGTGAGCAATATGGCCTTGATTATGCACCTCCGTCATAGACGGATTCCATTTCTTTGTCTTGTTACCTTCGCGCATCAGGTTCCCCTTTCAAAGTGCCGGCCATAATGAACTTTCATTTATAAAAAACTTATGAAGCTCTCATAAAATTAACCCCGCTTGACAAATTCTAGCTTCAAACGCACGGACTCGCTATGCGGTTTTTTTCTGGCTTCGCTAGCACCAGAGAGCCAGGCAGTGAGTTTCGCTGACCCAAACAGCCTTCGACTACATCGTTGGTAAATGGCGCTTTGTTGACCGCGATAGCGCGTCAGAGAACAGGTTCCGATACACCAGGGGACTCGCCCGTCCTGCCGCTTTCGAGGATGCGCTTGACACCCCAAAGCCGTCATCTACGCTCCCCAATGACCGCACCCAGGGACCGGGTGGCCCGGACGCCCTTTTAGGGCGCGGTCATCACTGCCAACCTCAAGGAGCAACAAAATGTCTGGAGCGACCCAAACCATTGACGTGCTTGTCACCGTTGATGCCGATTACCTGATCAACAACCCTGGCAATGTAGGCGGCGCAATCGCCATGCTGGTCAGCCGCGATAAAGTCGACAGCCATGCCAGCGGCAACACCGCCGACGGCGGCGACGAGCTGTGGATCGACGTCCATCCCGGCGACAACATCCGCTGGCGTGCCACCACCCTGTCGCGCAACTTCGACCGCGTCGCCCTGATCGTCAACGTCCAACAAGGCAACCCCCACCAGGGCGGTGACTATCCGGGCTCCATGTCGACCCCTATCCACTACAATATCCCGGGTATCCCGGTGCCCTATCTGGACAAAAACGCCCCCCACGGCATCGCCAAGACCGATGTGACCTACACCTTCTGGCAGGCCACTGCCGAAAACGGCGGGAAACTCTGGTACACCGTCACATTAGTCCTGCTGGACCGTAACCTGAACCAGATCGGCCCAAACTACACTTGGGACCCCTACATCACCGTCAATTGATCGCTAGCTGAACCGTTGGGATGTTGCGTACAGTCCCGGCTGGTATGCCATTCGCCTTCGACGATGGCGCCGACCGGGACTGGCCGCTGGAGCTGCTTTATAATGCCTGGCGCCTCCATCAAGCCCCACCCAACGATCAGGAACTGCAATGTCCACCCTCAGTTTTCGGAATGCCGCGCCGTCAGACGCTTCGCGCTGCTATCAAATCGAGTCTTGCGCATATGAAGGCGACGAGGCCGCAACCCTGGAAAAGATTTCAACGCGCATCGCCCAATACCCCCGGGGGTTTCTGATTCTGGAGGATGCCGGTGAGGTCATCGGCTTCATCAACAGTGGCTGTGCTCATCAGGTGGTGATGTCCGATGAGGCCTTCAAGGAACTGCTGGGGCACTCCGCCGAGGCACCGAATGTCGTGATCATGTCGGTGGTGGTCGATCCCGCACGGCAGGGTCAAGGCCATTCCACGCTGATGATGCGCGAGTTCATCCAACGCATGAAGGCGCTGGACAAGAAGACCATCCACTTGATGTGCAAGGAACAGCACGTGGCGCTGTATCAGCGCATGGGCTATCGCTACGTTCAGCCCTCGCCTTCCGACCACGGCGGCATGGTTTGGCATGAGATGGTCATGGAGCTCTAAGCTGCACAGAGCCCCATACGGGGCCTCGTTACGAGGAGGTTGAGCAACGGGCACCCTCCCCGTTGCCGGGACCTTTCAGCAAGCCCTCAATGAAGCAACCCAAGGATATAAGCCTTAACCGCTGCCTCGGTCTTGTTGGCCGCATTCAACTTACGCATCGTATTGACCAGATGAAACTTTACGGTGCGCGCATCAATCGACAGGACACAACCAATCTCGCTGTAGGTTTTCCCGATAGCCGTCCACTTCAGCACTTCCTGCTCACGCGAGGTCAGTTCTTGAGTGGCTTCGGGCACCCACTTGGGGGTGATCAAGTGGGCCATCGCGGAATGCACATTCATCGCCACCCACATCATTTTTTCTTCATTCGACAGCATTTCCTTTTCGCTCAACCGATCGGCAGAGCGCATCAAGGACAGCAAGCCGACCGAACCAAAACCGCCATGTACCGGCATGCACCAACCGTTACATAACCCCGCCTGTTGCGCCTCCTCCCAAAACTCAGGCTGGCCAATGGGGTTGGTCGCGGACCAGATCAGCGGCGTGCTACTTCGCAAACCGTGCCGCACCGTTGGATCGATTGCAAAGTAATTATTGCCGACGTACTTCTCTTCCCAAGCTTTCGGAAAGTTCGACAAGAGATAAAAACCAGGATCGGTTATGGGAATAGGTATGCGCATCCCATAGGAGCAATGTTCAAACCCCAAATCAGAGGCTATCTGTTTCAATCCTTCAAACAGTATAAGTTCCGATTTTGATTCCGTACACAAGCTAAAAATCCTTTCGCGAAACTCGTCCAAAATTCTCATCCTGTTACATATTGGTACGAAAGTGCCATTCCAGACTCGTGACACAGTGCGTAGGATTCTCCATTGTCCCCCTTCCACTGCACCAAAAAACTTGATGGTTCATCACTTAGCTCCCATCCTTGTGAGTAGTGCGATCATTTCGCAACCTATAGATATCAATCGAGAACGACTATGCTGACTCCAGACGGATACATTCGCATGACATTCAGCGATTTCTGCACCCTGTCGCTGAAGCAGGATATTGCCTGGCCTGACCCCTCATTGCTGGAAGAACTTCGAGGCCTGGGTGTCAGCGCCGAATCGGCCGGGTACTGCGAGTGGGCCGGGGATCGCACGATACCACGGGTCAGTCTAGGCTGGGGGTGGCTGCGGCACGCCAATACCGCCGCTCCCGTATTAGCCCCCGGCGGCATCAGCTCCAACGTCATGTTGCGCACCCCCAACGGCTATGATCTGGGCGCCAAATTGACTGAAGAACTGCTCGCTTCCTGGCTCCACAGCCAACCCTGGCAAGGTGGCGTCCCTCAGCCCTGCTGAACGCACCCTGCCCAAAAGGGCAGCTTATCCTGATCAACCTCTTGTGACTAACTAAGGGTTCACTTTCAACCGTCCGAGAGTCGCATGCTACAGACCATAACCGGTACAGCCACGGAGCTAGGCTCTCGCGTAGAGATGGCACTGGCATCATATCGCCATAAAATCTTCCTCGAAAAACTAGGTTGGCCGCTCCCCTCGAAAAATGGAGAGGAAGTGGACCAGTTTGATCGAACCGACACTGTTTACGTTGTTGCAAAGAATCAACAGGGTGATATTTGCGGGTGCGCCCGCCTACTGCCGACGACGCGCCCTTACCTGCTCAGCGAAGTGTTCCCCGAACTAATGGGAGACATTCCCCTGCCACACGCCGCGGATACCTGGGAGCTCTCTCGTTTTTCCGCAACAGCGCTTAACGAACCCAACAGCAATACACTCCAATCCTGGAGAAACACTTGCACCCTGGTGGCGGAAACTGTCTCAGCAGCCATCCAACTCGGGGCCACACGTTTAATCGCCTTCTCCGCAGTGGGCAACGAACGCCTCTTGCGACGCATGGGTGTCAGCGTTCACCGGGTGTCGACACCGCAATTGATCGATGGCAAACCAGTACTGGCATTCTGGATTGAAATTGATGAGCAAACGAAAAGCGCGCTCAATATAACCTGCCACCCCACCACGCCCCCGATTAAAACAAACTCATAGCGTTCACTGAAAGTACGTATTTCGTTTGTCGCACGCCACAGACTCGTTCCTGGTCATATCGCAACGTCCCAGCTGGCCGTCTATCAAGCTGTTCAAGTCAACAACTAGAGATCACAAATTCGCCTTTTTTCAGTGTTGACGATATCGACTTAAACCGCGCAGGAAGCCTTTGAAGAATGAATAGTCATCATCACCCGCTTGTGACCCCCCTCCCTTTATCCACTGCCCAGCGCGGGGTGTGGGTAGCACAGCGCATAGACCCGAGTAACCCTCGCTATAACTGTGCAGGGTACCTTGAGATTGTGGGTCCTGTTGATGTTGAGCTTTTTCAGCAGGCAATCGCCCTTGCCTTACAGGAGACAGAAGCGCTACGGGTACGATTCGTTGAGGAACAGGGTGAGCCCTGGCAGGTCATCGAACCACACGGCACTCAGCCACTGACGGTGATTGACCTGAGCGAACAGGCCGACGCTCAGCAAGCGGCCCAGTCCTGGATGAAGCGAGACCTGGGCACTGCCCAGGACCTCACTCACTCGCAACTGCACTTGCATGCGCTGTTCAAGCTGGGGCCCGAGCGCTCATTCTTTTACCTGCGCTATCACCATATCCTGATGGATGGCTACGGCCAGACGCTCTATTGGCGGCGGATCGGCGAAATATACAGTGCATTGTCGGCACAAAAGGAATGCCCCGTTTCCAACGCCTGCCCCTTGTCCGTGATCCTTGCAGACGAAGCCCAATATGAGGCGAGCGCCAAGCATGAAGAAGATCGACAGGCGTGGCTGGACAAACTGCAGCAACCGCCGGCCCCCCTGCAACTGTCCGAGAGCGTCACACTTTCCAACCGCGGCATGCGCCGTCTGAGTACGCCACTGCCAGCGCTGCTGGAAGCAGGCTTGCAAGCCCGGGCCAAGTCCATCGGGACACGCTGGTCGGTGCTGATCATTGCGGCCATAGCGATCTATATCCGCAAGCTGAGCAGCAGCAATGACCTGCTGCTCACGCTGCCGGTTTCAGCCCGGTTGAACGCCGCGGCGCGCTCAACACCCAGCATGCTGGCCAATGAACTGCCACTGCGCCTGAACGTGACCGCCCATTCGTCCTTCAAGGACCTGGTTCACGACGTCACACGTAACCTCGGCTTCGTTCTGGCCCACCAGCGTTATCGTGGCGAAGCCCTTCACCGGGATCAACAGCGTGGCGGTGCGCGCACTCGACTGAGCGGACCGGTGATCAACGTCATTTCGTTTGACCAGGACGTTCGCTTTGGTGACTGCGTGACGGTGCCGCATTACCTGTCGACCGGCCCGGTGGAGGATCTGCTGATCGGCTGTTATGGGCGAGCCGATGGCAGCGGGCTACAACTGTTTTTCGACGCCAATCCAGAGCGCCATAGCCAAATCGACCTGAAAGCGCACCAGGATCGTTTTCTGCAAGTATTGAACGCGCTCCTGGAGGCGGAACCCGACCTGCCCGTCCATGCGATCGATGGCCTGTTACCCGCTGAACACAGCCTGTTGGCGAAGTGGAATGCGACTGAACGTCCCTACGACCTGACTCGTAGCCTTGATGAACTCTGGGACGAACAAGCGCGGCGAACGCCTGATCGCATCGCGGTCACAGCGCCTGCCGGGACGCTCACCTATAGCGAGTTGCAAAGCGCCATCAACCGTTTGGCCGCTCATCTGGTCGCCTTGGGCGTGCAGCCCGGACAGCGCGTGGGGGTCTGCGACGTTCGTTCGCTGGAGATGGTGATTTCCCTGTTCGCCGTGCTTAAAACCGGTGCTGCTTACGTCCCACTCGATCCGGAACTGCCAACCGAGCGTCTGGCCTTTCAGATCGCGGACGCGCAATTGGTCATGGTCCTGACCCGCAGCACCCTGAGCAGCACCCTCGCGGGACTGCAGGGCAGTGACTGCACGATCCTGTGCGTGGATCGAACGTTGCCTGACTTGCCCCATCCGAACGCCCCCTTGAAGCACGTCACTCGACCGGAACAAGCCGCCTATGTGATCTACACATCGGGGTCGACCGGGCAACCCAAAGGTGTCGCGGTCCCCCATCAAGGGGTGGTGAATCGCATTCTTTGGATGCAAGAACAGTACTCGCTTCAAGCCGACGATTGCGTACTGCAAAAAACCCCCTTCACCTTTGATGTCTCGGTATGGGAATTTTTCTGGCCGCTGCTGTTCGGCTGCCAACTGGTCCTGGCCGAGCCGGGGGCCCACCGGGACCCGCGTCACATTGCCCAACTGATCCGTGACCACAGGGTGACCACCCTTCACTTCGTGCCCTCCATGCTTGATCTCTTTCTCGAAGAGCCCGACTTGTCAGATGCAAGTCCGTTACGTCGTGTGTTTTGCAGCGGCGAGGCGTTGCGCGCCGGCACCGTGAAAGCCTTCTTCGACACCTTCACGCCATCGACCGAAATCGCCTTGCACAACCTGTACGGTCCCACTGAGGCGTCCATCGACGTTACCCATTGGACCTGCTCCGCCGCCGATACGCAGGGCTCGGTACCGATTGGCTACCCCGTTGCCAATACCCAGTTGCATATCCTTGATGAAGCCAGGTGTCCAGTGCCGATCGGAACGGTGGGCGAGCTGTATATCGCTGGCGTACAGGTTGCCTTGGGCTACATCAACAGGCCGGAAATGAACGCCATGCGTTTCTTGCCCGATGCCAGCGGTCAGGGCCAGATCTACCGCACCGGTGACTTGGCGCGCTATCGTCGAGATGGCGCCATCGAATTCCTTGGCCGCCTGGATGACCAGGTCAAGATCCGCGGATTTCGTATCGAGCCCGGGGAAATTGAAAGCGTCTTGATGAGTCATCCCCGCGTCGCAGTGGCCGCCGTCACAGCCTGGCAGCCGCCGCGGGGAGAGCCCCGCCTGGTGGCCTATATCGTAAACACCGCCGGTGAGCCCCCGTCGACGAAAGAACTGGTCGAGCACCTGTCACTCAGCCTGCCTGAGTACATGGTTACGCAGCATTTTGTGTTCCTCGACGCATTGCCCCTTTCGCGCAATGGCAAGCTTGACCGTAGCGCGTTGCCGGCACCGCTGATCGAGCAAGCCCGCGCCGCGTTGCCCCTCGAGACGCCCGAGGAGCACCTGCTTGGCGCTATCTGGCAAAGCCTGCTGGGCATCGACTCGCCCGATCCCGAGCTGTCATTCTTTGCGCTGGGGGGCGACTCAATGCTCGCCATTCGCGCCCGTTCACTGGCCGAGCAGCAAGGTTACAGCTTCAACGTCCAAGACGTTTTCAACTTCCCGACCCTGCGCCAACTGGCCACACGCTTGCGGCCGTTCAACAAGGAAACACCGCTCACCCGTGCCCAACCTTTCGATCTGTTGCGCCCGCAGGATCGCTCGCGGCTGCCTTCCGGCCTGGTGGACGCTTATCCCTTGTCGGCGATGCAAGGCGGGATGATTTACCACGCGGAACTGGCCAGCGACAGCTCGGTCTACCGCGTGGTGACCAGCCTGCATATCGCGACCCGCCTTGATCAAGTGCTGCTGCGCAACGCCATCGACGCCACCGTGCAAAGGCACCCGGTACTCCGAACGCGCTTCGACCTTTCAACGTTCAGCGAACCGTTGCAGTTGGTGCAGGAGCACGCCACAGCGCCACTTGAAGTGATCGATACCCTGCTGGGGCAGTCTGCGGCGGCCATCGACAGGCACCTGGCAGCCTGGGTCGATAAAGCCAAACACCATCACTTCGAACTTTCCAACGCCTCGTTGATGGCCTTCACCGTTCACCTGCGCGAGCCCAATGCCTTCCAACTGTCGGTGATCGAGCACCACGTCATCCTCGACGGATGGAGCGATGCGGCGATGCTTGAGGAAATTGTCGAACGATATGCCGCGGCACTGGCAGGTCAGGACCTGTGGCTGCCTCAACTACCCTCGTCCTACCGCGACTTCGTGGCGGCCGAGCGCGAAGCCTTGCTTGACGAGTCGGCACGTGACTTCTGGCGCAGGAGCGTGGCAGGCAGCGATCCCACCCGCTTGCCACGTGCCAGTGACAAGCCCTTGGGCAAGAACGCCACTCGACACCAGGCGTTCGAAGTCAGCGTGGCGCCTGCACTGCTGGGCCAGTTGCAGCAATTGGCGCGTGCACAAGCTCTGCCCTTGAAAAGCTTGCTGGCGGCGGCGCACTTGGCGGTACAACGCCTGGTGGGCAACACCGAGCAGGTGGTTACCGGGATGGTGGTCAATGCCCGGTTGGAAGAGGATGGTGGGGATGCCGTACTGGGGGTGTTCCTCAATACGCTGCCACTGAGCGTCGATACCCGAGAGCAAAGCCTGCTCTCGTTGGCGCAACGCGCCTTCGCTTTCGAACGCGATGCCGCCCCCTACAGGCGCTTTCCCTTTACCGAAATACAACAACTGGCCGACGGCCTGCAGCTGGATAGCTATGTCAACTTCATTGATTTTCACAGCCTATGGAAACGCCGGGACGCAAACGGGGTACTGATTCGTCACGGCATCGGCGTGGCAGAGACCAACTACCCGTTGGCAGTGAACTTCCTGATTGATCCGGTCGAAGGTCATCTGCGGGCCTGGCTGGACTGCGACCTGAGTAGCCTGGATGAGGCGTTCTGCAACCGGCTTGCCGGTTATTACGCCAAAGCACTGAGCGCTTTGGTGCAACAGGGTGACCGCCGCATCACTGAGCTGGTACTGATGGAGCCGGCGGAATACGCCACCCTCGACGGCTGGAATCAGACGGTTGTCGACTTCGACGCAAGCGCTACCGTGCACAGCCTGTTCGAGCGCCAGGTGGACCTCACACCTGATGCCATCGCACTGGCCCACCG
The DNA here is from genome assembly GCF_059420925.1 of Pseudomonas sp. GW821-FHT03C07. Classification (NCBI taxonomy): domain Bacteria; kingdom Pseudomonadati; phylum Pseudomonadota; class Gammaproteobacteria; order Pseudomonadales; family Pseudomonadaceae; genus Pseudomonas; species Pseudomonas sp. GW821-FHT03C07. Next base: position 444,243 of record NZ_JBWKUQ010000001.1, read on the forward strand.
CGATAGCGAAATCAGCTACCTGGCACTCGATGCGCAAGCCAATCGCCTGGCTCACCATCTCATTGCAGGTGGGCTCAAGCCAGGCAGCCTGGTAGGCGTCAGCCTTTACCGGGGTATCGACATGGTGATGGCCATCCTCGCCGTGCTCAAGGCGGGCTGCGCCTATGTGCCACTTGATCCTGAGTATCCCTACCAGCGTCTCGCGTTCATTGCCGAAGACTCCGGCCTGGCAGCCCTGATCACGGAACGAAGCTGCCAGATTATCGACCGGGTCCAGCACAGCGTACTGATCGACCGCGACAAAACGGCCATCTTACAGCGCCCAAGCCAGCGTCCCGACCTGGAGCTGGAAGCCGAAGCCACGGCCTATGTGATCTACACGTCCGGCTCAACCGGCTTGCCCAAGGGCACGGTCATTCGTCATCGCAACGTCAGCAACTTTTTTGCAGGCATGGATCAACGTGTCGGCTGCAAGGCGCAAGACACCGTACTGGCGCTCACCAGCATGTCCTTTGACATCTCCGTACTGGAGCTGCTGTGGCCTCTGGCGCGAGGAGCCAAGGTGGTTATTGCCGGGGAGCGGATCATCCAGAACCTGGTACCGGATCCCCAGGCCGCGGTCCGCCCGCTTGGGCTGAGCCTGTTCTTCTTTTCGGCAGGTGCCGCCGATGATCAACGCCAGGAAGGTTATCGCCTGCTGATGGAGGGCGCAAAAGCAGCAGACGCCATGGGGCTGGAGGCCATTTGGACACCGGAACGGCACTTTCACCAGTTTGGCGGGCTCTACCCCAACCCTTCGGTCATGTCCGCCGCGCTGGCGGCAGTGACCCAGAGGATCGCCATACGCTGCGGCAGCATCGTGGCGCCCTTGCACGATACGCTGCGAATGGCCGAAGAGTGGTCGCTGGTCGACAACATCTCACAGGGGCGGGTTGGATTGGCCTTCGCTTCAGGCTGGAATGCCAATGACTTTGCCTTGGCGCCCCAGGCGTATGGCAATCGAAAACAGCAGATGCTTGAGCAAATCGATGAGTTCAAGCGTCTCTGGCGCGGCGAGTCGGTCGAGCGGATCAATGGCAACGGTGACCGTGTAGCCTTGCGCATTTTCCCACGGCCCGTGCAGTCGGAGCCCCCTCTGTGGCTGACCTCGGCCGGTGCTCTGGAAACCTTCGAGCGCGCGGGGGCCAGCGGCGCGAACCTGCTGACCCACCTTCTGGGTCAGGACATCGACGAACTGACGCGCAAGATCAGCACCTATCGCAACGCCCGAAAAGCGGCAGGGCATGCCAGCCCCGGACACGTGACGGTCATGGTGCACACTTACCTCGACGAAGACGCCGAACTGGCCCGCAGCAGAGCCCGCGGGCCCTTCAGAGAATACCTGCGTACGTCCACCGAGCTGTGGCGACTGTTGTTTTCCAGCATGGGGGTCGAGTACCCCGAAGTCATGACCGAGGAAGACATCGACTCGGTTCTGGATATGGCGGTTGATCGCTATTTCGACCGATCAGGCCTGTTCGGCTCGCCAGAATCGGTCAGTCCCACCTTGCGCGCCCTGGCCAGTGCCGGTGCGGATGAAGTGGCGTGCCTGGTGGACTTCGGCATTGCCACCGATGACGCGCTGCAAGGCATTGCGGCGCTGGGTCGGCTCAAGCAATTACACGATGCCCAAGTGGCCGATGCCAGGCATTGCTTCGCGCAGTTGTGCCGTCGGCATGCGGTGACACTGGTGCAAGGCACGCCTTCACTGATTGCCGCGGTCTGCGCCGAACCGCAAGCACTGGCGGCCCTGGAAAGCACCCGGGCAGTGCTGGTGGGAGGGGAAGCATTTCCCGCTGGACTGGCTGATCGTTTGTTGACCGCCCTGCCCCATACACGCCTGTTCAATATGTACGGCCCTACCGAAACCACCATCTGGTCGACCGTACACGAGTTGCCGCGCAACCAGCATGGCAGTCTGATCCCGATCGGCAAACCCATCGCCAACACCGAGGTGTTGATATTGGATGCCCAGATGCAGCGCCTACCCATCGGCGTGGCGGGTGAGCTCTGGATCGCAGGCGAAGGTGTGTCCGGAGTTTACCTTGGGCGTCCGGACCTGACCGCCGAACGTTTCCCTGCCCATCCGCAGGGTCGCGGGCAGATTTATCGCACAGGTGACCGGGCCCGTTGGCGGCCGGACGGCACCCTGGAGCTGCTCGGTCGGATCGACCGTCAGGTCAAGATCCTCGGGCACCGCATTGAACCGGATGAAGTGGAAAGTGTGCTGTCCCGGCATCCGGATGTGACTGCCGTGGCGGTCGTGCCCGTTGAAACCGCTAACGGTTACGAACTGATCGCCTATCTCTCCGTGCGGGCCAATCCGGCCGACGCGCTGGCGCAAGACAACCACGTGCTTCGCTGGGGCGATATCTGGGAAGGCGCCTACGCCGATCCACAGAGCGGCGTCAGCCATGTTCCAGGGAGTGAGTTTGCAGGCTGGGCAAGCAGTTACACCGGGCTCCCCATCCCGATCGACGAGATGCAAGAGTGGTTGGATCACACCGTCGCACACGTGCGCAACCTGCACCCTCGCTCACTGATTGATGTAGGGGTCGGAGTCGGCTTGCTGCTGCGCAACCTTGCGCCGTCGGTAGAGGCCTACCTGGGTATCGATGTGTCACAAACCGCCTTGACGGCCGCCAGGCAAAGCCTGTCGACGGTTGACCATGCCCACTGTCGGGTTGAACTCATCCATGGCGACGCGGGTGAGTTGTCTTCCGTCATCACCGGGGCGGCTGACACTGTGGTCATCAACTCGGTCATTCAGTACTTCCCGGACAGCGAATACCTGGAACGAGTAATGACCGAGGCCGCTCGAGTTGTCCGCCCTCACGGCCAGGTGTTTATCGGCGATGTACGCCATCTCGGCCTGTTGGAAGCCTTCCACGCCGCAGTCCAGTTGGAAAAGGCCGCGCCGCTGACAACCGCTGCCGAGCTGCTCAGCAACATCGCACGCCAGGTCAAGGAGGAAGGCGAGCTCTGCCTGGCGCCAAGTCACTTCATCGAACTGGCCAATCGGTTGGGTACCTTCGGCGAGACACGCATCGAGCTTAAGCGCGGTCATGCCATCAACGAACTGACCACGTTCAGATATGACGTGTCACTGATCGGTCACGCCAAACCGCAGCCGCGCGAACCGGGCATGAGCCGTGCCTGGGGCAGCTCCGCGCAGCCAGCGACCTTGGCCGCGCTGGAACAGTCGCTGTCCCGGATCGGCCAGGCGCCATTGACCATCACAGGCATCACCAATCTGCGACTGGTCAAGCCCCTGGCCCTGCTTCGCTTATTGGCCGACCTGCCGTCCAGCACCATTGCCTGGGAACTGCAGCGCCAATTGTGGCTGGTCGAGGATCCGCACGCGCTCAATCCAGAGGACATCGCCAGTCTGGCTGAACGCATGGGCCTGGAGGTCCGACTGCTGATGCACGAGCAAGAGCGGATGGATCTGTTCGATGCCCACTTCTCGCTACCCACGCCTCGCACCCAGCCCACGGAGCGAACGGATGTTCAGCCCACGGCCGTGTCCATGGAGCAAACCTCTTGAATACCTCGACACGTACAAACAACCCCCTCGCGTCCATTACTCAGTCGGCCGTGCGCACCCAGTTGCGTCAGTTTGCACGACAACACCTGCCGGCCGCGATGCTGCCCTCGCGTTTCGTACTGCTGGACGCATTACCCAAGCTGCCCAACGGCAAAGTGGATCGCAAACGCCTGCCGGCGTTCGAGCTGACCGATGATGGCCGCGCCGCTGGCGCACAGGTCTATCAGCCGCCAGGTACTGCGGATGAATTCCAACTGGTGCAGATCTGGCGCGACTTGCTGGGGGTCGACAAAATCGGCATCACCGACAGTTTTTTCGATTTAGGTGGCAACTCGCTCAGCGCGGTGCAAATGATGGCCCGGGTGCGTGAGGCCTTCGGCACCTCGCTCAGCTTGCGCCAACTGTTCGAGAAACCGACGGTGTCCGCGCTCGCCCAAATGCTTGATGTCTCGCGATCGGGAATTGCCGCATCGGCCTCCGGTGAGCGCAGCATGGCCCCTTCGGCCTTGATCGAAGAAGCCCTGCTACCTGTCGATATCGTACCCGTAGCGTTCACCCCCGGCCAACCCGCAACCCCCTACAACAGGCTGCTGTTGACCGGCGGAACCGGATACACCGGGGCCTTTCTGCTACGCGAGTTGCTGGATCGTTCGCAAGCCTGCATTGATGTGCTGGTTCGTGCCGCCGATACCGAGCAAGCCAATCTGCGCATTCGACAGAACATGGCCGAATACGGCTTATGGCGTGACGCCGATGCGCCTCGCCTGCACGGTATTGCCGCCGATATCGGCCGACCATGGTTCGGCCTGGACCGCGTGAGCTACAACGCATTGGCAGAGTCGGTCGATCTGGTGATTCATAATGGGGCCCTCTCCAACTATGCGCAGTCCTATTGGCAGCTCAAGCCCGTCAACGTACTGGGCACACTGGAAGTGCTGCGCTTCGCCTGCCATTCGCGGACCAAGCCGGTTCACCACATTTCATCTCTCGCGGTATTTCCGGTGCTCAGCGGCGAGCATCACTACAGCGAAGGCCCCTTGCATAGCCCCGAACACGTGCTCGGCGGCTACCAGCAAACCAAATGGGTGGCCGACCGCCTGGTCACCCAGGCCGGCGAGCGTGGCCTGCCGGTCTGCATCTATCGACCCGGCCAGATTTGTGGCTCGCAGAGCAGCGGCGCAGCCTCCAGCGATACCTTTCTCAATGCCGTCATCAAAGGCTGTATCCAGGCCGACGCCGCCCTGCCCTTCGACATCACCCTGGAGATGGTCCCCGTCGACTTCTGTGCCGCCGCCGTGGCCCACATCGCGCTCAATGGCCAACACCACGGACGCACGTTCCACCTGACAGGCGCTCGCCGCCTGCACTGGCAGGACGTGATCGACATGATCCGTGATTGTGGCTACCCCCTGCGGGAACTCTCCTACAAGGACTGGTACCGGGCAGTGGTCGGCGCGGTGGAGCGCGGCGAAGACAATGAATTGGCCAAGTACCTGATGCTGTTTGCCGAACATGAACCGTCGGCGGATGTCGGCCAGACCGGGGCGGCCTTGAGCTTCGACACCTCGCAGTTGGACGCGGCCCTTTCAGGATCCGGGATTCAGTGCAAGCCGCTGGACAGCGCAATGATGGCTAGCTACCTGGACTACTTCCAACGCAGCGGCTTTCTGAAAACGCTATCCGCCTTGTGAAACCCAACTGTCTCTCACCGCATATGAGCCGCCCCCTGGCGCGCGACTGGAGGATCTGAACATGGTCAATTTGCAAAACACGCCAAACGTACTGGAGCTGATGCGCCACCACGCCTTGACCCGGGCGGATCATGAGGCGGTCACACTGGTACAGGACGTCGAGAACGATGACGCGGTAACACTCAGCTATCGCCAGCTGGATAGCGCCGCCCGCGAATTGGCGGGCTGGTTACAGGCACGCTTCAATAGCGGCGAACGCATCCTGCTGCTGTACCCCGTGGGCCTGGATTTCACCGTCGCGTTCATGGCCTGCGTCTACGCCGGGATGATCGCGGTCCCGGCCCCACTGCCCGGGCAATACCGGCACGAGCGCCACCGAGTGAAATCGATTGCGGTCGATGCTGGAGTGAGCGCGATATTCACCGACCAGGACAACCTGGAAAAGGTGCAGACCTGGGGCAACGAGGAAGGCCTGAGCCACTGTACTTACCTGGCCACCGATCAACCTGTCGAGGCCGATGCCAGCTGGCAGGCGCCACGAATCGATCGCCAGACGGTGCTGCTGTTGCAATACACCTCGGGGTCAACCGGCGACCCCAAGGGCGTCATGATCACCCATCAGAACCTCTTGCATAACGTAGACAGCTACCGCCAGGCGCTCGGATTCGACGAGCACACCCGCTTCGGTGGCTGGATCCCCCTGTTCCACGATATGGGGCTGATGGCGCAGTTGTTGCCCGCGCTGTTCCTCGGCAGCAGCTGCGTACTGATGACTCCCCAGGCATTTGTGCTGCGCCCCTACAGCTGGCTGCGCATGATCGACAAACACGATATTCACTATTCGGCCGCGCCAAACTTCGCTTTCGATCTTTGCTGCCGGCGCGTGACCGACGAGCAATTGAGCCGGCTCGATCTCTCCCGTTGGGCCTTTGCCACCAATGGCTCCGAACCGATCCAGGCGGCGACCCTCAAAGGCTTCAGCACGCGCTTTGCGCTTGCCGGTTTCAATGCCGAAACCTTGTGCCCCTGCTACGGCATGGCCGAAGCGACAGTCTATGTGTCCGGTTATGGAAAACGCGGCCCGTTGATCCAGAATGTGGATCTCCAGGCGCTCGCCAACAAACGCTTCGAACTCGCCCGTGATGGCCAGCCTTCACGCCAACTGGTCAGTTGTGGTGTCCCGGTGGGGTTTGACGTTCGTATCGTATGTCCGTCTTCACACGTTGCATTGGCCGCCGACCAGTTCGGTGAGATCTGGCTACGCAGCGACAGTGTTTCACCCGGGTACTGGCACAAGGACGCGGCGACGCAAGCCACCTTCAACCTCACCACGGCCGACGGTGAGCGTGGCTTCATGCGTACGGGTGATCTGGGTGTGGTCCACCAGGGTGAGCTTTACGTCTGCGGCCGCATCAAGGAAATGCTCATCGTCCGGGGGCGTAACCTGTACCCCCAGGACATTGAGTTCGAATTGCGCCGCCATCATCCAGAATTGGCCAGTCGCCTGGGCTCCGCCTTTGGTGTGATGCTGGAGGGTGGTGAAGCGCTGGTGGTCACCCACGAAGTGCGCGGCCTGCCCGACACCGAGAAACTGATCAGCCTCAGTCAGGCCATTCGCGGCACCGTCATGCGCGAATTTGGTATTTACGCCGTGGGCGTAACGTTGCTGCGCTCAGGCAGCGTAAGGCGTACCACCAGCGGCAAAATCCAGCGTGGGGCAATGCGTGAGCTGTTTCTGGCCAATGAACTGCCGGCATTGTACGAATCCCTGGATGCCACCGTACAAGAGCTGCGCCTGATGCAAGCGAAGAACGGTCTCATTGCCCAGGACCTGGCAATGGCCGGTGAGTCGGCATGACCGCGCCAACCTCTTGTGCTGAATCGCTAAGCCCGGCAGCGGTGGGCGTGCCGTCGCCGGAACCAGCCGATCAGCAACTGACCCGGTTGCTCAAGGCCTCCCAACGGGACCGAGGTGCATTTGCCAGCGACGCATTAGCCGAACTGGACAGGCAAGAAACCTTTCCATCAGCCGCGTGCCAATTGCTCGATGATTTTGGCCTGCCCGCGTATTACGTTCCCCTGCAACACGGCGGAAAGCTGAACGACATGAGCGAGTTGATGCAGCTTTGGCGTGCGATCTCCCGTCACGACCTGACGGTCGCCATTGGCCATGGAAAAACCTTCCTGGGCTGTGTCTGCTATTGGCTGGCCGGAAGCCCGGATCAACAGTCTCGGGCGGCCAACGATGTTATCAATGGCAGCGTCTATGCCTGGGGGCTGACCGAGCGGTCCCATGGCAGCGATTTATTGGCCGGTGAGCTGACGGCTACGCAGCAAGATAATGGCTGGACACTGGAAGGTGAGAAATGGCTGATCAACAATGCCAGCCGAGGTCAGCTGATGTGCCTGCTGGCACGCACCTCGCCCACCGCAGGTTCGCGCGGGTACAGCCTGTTTGCGTTGGACAAGCGGCTGCAGCTGGGCACGGCTTTCAGCCTGTTGCCCAAGGTAAAAACCCATGGCATCCGTGGTGCGGACATCAGCGGCATAGCCCTTCACAACGCCTGGGTGCCCCGAGACGCCATGATTGGCGCCCCGGGCGCTGGTCTTGAAATCGTCCTCAAGGCCTTGCAACTGACCCGTACCGCGTGCGTCGGGCTGTCATTGGGCGCGGCGGATCAGGCATTTGAGATGACCGTGGCGTTCATGCGGACGCGTGCGCTCTACGACAGCCATCTGATCGATCTGCCTCTTGCCCGCGCCACCCTCGGCGAAGCGCTCGCCATGCATCTGTGCGCAGAACTGGTCGGGCTAACCGCCACCCGTAGCGTCCACGCATTGCCCGACGAGATGAGCGTGACCTCGGTGATCGCCAAGGCTTTTGTTCCCGGCACCGTGGAGAGCGTGATCAAGCAGTTGGGTGAAATGCTTGGGGCCAGGGCTTTTCTCGATCATGTGCATCATGACGGGATGTATCAGAAGCTTGAGCGCGATCACCGTATCGTGCCGATTTTCGATGGCAGCACGGTGGTTAATCGCAGCAGCCTGATCACTCAGTTCCCGCTCCTGGCCAGCGCCTGGAAACGGGCTCGGAACAGCCCCGCCGGTCTGGAAATCGTCTTGACCCCTGGCCTGGATCTCCCGGCGTTCAACCCCACACAGCTACAGTTGATTGCATTGCAAGGCTGCAGTGTCCTGCAGGGACTGCCCAAGGCTGCAGCCCGGATCACCGCGCTGGCGGCGGCGAAAAAAGTGCCTCAGACCGTGGCCAGCCAATGCCAGCGCCTGCTCGCTCGCGTTGAGGCGCTGTACCGCGAGCTCGACCAGTACGCCCCTACAACCGAGGGGATTCCAGACGCCGCCTTCGAATTGGCGCGCCAGTATGAACGTTGCTTCGCCGGCGCGGCTTGCCTTCAATTCTGGTTGTTCAATCACCCCCGCGACGACGGCCCCGCACTAAGGCGCAAGCCGCAGTGGCTGCAAGCGTGCCTCACCTGGGTACTGGGCACGCTGGGCGACAGGACAGCGGAAGAACACAACGCCTTTGAAGCACTGGCAGCGCTGCTGCTGGACCACTCGACGGAGTGGCCCGTTAACGGCATCTCCTTGCTGCGTGACACGCCAGAAGAGGCTCGCCCATGAACCCGACGCTAGAGCCAAACGATGTATCGCAACTCGAAGCCCTCCTGGGCGATCCATGGCAAGCCCTCAACAGCAGCGGTTTCAGTGCCATCATCGCTGCCGATGAGCGCCACGAAATGTTGGCAAGCGGAGAAACACTGCTGGATCAATACCAACTCAACGCTCAATTCGTACCGGTGGCGTTGGGTGGACGCCTGGCCAGCCTCAACCGGCTGATCGCGGTGATGCGCTGCATCTTCCGGCGAGATCCGAGCCTGGGGTTGGGATACGGTGCCAGTTCATTCCTCGCCGCCGTCAACGTGTGGACCGCTGGACACCCCACACAACAAGCCCGCGTGGCCGAGGTGCTGCTCAGCAACGGCAAGCTGGCGTGTGCTTATCATGAGCTCGAACACGGTAACGACATCTCCCGTGTCGAGTGCAGCGCCCAGCTCGGTCAGGAACGACTCACGCTTCAGGGCGGCAAGCAGGTGATCGCCAACGCCGCGAGGGCCCAGGCGCTGCTGGTCTATGCAAGGACCGCCAGCGGAACAGGCGGCAGAAGCCATTCACAAATACTGTTTGAGCGAACGGAGGCTTCAGCGGGGAGCCTGCTCGACCAGCCGCGCTACAGCACGTCAGGTATGCGCGGGATAGCGCTGGGTGGGGTCGAATTCAAGCACTGCGACCTCGCCATCGAAAACCTGGTCGGAAACCCGGGCCAAGGCTTGGAAACCACGCTCAAGGCCTTCCAACTGACCCGTGTCGCATTGCCGGGAATGTTCAGCGCCATCCTCGACACCGGCTTACGCCTGACGCTGAAACACTGTCGTGCGCGCAAGCTGTACAACAAGCCGGCCAGCGAGCTGCCACAGGTTCGCGCCCGATTGGCAGACAGTTTTGTTGATCTGCTTCTGTGCGACGCATTTGTCAGCGTTGCCGCCAATGCCGCCCATGTGGTCCCCGCAGAGCTGAATCTGTATGGCAGCGCCGTCAAGGCCCTGGTCCCTGCCGTCCTGGTCACGGCCATGGACTCATTGGCCAGTGTCCTGGGTGCGCACTCGTATGTGCGTGAAGGGGAAATGGCCATCTTTCAAAAACTGCTCCGTGATTTGCAACCGGTAGGTTTTGGGCATGCGGCGCGGATCAGTTGCCTGATGACATTGCTACCGCAACTCCCCATGCTGGCCAAGACCGGCTGGAACAATACGGCACCTGCTCCAGAAGGGCTCTTTGAGCTCGATTGGCAGCCGGCTCCATTACGTTTTGATCACCTGGCACTCTCCAGCGGCGGGCAGGATAGCCTGCTCGGGTTCTTGCAGACGCTCGAGACCAACGAGGTGTGCAAAGATCGTTGCGAAAGCGAGATCTTTCACCTGGTACGCCTGTTTGCCGACGAACTTCAGGCCCTTCGTAAACAATGTGCAGCCCTTCCCGCCCGGGAAACAACCGCGCGTGCGAGTCCGGAAAGCTTCCGCCTGGCCAGCCGCTACAGCGTTCTGCTGTGCGCCTCGGCCTGTCTGGGCCTATGGCAAACGCAGCAAAAGAACACCACCGATCCCTTCCTTGCTCAGCCGGCCTGGATCTTGGCCGTGCTGCTGCGCTTGGCTGCGCTTTCAGGGCTGACCCGTCAACGCATGTCCGCGGCACTGACTGAAACATTGCTCGACGAACTGATGCAGCGCTACCTGTCCCGGCAAAGCTTTGATCTGGCCCGACTGCCGCTGGCCGCGACGCCAGGTTGGCACTGACACCCGACATGCCATGAGCACTGTTCATTCCTCCACCAAAAAAGGATTTTTTCGATGTTGACGCAAACATGCCCCACGTTTTCCGCAGGTGAATTGAGTCGTTGGCTGGCTACTCGGATTGCCGATTACGTCAACCTTCCCCTGGAGGCCATTGAGCCAGACGTGCCGTTGAGCGAATACGGGCTCGACTCGGTCTACGCACTGACCCTGATAGGGGAAGTCGGCACCCACCTTGGCATGGCAGTCGACCCCACCGTGATCTGGGACTTTCCGACCCTGCGCACGCTGGCTCAAGCGTTGGCCAGCAACGCGAGCAGTTGCTGATGCAACCCCTCAAGGACGCAATGGAGAACACCATGGAAGCAACGCTGCACGACATTCCGACACAACGAATCTGCCCCTTCGATCCGCCACCCGAGTACCGGCACCTGCGCGTCGAGCAACCGATACTTCGCGTGAAAACACCCCGTGGCGACAGTACCTGGCTGGTCACCCGCTACAAGGACATTCGCGCAGTCCTGAGCGACAAACGCTTCAGTTCAGATCCCCGTCGACCAGGATTTCCTTCCTATCTGACAGGAGATATCGCCCCGCCTCCCGGGTTTTTCCTGTTGATGGATGACGCTGACCACAAGCGGCTGCGCGCCCTGATCGTCGGTGAGTTCATCGGACCTCAACTGGAAGCGCTGAACCCGCTGATGCAGAGTGTGGTCGCACGAAACATGGCAGCACTGAAGTCACTGGCGCCACCACAGGACTTGATTACAACCTTCGCCCTGCCGATAGCCGCTCAGGTGATCTGTGAACTGCTGGGCGTTCCGTACGCCGACCACGGTTTTGTTCAGGAGCGCACCGATACCATCCTCGACAGAAGCCGCTCCCCGGAAGAACAAGAAGCCGCCGTGGTCGAATTGATGGGGTATTTCGACCAGCAGGTGACCCTTAAGGAAAATGCTCCCGGAAACGACCTGATCGGCCGACTGATTCAGGACCCGGCACGCTACAGCCAAGTCAGTCACGATGAACTGGTCGGCCTGGCGGCGTTGCTCCTGCTCAGCGCCTACGACACGATGGCGCAAGTGATCGGGCTGGGGACCGTGGTCCTGCTTCAACAACCGGAGCAGTTGAACACGTTCCTGGAAGAACCGGCCTTGGCGGATAACTTCATTGACGAAATGGTCCGCTATCTCTCGGTCAACCATACCGGTCTGCCCCGGGTAGCGACCGCTGACGTCGAAATCGGCGGCCAGCTTATCCGGGCGGGCGAAGGCGTCGTGGTCATGCTCAACTCAGGTAATCGGGACGAACTGATCTACACCCAGCCCGACCAGATCGATATCCACCGCAAAGCCAGGAATCACCTGGGCTTTGGTCATGGTCTGCATAAGTGTATCGGCGCCCATTTCGCCCGTGCCGAGCTGAAAATCGTCTTTCGCAGCCTGTTCAAGCAGTTGCCGACCCTCGCATTGACCTGCCCCATCGACGCCCTGCCGTTTCGCCACGAAATGGTGCTGTATGGCCTGAAGCAACTGCCGATCACCTGGACCGATGGCGCTACCCGGCAACCGCCCACCGAGCCCGTCCATGGCTCATCTGCCCAGGTGCCGCCGAACGAAGCAACCCGGCGAGGCTGCCCCTACACCGGGAGCCCACTATGATCCATGTTCTGGCATTGTCCGGGAGTTTACGTGCCGCCTCGGTGAACACCGCACTGCTGCGCGCATGCGCTCGGCTTACCCCGACGGACATGAGCGTCACCTTGTTCGAGGCCATGGAGCAAATACCCTTGTTCAATCCGGACAATGAGGGACATGAAGGCGCGGCCGTGTTGTCACTGCGTGAAGCGCTGAAAAATGCCGATGCGGTCATTATTGCCAGTCCTGAATATGCCCATGGCGTAACAGGTGTCATCAAGAACGCGCTGGACTGGATCGTGGGCAGCGGCGAACTCGAGGCAAAACCCCTCGCCCTGCTCAACGCCTCGAAACGCCCTATTCATGCGCCCGCGGCGTTGCGGGAAACCCTGACCATCATGGGTGCGCAGGTGCTGGACTCAGGCTCCCCGACGTTATCACTCGCCAGCAATCAGGTGAGTGAGGAACAGGCCCTGGCCATGCCCGACGTCACCACGGCACTGCAAGACATGCTCTCGGCCCTGGCCCAAGCCATCGAGGCCAGGGTGCTTGAGTGCAACGCCCTCTGAGTGCCCCTGGCCCTCTTCGATCACTTCTGGTTCACCCAAGAGATAATGACCATGAGTCTCTCCACACAGACACCGTTACACACTAGACAGTCACGCCCGGCCTTGATGCTGCTGGCCATTCTGCTGGCAATCTTTGTCATCCCGACGTCGATTTCCGGCACGGCCGTCGCATTGCCGAATATCGCCATGCAACTCAAGCCCGAATTAACCACCTTGCAATGGGTGGTGACGGCATTCAACCTGACATTTGCCTGCTTCACGCTCGCCTGGGGCGCCGTGGCCGACATTATCGGGCGTAAATTAGCCTTTACGCTGGGGGCCCTTATTTATGCCGCGGGCGCGCTGATCAGCGCCACGGCGACAGACATCCTGGTCCTGGATTGCGCCCGCGCTGTTGCCGGTATCGGTGCCGCGGCGATTTTTGCCGCGGGTAGTGCCATATTGGCAACGGAATTCGACGCCGCCGCTCGACTGAAAGCGTTTGCCATGGCCGGCGCCGCGGTAGGGATCGGAGTGGGTATCGGCCCGACGCTCTCCGGGTTGCTGGTGGAGAACATTGGGTGGCGCGCCATTTTCTACGTGCATGCGGGCATCATTGGCGTAGTGATCGCCATTATTCCTGCGATGCGCCTGCAGGCCCCTCATTTCAGTAACGCACGCATCGACTACATCGGCATCGCGCTGTTTGTCCTGAGTGCATTGCTACTCGTCACCGGCATTGTGCAAGGCTCCCAGTGGGGCTGGAGCAGTCGCGAGACCCTTGGGTTGTTTGTCTTGTCCGTGGTTTCGTTCGCGGTCTTTATCCTCGTCGAGCGCTACCAGCGCCAGCCCATGCTGGATCTGTCGATTCTGCGTAACCGGCAGTTCGTTGGCTGGTGCCTGGCCACCGTCACCCCATCCTTCGGATTTTTCACCTTGCTCACCTACCTGCCCAGCTACTTGAGCTCGGTCGCTGGATACAGCGCGGGGACAACGGGCTTGGCCATGTTGTTACTGGCCTTGCCGTTGTTTATCTGCCCGGTGATTTCGGCAAAGCTGGTAGAGGCCGGCACCAAGGCCAAGAGCGTATTATTCGTGAGCCTTGGCGTTTTGATCCTGGGTGATATTTGCCTTCTATTCATCAGCACCGGCGCATCACTCCTTGCATTTGCCGGCCCCATGTTGCTCGTCGGCGCGGGAACCGGTCTGTGCGCAGGCTTGGCCGACGGCCAGGCATTAGGCAATGTCGCAGCGGAGAAGTCCGGCCTGGCGGCTGGTTTCTTGAACACGCTTCGCCTTGGCAGTGAAACCATCGCCATTGCCTTTTACGGCTCCTTGCTGGCGACCAATCTGCATAAGGTCATGAGCGCTGATTTGCCGGATTTTGCGACAGCACTGGATATCAAGCGACTGGCCAACACGGTTGCCACAGGCAATCTGACAACGCCGCTGCAGATGGTCGATGCCAGCCACGCCGAGCTGTTCCGCAGCTTCATGGACTCGAGTTACAACGCCTCCTTCCACAACGTTATGCTGGTGCTCATCGGCATCTGCATCCTCCTGTCCATCGTCATTATCAAACTCCTCAGCCCAGCAGAAAACACTAAGCCTCGCTTGGCCGCAGTGTCTGATCAAGCCTAGGATACTGTCCCCATGGTTTGCATTGCAGAATGCGTACGCTGATGCTCATTCAAACGCCCTGTCTCGTCCTGAATCATGCCGCACAGGACGTCGGCGCGATGCCTTCGAAGCCGGGTTTCCACGGCATCTGCAGCAACGATTGATTACGGCGCAATACCGAACTGCACATCGTTCTCCACACCGCTAAGCATCGAGGCGGCAACGTTCGCGTTGCCAGCCTCTTTGATTTCCAAAAACTCAAAACTCACCACCCCTGCCCCTCAAACCGATATTTCTGCGCGGTCGATATGCGGCCCCCACTGAGGCGATTGGTAGGGAGCTGTCGCTTGACAGAAAACCAACCTACTAGTAGGTTTACCCCATCTCACGGCCTGTTGGCTGACTCAAACCCCTCTCACGGGGCCGAGTATATCCAGCGTTGCTCGGCAACTTTAATGGAATTGTTTATGAACACAGAACTGTCTCCGAAGGCAACCGAGATTGCCGAGTATGCCCAGTCATTGCTGGCAGTCGGGGGCTACAACAGCTTCAGTTATGCTGATATCGCTGATCGGGTGCGTATCACCAAGGCGACCATTCATCACCATTTTCCCAACAAGGCTGAGCTGGTTCGAGTGGTGGTCGCGCGGTATCGCGAGCAAGCGCGGGAAAGCTTGGCGGCGCTCAACCGACAGATCGCCGATCCATTGGCACAGCTCAATACCTATGTCGATTACTGGTCCACGTGTATCCGTAGTGGCAGCTCGCCGTTCTGTATTTGCGCGATGCTGGCCGTCGAACTGCCGACGCTTCCTGAAGAAGTCGCGGCCGAAGTTCGCGGGCATTTTCAGGACCTGACTAATTGGCTCACATCGGTCCTCGAAAAGGGCGCCGCCACGGGGCAGTTTCAATTGCAGGGCAGCCCCACTATCGAGGCAAAGGCTTTCATGGCTAGCGTACATGGAGCAATGCTGGCCGCGCGAGGGTTCGGTGATCCCGATACCTTCAAGACGCTTGTTCAATTGTCCATCAGCAGGCTGACTTCGGCTCGCTGAGCCGTATTGAGAAGACCGGTGCAGACCGGTCTTTTTTTCACCTTCACAACCAACCAACTAGTAGAGAGACATTCCATGACTCACCCTATATCGCCTTTAGGCGCGATCCATACCGTTATCAGCCTGGTCCCCTTGATTGCTGGCGCCTACAGTTTTATCCGCTACTACAAGATCGACCCGAAGACGCGCTCCGGCAGTGTCTACCTGATCAGTTTGATGCTCTCGGTCGCCACGTCCTTCGGGGTCTCCAGCACCGGTGGCTTAAATGCCGGGCATGGGTTTGGCCTTTTTGTACTTTTTGCCGCCTTCGCAGGTGCATACGCGCCAGCCTTGAGTTTCCTGGGGCGAGCCCGCCCGTATTTGAGTACATTCGGGCTGTCGTTCAGTTTCTTGTTGTCATTCGTGCCTGGCACCAATGAAACCCTGACCCGATTGCCCATCTCGCAGCCGCTGGCCGATCATCCGATGGCGCCTGTGGTGCTGACCACACTAGCGGTTTGGTTAGGCCTCTTCATCGTGGGATTTTCCGCGCAATGTTGGCGGATCTATTCGCATAACAAGGCTTTGGTACGTACATAAACCGGGATCACCAGGCGGCTATGCCTGCGTTCGACACCGATTGGCGGCAAGGAAAATTCGTGACGCGGTGCGGCAGCCGCGCACGAAGATCGGCAAATCGCGTCGTGCGCTGCCTACGTTTATCTACGCGCAAAAAGCATCGCCATTTCCTACAATTAGCCCGGAAGCAACTGGCTATCTCACCCCATTGAGAAGGAGACACCATAAGTAGATCAATAGCTGTGTTTGACGCTCTGTCAGCCATCGACGCGTCGCCGGAAAAAACCAGAGCCGCTTAGAGGCTTGGGAGGCCGAAGTGCAAAACCTGACATCAAAATCCGCTCTGACACGAACAGAGAAACAACGGGTCCAAAAGACCGAAGATCTGGGTCGAGAGCTGCGGGGCTCGATCAGGGACCTGCGCACTGAAATCAAAGATCTCAGCGACTCGGTCAAAGCCCAAAGTGCACAGATAAGCGCTCTAGGCCTAGCCTCTGCTAATCAGGGAAACGAGCTGCGTACTGAAATCAGAGAGCAAGGCAATGAATTTCGCTCGGCGATGGAAAAACAAAGCAATGAGCTTCGTAGCAAAATAGGAGAGCAAGGCAACGAATTTCGCTCGGCAATAGAAAAACAAAGCAACGAGCTACGTGCCGAAATAAGAGAGCAAGGCAACGAATTTCGCTCGGCGATGGAAAAACAAAGCAATGAGCTTCGTGCCGAAATAAGAGAGCAAGGCAGCGAATTTCGCTCGGCGATGGAAAAACAAAGCAATGAGCTTCGTGCCGAAATAAGAGAGCAAGGCAGCGAATTTCGCCTTGCAATGGAAAAACAGAGCCATGAGTTCTGGATGGCGATGGAAAAGCAAAGCAATGCGCTTCGTAGCGAAACCAAGACCCAGGGCGTCGAGCTACGGGTTGCAATCAAAGAGCAGGAAACTGCGATGAATAAAATGGGGGAGAAACATGACAATGCTCTCCAACTGCTCGCCGTCAAACTAGAAGCTTCCAACAAAGAGGTCGAATCGAAATTCAAGCTCGTGTACTGGCAGCTCGGTATTATCCTCGTCACTGTGGCGCTTCCACTGACCAAAACAGCCTTCGACTACATCGTAGGCAAATAGCGTTTGTTGATCGCACCAGCGTGTGAGAACAAAAACGTATTGCGCTAGCCTTACCCTTGCCTGCAAGCGCCACTGCGATGCAGGCACAAATAGAAGCCCTCCTCCACGACCTACGAAACCCGTCAAGCCATGCAGCGTGCTGCTCATGCGCTCTTCAGGGACCTGAGCACCCCCTCTCCTGGCGCCTGGCAAAGAATGATCGATTCACGCAAAAACACAAAAATCACCATCCGCTAAAAATCCAATTAATGATTTTTTCAGTCACTACCCCTTGCCAATTACGATCACTTCAATCACTCTCGTGCCAATTATAACAAAACGAGAGACCCTCTTCATGAAATTCCACGGCATCGTTCCCGCCTTAGTCACCCCGTTTACCGCAGACCAGCGTTTGGACGAAAAGGCCCTGCGCGGCCTGGTCGAAAGCCTGATCGAAGCCGGAGTTCATGGCCTGTTCGTGCTGGGCACCAACGGCGAATTTTTTGCCCTGTCCGATGAAGAAAAACTCGAAATTGTCCGCATCACCCTCGACGCCTCGGCGGGCCGTCTGCCGGTCATGGTCGGTACCGGGGCGTTCAGCACCCGCGAAGTGATTGAAATGAACAAACGCGTCGAAGGCATGGGCGCCGACGCGTTGTCCGTCATCACCCCGTACTTCAATGCCGTCAGCCAAGCGGAACTGATCAAGCACTACGAGGCCATCGGCGACGCCACCTCGTTGCCGGTGATGATGTATAACATTCCGGCCAAGACCGGCATGTCCATCGGCATCGGTGCCGTGGCCACTCTGTCCCGCCACCCACAGATCAAAGGCATCAAGGACAGCGCCGGCAACTTCGACAACCTGGTGCAGATGATCAAATATCGCAGTGACGACTTCGCGGTATTCGCCGGCACCGACTCCTTGATCTACTGGAACCTGCTCGCCGGCGGCGACGGGGCCGTGGCCGCCACCGCCAACGCCGTGCCCCATGTGGTCATGTCCATCTGGAACCACTTCCAGGCCGGCAACCATGAAGCCGCCAAAGCCGCCCAGGAACTGCTGCGTCCGCTGCGCGATGCCTTCGCCCTGGGCACCATGCCCTCGGTGCTGAAAAAAGCCACCGAGCTGCTGAACGTGCCGGTCGGCCCTTGCCGCGCCCCGGTTGCGCCCCTCGATGCGGCGACCTCGCAAAAACTCGAAGAGATCCTGGCTGTTTACCGCCAAAACGCCTGAGGGGCTGACATGTCCGCGATCTATCACTTCCAGACCGTCAAGAACATCATCCACGGCCCCGGTAGCCTGGAGCAGTTGGGCGACAAGCTGTATCTGCTGGATACCCCGCTCAAGCAGGTGGTGCTGGTCACCCAGCAAGCCATGCACCGCCTCGGTGTCACCGCGAAGATCAAAGAGCAGTTCGCCAGGCGCGACATCACCGTGCATATAATCGATAACGTCGAAATCGAGCCGACCCTGGAAAATATCGAACGGGTCTTTCACGAGCAGGTCGCCCCCTTTGCACCGGACGCGTTGATCGCCGTGGGCGGCGGCAGCGTGCTCGATGCCGCCAAGCTGTTCGCCGTGATGCTGACCAACGACACTCCGCTCAAGGAGCTGCTCGGGATCGATAAAGTCGGTAACCCCGGCAAGCCGATGGTGCTGATCCCGACCACCTCGGGCACCGGCTCCGAAGTCACGCCCAACGCCATCGTCACCCTGCCCGACGAAGAGTTGAAGATCGGTGTCGTCAGCCGTCACCTGCTGCCGACCCTGGTGATCCTCGACCCCTTGCTGACCCTGAGCCTGCCCAAGGCAATCACGGCCGCTACCGGCATGGATGCATTTACCCATTCGCTGGAATCGTTCATTTCCACCAAGGCCAATCCCATCAGCGACACCTTTGCCCTGGAGTCCATGCGTCTGATCGCCGGCAGCATCGTCGAGGCCTATCAACAGCCCGACTCGGTGCGGGCCCGTGGCGATATGCTGCTGGGTTCGATGTATGGCGGCCTGGCACTGACCGGAGCCGGCACCGCCGCCGTGCATGCCCTGGCCTATCCGCTGGGCGGCAAGTTCCATGTCACCCATGGCGTCGCCAATGCGATGCTGCTGCCCCATGTCATGGCCTTCAACCTGGATAGCTGCGCCGGCCGCCTCAAGCGTGCCGCCTGTGTCTGTGGCGTGGCCCTGGAAAGCGATAGCGACGAAGCGGCCGCCGGCAAACTGATCGAACAGATCAGCGAGTGGACAGCGATCCTGAACATCCCGCAGAACCTGCGCGAATTCGGCGTGGCCGAAGAGCATCTGGCCGACATGGCGGTGGCCGCGTCGAAAGTGACGCGCTTGATGGCCAACAATCCCAAAGTCCTCAGCCTCGACGATATCCAGCAGCTTTATCGCTGCCTGCTGCCATGAGCCTCCCCCTCGTGCCGCGCCTGCTGATCATTGCCGATGACCTCTCCGGGGCAGCTGACTGCGCCGCCGATTTCGCCAGGCGCATGGTCACTCAGGTGATTCTCAGCCACGTCGGGCTGGAGGTCGGTGCGTCGCTGAACACGGAGGTGATCGCCCTCGACCTCGACTCTCGACGCCTCGGTGCGCAAGCCGCCGCCGCGGCCCATCGCGATGTGTTGGCGATGGCGCAGGTGGGCAAGTTGCCGCTGTACAAAAAGATCGACTCCACACTGCGCGGCAATGTGGCGAGCGAAGTGGCCGCGTTGCAAGCCCTTCGCGGCATGGCCTTGGTGGCGCCGGCCTTTCCGCTGATGGGCAGGACCACCGTGGGCGGGGTTCAACACCTCGATGGCGTCCCCGTCGATCAAACCGATGTCTGGCGCAATGAGCGCCTCGCGGGCACGGCCAATCTGCTGGAGCGGTTGAAGGCGCAAGGTCTGCGCTGTGCGGCGCTGTCTCTCGATGCCGTACGTGACACGGAGCGATTGCCGGCAGACCTGCTCAGGCATCTGGCCGACGGTGTACAGGCACTGGTGTGTGATGCGCAAACCGAGACGGACCTGGCGAATATCGCCCAGGCATCGGCGACGCTGCATACGCGGTTGTTCTGGGTCGGCTCCGCCGGGCTGGCCCGACACCTGCCGCAGGCGTTGGGATTTCCGCCTGTATCACCTCGGTTGGATGCGCCGATCAACGGACCGGTGTTGACCGTGGTGGGCAGTATGTCCCGACACTCCCAGGCGCAAGCCAACTACCTGGCTGAACACAGCGATCAACTGCGCGTGCGCCTTGCCCCCACCACCTTGTGCGCGGGACCGGCGACGGCCGAATGGCAGTCCATCGCCGCCACAATCGAGACGGCCCAGCAACAGGGTCGGCATGTACTGGTCAGCCTGCAACAGGAGCAACGCGATCCCGGCCAGGCCGCGCAGTTGAGTACGGCCCTGGCCCAATTGCTCCAGCCCGCCCTGCTCCGCTCGGGCGCGCTGATCGCCACCGGCGGCGAAACCGCCCGCGCCATGCTCGGGGCCGCCGGCATCCAGCGCCTGGACCTTCAGGGTGACCTGGCCCCCGGTGTGGTCTTCTCCCGCGCCCGCTGGCGTGGGCGTGAGCTGGCCGTCGTCACCAAAGCTGGCGGCTTCGGCCAGCCGAGCAGCCTTTTCGATGCCTGGCGGCAACTGACCGCCACGCCGCACCCCTAACAAAGGAAGAGCACTATGTCTGAGCGTCCCGTTATCGGCATCACCATGGGCGATGCCACCGGCGTCGGTCCGGAAATCATCATGAAATGCCTGGCCCACGCCGCGCTATACGAAACCTGCCGGCCGCTGGTGATCGGCGATGCCGCCCGACTGGCCGACGCCAACCGCATTGTCGGTGGCAACCTGCAAGTGAACAGCATTGAATGCCCGGCTCAGGCACGCTTTCAACACGGCATCGTCGATTGCATCGACCTGGGGCTGATCCCCGCCGATCTGCCCTACGGCAAGCTGTCGGCTATCGCCGGCGATGCCGCCTTCCGCTACATTGAGCGCACGGTGCAACTGACCGAAGCCGGTGAACTGGACGCCATTTGCACCGCGCCGCTGAACAAGGAAGCGTTGCATGCGGGCGGCCATATTTTCCCCGGCCACACCGAGATGCTGGCGCACCTGACCGGCATCGAAGAGGTTTCGATGATGCTGATGACGCCGACGCTGCGGGTGATTCATGTCACCACCCATATGGGCATTATCGATGCCATCGCCAAGATCGAGCCCGGCTTGGTGAAACGCACGATTGAGCGCGCCCGCGAGACCCTCGTGCGCGCCGGCATCGAAGACCCACTGATCGCGATCTGTGGCATCAACCCCCATGCCGGGGAGAACGGCTTGTTCGGTTACGGCGAGGAAGCCACCAAGATTCAGCCCGCCATCGACGAACTGCATGCACGGGGCTGGCGTGTGGAAGGACCGCTGCCGGCGGACACCCTGTTCTTCCGCGCCGGACGCGGTGATTTCGATGCGGTGGTCGCGATGTATCACGACCAGGGCCATGGCCCGGTAAAAGTCATGGGCCTCGAAGCCGGGGTGAATGTCACCGTTGGCCTGCCGGTGATCCGCACCTCCGTCGACCATGGCACCGCCTTCGACATTGCCGGCAAGGGGATCGCCGACGAACGCAGCCTGACCGAGGCGATGCGCCAGGCCGTGGAGCTGGCCGCCCACAAGCGCAGCAGTACGGCGGCCTGATTACCCGCGAACGCCTGAGTCAGCAAAACCTATAAAAACAATATGAGGACATCACCATGAAAATCGTCTGCACCTCGCCGTCTTTTGCCAAGTATTCGACAGCCCCCCTGACACTACTAGGCGAGCAGGCCATCGAATGCATCAACCTGCCGGCCGATATCGGCGAAGACGAGTTCATTGCCCAGGCCAAAGGCGCACAGGCGGCAATCGTCGCCTTCAACAACATCAACGCCCGCGTGCTCGATGCGCTGCCCGAGCTGCGTATCGTCTGCAAACACGGCGTCGGCGTGGATAACATCGACCTGCCCGCCGCCCGTGAACGCAAGGTGTGGGTCTGCAATGTGCCGGACTCCAATAAGCATGCGGTGGCCGATTACACCTTTGCCCTGCTGCTGGCCTCGGCCCGAAAGATCGCGCTGGCCGATCAGCAGACCAAAGCCGGCGAATGGCCGCGCTTGTTCGGCGCCGATGTCCACGGCAAGACCCTGGGCATCATCGGCCTGGGCAATATCGGCAAGGAAGTCGCGCGGCGCGCAGCGGGCTTCTCGATGCAGGTGATCGCCCATGACCCCTACCCGGACCTGGCCTTTGCCGAGGCCAACGGTATTCGTCTGCTGGCCTTGGATGCGCTGTTGGCCGAGGCCGATTACGTCACGCTGCATATCGGCCTGAACGACGCGACCCACCATCTTATCGGTGCCGAACGCCTGGCCTTGATGCAGCCGCACGCTCACCTGATCAATGCCGCACGGGGCGGCATTATCGATGAACACGCCTTGTTTACCGCGCTGCAAAACGGTCGACTCGGCGGTGCCGCGCTGGACGTTTTCGAAGAGGAACCGGCCACCCGTCACCCGCTCTATGCTCTGCCAAACGTGATTGCCTCACCGCATATCGCCGGCTACACGCCGGGGGCACTGGACATCCTGAGCCTGACTTGCGTGCGCAACATTGTCGCGGTGCTGAAGGCCAATGCACGCCCCGAACACGTGGTGAACGGCCTCTAGCTCGCCCGCGCCCCAGACTTCAAGCCACTCAATAGGTAGGCCAACCGGCCTGCCGTGGGCGCGATCACGCTTTTGCCGAACACCCCCGAACACCGAACCCGGAGTTGCAACCATGCATAACAATAATAAGGCTTCCTCGGTACGTTGGCTGATCGCCGGATTGATGTGGACCGCCATTGCGGTCAATTACATCGACCGTGTCGTGCTGTCCGCCGCCGCCCCTATCATCAGCAAAGAGTTCGCCCTGAATACCGCGGAAATGGGCCTGATCATGTCGGCGTTTTTCTGGTCCTACGCCCTGCTGCAGTTGCCGGCCGGTTGGTTGGCCGACCGTTTCGGCCAGAAACTCACCCTCGGCGGCGCGGTGTTGTGGTGGTCGGTGGCCACCGCCATGACCGGCCTGGCAAGCGGCTTCAATTCCTTGTTCGCGCTGCGGGTCGGCCTGGGCGTGGGCGAAGCGGCGGCCTATCCGAGTAACGCCGGGATCGCCTCGCGCTGGTTTCCGGACAAAGAGCGCGCCACTGTCGCAGGCATCTTCGACAGCGGCTCGAAATTCGGCGGCGCGATCGCCATGCCTTTGATCGTCTGGCTGATCGCCCTGGTCGGCTGGAAGATGACGTTTGTCCTGAGCGGCTCCATCGGCATCGTCTGGGCACTGGTCTGGTTTGCTTTTTACAAAAACGATCCCGAACAGCACAGCGGGGTCAACGCGGCAGAGCTGAAGTACATCCGCGAAGGCCAGCGACGCAAGGAAGGCACCGGCGACAAGCCAACCATGCGCTGGTACGACCTGCTGCGCTACCGCAACGTCTGGGCCATGTGCCTGGGGTTTTTCTTCATCAATTACAACTCGTACTTCTTTATCACCTGGCTGCCTACCTATCTGGTGAAAGAACGTGGCATGGACCTGATCTCCATGGGCTTCGTTGCGGCGCTGCCGTTGCTGATCGCCATGCTGGTGGAAATCTTTGCCGGCTGGCTGTCCGACCGTATCTACCGCCAAGGGCGCTGGTCATTGACACGGATTCGCAAGACGTTCCTGGTGGTCGGCCTGTTGATGGCCTCCTGCATCGGTTTCGCGGCATTCGCCGAGTCGTCCTGGCTGGCCATTGTCCTGCTGTGCATTGCCAAATCCGGCACCACGGTCGCGGCCACTCAAGTCTGGGCCCTGCCCGGCGATGTGGCGCCACGGGGCATGACCTCGATGCTGGCCGGCCTGCAGAACACCGTGTCGAATATGGGCGGCGTGGTCGGTCCGATCATCACCGGGTTTATCGTCGCCGCCACGGGCTCATTCATTCCTGCCCTGTTGTTTTCCGCCGGATTGATTGTCGTGGCCATTGTCAATTATCTGTTTCTGCTGGGTGATGTCGAACCGATCCAGGAGCAGTCGCAAACCCCGAGCACACAACCCGCCTGAACCGTTGACCGATAAAACGCTCGAACACTCAGGGCGTTTTACCCGCTGACTTCCCCGGGCGACCTTTTACTACCTCGTTGAAAAACCGTATAAAGGCGCTCGGGCCAGATCTCCAGGACATCCATGAAAGTTGCCACACGCCGCCAAGCCATTCTCAATCTCGTGCTGTCAGGCACTGCGAACGTCGAGGAGTTGTGCCTGCATTTCGGCGTCTCCGAAGCCACGATGCGCCGGGACCTCACCGCCTTGGCGGAAGAAGGCCTGATCTTGCGCACCTATGGCGGAGCCGCCCATGTCGGCCTGCGTGAGCCGGAGACCTCCGTCGAAGAACGGCGCTCTCAACACAGCCAGGAAAAGCTCGCCATCGCCCGTGCGGCGCTGGCCCATGTGCGGGACAACGACACCCTGTTGCTCGATGGCGGCACCACGACCTGCGCCTTGGCGGAGCTATTGGTGGCGCGGCGCGGTCTGCATGTGATCACCAACAATATCCTCGCACTGCCGGCCTTGGCTCGGCTCCCGGAGGCCAAGATTACTTTGCTCGGTGGCGAACTGCGGGCCTCCAGCATGTCGACCTTCGGTGCCGCCGCGCAGGCAACCCTGGAACACTTGAGTGCCGACAAGATCTTTCTCAGCGCCGATGGCGTTGTGGCCGAGTTGGGGCTCTGCGAAGCCAGTGCCGATCAGGCTTACCTCAAAACCAATATGATCGGGCGCGCGGCCCAGACCTTCGTGCTGGCCGACGCGACAAAACTGGGGCGCGCACTCCAGCAACATTGGTCGCCCCTGAAAGGGCCGTGGACGCTGATTACCGACTCGCTGGCGGATGAATCGCTGCTGGCGTCGTTCCGGGTCAACAAACTGATCAGCATTGAAATAGCCAACGACTGACTGTTTCTACAACAAGGCTGTCGCCGACGCATTAAGCTCAGAACGAGGCGGATCCACTCATGGCCGGCTGAGGTTGTCCGCTATCGCACTCATCACCATCCCGCCCACGTCCGCATAGTGCTCCGTCTCACCCGCCATGACCCATTGCGCGAACGCCTCGCACGGCAGCGGGATCGAGAACAAATAGCCTTGCCCAACCTCATAACCCTGGGCCATGAGGATGTCGCGCTGGGCGGCGTGTTCAATGCCTTCGGCCACCACGTGCAAGCCAAGCCCCTTGCCGATCCCAATAACCGACTCGCTCAGGGCGCGACAGGAGGCGTCGCGTTCCAGGTCATCGACGAAGCTCTTGTCCAGTTTCAACTCACTGATCGGCAGGCGCCGCAAATACCCCAAGCTGGAGTAACCGGTGCCAAAGTCATCAATAGCCAGGCGTACCCCCAAGGCGTGCAAATCGCGGATGGTTTGCTCGGTGCCTGCGCTATTGGACAACAAGACACCCTCGGTCACCTCCACGCACAGGTCGCTGGGCTGTAAGCCACAATATTGCAATTGCCGGGCAATCATCTCCGCCAGATTACGATTGTGGAAGTTGATCGGCGATAGGTTGATCGATAAGGAGGGAACCCCCAAACCTTGTCGACGCCAGCGCGCCAATTGCTCGCAAGCCTGCTGCAGCACCCATTGGCTGAGCGCATTGATCAGCCCGCACTCCTCGGCCAGAGGAATGAATCGACAAGGCGCAATATGGCCGAGCGTCGGATGCACCCAGCGCGCCAGCACTTCGGCCCCCACCAGACGGTCGGTGCGTAGATCGATCTGCGGCTGATACACCAGATGCAGTCCATCACCGGCCAGGGCCTTACGCAAGTCCGTCTCCAGCATCAAGCGCTCCTGGGCGGTCTTGTTCATCTCCTCGAGAAAAAAACTGAAGCTGCCGCGTTCGACGCGCTTGGCCTGGTACATGGCGATATCGGCACAATGCAGCAGGCTTTCCATATCCTGCCCGTCCCTCGGGAACATACTGATGCCAATGCTGGCCGACAACACCACGGAAGTCCCGGCAACGGTTGCCGGAACACTCAGGGTCATCATCAGCCGTTCAAGAAAGAACGTGACCTGGGTGGCACTCATTCGCGGCAGCACCAGCACGAACTCATCCCCAGACAAACGCCCGACAATGTCCGACTCCTTTAGCACGCTGCGCAACCGTTGCCCCATGGCTTGCAGCAGCTCATCCCCGGAGGCGTGCCCCAGGGCATCGTTGATCTGCTTGAAACGATCCAGGTCGACAAACAATACCGCCAGTTCGCTCTGTTCTTCAGCGACTTCAAGCAGGATCCGCTCGGCCTGGGCCATGAGGAAATTGCGATTGGGCAGACCGGTCAAGGCATCATAAAAGGCCATTCGGAGAATGGACTGCCGGGCCTCTTCCCGCTCCAGCGCCAACAGGCACAGGTGGATCCCCGCCGACACCAGATGCATATGGAGCGGGTCAGGTCCACGACACTCCCTGAAGTAGAGCGCAAATGTCGCCGCGACCCGTCCCGCGCCGTTGTGTACCGGAACCGACCAGCAGGCCTGAAAACCCGACTGTTGTGCCAGGTCCTTGTATTCAGCCCAGAGCGGATCGTGAAAAATGTCCGTCACCATGACCGGCTCACCCCGGTAGGCTGCCGTGCCGCAGGAGCCATTGGAGGGGCCGGCTGACAGCCCCTCGAGAGCCCTGGAGTAATCCGTCGGCAAGCCCGGGCTGGCCAAGGGGTGCAATATGCCTTCCTTGTCCACACTGAGGATCGACACCGCGACCTCGGGGGCGATGTGTTCAATTTCCTGGCACAGCAAGGTCAACACGCTCTCCAGCGACGCCTCTTTCAGCAGCGCGCCAATGATTTTGTCCTGCAACACCTCATGCAGCTTGGTCCGGGTAATGTCGGTCAACACAATCACGCTGTTTTCGACCTTGCCCTGAGCCGCAAACACCGGCGTCGAGGAAACATGCAGCCACAGCCGTTGGCCATTACGCTTGCTGATCAGCGCGCTGCTCTCATTCGATTGACCCGCGAGGAGTCTTTCCAGCCGCTGCTGCGCATACGCTTTGGCTCGAGTATCCGGGGCAAAGAACATAAGCGGTGACTGTCCGATCACCTCTTCACGGGAATAGCCCAGCAATCGAACAAAGCCGTCGTTGACATAAATGAGGTGCCCATCAGTGTCGACGATACAGGTGGCCGAACGGGTGGCATTGACCGACATCGAAAGCAAGCGGTGCTCGATGTCCTTCAAGCGCGCCTGGGTGATGTCCTTGAGAAAGGCGGCGTAAAGAATACGACCCTGCAAGGTGATTTTCGAGATGGACATCGAGCCCCAACGCTCTTCACCATCCTTGCGCACAATACGTAAATCCCGACTGCTCCCAACAATTTTGTTGACCCCCGTTTCCCGGTTGGCGCCAATAAAACCGTCATGCTGGGCGTAAATAGCCTGGGGAACCAGCGTATTGACGTTGTGGCCAAGCACCTCGCTTCGCCGGCATCCCCAAAGTTGCTCGGCCGCCCCATTGAAGAACACCACACAGTTGTGATCATCAATGACCACCACGGCATCAATAGCCTGCTCCAGTGTCTGCACGAAAAAAGGCTCCGCTTCTTCGCCACTGATCAACCCGACGCTAGAGTCCATTTTTTTTACCACTGTATGCCTGCAATCACCGTCCTACGGCCCTTGAGAGCACGTGAGGTACCAGAAACGTGACCCTGTCCTTACAACCGAGTGTGTGGTTCTCTCACCCCAAGCACCTCGTGTCAGGTAATGCGATGAAAACAAACTAAACGGACACAAGCCGTTCTCGCTATGTCAGTTTAACGGCTTCGTGTGCTTACGCTGTAAAAACGCCCGAGCTTTTTTGCAAAAGAACAGGGAAAGCCTCCAGACAAGGAAGCGTAGGCCATCATCACGTTGTTTGACGATCAGGTGTCAGCGTACTGCCCTCAGTTCACCTGAATGATCGCGTGCTCTAGCGTGATCATAGGGAGCGGATCAGAAAATCGACAGGACTCAAGCCAGATTCTGGTGGCGACCACGTTGAAATGCTGATTTTCAACCTGCATCGCTTCAAGCAAGCACTTCGCCACCCGATAAAGTCCGCACTCGGGACAGTGATACTCTTCCCACACACCTATCGAACAGGAATAGGCCTGCTGGTCTCCGCAAACCAGGCACGCTGAATGGTGCAGGTTGGCAGACATATCAGAGGCGCCTGTGAAGCTGTACCACGCGGTCCTGGCCGACTTTCAACTCAGACCTGAGTGCCTCGACGAAGCGGGAAATCCCATGGCCACCCTTGAGCTCGTCGCGAGGCAGGCCCTGCAAAATGAGTTCCAATCTACTGTTGTAAGGATCGTAAATTCTGAGCGTCAACAACCCCTCGCCTTCCTCAGTACAACAGCACACGAGGGGCAGGCAGCTGTTTTCTATGAGGCGGCGAATCTCTAGAACAGAAATCATGGCTGAGTCTCGACAGCAACAGGTTGTCCCAGAGGGGCCCTATTCAGAAACTCATACAATATAGTACCAACTTGAACCTTTTTACGACCTGAGCACACGCAACCCGTCGCTTCGTCGTTGCAGAAACTTGCACCGAGCTCAAGTCGGTGATGATCCGCTACTGATGGCGCTTGGAGTGCGGCCCGTGCCCCGGGCCGCAACGGCGCGTGCGTCAGTGCACCAGCAGACTCGCCTCAGGCTTGATTGCGAAGACTTTGCTCGGCAGCAACAGCCAGGCCAATGCCGGCAGCAGGATCAAGGCACCGAGCATGTTCACCAGGAACATGAAGGCCAGCAGGATGCCCATGTCAGCCTGGAACTTGATCGGCGAGAAGGCCCAGGTCGACACCGCCACCGCCAGGGTCATACCGGTCAGCAGCACCACCTTGCCGGTGAACAGCAGCGCCTGGTAATAAGCCTGGGCCAGGCTGTCACCGGCGCGCATCCGCGCCAGGATCACGCTCAAGACATAGAGCGCATAGTCGATGCCGATACCCACGCCGAGGGCGATCACCGGCAGTGTCGCCACTTTCACCCCCATTCCCAGCGCGACCATCAGCGCCTCGCATAGAATCGAGGTGAGCATCAGCGGCAGCATCGCACAGAGGGTAGCCCGCCAGCTGCGGAAGGTCAGCAGGCACAACAGGCCTACCGCGCCATACACCCAGAACAACATCTCGTGCATGGATTTTTTCACCACGATATTGGTCGCGGCTTCGATACCGGCGCTGCCGGCGGCCAACATGAACTTGACCTCCGGTACCGGGTGTTCGCCGATAAACTGCTCGCTGGCCGCCACTACCCGACTCAAGGTATCGGCCTTGTGATCGGCCAGGTACACGTACAGCGAGAGCATCGAACAGCCCTGGTTGAACAGTTCCCGCGGAGCCCGGGTCTGCACCGCCCCCAGCGCGCCGTCATTGGGGATCAGCTCATACCATTTGAAGTTACCTTCGTTGTAACCGACCGTGGCGATCTTGCTCAACGCCGCCATCGAGGTGGTCGACTCCACGCCGGGCAGTTGCTCCAGCCGCCAGGCCAGTTCGTCCACCGCAGCCAGACTGGCGTAGCGCGTGCACTGATCTTCCGGAGTCTTGATCATGACCACGAAGATATCCGAACTGGCGGCATAGTTGCCGGTCATGAACTGCGCGTCACGGTTGTAGCGCGAATCGACCCGCAACTCCGGGGCGCCGGGATCGAGATCGCCGATTTTCAGCTGCAGGCTCACGGCAAAACCGCCCGCCGCCAGCAACAGGCCACCGAGCATGGCGCCAATGGCCCAGCGCCGCTTCGTGAACAAGTCGAGAAAACGCCACAGCGGATGTTTGATGCGCGCCTGCAGCTCGGCGGCTTCCGAGCTCAGGCTACGTTGCGCTGCCGCCGGGCTGACACCAACATAGCTGAGCAGAATCGGCAGCAGGATCAGGTTGGTGAAGATCAGCACCGCCACGCCGAGGCAGGCGGTGATCGCCAGGTCCTGGATCACCCGGATATTGATCAGCAGCAACACCGCGAACCCCACCGCATCGCAGAGCAGCGCGGTCATGCCGGCGGCGAACAGGCGGCGGAAGGTGTAACGCGCGGCGACCACCCGGTGGGTGCCGCGACCGACATCCTGCATGATGCCGTTCATCTTCTGTGCGCCATGGCTCATACCGATGGCGAACACCAGAAACGGCACCAGCGCCGAGTAGGGGTCCAGCTCGTAACCGAGGATGGCCAGCAAGCCCAGTTGCCAGAGCACCGCCACCAACGAACAGGTCACCACCAGCAGGGTGCTGCGCGCGCAACGGGTGTAGCCATAGAGCACCACCACGGTTACCAGCACCGCCACCACGAAGAACAGCAGGACCTGGGTCAACCCCTCGATCAGGTCGCCGGCGATTTTGGTGAAGCCGGTGATGTGGATTCGCAGGTCATCGGTCTGGTACTTGTGACGCAGGGCTTCCAGTTGCCGGGAAAACTCGCCGTAGTCCAGGGCCTTGCCGGTCTGTGGGCTGATTTCGAGCAAGGGCACGAAGATCACACTGGACTTGAAGTTGCCAGCCACCAACTGCCCGACCTCACCGGAGCGGCCGACATTGGTGCGCACCTGTTCGATACTGGCCGCCGAACCGTCATAGTCATCGGGGATCACGGTACCGCCATCGAGGCCCTCCTCCGTCACGGCGGTCCAGCGCGTGGTCGGGGTCCATAGCGATTTCATGTACGGGCGGTCCACGCCCGGCAGCAAATAGAGTTCGTCGTTGAGCTTGGCCAGCGTGTCGAGGTAGTCCTTGGTGAAGATGCTGCCCTGCCTGACCTCCACGGCAATCCGCAACGAGTTGCCCAGGCCGCTCAGCTCGCTGCGATTGTTCAGGAAGTTGGCGACATAGGGATGGCCGCTGGGAATGGTTTTCTCATAGCTGGCGTTGATGCCGATGCGTGTCGCCTGCCAGCCAAGCACCAGGGTCACCAGCAGGCACAGCAGGATCACCAGCGGTCGATGGTTGAAGATCGCCCGTTCGGCGAAATTCCCCGAAGCCTGGTCGAAGTCCTCCAGGCGGCCAATCACGGTTTGGGTTTTGTCGTCTTTCAAGTCTGACTCCTGTTGCACGGGCCATGGCCCGCTAGCGCTACACCGTGAAGTTTCAAGGTTTGCCGGATGCTCGCGAATCCTGGTCAGCGGCCACGCCACTCAAACCGACACTGGCCAGGCTGCCGTCGGCCGCCTGTTGCACCGCCGCGACCGTCGCGCCGTTGCGGCTCTGACGTTTATCGAAGCTGTGCCCCTGGTCATGACTGAGCAGCAGTTCACCGCCCTGGCTGGCCAGCAGCAGGCTGCCGTCATGCAGTTCGGTGGCGCTCGCCAGCGTTGACTCGATGCCGGTGTCAAGGCGCCGCCAACTGCTGCCACGGTCATCCGACCACCAGGCATTGCCGCGCAAACCATAGGCAATCCAGGCGCCCTCACGGGTACCGAGCAGACCGAAAAAGCTGCCTTCATAGGGTGATCTCAAGGCCTGGAACGAGTCCCCGGCATCGCTCGAACGCAACAGCAAACCGCGCTCCCCCACCAGCAGCAAATCGTTGCCCACCCCACGAATGCCATACAGGTTCAGGCCTTGTGGGTTGTCCAGATGCCCCATCCAGGGCCGCCAGCTTTGCCCACCGTCGTCGGTCCGATAGATCTGGTTGTAGGCACCGACGATGTAACCGTGCAGCCGATCCCTGAAGTACAGGTCGAGAAACGGCTTGTCCGGTCCGTCAGCCAGCCAATGCCGCGCCTGCGCCAGTTTGCCGGCGGCCCCCGGCTGCCCGGCCTCACGCTGCGCCGCCTGCAATGCCAGCGCGGCGGCAGCTTCGCCGTCGAGCTGCTTGTGCCAGGTTTCACCGCCGTCCGCGCTGTGCAACACCACCCCCAGATGGCCAACGGCCCAGCCCTGCTCGGCATCGACGAACTGCACCGCCGTCAGGCTGACGCTGACCGGCACGCTGGCCTGGCGCCAGGTCGTGCCCGAATCATCCGAGAGCAGCACGATGCCGCGCTCACCGACCGCCACCAAACGCTCCCCGGCCCGGGCCAAGCCGAGCAATACCGCACGCGGGGCCTTGGCGGTGGGCAGTGGCGGCTGCAGCAGTACCGCGAACGTCGCGGCCTGCGCAGCAGTGGAGAGGCTCGCCAACAGGCACAACGCCAGGGCGCAGGGGCCCCATCGCCGGCCAAAACGCGAAAAGATTCTTTCAAGGTTCATGTCTTTATCCTGCTTGGAAAGTCACTGGCGACCGTGACGAGCTGCTCGCCCGCCACGGCCGCCCATGGTTCAACGCATGTTTTCGTTGGCCATGGCATCCGGCGTGAAAAAGGAGGCCGAAGGTTTCGCGACTTTCTGGTACTGAACCGCCAGGTCATTGCTCGAGGAGTTGAGGAAGTAGGCGCCGGTGTCGAGGTTGTAGCTGCCCCACATGACCTGCGCGGTAAGCGCCGGCAGGTCCGGCGCCAGCAGCGTCAGCGAATACATCTGGCGCCCCAGTTTGCCCTGGGCGTCATACCCGTCGACCATCAGGATCTGCCAGGAATCCTCGTCGATGTAGTAAGTCCGGCGCGGTACCACATGGCGCTTGCCGGATTTGAGCATGGCCTCGACCACCCAGACCCGATGCTTCTCCCAGCGCACCAGGTCGGGATTGAGGAAGTTCTGTTTGACCAGATCATCGCTCTTGGCCAGACCCGCGCGATTATTGTTGTAAGCGACGACCAGTTCTTTCTTGCCCATCAGCTTGAGGTCGAAGCGGTCGGTCGGCCCGAACAGCATAAAGGCTTCGTCGAACAGACCGACACCGGAGGTGACGAAGTCCGGGGTGTCATAGGCAATATTCGGTGCCCGGCGCACCCGGCGCTGACCGACCAGGTACTGCCAGGCCGCACGGTTGGCCGGGTCCAGGTCCCAATGGGTCATCAGGCCTTCGCCGGCCTTGGATGACGGCAGCTCGGTGAACATTTTGCCCATCAGGTATTTGCCGGAGAAGTTTTCCGGGCTGCCGCTTTCGATGTAATAAGGAAACTGGTAGGTGTACAGCGCCCGGGTAGCCTGGACCTTCTTGCCGCCCGCGGTCATCAGCCAGGTGTCGAAAGGTGAACTGATGGTGTCCCCCCCCTGCCAGGACAACCGGTAGTTCCACAGGACCTGCGCACCGTTGTCCGGAATCGGGAACGGAATACCGCCATAGGCCCCGGTCACTTTCTCGCTCTCGATGTCCAGTGTGGCACGGCTGGCATTCTTTGCGGTGTTGTCGTACACCCATTGCGGGGCGGCGGCCGAGCGGTGGGTCGGATACACGTCCAGACGATAGTCCGGGTATTTCTTCAACAGGATCTTGGTGCCCTCGGCCAGTTCGCTGGCGTACTGCGTCATATTCGAGGCTTTGATCGAGTACAGCGGTTTCTCGCCGGCGAATGGATCGGGACGTTTGTCTCCCGGTTTGTAGCCCGGCGCGACCTGGGTGTAGCCGCCATTCCAGGCCGGGATGCTGCCATCAGCGTTGCCGGCACGCTCGCCGCCCAGGGGTGTCAACTCGGACTTCAAGCGTGCGGCCTGTTCAGGCGACACCGCCGCCTGCGCCAGGCTCATGCCGGCAAGGGCCAGGGTGAGGATGCAAGTGTTGAGAAAAGTTTGGTTCTGCATGACAAATCCACCTTATTAGAATGAGGTTTTCACGTAGAGCGAGACGAAGTCACGGTCGGCCAGCGATTGCCCGAAACTGAAATTGCCGTCCTCGCGCAGCCCGGCTTTCGGCGCGCCGAAGAAGTTCACGTAGTTCAGGCCGACATCCCAGCGCTGCAGATACGTAGCCTTGAGCCCGACACTCCAGTCTCCGGAGTGGGTATTACCGAAACCCGACTTGTTGACCGCCGATGAGCGCCCGTCGAGCACCACGCCCATGCCGATCGGCACGGTCAGGTCGATCCCGTCGACAATCTGGAAATACGCCGGCTCCACCAGCACCCGTAGCGCCGTGGCATCGCGGGTCGTGTTGGAGTCCAGGGCCGTGGCGTTCTCGGTGATGCTCAGGGTGCGGTTCCAGGCCAGTTCGGCCAGGGCCGAACCGCCGTCCCAGAAGGCCGTCGGCGACAACAGATAAATCGCCGACAGGTTGGCGTGGGCAGTTTTGCCTCGGGCAAACAGCGAGTGGTCACCACCGTCCGCCAACATGCCCGGGGTCACCACTTGCAGATTGCTCACCAGCGGCGCATTCCAGCGCACCGATGTTTCACCGGCGAAGTTGAAGGGGCCCTGGGCGGTGGAGAAGCTGATGCCGGCCGTTCGGATATCTTCGGCGTAGACCTGGCGATAAGCGCTCAGGATCGGCAATCCGCTGGCCGCCGCAGCCGGGCCGTCGAGATAGGCGTACAGGCCGATCGGGGTCTTGTCGTGATATTGCGCGGCGTAAAAACCCAGTTCCAGCTCGGTACCGGCCGGTTTGAAGCGAATCTGCATACCGCCCTGCCCCGAGTTTCTCGGTTTCAGGTCGCCCGCATTCACCGTGTCGTTGCCGAACACCTCATGCAGCGAACCACTGCCGTAGCCGATGGCGTCGGTATCGCTCAGGTAGCTGCCGGCACCGGGCAGGTTGGAGCGCTCCCACTCGAACTGGTAGTAGGCACCCACCGACAACTGCGGGTTGATCTGCAACTGCCCGGAGATCTGGTTGACCGGGCGTAGAATCTCCTTGAACTGGGTTCCCGGCACGCTGAGCAACTTGACCACATCGGTCGGGCCCTGGGCATTAGCGATGCCGTTGCCGCCGTAGAACAGGCTTTCACCGTAGACCAGGCTGTGCCGCCCCAGACGCACCACACCCTGGGAGTCTTCACCGAGGTCACCGCGCAGGAACACGAAGGCATCGAGGATTTCGGCGTCGCGGCCATTGAGCTTGCGGGTGTCACTGAGGAAGTGCGGTTGCTCGCTGCTGTCGGTGCTCTTGTTGTAGATATCGTCGTACCAGGCCGCGCCGCTCACCCGCAGCCCGTAGTTCTGCCGGCTGAGGTCCATTTCGGAAAACAGGTCCAGGCGGTTGGAAACCAGACCGGTGCTGAAATTCTTATCGCCCTGGCTCTGGATCGAGGGGTACAGGCCGTTGGCGGTCGGCGCATGGGTCAAGCGGCTGTCCTGCCCCTGCAAACGCCAGGCCTGGCTGTACTTGATGGTGTTGTCCCAGCGCAGTTTCCAATCGGAATCACCGAGGTCCAGTTGCATGGCCTCGGCCCTCTCGACCATCGCGCCTACACCGCATAACGCCAGGAAAAGGGCGCAACGCTTGAAACGAAAGCCACCTATAACGTTGTCCATGGACGCTCCTCATTATTTTTATTTTTGGCATGGCTTTGCACGCATGGCGCCAGCCAACACGCTCGGTCAGCGGCTTGCGCCGCTGTTTACGGGTTTGCGTTTCAGATGTAGGTGCAGGCCAATCCGCCATCGACCGCCAGGTTGACGCCGTTGATCCAACGCGACTCGTCGGCACACAGGAAAGCGATCACCGCCGCCACCTCATCGGCATAACCGGGGCGCTTCATGCGATGGGCATCGGCCTGGGTCCTGGCCTCGCCGAG
Organism: Pseudomonas sp. GW821-FHT03C07; assembly: GCF_059420925.1. Classification (NCBI taxonomy): domain Bacteria; kingdom Pseudomonadati; phylum Pseudomonadota; class Gammaproteobacteria; order Pseudomonadales; family Pseudomonadaceae; genus Pseudomonas; species Pseudomonas sp. GW821-FHT03C07. Next base: position 480,055 of record NZ_JBWKUQ010000001.1, read on the forward strand.
CATGCTCACGAAGTCGCCGAGGATGGGGGTGAACACCGGGCCCGGCGCCACGCTGTTCATGCGCACCGAATGTTCGAGAAACCAGGGCTGGGCCTGCAGATAGTTCCAGACGATCAAGGCTTCCTTGAAATACTGGTAGCAGGTCTGGTCCGGTACCGGGTGTGCGGCCAGCCAGGCTTGCGCGGCGGCAAAACCCTCGATACGCGCCAGTTCCTTGTGCAGTTCCAGGCGCAGCGGCCACTCGGCGCCGAGGATCGAGGCGATATTGACGATGCTGCCGCCCGCCGTGATACGCGGCAGCAGTGCACTGCTCAGGTGTCGCAAGCCGAGGTAGTTGACCCGCGCCAACAGTTGCGGGTCGGCGGTACCCGGGACGCCGGCGATATTGCACAGGCTATCGATCCGTGCGGGTAGCTGCGGCAACAGCCGGTCGATGCTCTCGGCGCTGCTCAGGTCGCCCTGGACAAAACCGTCCAGGGTCATGTGCGGAGCCTTCAGATCCACGCCGATCACCTGGGCGCCGTGGCTGCGCAGCAGGCTTGCCGTGGCGGCGCCGATACCCGAGGAGACCCCGGTCACCAGCACAATCTTGTTGTCGAGCTTCATGTTGTGTCCTCTTATTGTTTTTGTGGGTTCAACTGGCTGGCCGACCGCTCGCGTCGGCCGGTCTTTCTCAGAACGGGTAGCGCGGCGCGGTGTCCTTGACCGTCACCCATTGCCATTGGGTGTATTCGTCCCAGTCGGCCGGACCACCCACGCTGCCGGCATTTCCCGAACTGCCACGCCCGCCGAATGGATTGATGCACTCATCGGCCACCGTCTGGTCATTGATATGCAGCAGACCGCAATTGAGTCGCTCGCCCATCGCCATCGCACGCCCGAGCGAAGGCGAGATGATCCCTGCGGACAAGCCGTACTCGGTGCGATTGGCCAATTCGATGGCCTCCTCGTCGTTGGCGAAACTCACCACCGTGGCCACCGGGCCGAAGATCTCCTCGTCGAACGCGCGCATGCCCGGACGCACGCCGGAAAGCACCGTGGGTTGGTAGAAGAGCTGGTCAAACTCACCGCCCGCCTCCAGTCTTGCCCCCGCCCTCAAACTGTCCGTGACGATTTCATGCACGCGTTGCAACTGGCGCTTGTTGATCAAAGGCCCCAGCACCGCCTCGCCGCGAGCGGCATTGCCAACCGTGATCGTCCGGGCTTTCTCGGCCAATCGGCGAACCAGTTCTGCAGCGATCGACTCATGGGCCAGGATGCGTCCGGTGGCCATGCAGATTTGCCCCTGATGCAACCAGGCGCCCCAGGCGGCATTGCTGGCCGCCAGGTCGAGGTCGGCGTCTTCGAGCACGATCAGCGAGTTTTTCCCACCCAACTCCAGGGCCACTTTCTTCAGATGACGACCCGCCACCTCCGCGACCTTGCGGCCTGCGGCAGTAGAACCGGTGAACGCGATCATCCGCACATGCGGGTCGCGGCACAGCGCCTCACCTGCCGCAGCTGCGCCAGGCAAGACCTGTAACAGCCCCTTGGGCAGACCGGCGGCCTCGAACAGCCGGGCAATGATGAAGCCGCCACTGACCGGGGTCTGCGGATCGGGCTTGAGCACCACGGCGTTGCCGGCCGCCAACGCCGGCGCCACCGAGCGCAGCGAGAGCACCAGGGGGAAGTTGAACGGCGAGATCACCCCGACCACGCCGTGGGGCAAGCGGCGGGCGTAGGACAAGCGCCCCGCCTCGCTGGGAAGCACCAGGCCATGGGGTTGCGACAGCAGACCGGCCGCCTGATGCAGCAAGACAATCGCCTCCCGGACCTCGTGTTCTCCCTTGAACAAACTGCCGCCGCTTTCCCGGGCGACATACAGCGCCAGCTCGGCAAAGTGTTGCTGGGCCAGTGCGGCGGCCTTGCGGAAGATCTCTGCACGGTCCCGTGGCCCCAATGCCGCCCAGGCCGGCTGCACGCGGGCTGCGGTGAGGCCGGCAAAGGCGATATCCGCCGCATCGGCCAGTCCGGTCACCGTCAGCACCTCACCGGTGGCCGGCTCACGTACGCTATTGCTGCCACCCAACGGGCGTATCCAGTCACCGCTGAAAATACGTTCACACCACAACTCGTCCTGCAGGAAATCAGAGGGTTCATTTACCGCCATTTCGGCCTCCCGGCTCTTGTGTTTGTCATCGCCCGACGCAGCCTTGCTGAAGCGCTGAAGTCGTCTGCGTGGTGAAAGCACTAGAGCAAGGGCCATGCCGATTTCCCTCATTCCGCCGTGCTTTGGGCGGCGAAGGCTCTGGCTTGAGGGTTCGAGAGAAGGGTCCGCGGATTGAGCTGCCGCCCCGGCACGCGCCCGACACGGCGGCACTTGTTCAAATGATAAAGTTATGTTTAATAACTATTTCGAAGTTGATCATTTCGATCAGTCAACGCGCTCAGGGGCATAACAATGAACAATCCCCATTCGCTGTTCCCGGATCTCACGGTGCTGGAGGAGCATTTTTCACCCCGGGGGGACAGTACCCAACTGGTCGAGGGCAACTCACCAACCCTGGCCGAGCTGACCGAATGCCTGTTTTTCTCTCCGGTCGATGGCCGCATCTGGCTCAATGATCAGCGCATGCTGCTCTTGCACAGTTCATCCTTCGGCGCGCTACGTCGGGAGATCATCGATCGCCAGGGGTTGGAACAAACCCGTGGCCTGTTTACCCGCACCGGCTACCTGTCCGGCGCACGGGATGCCCGACTGATCCGCGAGCGCTGGCCGGATGCCGATGCGGCGGCGATTTTCTCCGCTGGCACGCGCCTGCATACCCTCGAAGGCATGACCAAGGTCGAACCCCTGCACTTCAAGTTCGATGCCGACTCCGGCTTCTATGAAGGCGAGTTCCTCTGGCATCACTCCTGCGAGGCCGACGAACATATCGCCGCCTACGGGATCGGCCAGGACCCGGTGTGCTGGACCGAACTGGGCTATGCCATCGGCTATGTCAGCGGGCTGTTCGGGCGCCTGGTGATCTTCCGGGAAACCGAATGCCGGGGCATGGGCCACGAGACCTGCCGAGTCGTTGGCAAAACCGCCGAACAATGGGGCGATGTCGAACAAGACTTGAGTTATCTCACCGCCTCACCGAACAACGCCCCCTTCAGGCAGCGCCAAGCCCCGGCACCCGCCCCCCAGGACGACGGCGAACTGCCCGGCGGACCCAAGCCCATTGGCGCCAGCGCCGCCTTCAATGCCGCCACCCTCGCCTTGCAACGCGTGGCGCCGACCCCGGCGACGGTGTTGTTCAGCGGCGAATCGGGGGTTGGCAAGGAGCTGTTTGCCCGTCAGTTGCATCAGTACAGCCCACGCCACCAGGCGCCTTTCGTCGCCCTCAACTGCGCCGCAATCCCGGACAATCTGATCGAGGCGGAGCTGTTCGGCGTCGAACGCGGCGCCTATACCGGCGCGACCCATTCGCGTCCAGGACGCTTCGAACGGGCCCACGGCGGCACCCTGTTTCTCGATGAAATCGCCAGCCTCAGCCTGCCCGGACAAGGCAAGCTACTGCGTGCCTTGCAGGAACGTGAGATCGAACGCGTCGGTGGCGGTCAGTCGATCAAGGTCGATGTGCGGGTAGTGGCGGCCACCAACGTCGACCTGCGCAAAGCGGTTGCGGCGGGCGACTTTCGCGAAGACCTGTTCTACCGCCTGAACGTCTTCCCCATCACCCTGCCGCCCCTGCGCGAGCGACGCGACGACATCCCGTTACTGATCAATGCGTTCCTGCGGCGCTTCTGCCAGGACTACGCGCGCAAGCCCGCCGGGCTGACCATGCGCGCGCTCAAGGCGCTGCTGCGCTACGACTTCCCCGGCAACGTGCGGGAACTGCAGAACCTGGTGGAGCGCGGCCTGATCGCCAGCGAAGATGGCCAGGCCATCGACCTGGTCCACCTGTTTCGCAATGAACCCATACCCCAGGAGCTGTATTCCCTCGACGATAACGGCAGCCTCGCGGCCATCGACCAGAGCCCCTCCAGCCCACAACCGCGTGCGGCCTTGCTGGAAACCTTGACCCGGCTGGAGCAAGGTTTCTCCATCGAAGGGCTGGAATCGCGCCTGATCGAGGAAGCGCTGCAACACAGCGCAGGCAATCTGGCGGCGGCGGCACGCCTGCTGGGATTGAGTCGTGCGCAGTTTGCCTATCGCCTGAAGAAGTACCAACAGGCATCGGCCTGATTCGGGCGCGCGCGCCTACGGGCAACCACGTAAGACCAGTGACGCGGTCATTTCCTCGCTTGCGTCGGCTGCGCTTCGGGCATCGCCGAAATTTGGCAGATGGCGCCCAGCCGCGCTAACACGGTTTAATACCTGATGGAGCAACTGCTGGTGCGCGAAGGGCTGACCAACGTCCTGAGCAGCACCCAACCACTGCGAACCCTGGACCTGTTCAACAGCTTCGAACCCGACCTGGTCATTCTCGACTTGCACATGCCGGAGATTGTTGCGTCAGCTCGGGCCGCTACCGGCAAGCTAGCGGTCTGTGGCCTTCGTGTTGCCGATACGTAAAACAGGCTTGAGAACCCGTCCGGAGACGGCGTCATCGACGGCTTCGTTGATCTGCGCAAAGTCGTAGAACGTGATCAACCGATCGAATGGAAATCGGCCCTGACGCCACATCTCGATCAGCTGCGGGATGAATATCTTCGGGATACCGTTGCCCCCCACGACGCCACCAATTGTCTGGCCGAAGAACAGCGCCCCGGCGGGCAGTACCAAATGGGTCTCCGGCGGATACACACCGACAATTGCGCACCGGCCCAACGGTGCGAGACTGGCGACCGCCTGCGCCGCTACGGCTGCAACGCCCGTTGCATCGACCACATAGTCGGCGCCACGGCCACCTGAAGCCGCACGCACTTGGGCGACGATGTCGCCCTCGCTCCGGGCATTGACGACGTGTGTGGCTCCCAGCTCCCTGGCAAGGTCCAGTCGGTTATCATGGATGTCGATCGCAACGATGGTTGCACAGCCGGTCAACTTGGCGGCCATGATCGCAGCCAAGCCGACAGCGCCCGCGCCGAATACCGCAAGATGGCTGCCGAAGCTGGGCCGCAGTGCGTTTATCACCGTGCCCGCGCCTGTCTGGATGCCGCAGCCGAGTGGCCCAAGCAACTCCAGGGGTACGTCTTTGGGGACGCGGATGGCATTACGCTGATGAGTGAGCGCATGGGTGGCGAAGGACGATTGGCCAAAGAAACTGCCATGCACATCCCTCTCCTCTGTCCGAATCGTAACGCTGCCATCACCGCGGCAGCCTGCGAAGTTCAGTGGAAATGCTTGCTCGCAATAGTTCGGCAGACCGCGCAGGCAGTTCGGGCAGGTCCCGCAGTAGTCGAAACACATCACGACATGGTCACCCACGGACAGATCCCGTACGTTTTCGCCGATTCGCTCCACAATGCCCGCGCCTTCGTGGCCGAGCACGGCAGGCAGCGGCATAGGGAGATGCTGCTCGCGCACGCTCACGTCGGTGTGGCATACGCCGGTGGCCACGACGCGTACCAATACTTCATCAGGCCGCGGTTCGTCCAACAGTGCCGGGGTCAGCGTCCAGTGCGCGCCACAACAAGGCGTCAGTGCTGCAGTGATCGGGATCATGGGGCGTCTCCTGTTCAAATTCTCAGACATCAGGCGTTTGCATAGCGGTATAACGGCGTGCCTCCTCAAAAGGTGGCAGCCACCCCGCGCGCGATCGGCAAAACAATTCAACACTGGGCCTGAGGTCGTTGATCTCGTCGAAGAGGCCCAGCTTGATTATCCGAATGCCCTGCTGCTCGGTTATCGACGATGCCGTTTCGACGGGTGAGCCGCAACGGCCGCAGAAACGGCGTGAAATCCGCGCGCCGCTATCAGCAATGTCGTCATAGGCCATCACCTCTCCAGATAAGTCGACTGCCTGTGCGGGCAGTATTGCGACCAGTGAGAACGCGGCCCCACTGGTCTTGCGACAATGGTTGCAATGACATGAGGCAATCGCCAATGGCAGGTTCCGCAGAACCACCTGGACCTGCCCGCACAGGCAGCATCCCCGACGCATGACATTCATTATCTGATTCTCCTCGTGGTTATCGGGACACGCGCCCCTTGGCGGTATGATCCGATACTCGTGCTACACACAAATTCGGTCTTCATCCTAGCCGGCCAACGATCTCAATGCGCGCACACAGGCGCAAGGTTGACCAGCACGAACGCGCAACGCGTAGCAATAGCAATGCGATATGCTTGTGGAATGTCGACCACATGAATACGTGTCGTGGGCTTCGCCAAAAAAATAAAAACAAGAACGAGGAGACAGCCATGGGTCATTTGTCGAGTGTTTCATCCGCTTCGTTTTCTTCGCATGACCGCTTGAAGTGCTGGAATCAGGTAGTCATGGATAAATTTCCGGGCTGCACTGTTGAGCACGAAGGCGATCATTTCGATGCCACCCTATGGCACCGTCCTCTAGGATCGCTAAACCTCATACGCGCACAAGCAAACCAATCCACCGTCTCGTGCAGAACGGGAAGCGGACGCGATGACCTGATAAAGCTGCACCTTCAGCACAGGGGATTTTCCGAGACCTGGCAACAGGGCACATGTACGTCCCTGGCAACCGGCGATCTGGCTTTGTGCGACACTCGGAGCCCTTTCTCGGTGAACGTATCGAACCGCAGTGATCTGCTGATGCTGGAGCTGCCGTCAACGATGCTGGACAAAACGGCACGGATGTCTCTTCATCCTGGTATGAGCGTGCCGAGCCAGCTACCTGCGGTGAAACGGTTGCGTCAATTCACCCTCTCGCTATTGCTTGAGTATCAGCATGGAGACGTCGACGCGGAGGAAGATGAGACGCTCGCACGGATACTGGTCGACCTGGCCAACTTGGCCCTTCGTGGAAATCATGATGCGGAGCGCAGGACTGTCGACAGTGAGTACAGACGGATAATCGAGTGGATCAACGCGAGGCTGACCGATCCGGCACTGAGCCCAGCTCTGATAGCGGCCGCAACAGGTTACCCGATGCGCACACTACAAAGTCTGTTTGCGCGCAACGGGACCACGCCAAGGGAGTATATCGTCCAGCGCCGACTAGACAGGGCAAAGGCTCTGCTGACCGATCCCGCCTGCACCCTGTCGGTCGGTGATGTCGCGTTCGAGGTGGGGTTTAATGATTCCAACTACTTCGCGAGAAGGTTCAGGCAATACTTCGGCAAAACGCCCAGCACCTCACGATACCGCTCTTGAGCGACGCCAGCATAATCGATGCCCTGGTTGCGGCGGACATCCTGCTGAGCCTTGCGTGACCATGGTTTCTCTGCCTTTCCCCGACTCGCTCCCCACCCGCCTGCTGAACATGATCCCTGCATCGAAGCGGACACCGTCTGAGTGAACCCGCACCTGCTGCTTGACCCGGCCGTGCCGTTCGGTGACCTCAAGTCTTCGGGCATTGGTCGCGAGTTCGGCAGCGCCTTCATCGACAACTACACGAAGCTGCAATCAGTGATGATCCGCTGCTGGCCCGTGCTGCCAGAAAAGGGTCCATGACACCTCAATGGATCCATTAAATATTTTAAACCTGAAAATATTTGACAAGAAGCGATTAAATAACAACTAATGGATCCCATAAATAACAACAAACCGCCTTGGAGAATCTCCATGTACCCCAAGAACACCTGGTACGTCGCCTGTACGCTCGATGAAATCTCCGACAAGCCACTAGGCCGTCAGATCTGTGGTGAAAAGATGGTTTTTTACCGCGGGCATAAAGGCCAGGTGTCGGCCGTCGAGGACTTCTGCCCTCATCGCGGCGCACCGCTGTCACTGGGATACGTCGAAAACGGCAACCTGGTGTGCGGCTATCACGGCCTGGTCATGGGCTGCGATGGCAAGACCGTGGAAATGCCGGGGCAGCGAGTCCGGGGATTCCCCTGCAACAAGACCTTCGCCGTGGTCGAGCGCTACGGTTTTATCTGGGTCTGGCCGGGCGAACAGGACAAGGCAGACCCGGCACTGATCCACCACCTGGAGTGGGCCGTGAACAATGAATGGGCTTACGGTGGCGGTCTGTTCCACATCAACTGCGACTACCGCCTGATGATCGACAACCTGATGGACCTGACCCACGAGACCTATGTGCATGCGTCCAGCATCGGCCAAAAGGAAATCGATGAGGTCGCCCCGATCACCACGGTCGAAGGCGACGAAGTGATCACCGCCCGTCACATGGAAAACATCATGGCGCCGCCCTTCTGGCGCATGGCCCTGCGCGGCAACAACCTGGCCGACGATGTGCCGGTGGACCGCTGGCAAATCTGCCGCTTCAGCCCACCCAGCCATGTGCTGATCGAAGTCGGTGTGGCCCATGCCGGCAAAGGCGGCTATCACGCCGATCCGCAGTTCAAGGCGTCGAGCATCGTCGTCGACTTCATCACCCCGGAAACCGAGACCTCGATCTGGTACTTCTGGGGCATGGCGCGCAACTTCAACCCGCAGGACGAAGTCCTTACCGCGAGCATCCGAGAGGGTCAGGGGAAGATTTTCAGCGAGGACCTGGAGATGCTCGAACGCCAGCAACAGAACCTGCTCGACCACCCCCTGCGCAACCTGCTCAAACTTAATATCGACGCCGGCGGCGTGCAGTCGCGTCGTGTCCTGGAGCGCCTGATCGCCCAGGAACAAGCCCCGCAGGAGTCACTGGCATGATCAACGTACGGGTGGTTTCGCGCCACAACGAAGCCCAGGACATCTGCAGCTACGAGTTGGCCAGTGTCGATGAGCGACCACTGCCGGCCTTCAGCGCCGGCGCCCATATCGATGTGCATCTGCCTGGCGGCCTGATCCGCCAATACTCCCTGTGCAACCACCCCGAAGAGCGCCATCGCTACCTGATCGGCGTGCTCAAGGACCCAACTTCCCGGGGTGGCTCGCTGGCCATGCACGAGCAGATCCACGCTGGCATGCACCTGCCGATCAGCGAACCGCGCAATCTGTTTCCATTGGTCCATGAGGCCAGGCGCAGTCTGCTCTTCGCCGGCGGCATCGGCATTACCCCGATCCTCTGCATGGCCGAACGCCTGGCGCACAGCGGCGCGGATTTCGAACTGCACTACTGCGCCCGTTCACGGGATCGCGCGGCCTTTGTCAAACGCCTGCAACACTCGCCGTTTGCCCACCGGGTGTTCCTGCATTTCGATCAGGAACCCGAGACGGCGCTGGACGCCGCCAAGGTCCTGGCCACGCCTGAACACGACGTGCATGTCTATGTGTGTGGCCCCGGTGGTTTTATGCAGCACGTGCTGGACACGGCCAAGACCAAGGGCTGGCAGGAGCCCTGCCTGCATCGCGAGTACTTCGCCGCCGCGCCCATCGACACCGGCACCGACGGCAGTTTCTCGATTCAGCTCGCCAGCAGCGGCCAACGCTTCGAGGTGCCAGCCGACAAGAGCGTGGTACAGGTGCTGCAAGACCAGGGCATCGAGATCGCGATCTCCTGCGAACAGGGCATTTGTGGCACCTGCCTGACGCGGGTTCTGGAGGGCGTGCCGGAGCATCGCGACCTGTTCCTCACCGAGGATGAACAAGCCGCCAACGACCAGTTCACCCCTTGCTGCTCGCGCGCGAAGACGCCGCTGCTGGTGCTCGACCTCTAGTGATCAGTCAATCAAGCCATGAGCGTCATAAAATGGATACGGCCCGGGATACTCACCCAACACCGCGTTATGGCTCACCAACGCCTGCACATGCCAGCGATGCAGCAGATACCCGGGCGGTTCCAGATTGAAATGCGCCGGGGCGTTCTCCTGCAGATCCAGCACGATTTGATGTGAGGTACCGGGGCACACGCAAATCAGGCTACCGCCGAAACGCCGCTGCATCGGCCGATGCAGGTGCCCGCACAACAAGCGCTCGACCTGCCGGTGACGGGCGATGAGCAGCTCCAGTGCCGCCGCGTTGATGAACGGTTCGCGGTCCATATGGCCAATGCCACTGATAAACGGCGGATGATGCAGGATCAATAGTGTCGGCGCATCGGGACGACGGGTCAGTTGTTCATCGAGCCAGCGTAACTGACTGTCCAGCAACTGACCGCCATGGGCACCGGGTATGCTCGTGTCCAGACCAATAAGGCGCAGCGGATGCTCCTCGACCACCCAATCCAGTGGTGCGCCGGCCACCGTCGGCAAGTAGCGGTGATCGGCAAATGCGGCCAACAAATGCTCCCGGTTGTCGTGGTTGCCGGGCACCAGGTAGCAAGGCATATGCAGGCGTGCAAGCTCAGGGTGCAGCACGGCATATTCGTCAGGGCGACCGAAGTCCACCAGGTCGCCGCTGATCACCACAATATCCGGGCGCGGCCGGCTGGCGTTGAGGTGATCGACAGCGCGACGCAATGCACCGAGGGTATCGACCACACCATAGGTCAGCTTCTGACCGGCTTTAAGATGCAGATCGCTGATCTGCGCAACAACAAACGGATGGTTCAAAATACGGATCTCGGAAAACAGCGGCATCACGAATGCAGGGTGAACAACACCTGTGGTTCGATGGTCAAGGCGATCATCGCGCCGGCCCCGTAAATCACGCCATCGGTGCTGTCCACCAACAACGGCTGGGGAGCGCCGACATCCACCAACAGACGGCTTTGGGCCCCTTGGAAAAACTGGCCGACAAGACGTCCGCGTAGTTGCCCCTGGCAGTCCATCACCCGCAAATGTTCGGGGCGGCAATACACCGTCGTGGGTAGATCGCGGCCATCCCAGGGCAATTCGCCGCCGCTGACTTTCAAGCCATGGGGGGAGCCTTCGATCACCGAAAAGGCATTGAGGTTGCCCACGAAACTGGCGACGAAAGCGTTGGCCGGCTGCTGATAGATTTCCCGCGGACTGGCCAATTGCGCGACGCGGCCCTGCTCCATCACCAGAATGCGATTCCCCAGCGCCATGGCTTCTCCCTGGTCGTGGGTGACGAACACGGCGGTGATTCCCAGGCTGCGCAACAGCTGATCCAACTCGCTGCGCAAGCGCTCACGCAACTGCGCATCCAGCGCCGCCAAGGGTTCGTCGAGTAGCAACAGCCGCGGCCGCGGGGCCAGGGCGCGGGCCAGGGCGACCCGCTGGCGCTGACCGCCGGACAACTCGTGAATGCTACGTTTGCCATGGTCATGCAGGCCGACCAACTCCAGCAGCTCCGCGCAACGCTTGTTGCGTTCGCAGGGCGACATGCCGCGAATCTTCAGGCCGTAGATGATGTTGCCGGCCACATCCAGATTCGGAAACAAGGCGTAGTTCTGGAAGACCATGCCCACATTGCGGCGCTCGATCGGCAGCTGCGTGACATCGTTGTCGCCAAAAAATATCTGCCCCACATCCGGACGTTCCAGACCGGCAATCAGCCGCAGGGTGGTGGTTTTACCGCAGCCGGACGGGCCGAGAACCGCCAGGGTTTCTCCAGCCTCGATGCTCAGGTCCAGGTCATGCACGGCGACTGTGCCGTCAGCGAATGCCTTGCGGCACCCCTGTAGGCGAATGGTGGTTCCGCTCATCGATTTTCTCCACGGGAGAGACGCGCGCCGATGGCCTGCAACGCAATAAGCAGCGGTACGATCATCAGCAAAAATATGAGGGTGTAGGCACTGGCGACTTCCAGCCTGGCCGAGGCATAGCTGTCGGCCAGACCCACCGGCAATGTCTTGGTCATCGGCGTGTGGAGCATCCAGGTCAGGTTGAACTCACCCAACGACAGGGTGATCACCATCAACACGCCGGCGAGAACCCCCGCCCGGCAGTTGGGCAGCACCACACTGAAGAACCGCCGGATCGGCCCGGCGCCCAGGCTGGCCGCCGCCTCCTCGAGGACCGGCAGATGCTGGCGCTGCATCACCGCCATCACCGGACGCACCAGAAACGGCAGGGTAAACAGCACATGGCCGACCAGAATGAACAGCCAACTGCTGCGAAACCCGCCAAATTGGCCATAGGTCAGCAACAATGCCAGCGCGCTGGCCAGACCGGGCATGGCGACCGGCAGCACCATCAGTTCCTCGAACGCGCGGCTGAAGCGATTGTTCATCCGGACCAACGCATAAGCCGCCGGCACGCCAACCACACAGACACATAGCGCACAGGCTAGCGCCAGTTGCAGGGAGAGCCAGACGGTCGGCGAGTAGGCCTGCCAGACTTGCACCAGCCAATCGAATGTCAGACCGCTGGATATTCCCTGGAAATAATTACGGGTCAACCCGGCCAGCAGCGACATCAGCACGGGCACCAGCATGAAGGCGCAAACCAGCATTGTGAAAACCAATTGCCCGACAAACAGCGTTGAGCGCTTCACAGGACCGCCCTCGATTCTTTGACCAACCGCCGGGTCAGCAACAGCACAGTCCAGGTCACCACGCCCAGCACCACCGACAGCGCCGCGGCCACGGCGAAATTGGCGTAATTGGTGAACAGGTTATAGATCGCCACCGGAGTCACGTTCAGCCGAGTACCCAGGGTGAAGGCCGTGCCGAACGCGCCCATGGAGGTGGCAAAGCAGATCGCGCCACACGAGACCAATGCCGGCGCCAGACCGGGCACGATGACGTCGCAGACCACTCGCCAATGACCCGCCCCCAGTGAATGGGCGGCTTCTTCCAGGCTGCGATCCAGGCTTTCACAAGCCGCCATCACTGTGAGAATTACCCGCGGAATCGAGAAGTACAGGTAGCCGACAAACAATCCCGTCAGCGAGTAGGCAAAAATCCAGCGCTCACCCGCCAGCTCAAGGCCAAGGGTGGCGAACAACCCCTGGCGACCGCCCAGCATGATCACCAGGAAGCCGACCACCACGCCGGGAAACGCCAGCGGAAAGGTCAACAAGGCGACCAGTGCCGAACGGCCGAAGAAGCGCTGGCGAGTGAGAAACACGCCACTGATGCCGCCCACCAACAGCGCCGCAAGAGTCACCAAGAGGGCCAGCATGCAGGTTTGCGCCAGGCTGCCCAGGTATTGCGCGCTACCCAGCACCTGCCAATAGCCGCTGTCGCGGCCGTCGCGACTTTGCCCACCCAGCACAATGAGGTGGGCCAGCGGCAATAACCAGAACGCTGCCAGCAGCGCTGCGGCTGGCGCCAACGCCCAGGCAGCGGTCGGCCGCAAGCGCGGCACAATGGCCGGCCTCGACTGAACGTCCGGCGTGATTCCTATCGAGGCCTTCACTTACTTGACCTCTTTCAGATAACGCGCGGAGAAGGCTTCCTGCACCGCTGCCATCTGTTCATAGTTGACCACGCCGGCCCGGGCGTAATCGCTGTCCGGCAGGAACTGCGCGGCGACATCCGCCTCTATCTGGGTCGCCCGCACCGGCCGCAGGTACGCCTTGGCCCACAGTGCCTGGCCTTGATCGGACAGGACGAAATCCAGGACCTTCTCGGCATTGGCCCGATGCGGGGCATTGCCTGCCATGCTCATCACATAAGGCACGCTGATGCTGCCTTCCTTGGGAATCACGAACGCGACGTTGGCGTGGTCCTTGTAGCGCGCCCGATAGGCATTGAAGTCGTAATCGACCAGAATCGGCAACTCGCCGGACAGTACCCGGGCATAAGCCGTCTGCTTGGGCACGATGGGGGCGTTTTTCGCCAGTTTCTGGAAGTAATCGATCGCCGGAGCAAAGTTTTCCAGGCTACCGCCCATGGCCTGGTTGATGGCCACCGCGGAGACATAACCGACAAAAGCACTGGACGGGTCGAGGTAGCCGACCATGCCTTTGTATTCCGGTTTGAGCAGATCGTTCCAGCCTTGCGGCACCGGCAAGCCACCCAATGCATCGACGTTGACCATGATGCCCAACGTGCCGGAGTGAATCGCAAACCAGTGACCTTCCGGGTCTTTCAAACCAGCGGGAATCTGCTCCCAACCCTTGGGTTTATAGGTGTCGACCACACCGGCCCTTTGCGCCTGCAAACCGAAGGTGACGCCGTAATACACCACGTCAGCCACCGGTGCGGCTTGTTCGGCGACCAGCTGCGCCAATGCCTGGCCTGAGTTCTTGTTGTCCAGAGGGACCTGCACGCCAGTGGTATCGGCAATCGCCTTGAGCTGCGTGGCCCAGTCCGCCCACTCCGGTGGGCAGTTGTAGCAAATGGCCGTTTCAGCGGCCTGGGCCAGGCTGACCGCGCCACAGAGCAGCAATGCCGCCAGGGTTTTATTGAAGCGGATCATCAAGTGTCTCCTCGTAGGGTCGAGTGCTTTCGCCCGGCCGGATATGGCAACTCAGGCAATGGGAAACCGCGGCGGCGCCTGCGATCTGCGCCAGCAACTGATCGATCACGGTATACGCCAGCGTCGCGATGGGTTGAACGACGCTGCACAGTGTCGGGTGCATCTGGGTACCCAGGGCGATGCCGTCAAAACCAATGACCGACAGCTGCCGGGGTACGTGCCAGCCGTTGCGCCGCAGTTCGGCAATCAGGCTGATTGCCAGCAAATCGTTGGAACAGACCAGCGCACTGAGCGCTTGCGGACCGTGTAGAAACGGCTCGATAGCGGCGAAGTCAGCCTGGGTATGGGCGGGCATTTCGATCACCGGCAGGCGGTCGAGGCCGGCCTCACGCATCGCATCGCAATAACCGGAGTAACGCAGGCGAGCGCGGTCGGACTGCATGGCGGGGCCTGCGACCATGCCGATCCGCCCATGCCCCGCGTCCAGCAGATAACGGGTGGCAAGCGCCATGCCTGCGCGGTTGTCCACCGACACGCTGCTGTAGTCAGGATGATCGGGCTGGTGATAGGCCAGGACAAAAGGTGTGTCTTCGCTGACAAGGCTTTTCAGCACCCGGCTCCGATCAGCATCCGTGACCGTCAGGACCAGACCATCGACGCGCTGACGCAACAGTTCCTCGACCACCGCGCTTTCACGTTCGCTGCTGTAGCCAGTCGTTGCCAGCAACAGGTTGTAACCGCGTAAGCGCGCAGCGCGTTCCATCGCCTGGAATTGCTCGGCGAACACCGGGTTGAGCAGATTGGGAACCACGACCCCAATCAGTCTGGTGGTTTGCAGACGTAGTTGGCGGCCGAGACGATTGGGCCGAAAACCCAATTGCCGCGCGGCGGCGAATACTTGTTCGCGAGTGCTCGGGCGTACCACTTCAGGGGAGGAAAAGGCTCGCGCCGCGGTTGCCCGCGAAACACCAGCCAGCCGTGCTACCTCTTTCAAATCAGTCATGTTCGCTCGTTTGAGATCGATCTCATTGGCGATGACATTACTCAAGGAACATGGCGTTCCCGCGATCAAGAGATGACAATTCGATGTCAGACTTCCCTCGCCTACCTCGACTCAGTCCGAGGCCAAAGCTCAGGTTGCTATCAGTGGAGCCGGCAAAACTGGAATTACGAGCGCAGAATGACCTTCATCCGCTCGTCGGCTGCCGCCGAGCCGAAGATCTCGGCGTAGCGCAACGTGGCGTTGGCGTGCTCGCGCATGATGGCTTCGGCACGCGCGCCCTGGCGGTTGACCAACGCATCGAACACCGCATGGTGCTGCATATGGGCGTAGTTGAAGCGCCGATATTCGCGAAGCATGTCATGCCGATCCACCGCCAAGGCGGTTACCGAGGCGAACGGCAAGTGATCGTTGCGCGCCAGGGCGTCGGCGATGGCCGGGTTGTGGCTGCCTTCGACGATCACCTGGTGAAAACGCATATTGAGGTCGTGATAGAGCTCAAGGTCCTCAATGGTCACATAGCCCTTGTCGAACAACTGATCACCTTGCGCCAGGCACTGCTCAAGGGTCGTCCGGGCTTCGTCCGACAGTCCGCGCTCGGCGGTCTGGCGCGCCGCCAGGCCTTCGAGGACACCGCGCACTTCGACCGCACCGGCAATATCATCGGGGTTGACGCAACGCACCTGAAACCCGCGCCCGCCAAAACGCACCAGCAAGCCTTCCTGCTCCAGCGTACGGAACGCCATGCGCACCGGCATCCGCGAGACGCCGAAAAGCTCCGCCGTGGGGTTCTCCATCAGCCGTTCGCCAGCCGCCAATTCGCCAGAGGCGATCATCTTGCGCAGCGCGACCAGCACCGTTTGACCGGGCTTACTCATCCAGGCGACTTCCAGAAAGGTGGGTCGCCATAGTAACGCAAGGTTTGCGCTGACTGCAGGGCGCTCTTTGCCGATCGGCCAACGACGCCCTGCTTCAGCCTGGATACACGGGATTTTCGATCAACAAGGCCATGCCCTGCCCGCCGCCGACACACGCAGCCGCGATGCCATAACGCAGATTGCCCTCACGCAACTGCCTGGCCAGGCTCAGCACCAGGCGCAAACCACTGGCAGCCAAGGGATGACCCAAGGCAATCGAACCACCGCGCCGATTGAGCCGGTCGCCGTCCAGTCCCAGCACCTGGGCCGCCTGCGCTTCGTTGATTTCCAGCAAGCCGATGTCGGCCAGGGCCAGCCCGCTGCGCTGCAGCAGCAACTGGATCGCCAGCGCCGGGATCCCTTGCGGCACGCCACTGTAAAGGCCGATATGGCGGGGCAGCAGATAGGCATCGAAACTGGCCTGGGCCATGGAGCCGGCGAGCACGCTGTCGACTGCTGCCGGATCGATGGCGGCGCGAGCCAGCACCTCGCGCCCGACCTTGATCCCCAGGTCGATCGGCGAGACCTCGGCCAATGCCCCGCCGAGATCGACCCAAGGCGTGCGCAGAGCGTCGAAAACCGCCACATCGCGAAAGCTCGAATACTGTCCCACGCTGTTCACGGTTGAGGCCCGGCACGCAGGATGGAAGGCTCTTCGCCGCGATACAGCGCTTCGACCTTGTCGGCGCGCCACTGCAACACCGCACGCTGATTGATCGAGCCCTTGTCGGTGATTTCACCACGGTCTATGGAGGCAGGCTGATCGAGCAGCGCGATCCACTCCAGGCGGCTGGCATTACCGCTGGCGTCGCGGTTGAGCCGTTGCAACCAGTCGTTGAACCACAGGCGCACAGGCACGCTGGCCAGGACCTCGATGTCGCTGGCGTCCGGACTCAAACCGGCCAGACGTCGACATTCATACAAGCGGGGAAAGACCAGCGCCCCCAGGCACTCGCGATCCGGCGCGGCCACCACCAGGTCCTGGACATAGGGCGAACCTTCGAGCACCGCGCGATTGCGCAAGGGGCCGACGCTGACAAAGACCCCAGAGGACAACTTGAAGTCCTCGGCAATCCGCCCGTCGAACATCAGCCCCAGTTGTGGGTTCCGCGGATCCGCGAGCTTGAGGGCATCGCCGGAACAGTAGAAACCCTGCGCGTCGAAGACTTCGGCGGTCTGCTGCGGCGCGCGCCAGTAACCCGGCATGATGTGCGGCCCGCGAAAACGCCCCTCCAGCTTGCCATCCACCGGCACCAAACGCACTTCACAACCCGGGGCCGGCAAACCGATGTAACCGGCCATGGACAACGGCCCGGTGGTGAAGGTGCAGGACGGCGCCGCCTCGGTCATGCCGAGCCCGGCCATCATGCGAATACGTTCGCCACAGTGCGCTTCGGCAACCCGGTCCAGACGGTCCCAGACCCGCTGGGACAATCCGGCGGCGGCGAAAAAGAACAGCTTCATGCGGGAGAAGAAACGTTCACGCAACTCAGCGTCCTGCTCCAGGGCGCTGACCAGTTCCTCCCAGCCCTTGGGCACGGTCAGGTAGGCGGTGGGCGACACGTCCTTGAGGTTGCGCAATGTTTCGGCAAACCCCTGGACGGTGGGCTTGCCGTCGTCCAGGTAAAAGGTCCCGCCGTTGTACAACACGATGCCTACGTTGTGGCTACCGCCGAAGGTGTGATTCCACGGCAGCCAGTCCACCAGCACCGGCGGTTCTTCGCCGAACACCGGGAAGGTCTGCAACAGCATCTGCTGATTGGCGCAGAGCATGCGCTGGGTGGTCACCACCGCCTTGGGCAGCTTGGTGGACCCTGAGGTAAACAGAAACTTGGCGATGCTGTCGGGCCCGGTGGCGGCAAACGCGGCGTCGGCTTCGGCCGCGCCAGATTGTTGCAACAGGCTGGCAAAGCGTGTCTGCGGACGTCCCTTGATATCGCCTCGCACGCTGATCAACGGCGTATCGAGCGGCAACACCGCCTCGATCGCCCGCTGGAAAGCCGTGACGTCACTGACGAACACAAGCCCCGGCTGCAACAGATGGCAGACATGCCGCAGCTTGGCGAAATCCTGGGACAACAACGAATAGGCCGCAGAGATCGGGCAGTAGGGAATGCCGGCGTACATGGCGCCCAGGGCAATCTGCAAATGTTCGATATCGTTGCCCGAGAGGATCGCCAGCGGGCGCTCGGCCGAAAGACCATAAGGCAACAAGCCCTGGGCAATGGCACGGACACTGGCCAGCATCTCGGCGTAACTCACCCGCCGCCAGTCACCGCCGTCCTGGCGCGCCGCGACAAAGGTCTGTTGCGGGCGAACCTCGGCCCAATGCACCAGGCGATCGAGCAAGCGAGCAGGCAACTCGGCCAGGGGTTCGAGGGAGCGCATGGACAGGATGCCCTGCTCTTCGCGGACCTCGACCGCGGGATGACCGATGGACACTTGGCGATACAGCGGCGCATTGGCCTCGGCCTGGGGTGGTGATCTGAATTCGGAACTCACGTGCTTGTCCTCCATCAAGGCATGCCAGCGGTGCTCGGGGAAGCACTCCACCGTGGTATGGCAGCCGGTGACTGCAGTCTTGTTATTGTTATGTCCGCCCTGCACGCAGGCGGCGACAGGTGCTCAGATCGGGTAGTACCGCGGCCCACTCTGCAAGGTCACCCAGCGCAATTGGGTGAACTGCTCGATGGCCGCCTTGCCGCCAAAACTGCCATAGCCGCTGGACTTGACCCCGCCGAAGGGCATCTGCGCCTCGTCGTGAACGGTCGGGCCGTTGATATGACAGATGCCCGATTCGACCCGCTGGGCCAAGGCCAGGGCACGGCGGGTGTCACGGCCACGGCGGCATCGGCATCTTCCAGGGTGGCGGCGGCAACTCGCGACACGACTGCGCCGGTCACCGGATGACGTCGTTCAAAGGTTCGTCCGTCTCGAGCGGGGCACGACTGGCCGCCGATCAGCAGGGGCACGTCCAGCATGGTGATTCCTCTTTATTGTCTTTATCGGGAATACGTTCAAGCGGTATGAGCACGGTGTACAGCCGGATGCGCCGGCTGTACGTCACGTGTTTCAGCGTTTATACGCCTGCAGGCCGGGCTTGATGCTCTTGTCGTCGAGAAACTGCTTCATGCCCTGCTCGCGACCGCCTTCGGTGTCCAGCAAGCGCGACTGATCGAGCTTGGCGTACAGGTAATCCTCGTTCTGCTCCCAGGTCAGTTCGCGGCAGCGTTTAAAGCCATGCTTGGCGGCGCGCAGGACCACCGGGTTTTTCTCCAGCAGGTTGCGCGCCAGCGCCACGGTGACTTCACGCAGTTGCGCCAGCGGTACACTTTCGTTGACCAGCCCCATCTCGGCGGCTTTCTGTCCGCCAAAGGTCTTGCCGGTCATGATGTAGTACAGCGACTGGCGATGCCCCACCGTATCGGCCATGGCTTTGCTCACCAGGTTGCCCGGTGGGATACCCCAGTTGATTTCCGAAAGACCGAAGGTCGCTTCGTCGGCGCAGATCGCCAGGTCGCAAGCCACCAACGGGCTGAAGCCACCACCGAAGCACCAGCCATTGACCATCGCAATGGTCGGTTTGGTGTACATGCGCAGCAGCTTCCATTGCCATTGCGAGGCTTCGCGGCGGATTTTTTCCTGAAGGATCTCCGGGCCGGCGTCCACTTCGCGAAAGTACTCCTTGAGATCCATGCCGGCGGTCCAGGCCTCACCGGCACCGGTCAGCACCAGCACGCCGGCGGCAGGATCCTGCTCCAGGGTTTCCAGCACATCGATCATTTCCCGGTTCAGGGTCGGACTCATGGCATTGCGTTTTTCAGGGCGATTGAGAATCACCCAGGCAATGCCTTCCTCGATTTCGACCTTGACGGTTGTCCAGCGACCTTCGTAATTGCTCATGGCGGGGCTCTCTTGTTCTGGGCCTGAAGATGAGTAGAAACTAAACCCGAAAATTAGTTATGTCAATTAACCATTAACAAAATTAACTTAGCTCAAGTAGCCCCTGGATTCCTTGTTACGTATGGGATTTCGCAAGAGAACATGGCTATCCCCGATCAATCACGGCAAACTAGATAGTCTTCTTAACCGCCAGCCTGAGGATCCATCCTGCAATGGCCAAGTCTTCCAAGATTGCCGTCGCCCCCGAGCCCCCTGCCGACAACGCCGAAACCCAGGCGCCACTGGATGCCGCCCTGGACGACCTGATCGGTTACGCCATGCGCCGGGCGCAGTTGAAGTTGTTCCAGAATCTGATTGAACGGCTCTCGACCCACGACTTACGGCCGGCGCAGTTCTCGGCCCTGGCGATCATCGACCAGAGTCCCGGGCTGATGCAGGCCGACCTGGCCAAGGCATTGGCCATCGAGCCGCCCCAGGTGGTACCACTGCTGAACAAACTGGAAAGCCGAGCGCTGGCGGTGCGGGTGCGCTGCAAGCCGGACAAGCGTTCCTATGGGATTTTTCTCAGCAAGACCGGCGAGACCCTGCTCAAGGAGCTGAAACAGATCGCCGCCGAGAGCGATCTGGATTCCACCTCCGCCCTCGACAGTCAGGAACGCGAAGAACTGCTCAGGCTGCTGAAGAAGGTCTATCAGCAGTAGCCGCGGACGCCGCCGCACCCGCGCGGGGCTTCCAGCAGCGGTCCACTGAAGGTCAGGCCGAGTTTACTGACTCAAGGTGCAAACCCGGTTTATGACTGCGCATCCATCTCCTCCCAAACCGCCTCAGCCAGATGGAAGGTGGCATTGGCCGCGGGAATGCCGCAATAGATCGCGCTCTGCATCAACACTTCCTTGATCTCGTCGCGGCTCACACCATTGTTTTTCGCGGCGCGCAAGTGCAGGCGCAATTCCCCCTCGCGGTTCATGCCGATCAGCATGGCGATGGTGATCAGGCTGCGGGTGTGCCGTGGCAGCCCGGGACGGGTCCAGATATCGCCCCAGGCATGCCGGGTAATCATCTCCTGGAACTCGCCATTGAACGGGGTCAGTTTTTCAAGACTGCGATCCACATGGGCATCGCCGAGCACTTCGCGGCGTACTTTCATGCCGGCGTCATAACGTTGTTGTTCGTCCATTGCAGGGTCCTTGTCTAAGGTTTGAAGGCATGATGTTCGGCCACCGCACGCTGGACCCAGCGCTGTGACTGCCCCAGGTAATGGGCCGGATCCAGCAGACGATCCAGCGTCTCGGCGGACAGTTGCGCGGTCACGTGCGGTTCGGCACCGAGCACCTGTCGCAGGTGTTCGCCCTGCTCTACCGCACGGCGGCAGCATTGTTCAATCAGATGGTGCGCCGCATCACGGCCGATACGCTGGGACAAGGCGATGCTAACGGCCTCCGCCAGCACCAGCCCCTTGCTCAGCTCCAGGTTTTGCAACATGCGTCCGGCGTCGACTTCCAACCCGGGTACCACCTGCAAGGCCTGCTGCAGCGCGCCGGACACCAGGCAACAGAGCTCCGGCAAGGTTTCCCATTCGGCATGCCAGAGGCCGAGGCTGCGCTCATGTTCTTGCGGCATTGCGCTGAACATCGTCGCCACCAGGCCGGGCGCCCGGGTTGCCGCGCCGATCATGACCGCCGCGCCGACCGGGTTGCGCTTGTGCGGCATGGTCGAGGAACCGCCCTTGCCGGGCGCGGCCGGCTCGAAGACCTCGCCCGCTTCCGTCTGCATCAGCAAACTGAGATCGCGCCCGACTTTACCCAAGCTGCCAGCGATCATGCCCAGCAGGCTGGCGAACTCCACCAGCCGATCACGCTGGGTGTGCCAAGGCTGCTCGGGTAAGTGCAGATTCAATTCACCCGCCAGGGCTTCGGCCACCGCGAAAGCCTGCTCGCCCAGGGCAGCCAGGCTGCCGGAGGCGCCACCGAATTGCAGGCACAGCAAACGTGGTTTGATTTCAACGAGGCGCTGGCGATGACGCGTGACAGCGCCCAGCCAACTGGCGACTTTCATGCCCAAGGTCACGGGAGTCGCTTGTTGCAGCCAGGTGCGCCCGGCCAGCGGCGTGTTCGCGTAGCGCGTGGCCTGCTCGGCGAGCGCATCGGCCAAACGCGCCAGATCGCGCTCCAACAGCTCGATGGCTGAACGCAGTTGCAGTATCAGGCCACTGTCCATCACGTCCTGACTGGTGGCGCCCATATGCACGTAGCGTTCAGCGGTTGGGTTAGCCACGGCAAGCTTTTTACCCAGCGCCTTGACCAACGGAATTGCCGAATTACCGGCATTGCCGACGGCGACGGCCAACTCATCAACGTCGAACAATGGCGCGCGACAGGCGGCTTCGATATCGCCAACCACCTCCTGGGGAATCAGCCCTACACTGGCTTCGGCGCGCGCCAGGGCGGCTTCGAAATCGAGCATGCCTTGCAGCCGGCCTTGATCGGAAAAAATGGCCCGCATCGCCGGCTGGGTGAAATAGGCATCGAAAAGTTGATTCGTCGGTCTGTTCAAACCACAGCTCCAGGATTCATGAAAATCAGTGAGGGGCTTTCAGGTAGCATCCGCATGGCTGACCAGTCCTTTGATCAGCACCGCGAGGGTCGCCAACGCCGCCGGTACCACCAGGGCGGTCAACACCTGCTCGAAGTTCCAGCCCAGGCCCAATAATGTCGCCCCGGCCCAGGCCCCAAGAATCGCGCCGAAACGACCAATGCCGAGCATCCACGACACGCCAGTGGCACGGCCCTGGGTGGGGTAGAAGCGCGCGGCCAGCGAGGGCATCGCCGATTGCGCGCCGTTGATGCACATGCCGGCCAACAGCACCAAGGCGGCCAATACACCGACATGGCCCAGGCTCTGTCCCACCAGCCAGGCGAATACGCCAGCCAACAGGTAGGCAATGCCGATGACCTTGTGCGGATTGAATTTGTCCATCGCCCAACCCACGCCCACCGCGCTGAGCACACCGCCAAACTGAAACAGCGCACCGATAAAGGCCGATTGCTCCATGCTTGCGCCGCTGTCACGCATCAGGGTCGGCAACCAGCTGGTCAGCAGGTAGACGATTACCAGACCCATGAAATAGGTCAGCCACAGCAACAAGGTCCCAGCGCTATAGCTAGCGGAGAAAATCACCTTCAACACGTTGCGGCTCCGCACCACCGCCTGTTCCGGCACGCTGAAGCCGGTGGCCGCCGCGACGTCCAGCGGCGCGATCGGTGCCAGCACCTGGCGAATCCGCTCCACGCCGCGATTGCGCACCACCAGAAAGCGAGCCGACTCCGGCAACCGGAACAACAGCACCACGGCCAGTACCAGGGGCAAAATCCCGCCGAGCATCAGCAGGCTGTGCCAACCCAGTAGCGGGATCAACTTCGCCGACACGAACCCGCCGCAGGCCATGCCCAGATTGAAGCCGCAGAACATGCTGGTTACCAGCAACGACTTCAGGCGTTCCGGGGTGTATTCGGACAGCAGCGTGGTGGCATTGGGCATCGCTGCCCCAAGGCCCAGGCCGGTCAGCAAGCGCAAGGCCAGCAATTGATCGATATTGCTGCTGTAGGCTGAGAGCAGACTGAACACGCCAAACAGAAACACCGCCACCACCAGCACCACCTTGCGCCCGAAACGGTCGGCCAAGGGGCCGGAACCCAGGGCGCCGAAGACCATGCCGATCAGTGCCGCGCTCATGACCGGGCCCAGACTGGCGCGATCGATGCCCCAGTCCTGGCTCAAGGCAGGAGCGATAAAACCCATCGCCGCCGTGTCCAGGCCGTCGAGAAATACGATCAGAAAACACAGCAGCACCACCCGCCATTGATAGCGGGACAGTGGCTTGGTATTGATCAACACCTGAACATCAAGCGTGCCCATCACAGGCACAGGGGCTAATAACGACATACAGACATTTCCTTCTTATTATTATCGGGTCGCTTGCCTCGGCAAACGCCATACCACAGCACGCACACCGCGACCTCAGAAGTCGAAGAACACCGTTTCCGCATCACCCTGGACATGAATGTCAAAACGATAGGCCAGCTTGCCGTCGACCGTGCAGCGCCGGGCAATCAGGGTTTCACGGCGTTGCGGCTGTTCGATCAGATTCAATACCGGATCGAGTGCATTGGCCTGGGCCTCGTCGTCGAAGTACAGGCGGGTCTGCAAGTGGATATTGATGCCCCGGGCAAACAGCGAAACATTGATATGGGCCGCCATGGGCACACCCGCGGCGTTGTTCAGCGTGCCGGGCTTGATGGTTTTCAGCGTCCACTCGCCGACATCCGTGGTCGCGGTCCGGCCAAAGCTGTTGAAGGGCTTTTCCAGATCGTAGTCGCTGTCGTAGACGCCTTCGTGGTTGGCCTGCCAGAACTCCAGGAACGAGTCGCGAATCAAATGGCCATTGCCGTCGTAGACGTGCCCCATCAGCACGATATGCTCGCCCGGCGCCCCGGGTTTGGCCATTTCGTTCCAGATTTCCTGCTCGCGGGGCGGATTGCCCGCCGCCTCCAGCGCCAGGCCGATATGCACGTAAGGACCGGCGGTTTGCGAAGGGGTTTCAGGCAAAAGTTGAACGGGCATGGGCGTGCCTCCTCAGCAGTTTTCGAAGTGGGTCTTGCGCTGGCCGCGCAGAACGATGTCAAAGCGATAAGCCAGGCAATCCATGGGATTGGCCAGGCTCATATCGAGCCGGGCAATCAGGCTCTGCACCGCGTCCGGATTGGCGATCGACTTGACGATCGGGCACATCGGGATAAGCGGGTCGCCTTCGAAATACAGCTGGGTGATCAAGCGCGTGGCAATCGACGGGCCACTGATGGAGAAGTGGATATGCGCCGGACGCCAGTCGTTGGGACCATTGCGCCACGGGTACGGGCCGGGTTTGACCGTGCGGAAACTGTAGTTGCCGTCACGGTCGGTCAAGGCCCGGCCGACGCCGCCGAAATTCGGGTCGATGGGTGCCAGATAGCTGTCTTTCTTGTGCCGGTAGCGACCACCGGCATTGGCTTGCCACATTTCCACCAGGGTATGCGGGATCGGCTTGCCGTACTGGTCACAGACCCGCCCGGCAACGATGATGCGCTCGCCGATGGGCAGGCCGCCCTGGTTGAAGTTCAGCAGCAGATCGTTATCGTGCCGCCCCCTCTTCAGGTGGGAAAAATCCGGGCCGCTGGTTTCAGACAGAGATTGGGGAATGCTCACCAGGGCCTGGCGCGGGGAGCGCAGGATCGAGGTCTTGTAGTCAGGCGTCAGGGCTTTGGGGTGCCAATTGCGGTCACGAATGACGAAGCGGCTGTTGTCCGCATCAGACATACCGGTCTCCTTATTGTTAGAGGTAAAGCTGCATGGCTAGCAGTCTGTACCTCAGTCTCCCCGGATAGAGCGCCCTGCAAAACTGAAAAAACCGACCCTATCCATATCCAAATGGTTATGGATAACGACCCTCGCGGTATGCCTGTCCCACCTCGCGCAGCACCTCCACACACCATTGCGCCGCCAGCGGCATCGGCAGCGCCGGATTGCTGCACAGTCCCACCGAGCCACCCGGTTCGCGAATGCCCAACTCCAGCTCCACCAACTCCCCTCGCCCCAGGTCCTGCCTGACCGCATCGAAAGGCGCGACCCAGATTGCCTGGCTGCATTGCACGTAACGCCGGCTCAGGGTCAATGACAGAGTTTCCAGGCGCTGGCGCGGGGGACTGATGCCGTGCTGCACAAACAGGCTGTCGGCGAACTGGCGAATCGTCGTCCCTGCCAGCGGCAATACCAACGGATAGTCTTCGAGGTTTTTATGCGCCAGTGGATCGGCCAACAGCGGATGGCCGCTGCGCACCACCAGGGTCATGGATTCGCTATACAGATGCTCGAACGCCAGCCCGAGGATCTGCGGGCTGTCCGTCATGCGTCCGACCACCAGATCCAGCTCTCCCACCCGCAGTTGCGACAACAGGTACGCACTCGGCCCGGTGACCACACTGACCACCAATGCGGGATGCCGGGCGTGCAAACGGCAGACAACCTCGGGCACCAGTACGCTTTCCACGGTCGACAGCACACCGAGTCTCGCGCTGATCGGCTCGTGCTCGCCGGAACGCAGGCTATTGACCCCTTCACGCAGCGCCTGGACGCTGGGGCCGGCGTAACGCAGAAAGGCTACCCCGGCCTCGGTCAGCGCCGCGCCGCTTTTGCTGCGCACGAACAAGCTGGCGGCCAGCAAGGTTTCCAGCTCCTTGAGGGTCTTGGAGAGTGCCGGCTGGCTGATCGCCAGTTTGTCTGCGGCACGCGCCAGGCTGCCCTGACGCGCCACCTCGAGAAAGCACACCAGATGACGAAATTTGATTCGGGTATCGATATTCACCGCAGTTCGCTGCCTTCGGGGTCTAGTCTGGCATCCGCTAACGCTGGATCCGGAATTGTTTCGGTGACTGCCCCGTGCCGCGCTTGAAAAAGCGCGAGAAGTAGGCCGGTTCGGAAAAACCCAGGCGGTCCGACACCTGGTTGATGGTCATGGCGGTGTAGACCAGATCGCGCTTGGCTTCCAGCAGCAGTCGCTGGTTGATCATCTGCAAGGCCGATTGCCCACAGAGGCGTCGGCACAGGGCATTGAGGTGCGCCGTGCTGATCCCCAGCGTCGCCGCATAGTGCTCGATGGGCAGATGCTCGCGAAAGCGCAGTTCCAATGTCCGGGTGAACAGCTGTAAATGCTCGCGACCACGCTCAAGCGGCAGCGCGTCCGGCGGCGAGCGTTCCAGACTACGGCGACTGAGCCAGATGGACAGCACCGTGATCAACGATTGCAGCATCGGATCACGGCCGGGCTGATGTTGGCTGTATTCCCGAGTGATGGCTGAAAACAGCGTGTCCAGATACGGATGCGCGGAGCCGATCAGGTAACAGGCCGCCGTGGTCAACACCGGACTGTTGAGCGAAGCGCCGAGCTGTTCGGCCAAGGGCTGCGCCAGACTGAGCACGTGGCCTTGAATATCCAGGGAGAACTTGAAGGTGTGCACGCTCAACGCCGGCACGACTTGCAACGAGGGCGAATCAATGTGCTGGATCTCGTCTTCGACTTGCAGCGTCGCCCGTCCCGCCTGCACATACAGAAGCTGCACCAGGTCGCTGTGTCGATGGGGTTTTATTTCCCAGCCGTGCAGTTGGCTACGCTCGGGGATCGACTCGCAATGAATCAGGTCGGGCGTCGGCCAGGCGCGGGTCTCGCCATAGAGTTTGAACACCGGAACAGGCATAGCCAATGATTTCGACATCTCCCGCCCCTTGCGACGATCCACGGAAAGTCCATGGAATGCGTCGGATATTGCCTTCATATCCACGCTTTAGCCACTAAAAATACAGGAGACAAAAACAACAGTGCCCGGTAAGGCCTCACGGCTTCAACGGCACCCAACAGGACACTCCCCATGAAAACCCAAGTCGCTATCATCGGCTGCGGCCCGTCCGGCCTTTTGCTCGGTCAACTGCTGCATCGCGCGGGCATCGACAACATCATCGTCGAACGCAAGAACCCCGAATACATCCTCTCGCGCATTCGCGCCGGTGTACTGGAACAAGGCCTGGTCGAGTTGTTGCGCGAAGCCGGTGTCAGCGAGCGCATGGACGCCGAAGGCCTGGTGCACGAAGGCTTCGAACTGGCCTTCGACGGACGCTGTGAACGCATCGACCTCAAGGCACTGACCGACGGTAGAACGGTCATGGTCTACGGCCAGACCGAAGTCACCCGTGACTTGATGGAGGCCCGCGCCACCGTGGGTGCCATGACCTTTTATGACGCCGAAAATGTGCAGCCCCACGGCATGCAAAGCGACAGTCCTTACGTGACCTTCGAGCATCACGGCGAGACCGTCCGCCTGGACTGCGACTACATTGCCGGCTGTGACGGCTTTCACGGTGTCTCCCGACAATCGATACCGCCAGAGACGCTGAAGACTTTTGAACGGGTTTATCCCTTTGGCTGGTTGGGGATTCTGGCCGACACCCCGCCGGTCAACCATGAGCTGATCTACTCCAACCATGAGCGTGGCTTCGCCCTGTGCAGCATGCGCTCGCCGACACGGACCCGTTATTACCTGCAAGTGGGTGCAGAGGAAAAGGTCGAGGACTGGTCGGACGAACGTTTCTGGGAAGAGCTCAAGTGCCGCTTGCCGGCCACTATCGCCGCGCAACTGGTCACCGGGCCCTCGATTGAAAAGAGCATCGCCCCCTTGCGCAGTTTTGTCGTCGAGCCCATGCAATATGGTCGCCTGTTCCTGCTCGGCGATGCGGCCCATATCGTGCCACCCACCGGCGCCAAAGGCCTGAACCTGGCGGCGAGCGATGTCAGCACGCTGTACCGCATCCTGCTCAAGGTTTATCGCGAAGGGCGTACCGACCTGCTGGAACGGTACTCGTCAATCTGCCTGCGCCGGGTCTGGAAAGCCGAGCGTTTCTCCTGGTGGATGACCTCGATCCTCCACCGTTTTCCCGGGACCGACACTTTCAGCCAGCGTCTCCAGAAGAGCGAACTCGATTACTTCACAGGCTCGGCCGCCGGACGCAAGACGATTGCGGAAAACTATGTCGGGCTGCCGTATGAAGCCATCGAGGCGATCAAAAGTTCGCCGGCGTGTTCGCGCTGACGATCTCGGCTTCATCCTGGCCGATGTTGCGAAAGCTATGGGGCAGCGTCGTCGGGAAGTAATACCCGTCCCCCGCCGTCAGCACGCTGATCTGGCCGTCCACAGTCAACTCGATAGTGCCGCGGGTGACCAACCCGCACTCCTCGCCTTCGGCATGCACGATCGGTTCTGCACCTGAACCAGCCCCGGGAGCGTACTGCTCGCGCAACATTCGCATTTGCCGGCCAGATACCGGGGCGCCGACCAGCAGCAGCCTCAGTCCATCACGGCCCAAATCAGGTTGTTCATTGGCGCGAAAGATATAGCGTTGCTCCTTCACCGGCTGATCGAAAGAGAAGAAGTCCGCCAGGGTCATGGGAAACCCTTCGAGGAGTTTTTTCAACGAACTGACAGAGGGGCTGACGCGGTTCAATTCGATCAACGAAATCGTTCCATTGGCCAGACCGCTGCGCCTGGCCAGCTCCCGCTGGGATATTTTGTAACTTTCTCGCACAAGCTTGAGTCGTGAACCCGTATCCATGACAGCCCTATTTAGAACCTGAGGATTGCGAGGGATGGCCAGCAGGTGCCGTACGAAAAAGTTTCCGCGCCCTCAAATGTGTCAGCTGATTAGATCATGTTTGAGCAAGGGTGCCCATGCCGAATACGGGGTCCTGCCTGTCTTGAGTATTCGCTCAATAAATTGCGGCGTTGGCGCCCTGCTGATACTCGCGAGGCGTACAACCGAACTCACGACGAAACACGGTGTGCAGGTATTGAGCCGATTTGAAACCGCAATTCTGGGCGATGTCGGCAATCGCCGAATCGGTGTTTTCCAGTCCGTTGGCCGCCGCTGCCAGTTTGAAGCGCAGGATCTCGTCGTGCACGCTGCAGCCGCGCACCTTGCGAAAGTGTGATTCCAGCGATGAGCGCGACACCCCCACATACCCCGCCACCTGCGCGGTCTTGATGCCCTGGCAGGCGTATTGGCGGATGAACAGCAATGCTTGCATGACGTAGGGATCGCCCAACGGTTGATGCAGACTCGAGGCCTGCACATTGATCGCATCAGGGGCTATCAGTATCTGCGTGCCCGTGGACGGCATACCGTGGAGCATCTGGTGGAGCAGGCGCGCGGCGGTCCAGCCCATGGTTTCAGTGCCTTGAACCACTGAACTCAGCGGCACCCTGGTCAGGCTGCGAGTCAGCGGGTCGTTGTCGATGCCGATCAACGCCACCTGCTCCGGCACGGCGATCCCGGCGGTCAGGCAGGCTTGCAGCAACTGCCGGGCGCGGGCGTCACTGACAGCGATGATGCCGATGGGTTTGGGCAGGCTTTGCAACCAGGCAATCTGCTGTTCGACGGCGCTGTCCCAGAGCGGCGCGCTGGTGCCCATGCCGCGATAGACCTCGGCGTGCAAGCCATCGCGCCGCAGCAGCCGGCGAAAGGCTTTTTCCCGCTCCTGCGCCCAGCGATTGGCCTGAGCTTCAGGCAGGCTGAAGCAGGCAAACCGCGTCAACCCGGCCTCGATCAGGTGCTCGTACGCCAACTTCATCAACGCATGATTGTCAGTAGCAACATAGGGAATGCCTTTCGGATAGGCGCGCTCGTCCTGATAGGACCCGCCCACCGCCACTACCGGCAACTTGATCGCGGCCAGCGCCTCGCCGATCAGCGGGTCGTCGAAGTCGGCAATGATCCCATCACCCTGCCAGCGCTCGATCCCCTTCAACCGACAGAGAAAATCCTCTTCAAGAAACAAGTCCCAGGACGCGCGCGTGCTGCTCAGGTAGTTACCGATGCCACTGATGATGCCGCGATCGTAGATCTTGCCGCCGTTGAACAACAGCGCAATGCGGTGAACGGGCGGGACGCTCTTCATTATTTTTACACTGAGCCGGTAAACACAGAGGCGATCAACACAGACTAGGCGCCGGAACGACGAATCTCAATACGCAAAATCGAACTGCGTGTTGGTCATTTTCATAATCAGCAGCCACAAGGCCGTTGCTAGTATCGGGACACAGCCAAGAACAACAAGGAAATTGCCCATGCCTTTCTTCCCCGCTGTCGACAAGATTCGCTACGAAGGTCCCACCAGCGACTCGCCCCTTGCTTTCCGACATTACGACGCCAACAAGCTCATCCTCGGCAAACCCATGCGTGAGCACCTGCGCATGGCGGCCTGCTACTGGCACACCTTTGTCTGGCCGGGGGCCGATATGTTCGGTGTCGGCACCTTCAAGCGCCCCTGGCAGCACGCCGGGGATCCGATGGAGCTGGCCATCGGCAAGGCCGAAGCGGCCTTCGAGTTCTTCTCCAAACTGGGCATCGACTACTACAGCTTCCACGACACGGATGTCGCCCCGGAAGGCAACTCGTTGAAAGAGTACCGCAACCACTTCGCGCAGATGATCGACCACCTGGAGCGCCATCAGGAGCAAACCGGGATCAAGCTGCTGTGGGGGACCGCCAACTGTTTCAGCCACCCACGCTTTGCCGCGGGCGCCGCCAGCAACCCGGACCCGGAAGTGTTCGCCTGCGCCGCCGCCCAGGTCTTCAGCGCCATGAACGCGACCCAACGCCTCAAAGGGGCCAACTACGTCCTCTGGGGCGGCCGTGAAGGTTACGAAACTCTGCTCAATACCGATCTGAAACGCGAGCGCGAACAATTGGGCCGCTTCATGCGCATGGTGGTCGAGCACAAGCACAAGATCGGTTTCAAAGGTGACCTGCTGATCGAACCCAAGCCCCAGGAACCGACCAAGCACCAATATGATTACGACAGCGCCACGGTCTTCGGTTTCCTGCATCAGTTCGGCCTGGAAAACGAGATCAAGGTCAATATCGAGGCCAACCACGCGACCCTGGCCGGGCACAGCTTCCATCACGAGATCGCCACGGCGGTCTCGTTGGGGATCTTCGGCAGCATCGACGCCAATCGCGGCGATCCGCAGAACGGCTGGGACACCGACCAGTTCCCCAACAGCGTCGAGGAGATGACCCTGGCCACCTACGAAATCCTCAAGGCCGGTGGGTTCACCCATGGCGGGTTCAACTTCGACTCCAAAGTCCGTCGCCAGAGTCTGGACGAGGTTGATCTGTTCCACGGCCATGTCGCCGCCATGGATGTTCTCGCCCTGGCTCTGGAGCGCGCGGCGGCCATGCTGCAGAACGACCCACTCCAGCCATTCAAGGATCAACGCTACGCCGGCTGGCGGCAGCCGTTCGGGCAGGCGCTGCTGGCGGGTGACTTCAGCCTCGGATCGCTGGCCGAACATGCCTTCGCCAACGAACTGAATCCGCGGGCGGTCAGCGGTCGGCAGGAGATGCTCGAAGGCCTGGTGAATCGGTTTATCTACCCCTGACAGCAGGTAAACCTTGGCGGCGTTGTGACATTCTCGCGACAAATCCATGCTCGCGGCGTCCGGCGACGCTCTACAGTTCCACCGGCAGCTTATTCATCGTCAGGCAGTGTCTTTCAAACAACAATAAAAGGACGCACCATCATGAACACACTAAAACGCACGCTGCTCGCCAGCGCTCTTGCCCTGCTCTCGCTACCGGTCATGGCCGATGCCGCCCACCCGAAGATCGGCTTCTCCATCGATGATCTGCGTCTGGAACGCTGGTCACGAGACCGTGATTACTTCGTCGCGGCGGCGGAAAAAATGGACGCCAAAGTCTTCGTACAATCGGCCGATGCCAACGAGCAGAAGCAGATTTCGCAGATTGAAAACCTCATTTCCCGTGGCGTCGATGTGATCGTCATCGTGCCATTCAACGCCACCGTGCTGACCAACGCCGTCGCCGAAGCCAAGAAGGCCGGGATCAAGGTGGTGTCCTATGACCGACTGATCCTCAACGCCGATATAGACGCCTACATTTCCTTCGATAACGAAAAGGTCGGCGAGATGCAGGCCAGCGGCGTGTTGAAAGCGGCCCCCAAGGGCAACTATTTCCTGCTCGGTGGCGCCCCCACGGACAACAACGCCAAGGTCCTGCGCGAAGGTCAAATGAAAGTGCTGCAACCGGCCATCGACAAGGGTGACGTCAAGATTGTCGGCCAGCAGTGGGTGAAGGAATGGAACGCCACCGAAGCCCTGAGCATTGTTGAAAATGCCCTGACCCGGAACAACAACAAAATCGATGGCATCGTCGCCTCCAACGACGCCACCGCCGGGGGCGCGATCCAGGCACTGGCCGCGCAGCAAATGGCCGGAAAGGTACCGATCTCGGGTCAGGACGCAGACCTGGCAGCGGTCAAGCGGGTGATCGAGGGCACCCAGACCATGACCGTCTACAAGCCGCTGAAACTGATCGCTTCGCAAGCCGCCAAGCTCTCGGTGCAACTGGCGCGTAACGAGAAACCCACCTACAGCTCGCAATACGACAACGGCAGCAAAAAAGTCGACACCATCCTCCTCACCCCGACCCCGTTGACCAAGGACAACATCGACCTGCTGGAAAAGGACGGGTTTTATACCAAGGCGCAGATTGCCGGACAGTGACCCATCGAGCTGTACAGTGAGTACCGCGCCATGTCCGACTATCTGCTGCAAATGAACGGCATCGTCAAAACCTTTGGCGGTGTCAAAGCACTCAATGGCATCGACCTCAAGGTCAAGCCTGGTGAATGCGTCGGCCTGTGCGGCGAGAACGGTGCCGGCAAGTCGACGCTGATGAAAGTCCTGTCGGCGGTCTACCCCCATGGCACCTGGGACGGGGAGATTCTCTGGGACGGTCAGCCGCTCAAGGCGCAATCCATCCGCGAAACCGAAGCCGCCGGGATCGTCATCATTCACCAGGAACTGACCCTGGTCCCCGATCTGTCAGTGGCTGAAAACATCTTCATGGGGCACGAACTGACGCTGCCCGGCGGGCGCATGAACTACCCGGCGATGATCCGTCGTGCCGAAGGCCTGATGCGTGAGCTCAAAGTCCCGGACATGAACGTATCGCTAGCGGTTTCACAGTACGGCGGTGGCTACCAGCAACTGGTGGAGATCGCCAAGGCGCTGAACAAGCAAGCGCGCCTGCTGATCCTCGATGAGCCCTCATCGGCGCTGACCCGTTCGGAAATCGAGGTGCTGCTGGACATCATTCGCGACCTCAAGGCCAAGGGCGTTGCGTGCGTCTATATCTCTCACAAGCTGGATGAAGTGGCCGCCGTGTGCGACACCATTTCGGTGATCCGCGATGGCAAACACATCGCCACTTCCGCCATGGCGGACATGGACATCCCGAAAATCATCACCCAGATGGTCGGACGGGAAATGAGCAACCTCTACCCCACCGAACCCCATGACATCGGCGAGGTGATTTTCGAGGCGCGCCATATCACCTGCTACGACGTCGACAACCCCAAGCGCAAACGGGTCGACGATATTTCGTTCGTCCTCAAACGCGGGGAAATCCTCGGTATCGCCGGGTTGGTCGGCGCCGGGCGCACGGAGCTGGTGTCGGCGCTGTTTGGCGCCTATCCCGGCCGCCATGAGGGGGAAGTATGGCTGGACGGTCGACCGATCGATACACGCACGCCCCTCAAGTCGATCCGCGCCGGTCTGTGCATGGTCCCTGAAGACCGCAAGCGCCAAGGCATCATTCCGGATCTGGGAGTCGGCCACAACATCACCCTGGCCGTCCTGGACAACTATTCAAAAATGACCCGCATCGACGCCGAAGCCGAATTGGCCAGCATCGGCAAGGAAATCTCGCGCATGCACCTCAAGACCGCGAGCCCGTTCCTGCCGATCACCAGTCTCTCCGGCGGCAATCAGCAAAAAGCCGTGCTGGCGAAGATGCTCCTGACCAAACCCCGCGTGCTGATTCTCGATGAGCCCACCCGCGGGGTCGATGTAGGCGCCAAATATGAGATCTACAAGCTGATGGGCGCGCTGGCGGCTGAAGGCGTGTCGATCATCATGGTGTCCTCGGAGCTGGCCGAAGTGCTGGGCGTTTCCAACCGCGTATTGGTGATAGGCGAAGGCCAGCTGCGCGGCGACTTCATCAACCACGAACTCACCCAGGAACAGGTGCTCACCGCCGCGCTCAGGCATCCCGACGACCATCACAATAATGCTCGGAAGACCGCGTAGATGATTCAGCTCAAAGCATTCTTCACCCGCTACAAAATGCTCGCCCTGGTGATCGCGGTGGCGATTATCTGGCTGTTCTTCAGTTGGCAAACCGATGGCGGGTTTCTGACCCCGCGCAACCTCTCCAACCTGCTGCGGCAGATGTCCATCACCGGGATTCTCGCCTGCGGCATGGTACTGGTGATCATCAGCGGCGAGATCGATTTGTCAGTAGGTTCATTGCTTGGCCTGCTGGGTGGCCTGGCGGCGATTCTCGATGTGATCTATCACCTACCGCTGTTGGCAAATCTGGGCATGGTGGCCCTGTGCGGATTACTGATTGGCTTGGCAAACGGTTTTATGACCGCCTACCTGCGCATCCCGTCTTTCATTGTCGGCCTGGGCGGGATGTTGGCGTTCCGCGGCATTCTGCTGGGGATTACCGGCGGCACCACCATTGCCCCTGTGTCTCCGCCACTGGTCTACATCGGCCAGGGCTATTTGCCGCACACGATAGGAGCAGGGCTCGGCGTACTGCTGTTCGCCTTGACACTTTTCCTGACCTGGAAACAGCGCCGCAATCGTGCCCTCCATGGCCTGGCTGCCCACTCACGGGTGCGTGACGTGTTGCGCGTGGTGTTGATCGGCGCGGTGCTGGCCGGCTTCGTCCAGACCCTGAACAGCTACGACGGCATTCCGGTTCCGGTGCTGCTTCTGCTGATTCTGCTTGGCGTGTTCAGCTACGTGACCAGTCAGACCGTGTTCGGACGACGCATCTATTCGGTGGGCAGCAACATGGAAGCCACGCGCCTCTCTGGTATCAACGTACAGGCTGTGAAACTGTGGATCTTCGGCGTCATGGGCGTGATGTGCGCCCTCGCCGGCGTGGTCAACACCGCGCGCCTGGCCGCGGGCTCACCCTCGGCCGGAAACATGGGCGAACTCGACGCTATCGCTGCCTGTTTCATTGGCGGCACCTCCATGCGCGGTGGTTCTGGCACCGTTTACGGTGCCCTCCTCGGCGCGCTGGTCATCACCAGCCTGGACAACGGCATGTCCATGCTCGACGTCGACAGCTACTGGCAGATGATTGTCAAAGGCAGCATCCTGGTACTGGCCGTGTGGGTGGATGTGAGCACCCGGACCGGACGCCGCTGATCTGCGGGGAACGCGTCCGAATCAACTGAATCGGACGCTTGCCGCTATTGGACGAGGTAATCCACCTGATGTCTGGCGATCCGTGAGTTGCCCAGCTCATTGCGCACCCTCAAGTGCTCAGGGTGCGTGGCATAGGCCGCCAGCGCTTCAGCGGACGCGAACTCGGTATAGAGCACGACGTCGCAGGCATAATCGATCCGGCTGATATCGACGCCGACCTCGATCTTCAGCAGCCCCGGAATCAATCCGGCCAACCCTTCGAAGCGTTCCTTGAGAAACTGGCACGCCTGGCGGTTGCTCTCCGGCGTCTCCCCCGCAAGGTTCCACATCACAATATGTTTGATCATCGCGGTCTCCGTGCGGTGTCATCCCGGCCTGACATATCAACCCTTGCTTTTCTGATAGACATCTACGAATACCGCTGCGAGCAGCACAGCGCCCTTGATCATTTGTTGGTAGTCAATGCCGATGCCCATGATCGACATGCCGTTGTTCAATACACCCATGATGAACGCGCCAATGACCACGCCGACCACCTTGCCGACGCCGCCGGAGGCCGACGCGCCGCCGATGAACACGGCCGCAATGACGTCCAGTTCAAAGCCGGTGCCGCCACGCGGTGTCGCGCTGTTGAGGCGGGCGACGAAGATCAGTCCGGCCACGGCGGCCAGTACGCCCATGTTGACGAAGGCGAAGAAGGTCACCCGCGCCGTATTGATACCCGACAGCCTGGCCGCCTTGAGATTGCCGCCTACCGCGTAGATCCAGCGACCGATCACGGTGCGGTTCATGACGAAGGTGTACACCCCGATCAGCACGCTCATGATCACCAGCACTGTGGGGATGCCGCGGTAGGTCGAGAGCAGGTAGCAGAAGTACACAATAAGGGCCGCCACCACGCCGTTCTTCAATGCAAACAGGGCCAGGGGCGCAGCGCTGCCGCCGCTTTTCAGGGTGCGCGCGCGACTGCGATATTCAACCACCCAGAAGGCCACGGCCACCGCGATACCCAGCAGCAAGGAGGTAATGCGCAGGTTTTCATTGGCGAAGACGTCGGGGATGAAGCCCGAACTGATCGCCGAGAACGCCGGCGGAAACGGCCCTATCGACTGCCCTTGAGAGATGGCAATAGTAGCGCCGCGAAAGATCAACATACCGGCCAGGGTGACGATGAACGAGGGCATGCCCCAGACAGCGACCCAGTAGCCTTGCGCCGCGCCGATCAGCCCACCACAGAGCAGGCAGATCAGGGTCACACTGAAGAAATCCAGGCGATATTGGACCATCAACACCGCCGCGATCGAACCGATCACGCCGACCACCGAACCGACCGACAGGTCGATATGCCCGCAGACGATCACCATCAACATACCCAGCGCCATCACCACGATGTAGCTGTTCTGCAGCAGCAGGTTGGTCAGGTTCAGCGGCTGCATCAATGCCCCGCCGGTGGCCATCTGGAAGAACACCATGATGACGATCAGCGAGGCCAACAGACCGTATTCACGGGCGCCACGCTTGAAGGATGTCAGGGCATTGGGTTTGTTGGATGCGAGAGGCATGCTGACTTCGCTCACTGGATCACCTCGTTTTTCATGATTGCGTGCATGATTTTTTCCTGCGATGCCTCGGCGATCGGAAACTCGCCGACAAAGCGTCCTTCGTTCATCACATAGATACGGTCACAGGTGCCGAGCAACTCCGGCATTTCCGAGGAAATCATGACCACGCCACGACCTTCGCTGACCACTTGATTGACCACCCCATAGATCTCGTACTTGGCCCCCACATCGATACCGCGGGTGGGCTCGTCGAGGATCAGTACCTTGGGATCGGAGAACAGCCACTTGCCCAACACGACTTTCTGCTGGTTGCCACCGGAAAGTTTCTCCACCGATTGGCTCACGTCCGGGCAGCGAATCCGCAGGCGCGCGCGGTAATCGACGGCCACCGCCGTCTCGCCCAGTTCGTTCATGATCCAGCGCTTGGAAACGGCGGCCAGGTTGGCCATGGAGGTATTGCGGGTGATGCTCTCCCCCAGCACCAGGCCGGCGCCCTTGCGGTCTTCGGTAGCGTAGGCCAGGCCTTGATCGATGGCCTTGCGCACCGTACCAAGGTCGACTTCGCGCCCTTCGATACGCGCCTTGCCGCGGATGTTCACGCCATAGGAACGCCCGAATACACTCATGGCAAACTCGGTGCGGCCAGCGCCCATCAACCCGGCGATCCCCACCACTTCGCCCCGGCGTACATGAAAATTGATATTGCGGATACGATCGCGGCCTGGACGCTCCGGGTCGCCGACCGACCAGTCCTCGACCTCGAACAAGGTCTCACCGATCTCGGCCACCCGCGACGGGTAGCGGTCCGACAACTCGCGGCCGACCATGGAACGAACCACGCGACCCTCGTCGATCTTCTCGACACGGCAATCGATGACGTCGACGGTGCTGCCGTCACGGATCACGGTGATCTCATCGGCGACCCGGCCGATCTCGTTGAGTTTGTGGGAAATGATGATCGAGGTGATGCCACGGCCCTTGAGTTCGAGCATCAGATTGAGCAAGGTGTCGCTGTCCCTTTCGTTGAGACTCGCGGTCGGCTCGTCGAGGATCAGCAAGCGCACATCCTTGGCCAGCGCCTTGGCGATTTCCACCATCTGTTGCTGGCCGATGCCGAGGTTGCCCACCAGCGTCTGCGGCCGGGCGTCGAGGCCAACCCGAGCCAGCAGCTCGCGGGCCCGCAGGTGCGCCTCGTCCCAGTCGATCACCCCGTGCCGGGAGATCTCGTTGCCCAGAAACAGGTTTTCGGTAATCGACAACATCGGCACCAGCGCCAGTTCCTGGTGAATGATGCAGATCCCCAACGCCTCGCTGTCGCGCAGGCCGTGGAAGGTCCGCGGCACGCCGTCGAAGACGATGTCGCCGTCGTAGCTGCCGTGGGGATACACGCCACTGAGGATTTTCATCAAGGTCGATTTGCCGGCACCGTTTTCACCGCAAATCGCATGGATTTCCCCATCGCCAACCTGGAGGTTGACCCCGCTGAGCGCCTTGACCGGGCCAAAGCACTTGCGGATGTCACGCATGTCGAGAATCGTTTTGCTCATTTTCTCTCTCCTGCCAGGCGGGCTGCCGAACCGCGCAGCCGCCGGCACAATCACAAGCGACTAGCGCAACTGCTCAGGGGTGTAGAACTTGGTGTCGTCGACCAGGACTTTCTGCCAGTTCTTGCCATCGACCAGTTGTGGGGTCAGCAACTGAGTGGGCACGATCATCGAGCCGTTGTCGTAGGACGTGGTGTCATTGACGCTCACCGCCTTGCCGCTCAACGTCGCGTCCATCATCTGTGCCGCCGCGCCGGCCAGAGCCCGGGTGTCCTTGAAGATGGTCGAGGACTGGTCGCCGCGAATGATCGACTTGATGCTGGAGATTTCCGCATCCTGGCCGGTGACGATCGGCATGGCCAGCTTGCCACTGCCATAACCCACACCGCGCAGGGATGACACGACACCGGTGGCGATCTGATCGTTCATCGCCAGTACCGCGTCGAGGTGGGCCGTACCATAGAAGGCGCTGAGCAGGTTATCCATGCGCGCCTGGGCCTGGGCACCGTCCCAGTTCGGGGTGGCGACCTTGTCGATGGCTTGCTGGCCACTGCGGATCACCAGCTTGCCGCTGTCGATGTAGGGCTTGAGCTGGGACATCACGCCGGCATAGACCACATGGGCGTTGTTGTCATCGGTGGAGCCGGCGAAGATCTCCAGGTTGAACGGGCCCTTGCCCTGCTTGAGCGCCAGCGAGTCGACAATCGACTGGCCCTGCAGCACGCCGGTGCGGTAGTTGTCGAAGGTGACGTAGTAATCGAAGTCCTTGGAGTTGCGGATCAGCCGGTCATAGGAGATGACCTTGATGCCTTTTTCCTTGGCCTGCTTGAGCACGGCGGTCATGGTCGTCCCGTCGATGGGCGCGACGATCAGGCCCTTGATGCCCTTGACCATCATGTTCTCGATCTGCGACAGCTGGGTCGGCGCCTCGTACTGGGCGTATTGCAGGTCGGTGTCGTAGCCAAGCTTCTTCAACGAGTCGACGATATTGCTGCCATCGGACACCCAGCGGGCTTCGGTTTTCGACGGCATGGCAATGCCGATAGTGCCTTTGCTGCTGGTCTCCTGCTTGGAGCAGGCGCTGATCGCCAACCCCAACAATACCGCTGCGGCAACCTTGATAATCGTGTGCATAACGCCCTCTTCTTTATTGTTGTTGTCATTTCTCAGGGACGCAGAGTCCCTTTCGGCTCAAAACGACTGAGCCGAACGGGTCTCCTCGCCTATCGGGACTGCGGGTTATCTACAACGCCAGCTGGACTTCCTGGCCGTTCGCATCGGCGGACTCGAACAGCGCTTCGAGGATGACGTTGATGTCATGGGCCTGGGTGGCCGGCACCGTCGAGGCGCTACCGGTGCGCAACGAGGTGACGAACGCGGCGGCCTCGCGATCGAAATACACCGGGTTGCCGATCTCGGCGATTTCCGGGGAGTAGACGGTCTTGCGCACCGCCCAGATCTCCGGGAAGCTGTTCTCGTTCCAGTGCGTCCAACCTTGCTGGTGGCCGTTCTTGCCGTCGTGGTAGAGCTTGTACGAAGCTGGCATCGGCGTGGAATGCATCACCCCATGGGTGCCATAGGCGGTGATGTCCCAGCTCTCGGTCCAGGGCATCGGGTCCCAGGACATGAAGTCGATGGTGACCAGCTTGTCGTCGTAGTTGAGCACCGCGCCCACCGCGTCCTCGCGGGCCGAGTCACTCATCTGCCCGGCAAATTTGGTGATCCGTGCGTTGACCGATTTGGGTTTGCCGAAGTGCAGCAGGATCCGGTCGATGGTATGGCAACCGATCACATAAAACGCCCCGCCACGGTCACCGGGCTGCTTCATATGGTTGGTATCGGCCTCATCGTGGGAGCAACCGGCGTGCGCGCGAACCTGCAAGACCTTGCCGATTTCGCCGCTCTTGAGCACCTGCTGCATCTTTTCCACCGACGGCGCGTAACGCCAGCAGTAGCCGACCTGGAACAAGCCGCCGGTGCGTTCGACGGCCTCGACGATGCGCCGGGTGTCCTGGGTGCCACGGCCCGCCGGCTTCTCGCAGAGCACGGCCTTGCCGGCCTGCAGCGCTTCGATCGCCCAGTCGGCCATCAGGTAGCTCTTGGGATGCACCAGTACCACGTGCACATTCGGGTCGGCCAGAATCTCTGCCTTGCTGCGGGCCTGCAGGCCCAGTGCATCACAGAACGGATCGAGCAACGGGCTGTCGTCATAGGCGCCGAGAAACTCCACGTCGGCCATGCGCTGGAAGGCCTTGACCCGGCCCGAGGTGTGCGGGTGAGTAATCCCCAGGCAGGCCACGCCGATGCGGATACCCTGCTCAAGCTTGTAGGACATAACGATTCTCCTGGTGTACTTGTCCAAAAATCCAAACCACTCAGCCTGCGTCAGAGTCTGACGGCGCGTCCGGTCTTGACCGACTCCACGGCGGCATCGGCCAGCTGCAGCGCCTTGAGCCCGTCCTGCACGGTGGTCGGCATAGGTTTGTTATGCGCCAGTGCGTCGATATAGGCATCCAGTTCGGACTTGTAGGCTTGCTGATAGCGCTCGAGGAAGAAGTTCAGCAGCGGTTCGCGGGCGTCGGTGACGTCCTGGCTCCAGCGGCGAATGGTGGTCGGACGCAGGTTGTCCATCTGCAGCATGCCCTTGGAGCCAAATACTTCGATGCGCTGGTCGTAACCGTAGACCGCGTTACGGCAGTTGTTGATGTGGCACTGTTTGCCGGAGGCAGTTTGCATTTGCACCATCGCGGTGTCGTAGTCGTCGTACTTTTCCATCATGGCCGGGTCGATCAGGCGGCTGCCGATGGCGCTCAGTTCGACCGGTTCCTCACCCAGCAGCCAGCGGCCGATGTCCAGGTCGTGGATGGTCATGTCGCGGAAAATACCGCCGGAATGCTGGATGTAATCCTCCGGCGCCAGGCCCGGGTCGCGGCTGGTGATGATCACCTGGCGAACCTCACCGATATCGCCGGCGTCGATGGCCGCACGCATTTCGGCAAAGGTGGTTTCGAAGCGGCGATTGAAGGCCAGCATCACCCGTCCGTTCAGCCGCTCGACCTCCTCCACGGCCGCCAGGCTCTTGGCCATGTCCAGGTCGATGGGCTTCTCGCACAGCACCGCCTTGCCCTGGCGCACCGCGCGCAGCATCAGGTTGATATGGGTGTGCGTCGGGGTGCCAATCACGATCGCGTGAACATCGGCCCGATCAATCGCCGCCTCACAGTCGGTCATGGCCTCGGCACCGAGTTCATCGGCCAATTTGCCCGCGGCGTCGGCGAACGGGTCGGCGACGACGACCAGTTTGGCGAACTTGCTGGCCGCCACGTTGGCGGCGTGGATCTTGCCGATACGACCTGCGCCCAGCACTGCGATACCCACCATATTCATATCTCCTGAACTCAATTATTCGTTGTTTTAGCGGTAAAAAACGTCACTGTGCAGCCAGCTATCAAGCCTGGAACCTGATGTGCTCGAACTGTGCAATCGTTGTGTCAAAGGCTTTCTTGGCGGCCACCTCAAGGGGCAGCTTGCGCAACTCGGCGCTGATCAGCTCGACACCCCACGGTCCCCGGTAACCGACATTGACCACCTGTTGGATAAACGCCGGAACATCCAGTTCACCCTCGCCGCAGCACTTGCGGTGGTGGGTCGAGTCGTTGAACAGCGACTCGACGATGGCGTGGTTGGCATCATCCAGCTCGATGGACTTGATCAGCTCCAGCGGCAGCTTGGCGATTTCATCGAAGCTCATGCCGCCGCGCGCCACGTGCCAGGTGTCCACCAGCAAGCCACCGTTGGGGCGTACGTCCTGGGCCACGGCAATCGCCCGGTCGATGGTGTTCACGCTGGAAAATGGCAGGAATTCGATGACCACATTGACGCCAAAGGGTTGGGCACGATCGCAGAGGATGGCAAAGGTTTCGCGCATGCGCGGCACATCCGGCGGCCCTTCCTCGAACAAACCGCCGGCCACCTTCAGGCTGCGGGCGCCCAGTTCCCCACCAATTTCCAGCAATTCATCGCGGATCTTGTCGGAGGCCGCACGCGGGGCACCGTCCAGGTGCCAGTCGACGAGAAATTCGACTTCCACATGCTTGATGCCGTTGTCCTGGAGAATATTGCGGACCGTGGCAATACCCAGCTTGGCGACATTGTGCACAAGGTCGGCATGCACGAAGCCCATACCGCGCCAGCCGGCCTTGGCCGCCGCTTCGGCCCGGGCCTGCAGCGAGAACGGGCTGATCTCGCTGGGCGCACCAGGGTAAGTGTCACCCGCGAGGGTCCAGTAAGCGGCAAGCAGTTCAATAGATTTATCGGGCATGACAGTCACTCATCCAATAAGGGAACGAAGGGTCGATCAATCAGGCCGGGGCCAGGACAAAGTCCCAATTGACGGCCAAAAACGGTACCGGCAAGTCGTAGCGTTCGGCCGTGGCCGCATCGGTTTGCGTGGTGAACTCGGCAATCAGTTCTTTCTTCACGCCGAACACCGTGTCCTCGTGCAGGTACGGGCAGTCGGGGGTGAAGATGTGCGTGATGACCTGGTCATAACCGCGGGCCGTGACGATAAAGTGCAGGTGCGCGGCGCGGTTCGGATGCCGCCCCAGCTGCCCCAGCAACTTGCCCACCGGACCGTCGGCGGGAATCGGGTAATGCCGCGGCTTGACCGTGCGAAAGGCATAGCAGCCGTCGGCATCCGTGGTGAACAACCCGCGCAGGTTGTAGTCCGGTTGCAGGCCTTTTTGCTGCACGTCGTAGAAGCCATCGTCGTTGGTCTGCCAGATGTCCAGCGTCGCCCCGGCAATCGGCTTTCCGGCGGTGTCCAGCACCCGACCGCTGACCAGGGTCGGCTGGCCTTTGCCGTCCAGGCAGATGTTGGCGCCGTTCGCGTAACGAGGCGCATCGGCGACATAGAACGGGCCAAGGATGGTATTGGGCGTGGCGCCCTGGGGCCGACGGTGGTTGATCGCATCCACCAACATGGTGGCCCCGAGCACGTCCGACAGCAGGATGTATTCCTGGCGCCAGTCGGTGCACATCTGCCCGGTCCGGGTGAGAAATTCGATGGCCTTGAACCATTCGTCGTGGGTCGGCTCGATTTCCTTGATCGCCGCATGCAGATGCCGGGTCAGCACCGCCATGACCTCGTGCAGGCGCGGATCGGCATCGGCGCTGATCCGGGCGTTGACGATTTCGGCGGAGCGTTGTTCCTCGAAGAGTCCACCAATAGGCGTGGCGGTATCCAGGTGCGCAGTCATGAGCTGATGTCCTTGATCGTTATTCTTGAAAGCCGGCGTGCAGGTTTCAAAGCCGAACGCCGGGTCGGCGGTCAGTACGCGGTGGCTTCGCCGGCCCGCCATGGGCGGCCGCTCAAACGCTGTTTCATGTGCTGTTCGATCTCTTCCAGGGTCAGTCCCTTGGTCTCTGGCAGCCAGAGGGTGCAGAAGATGATCGAACCGATATTGATCACCGCGAAGAGGAAGAAGGTCATGCCCCCCAACGTG
Organism: Pseudomonas sp. GW821-FHT03C07; assembly: GCF_059420925.1. Lineage (NCBI taxonomy): Bacteria > Pseudomonadati > Pseudomonadota > Gammaproteobacteria > Pseudomonadales > Pseudomonadaceae > Pseudomonas > Pseudomonas sp. GW821-FHT03C07. The sequence continues at coordinate 524,595 of NZ_JBWKUQ010000001.1, forward strand.
CTCAGCAGGACCGGGAAAAGGAAGGCGACAATGGCGTTGAACACCCAGAACACACTGACGGAAATACCATTCATCAAACCCCGGACATGGGTCGGAAACAGCTCCGACATCAATAGCCAGTACACCGGGCCGATGCACATTTGCATGAAGAACAGGAACGCCAGGACACCGGACAAGGCCAGGTAGCTTTGCAGCAGCGAGTGCGGCATGAAGTTGATCACCAGGCCAAGGAAGATCTGCGCCATGACCACCACGGTCAGCCCCATCAGCAGCATGGAACGGCGGCCCATGCGATTGATCAGCCACATCCCGATCAACGTGGCGATGACCGACACCAGGCCATTGCCAATGGTCGCGATCAGGGCCGCGTTGGTGCCCATGCCGGTTTCCTTGAGAATCATCGGCGTGTAATACATGAAGGCATTGACGCCGGTGAACTGGATGACAAAGCCCAGGCCGATGCCAATGGCCAGCAACTTCAGCAACCAAGGCTCCTTGAGTGTGCTGAGGACACTGGCGTGGCGCTGCTCCACCGCACATTGGGCGATGATGGCCTGCAACTCACGGTCCACTTCCAGGGAGGTATCGCGAATGCCGGTCAGCGTGGTTTTCGCCTCGGCGATGCGCCCTTTGCTGACCAGCCAGCGTGGCGAGGTGGGCACGAAGTGCATGCCGATATACAGCAGCACGGCGGGTATCAGCGCGATCGCCAGCATGTAGCGCCAGATCGACGGGCTGTCGAACAGATGCGCCAGGCCGGCGCTGGCGATATAGGCCAGGCACTGCCCGGAGACGATCATCAATTCGCTCTGGCAGACCAACCGTCCACGGTGCCGTGGTGCCGCCAGCTCGGCGATCAGTACCGGCACGGTAGAGGATGCGCCGCCAACCGCAATGCCCAACACGAAGCGGGTGGCAACCATGGCCCACAGCGTCGGCGCGACCGCGGTGCCCAAGGCGCCCACGGCAAAGAGCATGGCCAGGGCCTTGAGCACCACCAGGCGACCATAGCGGTCGGACAGTTGCCCGGCGAACAGCGCGCCAAAGGCACCGCCGAAAATCAGCGCCGAGGCCACCAGGCCCTCGGAAACCGGGCTCAAGCCCAGGCCACCGTGACCGGCATCGAGCGCCATGAACGGCAGCGCGCCAGAGATGACCCCGGTGTCGTAACCGAACCCCAGCGAGCCCATGGTGGTGATGGCAGCGATACGCCAGAGAATTTTCGACGATGCACTACCGGCAGTGTGGTGATTCGACATGAGGTCAACCTTTATTGAAATTATGTGTACGCTCAGTGGAAGTGAGACTACTGCGATTGAATCGGAAAACAAATGCCTGGATGGCAAATGTGTTTTCCGCTAGGTGGAAAACTGCGCCACCGGCTGGCGGCGCTCGCTTTGTCCGCGGTGATAGCCGTCCGAGGCTCTAGAACTTGGCCTGCACCTTCAGGCCGGCAATCAGCGCCGCATCGATCTCACGTACGCCGCCAGGGTTTTTCACGTATTGCAGGTTCGGGCGTACGGTCAGCCAATTGCTGACATGCACGCCGTAGTAAATCTCGCTGCTGATTTCGTTGTACTGCACCGGCAGATAGCCCGGATTGTCGTAGTCGCTGATACCGTTTTGCTGGTTCTGCAACTGGGCTCGCTCACGATAGGCGGGGTTGGTATGGACCTCGGCGATTCCGACACCCAGGTCGTCCAGGGGACGACTGTCGAAAACGCCCTTGTAGACGATCCCCGCCTGGATGAAATGGTCGACGCGACTGGTGGCCTTGTCGTGGGCGGTGAGGTTGGCAAATACCGACAGGCCGCGGCGGCTGTCGCCATCCCGGGCGGTCAGTTGTTGCTGGGCGACCAGCCAGTAGCCATGCCGGCTGGAATGCTGCTGGAAGGCATCGCCACTGAGGGGCTGCGGGTTACCGTTGACGTCATCCAGTACATCGTCGGCCTTCGCCGTGCTCTTGTAATAGCCGAGCCGATATTCACCCGCCAGCCCGTTGACCTTCGGACTCCAGACCACCTCGATGGGGATCACCGCGCCCTTGGTGCCGCTGCCGCTGAGCTTGAAGCCGTTATCACTCTCCAGATAGGAAGGGTTTTGCTCAAAGACGCCGATCTGTGCGTACACCTCAGGGGTGAACTGATACCGGGTGCGCAGGGCCCATTGGCTGACGGGCCAGTTGTACCAGATGTCGCCGATCCAGTTGGCCGCCTGAGCACCGCAAAATGGCGTGCTCTGAAAGTCGCAGGGGAAGCTGTTGAAATCCGAGCCTTCGTCGAAGCGACCGGCCTTGATGTCCAGGGCGCCATCAAGCCAGGCCTTGCTCATCCACATCTGGGTCAACCGCCAGGTCTGCCCCCGGCCATACACTTCCTGCGACGACGAATAACCGCCGACTCGCGGATCGGCCACCCGATCGTTGGTCAGGTTGCGCCCATCGCGCTCTGTGACCGTGAATTGAAACTGAGTGTTTTCCCAATCGAGGATTTTTTGCAGGTCGGCCTTGAAGCCGACGGCGTATTGCTCGGTCCAGCGGGCGGTGACGTTTTTGTCATAGCCACCGTGAACATTGGCGGCCATTTCTCCGGTGTAGCCCAACTCGATATCGACACCCTGGTCCAGCCACTTGCTGCGCTGCCCACCCCAGTCACCGGTCATCCAGCGGGAGTCCTGGGCAAAGGCTTCATCGGCGGCACAGGCAAAACCGGGAATCAGCAGGCAAAAGCTGACCGCAACCGTGCACTTGGCAAAGTTTTTCATGGCGTGACGTTTCCTTATTGTTAGTCTTGTTGTTAACGCGCAGGCGAATTGAAGCCGGGCTCAATAATGCCAACTTAATAATCGTTCAAAGGAAGCCGGGGCCGTGTCGAACATAAAAGTCCTCCAGCACCAGCGCCACGGATCATAGGACCTGAAAGTTGCAGTGAATACCCAGCAAAACTATAAATGTGAATTCCGCCCAGCGGAAAACCGCCTTAGCGTGTCCAGTAGCGTTCGTACTCATGTTGGTTAAAGTCGGCCAGTAGAAAGTCGATGAAGACGCGCAACTTGGCGGGCATATAGCGACGGCTTTGAAAGGCCATATTGATGGTCAACCTCGGTAGATCCCAATCATCCAACACTGGAATCAAGCGCCCGGCCACCAGATCGGCGTTGATGATGTATTTGGGCTGCACCAGGATACCGCCGCCAGCCAGGGCGGCGGCGCGGACAATCTGCCCATCGTTGGTTTCCAGTATCGGCTCGACCTTCAGGGCCACCTCCTCCGCACCTTTGGTAAAACGCATCACCCGTGGCTGGTTGGCATGGCTGTAGATCAACAGGTCATGCTGAGAAAGATCCGCGATGGTTTTCGGCGTGCCCTTGCGTTGCAGATAACCGGGCGACGCCGCCAACACCCGGCGCGTTTCGGCCAGGCGGCGAATGGTGATATTGGAGTCGGGCTCGTACTCGCGGGTTCTGATCGCCAGGTCGATTTCGCTGTCGATGATGTCGAAATAGCGGTTCTCACCCAGCACCTTCACGGTGATGTGTGGGTACATTTTCCGAAAGGCCGGGATCAGCGGGGCAATGTGCAACATGCAGAACGAGATCGAACCGGTAATGGTCAGCGTGCCGACCGGCTGGACCAACGACTCGCTGAGTGACGCTTCGGCCTCCTTCAATTCCCCCAGCAGGCTTTTGCAGCTGGTGTAGAACTGATGGCCCGAGTGGGTCAAGGCCAGGCGCCGGGTATTGCGGTCGATCAGACGGACATTGAGACGCTGCTCCAGCGCCACCAGGTGCCGGCTCGCGGCGGCATTGGACAAGCCCAGTATTTCCGCGGCTTTGCTCAAGGTGCCGACTTCCGCGGTCAAGACAAAAAGCTCCAGTTCGGTCAGTCGATCCAAGGTGTGCTCCCTTCTTATTTTTTCACATATGAAATAAAGAATTCCAGAAACGGACTTTTCTTACATCCAGCGGAACTATAACGTGCGGCGCAGTGGCCTGAGAAGTGAAGTTACCGACATCGCAAAAAATGCCGCGGTACCGATGGGCCGGAAAAGTTCAGGGAGTCGAGATGCGCAATTTGGACGAAATGACCATCACCCAGGCGGTGTTGGCCAATAACAGTGGTACGGCCGATGCGCGCCTGTGCGCCGTCATGACCAGCCTGGTGCAACACCTGCACGCCTTTGCCCGGGATATCAAACTGACGGAAAAAGAGTGGCAGAGCGGCATCGACTTTCTCAGCCAGGTCGGCAAAGCCCGCTCGGCCGACCACCAGGAGTTTGTGCTGTTATCCCACGTCCTCGGGCTGTCGACCCTGGTGCTCGCACAGAACGACAAGAAACCCGCCGGCTGCACCGAGGCCGCGGCGTTCCACGTGTTGCCCGAGCACGAGCCCAGCGTCCACGACCTGGGCGCCGACCTCAGCGGGGAACTGGATGGCCCGAAAGGCTACGTGCAGGGTGCCATCCGTGATGCCAAGGGCAACCCCATCCCCTACGCGGCCCTGGAAATCAGTCTGGCCGCTGGCGCCAGCCTGGCCGAACGCGCCCTGCTACAGGCCGATGAACGTGGCCAATACCACTTCTGCACGGCGATACCGAACAGCCAACGTATCCCCCATGACGGCCCTGTCGGCCAGCTGCTCAGCGCTCTCAACCGCCATGCCTGGCGGCCGGCCCACCTGGAATTCACCGTCAGCGCCGCCGGCTATCAACGCTTGACCACCCAGGTATTTCGCGAGGGTGACCCCTATCTGGATTCAGATGCGGTGTTTGGTGTGCGCTCTTCACTCATTACCGAATGGCAACGACAGGACGCCGGCATGACCCCGGCCGGCACACTGAGTCGCGATCCGTTTTATAGCTTGGCCTTCGATTTCGTCCTGGCGAAGGATGCGGTCAGCTAAGCGCATGGTTATTTCCCGTTTCGAGGTCAGCATGAACGACAACGTGTCCCTTATCGCTTTAATCAGCTCATTAGAACAACAACGCTACCAGGCGATGCAACAAGGCGACCTCGAAGCTTTCCAGCGTTTGGCCCATAACGAGTTGGTTTATGTGCACTCCAATGGTGTCCGGGACACGCTGGCCAGTTACTTGAATAAATGTCGCAACGGTCTTTATCTCTATCACCGAATAGAACATGTCGTGCAGGAAGTGCGCACTGTCGGCGATACCGCCCTGGTCTTTGGCGAAATGTCCGCCGATATCGTTTCCCACGGCGTGGCCAAAACCCTCAATAACCGAACCCTCAGCGTCTGGCTCAAGACGGCAGCGCATTGGCAGCTACTTGCCTATCAACCCACGCCTATCGTCCAGCGTCCAGCACCTGCATCCACCCCAGGAGACCTGCCCAATGTCAACGCCCCCCTTCATCTATAACGGTCAGCCGTCGCGCGTCATTTTTGGCAAAGGCTCGCTGCAGCAACTGGAGGCGGAAATCGATCGATTAGGCGCCAAGCGGGCGCTGGTCCTCTGCACGCCGGAACAACGCGCCCAGGCGGAAAACATCGTTCGATTGCTCGGCAGCCGGGCCGCCGATATTTTCGACAAGGCGGTCATGCACGTTCCTATCGAGACGGCACGGGAAGCCCGTGAAGTCGCACGCAAACTGGGAGCCGACTGCGCCGTGGCCATCGGTGGCGGTTCAACCACCGGGCTGGGCAAAGCCATCGCCATGGACTCCGGGCTGCCGATCCTGGCCATCCCGACCACTTACGCCGGCTCCGAGATGACCCCGGTCTTCGGCCTGACCGAGAACGGCCTCAAGCGTACCGGCAAGGATCCGCGGGTGCTGCCCAAGACGGTGATCTACGACCCGGAGCTCAGCGTCAGCCTGCCCCTCGAGATGTCGATCACCAGCGGCATGAACGCTATCGCCCACGCGGCCGAAGGCTTGTACGCCCAGGATGGCAATCCGGTCATGTCGTTGATGGCCGAAGAAGGCATCAGGGCCCTGGCCGAAGGCATGAAACGCATCCATCGCAACCCGACCGACCTCGATGCCCGCGGCGATTGCCTCTATGGCGCGTGGCTATGCGGCACCGTGCTCGGCAACGTCGGCATGGCCCTGCATCACAAGCTTTGTCACACCCTGGGCGGCAGCTTCAACCTGCCGCATGCGCAGACCCATACGATCGTGCTTCCCCACGCCATCGCCTACAACCAGTCCGCGGCGCCAGGCTTGTCGCGTATCTGCCGGGCGCTGAACGTCGACGATTGCAGCCCCGCGGCCGCCCTGTTCGACCTCTCCAGCTCCCTGGGGGCGCCGACACGCCTCAAGGATCTGGGCCTGACCGAGGCCGACCTGGATCGCGCCACGGACATTGCCCTCGCCAATCCTTACTGGAACCCACGGCCCATCGAGGCCGCAGCGATTCGCCAACTGCTGCAGGATGCGTTCGATGGCGTTCGTCCACAGTAAGACAACATGGACTGCACGGATGCCGCTCAGTAAGGCAGGTTGAACGGCGTGACGATCTGCACCTGGGAGGGTGCGATCGGCCCGTCCTTCCACAGCCGATGAAATTGCAGGATGTGCAGGAACACATGGCGAGCATCGATCTGCAGATTGTGGTCGATGATCGCGGCGATTTTTTCCTCGGCCAGCAACTGGCGATTTTCCTCATCCAGGTCGTGGCCGATAAACACCTCCAGCGGCCGCGCCAATGCCGCGAACGCATCGACGATCGCCCGGTTACCGCCCCCCACGCTGTAGACCGCCTTGAGGTCGGGATGCTGCTTCAGCGCCTCGGTCACTCGTTCAAGGGTGCGTTCGTACACCCCGTAGCCACCGCTGATGTCCAGCACGCGCAAATGCGCGGCGCGGCCACGCAGCCACATGCGAAAGCCCATTTCGCGCTCTTCCTCCCCGCGAAACAGCTCGCTGCCGATCACCACCGCCACCTCCTGCGACTGCGGCCCCAGCCAGCGTGACAACAGGTACGCGGCGGTCTGTCCGGCGGTGCGGTTGTCCATGCCGACATAGCCGATGCGCTCGCTGTGGGGCAGGTCGGTCACCAGGGTCACCACCGGAATCCCGGCCGCGGCCAACTGCTTGACCGCCAGGTTCACCGCCGGCTCGTCGGCGGCCTTGAGCACCACGCCCTGACTGCCCATATCGAGGCAGCGCAACAACTGGTCGTGCATCGCCTGGGGTTCGATTTCTTCGAACAGGTGAAAACGTGGGGCAATGCGAAACGGCGCCAGGCTCGCCAGTTGGGTGATGATCGCCGCCCGCACCGCCGCACTGAAGCGGCGCGGCGTGTGCATGATCACATCGATATGAAAGGTGCGCCCCACCGCCAGGCCGTTCTTTTCCTGGGCTTCGAGCTCACTCAAGGCCTGCTCGATACGGCGCTGGGTCTGGTAATGCACGCTGCCACGCTGGTGCAGTACGCGATCGACCGTAGCCTTGCTGACCCCCGCCTGGGTGGCCAGTTGCTTGATGGAGAAGTGTTTGGCGCGTTCGATCATGGTTTCGGCCTGAGGTTTTTTTGAGGTCTTTTTGGGCGTTATCGAGGTCAGCACGATGCTAGTCTCAATTTCGCCGAGCGTCGAGCCGGTACCTTGATAACAACAAAAACCAGGAGAAGCGCATGTCTGAAAGCAACCTCGCCACCTCGTTCAATGGCCAGTACTTTGTCGTCACCGGCAGCACCCAGGGCCTCGGTGCCGCGGTGGCCCACACCCTGGCCCGCCGCGGTGCGGCCGGCCTGATCATTTGCGGTCGACGCCCCGAACAGGGTCAGGCACAGGTGCGCCAATTGGCGGAACTGGATTGCCAGGCGTTCTTTGTCCAGGCCGACCTGGAGCAGATCGACGACTGCCGCGCGGTCATCGATGCCGCCCGCACCCACTTCGGTACCCTGCACGGGCTGGTCAACTGCGCAGGCATGTCGGATCGCGGGAGCATCCTGGACACGGCTCCGGAACTGTTCGATCGCCTCTTCGCGGTCAACGTACGAGCGCCGTTCTTCCTCATGCAGGAAGCGCTGAAGCTGATGATCAGCCAGGGCGTGGAAGGCGCCATCGTCAATATCCAGAGCATCGTCGGCCACGGCGGCCAGTCCTACCTGACAGCCTACTCGGCCTCCAAGGGCGCGCTGGCGATCCTGACCAAAAACGTCGCCTTCAGCGCCCTGCGCAACCGCATCCGGGTCAATGGCCTGAATATCGGCTGGATGGACACCCCCCACGAGGATGAGATCCAGCGCCGCTACCATGGTGCCCAAGACGGCTGGTTGGCGAAGGCCGAGCACGCCCAGCCCTTCGGCCGCCTGCTCAAGCCCGAGGAGGTCGCCCAAAGCGTCGCGTTCCTGCTGTCCCGCGAGTCGGGGATGATGACCGGCACGGTGATCGATCTGGAGCAAGGCGTGATCGGCTGCGGCGACGACAGCGCGCCGCGCCCGGGGCAGCCCTTGAGCTTGCCGGAGAACGCCCGATGAATCAGCCCCTGTCAGCCTTTGTCCGGGCCGACTCCGTGCAACTGCACGACTTCGCCCGGCTGTGCGAACAACAGGCCCGCCCCGAGGACTACCCCCACTGCAGCGAGGTGCAGGGCAATGTGCCGATCTATCAAGCGCAGGCCTTGCGCGACGCTGACCGCCACGCGCTGCTGAACGAGTTGCACCGGCTGTTTCGCGACGGCCCGGGGGTCATGGTGGTGCGCCAGGGCTATAGCGACCTGGGGGTGGTTGATCGCCACAGCCAGGTGTTTGAGGCGATCTTCGCCCAGGAAGCCGCCGAGGGCGTGGCCGCCGACCACTTCGCCAAGGCCGGCAGCAACGGGAGGATCTGGAATTCATTGCAGAAAGCCGCCCTGCACTCGCCATCGTCGTTTATCGAGTACTACGCCAACCCGCTGCTGGGGCTGATTGCCGAAGCCTGGCTGGGCCCGCACTTCCAAGTCACGGCCCAGGTCAACGTGGTGCACCCCGGTGGCCAGGCCCAGCAGCCCCACCGTGATTACCACCTGGGGTTCCAGACGGTCGCTGAAGTCGAGCGTTTTCCTCTGCCCTTGCAGGTGCTGTCCCAGTACCTGACATTGCAGGGCGCCGTGGCCCACTCCGACATGCCGCTGGACACCGGCCCGACCCTGCTGTTGCCGTTTTCCCAACAGTACGCGCTGGGTTACCTGGCCTGGCGCCGCGCCGAGTTCATCGACTACTTCCAAAAGCAGGCGGTGCAACTGCCGCTGAGCAAGGGTGACCTGCTGTTCTTCAATCCCGCGCTGTTCCACGCCGCTGGTAGCAACCTCACGCCAGATCGCCAACGCATGGCCAACCTGCTGCAGATTTCCTCGGCCTTCGGCAAGCCCATGGAAACCGTGAACCGCGAACGCATGATGCTCGCGCTCTACCCCTGCTTGCTGCAGCAGTGGGCGGATCAGGTACTGGACGCACCCGGACTGGCCGCGGTGATCGCCAGCTGCGCCGACGGTTATTCCTTTCCCAGCAACCTCGACACCGACCCACCCCTGCACGGCCTGGCCCCGCAGACCGGGCAACAACTGATGTGGCAAGCGCTGAACGAACGCTGGCCCTACGCGACCTTTGCCGAGCGCGTGGCGCAAATGCATGCCAAACGCCAGGCCTGACCCTGTTTCCAAACGATCCAAAAACAACAACAAAACCGGAGTGCGACCATGAAAAAACGACTTCTGACCCTCCTGCTTGCCACTGTCTTCACACCGCTGGCACTGGCCGATATCCGTATCGGCGTCAGCATTGCCCAGGTCGATGATGTATTCCTGGCGCAGATGCGCGACTACATGGCCGCCCACGCCAAGGAACTGCCCGGCGTCACCCTGCAATTCGAAGACGCCCAGGGCGATGTGGTACGCCAGCTCAATCAGGTACAGAACTTCACCGCCCAGAGCATGGACGCGATCATTGTCAATCCGGTGGATACCGCCGCCACACAAAAAATAACCGACGAGGCGCGCAAGACCAGTGTCCCCCTGGTCTATGTCAACCGCCGCCCCGACCTGGCTGAACTGCCGCCCGGCGTCGGCTATGTGGGCTCGGATGAAATCAAGGCCGGCGAAATACAAATGCGCTACCTGGCGGAAAAAATGGGCGGCAAAGGCAATCTGGCGATCATGCTCGGCCTGCTCTCCAATGACGCCACCCATAGCCGCACCCAAGGCGTAAAGGAGGTGCTTAAAAGCTATCCGGACATCCACGTGGTCGAGGAACAAAGCGCCGAATGGCAGCGTGGCAAGGCCATGGACCTGATGAATAACTGGATTCTGTCGGGGAAAAAAATAGATGCCGTGGCCGCCAATGCCGACGAAATGGCCATTGGCGCGGCGATGGCCATCAAACAAGCCGGCATGCGCCCGGGCAAGGACATCCTGGTGGGTGGTAGCGATGGCGGCCCCGCCGGCCTCGATGCAATCAAGAGGGATCAACTGGTGGTAACCGTCTACCAGGACAACAAACGCCAGGCCGTCGGATCCATTGATTTAGCACTGAAGATGGTCCGCAAAGAACCCTATACAGCACAGTTGACCATTCCTTATCAGCTCATTACCAAGGCCAATTATCAGGACTTCCTCAGCCCTTGAACGACTGAAACTCAACGACCGACAGGCAAAGTTGCCCCCGCATGAGCGCCATCGGCACACCACAACTACGTGCCGATCTGGCCGCGCGCCACAAAGCAGCAAGCCGCCGGGGTCCGATTGGCTCTCGCAAGGTTTGGTTGCCATTTGGGCGGGGGGCTGCCATGGCGCTGATCGTGTTTAATCAAGAACCTGGACATAACCATCTGCTCTGTTGTGGGCATTACCCTCGTCGCCAGACGCCACACTACAACACAGGCAAATCGCCAACACGTCCGAGTACTTGTCCATTTTCAGCGCTACGCCGAGAAGCCTTAATACGTCATCTAATTTTTCATCTTTTTTAAGGCAGACAATACCGACGTCCTCCGTCCCACCATCCAGATAATACTTCAACAACATTTTTTCGCAAAAAACCGGTGTGAGATCCTTTGGCGTCAAATTAATATTAGGTACTTCACAGATCGTTCTTGTCAGCAAGGGTTCTTCCCATGAGGCACGAACAGATGTCTTTGTCGGCAAGATGCCTGACAATAAGATGTCGAGTGGACTTTGAGTCGGTGCCAGCTCCGACTTTAAACTCAGGTTCGGTGTTAGCCCCTGCGGCCGACCTTGACGCAGATTTCTATAGATCTCTTGCAAGGGGAACCCATTGTCCGTGTCATACCAGCCAAAATTATCAACCCCCCATGGAAAATAAATACTGAAATTACTGATAAACTTTCCTTCAACTTTTATGCCGTGGGCAATAATAAAAAATATTGAGACGTCCTCAAAAACAACGTCATCCTTTACCAATGCCACCGCGTGACTGCCGATTGCTTTTACTTGAGGCATCTGAAATCTCCTTGATCGTTAACCGGCATCATTGCAATAACCCATCCACGTTAAACCGCTCGGAGTAAAAACAAATGCAGCCCGTCAAGCAGCCGATTCTATTAGACAGATTTGCCCACCTTCGGTAGGAACCGCAACGCTAAGAAGACCGAGCGTGGTAGAGCTGTCCTCATACGGTGGCATCAAGAGGTTAGATCAAATAGCTGCTCAGCGCGGTGATCCAGTAAATATTTCAGAGTCCTGTTGCCCATATCTGCGGGGCTGGCCGGCGCTGACCTGACCGCCAAATGAGGCCTACACCGCGCTTATTGGGTATTTCTCCACCCGCATCGCCGCCACACTCACGGCTTGGGCAAGACCAACTCGGCAGAGGCCTTCTGTCGCGCGACTTCATCAGGGTCCGAGACAAAAACAACGGTCAGAAACAAGGCGCACAGCGCCAGCCCCGCCAGCAGGTAGAGCCCGCTCTCGAAATTACCCGTCATGTCCTTGGCCATGCCGACCAGCCCGGGGCCGAAGAAACCACCGAGGTTGCCCACGGAGTTGATCAATGCGATACCGGCTGCCGCGCTGCTGCCACTCAGGTACAGCGACGGCAACGGCCAGAACGGTCCTTTGAAGCCCATCATGCCAATGGTTGCGGCACACATGCCGAGGATTGCCAGATAGTTGCCGGGCATCCACCCCGCCATTGCCAGGCCACCGGCGAGGAACAGCAGCGCGATGATCAGAAACCGTTTGCGTTTGTTGAGACGGTCGGAAAGCAGGCCGATGGTGACCATGCCGATGCAGCCCACGACATAAGGAATGGCCGCGACGAAACCAATCGCCATGCCGTTGTAGCCTTGCTGTTTGATGATCTGCGGCAAAAACATCGAAAGCCCGAGGTTGGTTGCGGCGACGCAAAAATACAGGGCGCACAACACCAGGATGGCGGGACTGCGAAACACCTCCCACAGTGAACTCTTACTATCGAGCCTGGGGGGATTGGCCTTGATATCGTTTGCCAGTTCACCGGCCAGCCATTCACGCTGCGTATCATTCAACCAATGCACCTGCCGTGGCGAATCCGGTAGGTACTTGAGCACTACACCCACCAACAGAATGCCCGGGGTCCCCTCGACGATATACAACCACTGCCAGCCCTTGAGGCCCAGGAGGCCATCGAGCTCCAGCAGCAAGGTTGAAATCGGCGCGCCGACTGCCAGGGAAATCGGGATCGACAACATGAAGGTCGAGATAATGCGGGCTCGATAACGTGCCGGGAACCACAAGGTCAGGTAAAGAATGACCGCAGGGAAGAATCCGGCTTCCGCCACCCCCAGCAAAAACCTCAGTGTCAGGAAGCTTCTGGGCCCCTCGACAAACACCATGCAGGTGGCAATCAGCCCCCAGGTAAAAAGGATACGGGCAATCCAGCGCCGCGCACCGACCCTGATCATCATCAGGTTGCTGGGCACTTCGAACAGGCAATAGCCAATGAAAAACAACCCGGCCCCCCATCCAAAGACCGCGCTGCTCAGACCGATATCGGTGTTCATGGTCAGCGCCGCGAAACCGACGTTGACACGGTCGAGATACGAAACGATGTAGAGCAAAATCAGCAACGGCAACAGCCGCCAGAAGATTTTGTTCGTCACTTGTTTTTCAATGTCAGCGCTCATGGCACGTCCTTTTTTTATTCTTGTTTTACCCTGCGCCGAGAAGGGCAAAGCCCACTCCCGGCGCAGGCGGTAACGCTTGAAACTCAGGTTATTTGGAGACAGGCATCGCGAACTCGGCCCCCTGTTCAATGCTCTCCGACCAGCGCTGCATGATCGATTTCTGCTTGGTGTAGAAGCGCACGCCCTCCTCCCCATAGGCATGCATGTCACCGAACAGGCTTTTCTTCCAGCCGCCGAAACCATGCCAGGCCATCGGCACTGGAATTGGCACGTTGATGCCGACCATGCCCACTTCGATACGACGGGCAAATTCGCGGGCGACATTACCATCGCGGGTGAAACAACTGACGCCATTGCCAAACTCATGCTCGTTGACCAGTTTCAACGCTGCGGCGAAGTCAGGTACGCGCACGCAGGCCAGGACCGGGCCAAAGATCTCTTCGCGGTAGATGCTCATCTCGGCGGTGACATGGTCGAACAGTGTCGCCCCCAACCAGAACCCGTTCTCCAGGCCTGGCTCGGCCGGTACAAAGTCACGACCATCGAGCAGCAACTGCGCACCCGCCTCCACGCCTTGAGCGATGTAACCGCTGATTCGCTCACGGGCGGCCCGCGAAACGATCGGTCCCATCTCCGCCTTCAGGTCGCGGCCGTCGGTGATGTTCAACTCACGACCGCGCCGGGTCAGTGCCGCGACCACCTGGTCCGCCACGTCACCGACCAGGACCGCCACCGAGATGGCCATGCAACGTTCGCCGGCGCTGCCAAACGCGGCACCGATCAGCGCATCGACGGTACGCTCGATATCCGCATCGGGCATGACGACCATATGGTTTTTCGCGCCGCCCAGGCCTTGCACACGTTTACCGTGGCGCGCACCGGTTTCGTAGATGTATTGGGCGATGGGCGTGGAGCCCACGAAGCTGATCGCCTTGACGTCGGGGTGCTCGATCAGTGCATCAACCGATTCCTTGTCGCCCTGAACAACGTTGAATACACCTTTGGGCAGCCCGGCTTCGCGAAGCAGCTCAGCCATGAACAGGGCCGCGCTCGGATCAGTCGGGCTCGGTTTGAGAATGAAGGTATTACCGGCAGCGATGGCGACCGGGTACATCCACATGGGCACCATCACCGGGAAGTTGAAGGGCGTGATGCCGGCGACAACGCCCAGAGGCTGGCGCATGGTCCAGTTATCCATGCCTCGGGATACCTGGTCGGAATGATCACCTTTGAGCAGGTTCGGAATACCACAGGCGAATTCCAGAATATCGATGCCACGGTCCACTTCACCCTGGGCGTCAGTGAAGACCTTGCCGTGCTCAGCGACGATAATGCGTGCCAGATCGTCCTTGCGCATGCGCAGCAGGTGCAGATACTGAAAAAGCACCCGCGCACGGCGGATGGGTGGAGTATCGCTCCAGGCGGGGAACGCGGTCTTGGCCGCCTCGACAGCTTCGGAAACGGTCTGGCGGCTCGCCAGCGCAACGCGCCCGGTCACCTCACCCGTGGCAGGGTTGTAGACGTCCTGATAGCGATCATCGCGGGAAACGCGTTGATCATTGATGAAATGCTCGATCGAGGTAGTCATGGCAGTTGATCCAGGTTGAGAGTTGGGCTGGCAGCGTTGCAAGCCAGCGGTGAAACTCACGATAGGCTTTCAGTTTGTTCCAAACCAGAGCAGAATCCAGAACTGATTGTGCATTTATGAGAACAATAAACTCGTGGAAAAATCTGAAATCGAAGGACTCTGGAGCCATATCCACTGGCTATCGGTGCTAGAGGAACAAGGCACCTATACTGCGGCCGCGGCACGCCTGGGTGTCAGTAAATCCGCAGTCAGCCAACGCATCAGCGATCTTGAAAAGGCCACCGGCACGCGTCTGGTGACCCGCACCACACGCAGCGTGCGGCTTACCGATGCCGGGCTGTCATTGACCCGCGAAGTGCGCAGCGCCTATGAGCACATTGCCCGCAGTTTTTCCTCGGTGCGGGACTCGGCCGGGGAAATCCGCGGCCTGGTGCGCCTGACCGCGCCCGTTGCCTTCGCCCGGCAGCAACTGGTGCCTCACCTCGCTGAATTCCTCCAGCAGTATCCGCAGGTGCGCATTCAACTGGATGTTTCCGATGCCCTGAGTTCACTGGCCGCCGAGGGATATGACCTGGCAGTCAGGCATGGTTTCCAGGTGCCGGAAACACACGTGGCCTGGAAACTCTGCGACACCGCTTCCGTACTCGTCGCCACCCGGCAATACCTGCAGCGCGAGGGTGAACCCCGAGAGCCTGGAGAGCTCCCCACCCACAATTGTCTTTATTACCCGCGCGGCACTGATCAACCCGCCTGGACCTTCGAACGAACCAAACGAGGTGCAAAAAATGTAGAACGCATCACGGTGCCCATCGCCGGCAGCTTTGCCACCAACAACAGCGAAGCGTTGCGCGACTCGGCGCTCAGCCATCTGGGCATTGCCCTGCTACCTGACTTCAGCGCCCATGCCGCGCTTGCCAGCGGCAAGCTGGTGCAGGTGCTCAAGGACTGGACGTTGACGGGGGCCTTCGCCGACGAGATTTATCTCATTCGCCCCTACTCGCCCCATGTCCCTAAATCGGTGACGGCATTGGTCAGTTATTTGAAGCAGAAGCTGTCAGGCGGATTTCAAACCGCATGATCGCGTCGGCGATTGGGCACCTGTGGAACCGGACCAAGCCCGGCTCCACAGGGCCAAACGCGCACATATTGTCACTTCGACGCAAATGGCAGATGTCAGAACTTGGTGATGAACTTCACCCCCGCAATCAGGGCGTTGTCCACTTCATCCACGCCGCCTGGGTGAACGACATACTGAAGGTTGGGACGGATGGTAAACCACGGCGCCAAGGCAAACCCATAGTGAATCTCGGCGTCCCATTCGCTGTGGCGCACGGGCATGTAGGCGGGGTTGTCATAATCATTGATGCCTGCCAATTCATTGGTCAGCTGTGCCTCTTTGGTCACATTTTCGTTGACGTGGATCCTGGCTACGCCAACACCAAAGTCATCGTTTGGCCGAGTGTCGAAAAACCCCTTATAGACGAAGCCCGCTTGGAGGAAATTGTCCACCAGGTTGGTCGCCTTATCGTGCACCGTGGCGTTGAAGAACACACTCAGCCCCCGCGCCGGGTCCCCACCACGGCTGGTGAGTTGTTGCTGGGCCACCACCCAGGCCCCGTGTTTGTTGCTACGGCGGCGGAAAGCGCCACCTGACACCGGCTGCGGCTGCCCATCCGCGCCCTCGTAGACATCATCGGCCTTGGCCGAGCTGTAGTAACCACCCAACCGGTATTCGCCCGGCAGCCCATTGACCTTAGGCGACCAGACCACTTCCGCCGGTATGAGTGCGCCTTTGCTGCCACTGCCGCTGAGCTTGAAGCCGTTGCCGACCTCAAGGTTCGATGGATTGACTTCGAAGGCGCCAATCTGCGCGTAGACTTCAGACGACAGCGCGTACTTCACGCGCAACCCCCATTGCGAGACCGGCCAGTTGTACCAGACCGATCCCGCCCAGTTAGCGGCCTGTGGACCACAGAAAGCGTTGTTCTGGAAGTCACAAGGGAAGGTATTGAAGTCCTCCCCTTCACCAAACCGACCCGCCTTGACGTTCAGCGCACCATCCAGCAGCCCTTTGCTCAACCACATCTGCGTCAACCGCCAGGTCTGGCCACGGCCATAGACTTCCTGAGGCGTACTGAGCATCCCGGCGCGGGGATCGCTGATGCGATCATTGGCCAGGTTGCGGCCACTGCGTTCGGTGACAGTCAGCTGGAATAAAGCGTCGTCCCAACCGGCAATTTTCTGCAGGTCGAGCTTGGTCCCCAGCGCCAGTTGATCGGCATAACGTGCCGTATGGTCTTTATCGTATCCACCACGCAGGTTGGCGGCGGCTTCGCCCACATATTCGACGGAAAAGTCATAGCCTTTCTGGTATAGCCCGGAACGCACTCCGCCCCAATCGCCCAATGCGTATTGCGACGGGTCGAAGGTATCGGCAGCCGATGCTACTTGCACACCGAAGCCGCTGACCAGACAAAGCGCAAGGCTGATTTTTGGACGAACGAAGGGGTCCCGCTTGACTAGGGATTTCAACATCAACTGCACTCCAGATTATTGTTATTTTCATGCCTGATTTATTGAATGACTGTCGGATCGGTCTTTTTAGAGATGCACGCTCCTGGAGACATTGAAATGTCCCTGTTGAAAAATGAGGTGTTTGTTCGCAAGCGATCCGCCACCCGCTGCGAGTGGCGGATTGGCAACGCTTACTTCACGACTTGATAACCCGCCGCCGCCATGACCCTGAGCAATTCGGCGTGGCCTTTGCGGGCCATTTCCAGTGGCGGGTTGAGGCGAGGATCCTGTTCGGCCTCCACCACGAACCAGCCTTCGTAACCCTTGCTGGCCAGGGCCTTGACGAGGGCTTCGAAGTCCAGACTGCCGTCACCTGGCACAGTGAACGCGCCCTGGATCACCGCATCGAGAAAGCTCTCCCGAGTGCGATTGAGGCCGTTCACCACCGGACTACGAACATCCTTGGTGTGCACGTGGATAATCCGCGCATGGTGGTTTTCGATCACGCGCAGCAAGTCACCGCCGGCGAAAGACATATGTCCCGCATCGAACAGCAACGCAACCGTGGAGTGCTTCATCAGCAGGTCCAATTCCGCCTCTGTTTCGACCACGGCGCCCATATGGTGGTGGTACGCCAGCGGCATGCCCTGCCTGGCGCACCAGTCGGCAAAGTCGGAAACCTTGCGGCCATAGGCGGCCATCTCGACCTCGGAAATTTTCGGTTTTGTCACCAGCGGCGCGCTGCGCACGCCCTGGATCGAACTGGCGGTCTCGCCATACACCAGGCACGGCGCCTGCGCCGCAACAAAGAAGTCCAACTGCTGCGAGATACGATCTTTTTCCGCCTCGAGGTCGCCGTCCAGCAGCAGTCCCGAGAACCAGCCGCCACACACCGACATGCCATAGCGCGACAGGATCGGACCCAGCTCCGTCATGTTCATCGGAAAACGACGCCCGGTTTCCATGCCGGTGAAACCGGCCACGGAGGCCTGGCGCAGGCACTCTTCGAGGCTGACGTCATCGGAAAGTTCTTCGAGGTCGTCGTTCCACCAGGCAATTGGCGCAATACCAAGTTTTGCTTTCATCTCACACACCCAACCGTTGAGCTTCACGAATTTTTTCCTGCGCGGCACGAGCAGCGCGGACACTTTCAAAGGTCGAGACCTCGGGGACACCCACATCCCAATCAGCATCACCAGGCACCCACTTCCAGGCGTCGGAGACGATGGAAATCAAGGTCACGCCCTCGTTGCCCCGGGCCCAGATCATGGCTTGCTCGAGCTCTGCAAGATCAGCCACGTGACGCGCCTTGGCGCCCATGGATTCGGCATGTTTGACGAAGTCAACGTGCAACGGATCATGGCGATTCTGGATTCGACAATCGGTAAGCAGGTTATTGAAGCCCGGTACGCCCTTGGCCTGTTGCAGGCGATTGATAACGGCATAACCGCCGTTGTCGCAGACCACCACGATCATCTTGTGGCCGGTAAGAGCCGCGGAGTAGATATCTGAGTTCATCATCATGTAGGTGCCGTCGCCGAGCATCACGATCGGCGTGCCACCGGCGGCGCCCGGACCGTCCTGCGCCATGGCGCAGCCCCAGCCGGCGGCGATCTCGTAGCCCATGCAGGAGAAACCAAACTCGCAATCGAAGGTGTGCGGGTTCTTCACCCGCCAGCCCTTGGTGACTTCGCCCGGCGTACCGCCAGCCGCGGCAATCAAGGTATCGCCCGGAGCCGCGACCTTGTTCAACACCCCAACCACCTGGGCATAGGACGGCACCGGTGCGTCACTGGCCTGCTGGTAGTGGTCGAGCAGCGCGTTCCATTCAACGAACAGCGCACGGGCACGCGCCATCAATTGGGCATCAGCCTTGTAGCCTCCCAAGGCGGCATCCAGCTCGCCAACGCTTTCCAGCGCATCACCGACGACCGAGAGCGCACGATGCTTGATCGCGTCGTAGCGCGCGGCGTTGATCGAGATGAACTGCGCGTCATGGGCAAAGGCGGTCCACGAGCCGGTGGTGAAATCCTGCAACCGCGTGCCGATGGCCAGGATCACATCCGCCTCTTTCGCCAGGCTGTTGGCCGAGGTCGACCCCACGATCCCGATCGGGCCGGCATGCACCGGATGGTCATGGGTCAGTGCGCCCTTGCCGGCGATGGTTTCGACCACGGGAATACCGCGTTTGGCCGCGAATTCCGCCAACGCCTCCTCGGCACCGGAGTAACGCACGCCGCCACCGGAGATGATCAAGGGACGCTTGGCGGTTTTCAGCAAGGCCGCCGCGGCAGCAATAGCGTCGCGATCAGCGCGCGGGCGAGGGATCTTCCACACCTTGGGTTCGAAGAACACCTCAGGGTAATCGTAGGCGATCTCCTGGGTGTCCTGCGCCAAGCCGATGAAGGCCGGCCCGCAATCGGCCGGGTCGAGCAAGGCTGCCACGGCCTGCGGCAGGGATTGCAAGAGTTGCTCCGGCAACACGATGCGGTCCCAGTAACGCACCACGGCTTTAAAGCAGTCATTGGCGGTCAGCGACGGATCGTTGAAGTGTTCGACCTGCTGAAGGACCGGGTCGGGCAGACGGCTGGCGAAGGTATCGCCGGCAATCAGCAAGACCGGTAGCCGGTTGGCCATCGCTACACCCGCGGCGGTCACCATGTTCAGCGCGCCCGGGCCGATGGACGTCGCCGCCACCATGATCTGGCGCCGGCGCTTGGCTTTGGCGAAGCCAATGGCCGCCAGCGCCATCGATTGCTCGTTCTGCCCCCGCCATGTGGGCAACACGTCCTGGACCGTCTCCAGTGCCTCCGAAAGACAGGTTACGTTGCCGTGCCCAAAGATCCCGAATACACCAGCGAACAGCGGTACGCGCTGCCCGTCGATCTCGGTGAACTGATTGCAAAGATAGCGAACCAGGGCTTGCGCCATGGTCATGCGCACAGTTTTGCGGGTCATTTTATTTCCTCCGGAAGCACTGCCATTGTTGTTTTAGGAATACATATTGACAATATGATCATTTCGCAATGATTATTGCAAACAGATATTCAACAGGGAATACCGATGCTGGAATCTTTTCCAGGGCTGGCATCGGCGCCGCCGGGGTCAATGAACGAGGGGACGCCGCAAGCGCTGCGCTCAACCTCGTTCATCCTGTTTGGCAACACGGGTCCCTTACTGAGGGGCGTACCACGAAACCAGCAAAGTCGAATAAAAACCATGTACGAACAATACGGATTTTTCATCAATGGGCGCTGGATCCCCGGCTCCGCGAGCGCCGAGGTCATCTCACCGGTCACCGAGCGGCCTCTGGGACGTGTACCCATGGCGACGGCGGCCGAAACCGGCGAAGCACTCGACGCGGCCCACGGCGCCCTGGCAAAAATGCGTGAACTGGGCGGTTTTGGCCGCGCTGAGGCGCTGCATAAAGCCGCCGACGAAATGATCAGGCGCAGCGACGAGGCGGCACGCATGATCTGCGCGGAGACGGGCAAACCCATCGCGCAGGCCGGGCGTGAATGGATGCTCGCCTGTGAACAGTTTCGTTGGTGCGCGGAAGAAGCCCGACGCATCTATGGGCGCATCGTCGACAGTCGCGTGCCGGGCGGACGCTTTGAGATCACCCACGAGCCCGTCGGGGTTGTCGGGGCTTTTTCAGCCTGGAATTTTCCGGCGGCGTTGCCGGCCCGCAAACTGGCCCCGGCACTGGCGGCCGGCTGCCCGGTGGTGCTGCGCCCGTCGTCGCAGACCCCGGGCGTGGCCATGGTGATGGTCGACTGCCTGCGGGCCGGCGGCCTGCCCGATGGCGCGGTGAACCTGGTCATTGGTTCGACGGGCAATACCTATGCTCCCATCATGGCCGATTCGCGGGTGCGCAAAGTCTCCCTTACTGGCTCCACCCGCATCGGCCAGCAGATGATTCGCGATGCGGCTGACACGGTGAAAAAGGTCTCGATGGAGCTGGGCGGCAACGCACCGCTGATCATCTTCGAGGATGCCGACATCGAAGCTGCCCTGGACCTGACGGTCGGGACCAAATTCGCCAACTGCGGTCAGGTCTGCGTCACGCCCGACCGGATTTTCGTGCATGACAGCCTGTACGACGCCTTCGTCCAGGGCTTCGTCAGCCGCACGGCCAGGATCAAGCTCGGCGACGGGCTGCAAGCCGACACCGGTATGGGCCCGCTGATCAATGCCAGCCGCCTGGACGAGATCGAATCCATCGTCGCCGCGGCGGTGAACGACGGTGCCAAAGTCGTCCACGGAGGCAAGCGCCCTGCCCATCTGCAGAGCGGATTTTTCTTCGAGCCCACCGTGCTGGTGGATGTGCGTGATGACATGCGTGTATTCAGCGAAGAAAACTTCGGCCCCATTGCCGCCATCAGCCGCTTCTCCACCGAGGAAGAAGTATTCGCCCGCGCCAATGCCTCGAACATGGGCCTGTCGGCTTACGCCTTCACCCGCTCGCCTGACCGCGCACGGCGCACCGTGGCGGCCTTGAACGCCGGCATGGTCGGCATCAACAGCTTTGCCCTCGCCGCTGCGGAAGCCCCCTTTGGCGGCACCAACCACTCCGGCATGGGTCGCGAAGGCGGCAGCGAAGGCATCGCCGACTACCTCGATACCAAGCTTGCTCAACTGGTTTTCTAAGAGAGGCCCTAAATGAAAAAAAATAAATTGCACCAAATCTGGGCTCAAGGAAAACCTGTGCTGCATGGCTGGTTGTCGCTTCCTTGCAGTTTCAGCGCCGAGATCATGGCGGCCCAGGATTACGATGCCATCTCCATCGACATCCAGCACGGAGCGGTGGACTACAAGGACGTGCTCGGTATGTTCCAGGCGATGCGCGCCTCCGACGCGGTGATCATGGCCCGAGTGCCATGGCTGGATCCCAGCTGGATCATGAAAATCCTGGATGCCGGGGCCTACGGCATCATCTGCCCGATGATCAACAGCCGCGCCCAGGCCGAACAGTTCGTACGCTACATGCGTTATCCGCCGCTGGGCGATCGCAGCTTCGGCCCTACCCGTGCCGCCTACCCCGCCGGTGCGAACTACGCCGCCGAGGCCAACGGCGAAATCCTCGCCTTCGCCATGATCGAGACCGCCGAGGCCATGGGCAACCTTGAGGAAATCGTCTCCACTCCAGGGCTCGACGGTATCTACGTGGGGCCGGCCGACCTGGCCTTTTCGCTCTCGCGGGGCGAGTTGACACCTGCGTTTGATCGCGAAGAACCCGAGGTCATCGAGGCCATCAAAACCATCCTCGCCACCTGCAAGCGTCACGGCAAGAAAGCCGCGCTGCACTGCGGCACGGCTGAATATGCCGCGCGGGCCGTTGAATGGGGCTTTGACATGACCACCGTTTCGGGCGACACCCGGTTGCTGGCCGCGGCCAGTGCGCAATCCGTGGCCTCCTGGCGCAAGCTGACAGCCGGGCAAACCGAACAGAACGTTAAAAAGGAGGGCTACTGATGGCTCGTCTTCTGGTCGCTGGAAAACTCCATCCTACCGGCGTGGCATTACTCAAAGAGTACGAGCGGCGCGGGGTGATCGTAGATTATGTCGAGGAAGTTTCCGAAGCATCCTGCGCGCAACTGATTGGCGAGGCCGACGCCCTGGTGATCCGCACTCAACCGTTGTCGGCGGCTACCATCGCCAAAGCCAAAAAGCTCAAGGTGGTGTCACGGCACGGGGTTGGCTACGACTCGGTCGACCTGCAGGCGTTGAACGCCCGGGGGATCGGTCTGACCGTGGTCGGTGACGTGAACTCCATCTCCGTGGCCGAGCACGCCATGATGCAATTGCTGGCGGGCGCCAAACGCGCCGTCCGAGCCGATCGCTCGGTGCGCAAGATCGGCGATTGGGGGTGGCGCAATGGCCTGGAACAGCAGGAGATTTCCGGCAAGAACCTGTTGATCATCGGTTACGGGCGCATCGGCCGTCACCTGGCAACCATGTCCAGCGGATTCAACATGCAAGTACGCGCCTTCGATCCGTTCCTGGAGCGCGCCGGCTGGCCTGAGGGGACCGTGCGCCCGATATCGCTGGAAGAAGGCTTGGCATGGGCTGACTTCATCTCGGTCCATACGCCACGGGGCGAGCGGCCGACACTTGGCCCGCAAGAGTTTGCGCTCATGAAGCCAGGGGTCATCATCGCCAACACCGCGCGTGGTGGGGTGGTCTGTGAACAGGCCCTGGCCGAGGGACTGGCCAGCGGCCACGTGGGGGCCGCGGGCGTGGACGTATTCGACGATGAGCCACCGACACGGCAATCGGTCCTGCTCACTCAAGATACCGCGATCCTGTCCCCTCACATCGCCGGCCTGACCGCTGAGTGCAGCGAGCGCATGGCAATCTCGTCCATCGAGAATGCGATGAACTTCCTCGCCGGCACGGTGGACCCGACACTGGTCATCAATAGTGCTCACCTCGACCCGCTCCAGCCGCCCTTGTCGGCCTGACGCAACGGGAAATTCGGCTTCCTCGACGAGGCCTGCTTGCGACTCGCCCGGTGCTGCTGCCGGGCGTTCGTCGTTGTGGGCAAACAGGTTGCCGCACTTGAATTTCAGGGCGCACGCTATAATGTGAGCGCCGTGTACGAACCAGGAATGAGGCAACACATGCAACCCACCGATCCACCCAGGGATTATGAAGATCTGATTCGTCTGATCCATGAACGTCATGATCAGATGAGCAAGACCTATCAGCGCATTTCCGTATACCTGACGCAGAATCCAAATGAAGTGGCCGTGCATTCGGTCAACAACATTGCCGAGCGCTGCAATATTCACGCATCCAGCTTCGTACGCTTCGCGCAGGCATTGGGTTACACGGGTTTCAAAGATCTCCAGGTACTGTTTCAGCGCCGCCTGGAAACCGCCGCCCCAGGATTCGAAGCACGCCTGCGGGCGCTGAGCAGCGAATTGCAGAACCGCCAGGACACCTCTGAATATGGTTTCCTGCACGAGCTGGTGCTGCGCGATATCGCTTCACTGCAGGACATGCTGGAACGCACCCCCACTGCGGATCTGTCCGACGCAGTAGACCTGATCGAAAAAGCCGACACCGTCTATCTTATCGGCCAGCTGCGCTCCTCGCCGGTGGTTGAGCTATTGCGCTATGGCCTCACCATGCTGGGCAAGCGCTGCCTGCTGTTGGACGCTGGCGGTGGGCTGGCCACGCACATTGCCCGCACGATGCGCCCGCAGGATCTGCTGATTGCCGTGTCTTTCCGCTTCTACGCGACGGAGGTGGTCAACGTCGCCGAGGAAGCCAAAGCGGCGGGCGTGCCGATCGTGGCCATCTCCGACAGCACCTTGTCGCCCATCGCCAAGAGCGCCTCGGTGCTGTTCGCCGTGCCCGAGCCGGACTACACCTTCTCCCGCTCGCTGGCGGCGCCCATGTGCCTGGTCCAGGCGCTGACCGTGGCGGTCGCGTCACGCCTGAAAAAATCCGTCCCACCGCGCATTCCCACCGTCACAGAGGCGTGACCAGCCATCGGTTTGGTCTGGCCGTTAACAAGAGAGCCCCGGCCCTGAAACCTGAATGAAGCAGGCTGCATGGCAGGGGCTTTTGCGTGGGTTAAACCATCAAGTCCTGGTCTTGACTCCGCTGGAACGCCGGCTGGCGATGGTGGTCAGTACGGCGGCAATGATGATCACCGCCCCCGTGGAAGCCTGTACATAAAACGAAGGCACCTGGGCCAGGGTCAGCAAGTTATTGATGACGCCAATCAGCAACACGCCGCTGACCACACCGACGATGGTCCCCCGCCCTCCCCCAAGGCTCACCCCACCGATCACCGCCGCCGCGAACGCCGAGAAGATGATGCCCTGCCCCTGGGTGGTGACCGCCGAATCCAGGCGTCCGGTCATCATCACCCCGGCCAGCCCGGCCAGCAGTGCGGCAAAGATAAACGCCGACCAGATGACTTTATCGACATTGATACCCGCAGCCCTGGCCGCTTCTTCATTACCGCCAATGGCGTACAGCGCCCGGCCGTAGCGATGGTATTTGAAGATCACCCCAACCACCGCCGCGATGGCAATAAACACCAGCACCGACAGCGGAACGCCAAGGACTTTTTCCGAGCCCAGGAACGTCAGTGCCTTGCCTGGGGAATAGATCGAGCGACCATTGGAGATGATCAATACGCCGCCGCGCAGCAGTACCAGCAGACCCAAAGTCGAAATGAACGGGTTCAGTCCGACCTTGACCACCATGAAACCGTTGAACCAGCCGATCGCACCGGCGACCCCGAGCGCCACCACCAGGCCCATCCACGCCGGCAGTTCCAGGCCCAATCCGCCGACCGCGGCAGGCACCAGCGTCACGGCGGCAAACATCGGGGCGAAACCGACCACGCCTTCCAGCGACAGATCCAGACGACCGATGAGGACCACGAATGTCAGGCCAATGGTGGTCAGCCCCAGCACACTGATCTGCTCGAGAATGTTCACCAGGTTGGTGGCGGTCGCGAAGCGCGGCGCGACGATCGCACCGATGATCACCAACAGCAGGATGACGGGGTACATCGTATAACCGTCGGCGACAAAAGACGTGCCGAATGCCGCCAACCTGGAACGGCCTTCGGCCGGCTTTGTGAGTTTGGAGTTGCTAACCATATCTGTGCTCATAGGACACCTTCCATCCGTAATACCAGATCTTTTATTGTGTAGTCGCCCACGAGCTGGTCTTTGACCTCGTCGTCAAAGACGATGACGACTCGATTCGCCAACTGGGCGATTTCATCTTCTTCGTCCGACACCACCACGACACCCAGCCCCTCGCGAGCCAGGTTCCGGAGCAGCGCATAGAGTTGCTCCTTGGCACCGACGTCAACACCGCGCGTGGGGCTCAGCGCCACGACGATGTCAGGGCTGCGGCACAGCGCTCGGGCAAAGACGACCTTCTGCTGGTTGCCGCCGCTCAGTTGGCTGACAGGCTGCTCGAGGGTCGAGGCAACTACGTGGGTCTGTTGCGCCAACCGCTCGACGTGTTCGGTTTCGCCCTGCTTGCTGATAAAGCCGAAGCGGTTGGACAAGATGTCCAGCCCACCGATCACCACGTTTTCGCGCACCCCCAGCAGCCCCACGTACCCGCTCACATGCCGGTCGGTGGGCACCAGCCCGATCTTGGGCAATGGACCGCGTGGATTACTGATGTGTCCCTGCTCGGGTTTGCGCTGGCCTGCCAGAATCATCGCCAACGCCTCCTTGCCGCCACCAACCGGCCCGGCCAGGGCGACAATCTCACCGGCGCGCACTTCAAAATCGATGACATTTTCCGAGCGAGGACCGATACGAATGCCCTTGGCCTGGATCAGGCTCGGCTGCCGCTCGCGGGTGTAGTCTTCGCGAATGCTGCGTAGCGTCTTCTTGCCCATCATCAAATCAGCGATGGTGTCCACATCGAGGCCGCCCACAGGCTCACGCTCGCGCACGACCTGGCCGTCACGAAGAATGGTAACGACGTCGGCGATCTCGAAAATCTCATCCAGGTGATGGGAAATATAGATGAACGACACCCCTTGGGCCTTGAGTGCCCGCACCTGTTCGAAGAGGATCTTTTTCTCGGCGTTGCTCAGTGCCGCGGTTGGCTCGTCGAGAATCATCACCGGCACACCACGGCTGAGCGCCTTGATGATTTCCAGCAATTGCCGGGTGCCTGCGTCCAACTCGCCTACAAGCGCATCGGCACGAATGTCGATGGCCCAGTTATTCAGCAGTTCCTCGGCCAATGCCAGCGTGCGGGCACGGCTGACCGTGCCGAACTTGCCGCGGACCCTGGGGTTTTCCAGAAACAGGTTTTCGGCCACCGTCAGCAGGTTGAACAGCTGCGGCGTCTGCTGCACATGGGCGATGCCCTCGCGGATTTTTGCCGCGTAATTCTGGGCGTTGGCCGTGACCTGGGTACCGGCGATTCTGATCGTGCCCGAGTCCGCGGGCGTGAACCCGCTCATCGTGGAAACCAGCGTGCTTTTTCCTGCGCCATTACGCCCCAGCAGCGCATGGACTTCTCCGCGCATGAGAGTGAAGTCCACCCCGCGCAAAGCGCGGGTAGAGCCAAAGGTCTTGGCGATATTGCGCATTTCGACGATGGCGCGCGGGGCGTCGTTGCTATTCAGATTCATGGTTTCAACCCTGTGTGCGGCTTACTTGTTGACCATGTTGGCCCACAACTGGGGCGACTCCACGTTGGCCAACGTCACCAGCGTGGCCTTGAGCTGATACTGAGGCCCCACGGGGGTATCAACGATTTGGCCATCGTCACGCGGCCCGATTTCGATCTTGCCACCCTTGGAGACCAGGTTGATCAACTCGGCGGTTTTCGTCGCATAGGCATTGAGCGGCTGGGAGATCGTCGCATCCAGTGCCTTGCCGCGGATCAACTGCAGGCCCTGAGGGGTGCCATCCACGGCGATGCGAATAATCGAATCAGGGCTACCCACCGACGCGCCTTTGCCGGCGGCATTGACCTGCGCGTTGACCGCCGTGGCCATCAACTCGGAAGCCATGAAAATGCCGCTCAGGGAAGGAACCTGGGTCAAGACGTTCTGGGTGGCATCGGCAGCCATGTCGGCCGTCCAGTCGGTGGGCCGCTGGATCAGTTTCACCGCAGGCGCCAGCCCTTGCATTGTCTGCGCGAAGCCTTTGGAGCGATCCAGGCCATTGGGCGTGGTCAACCCGCCTTGCAACTCAAGAACCGTGCAGGTGTGGGCCGCCCAGCACTTTTTGCTGCTCAGGCGGTTGACCATTTCCTTGGCCGCCTGGGCACCGGCATCGACGTTATCGGCACGGATCGAAGCGGTGACTTTGCCCCCCGAAGGCACATCGTCGATGGAGAACACCAGCACATTCGCGGCATTGGCCTGCTTGATCACCGGCACAATGCCAGCGGCGTCGATCGGGGCAAAGACAATGGCGTTGGCGCCGTTGGCAATCAGGTTTTGCAAGGCATCCACCTGGGCGGTCACATCGCCGTTCGGATCAGGGGCGCCCAACAGCGTGAACCCTTTGGCCTGGAACGCCTTCTTGGAAAGGTCCAGCATCAGCGTCTGGAAGTCGTCTTTGAGGAATTTCGGGGTAAAACCTACCCTGACTTCAGGATTGCTTTGGGCTTGGCTCGTGCCTACCCCCATGGCCAGTACCAATGCACTGGCGACCAGTGTAGATACCGCGTGCTTATGCTTCGTGGACAATTTCATATTCTTCCTACTCTTTATTGTTATTGGAAGCCGCCGCGACGCGCACCCGGTTTTCCCGGTTGGCATCGCCAGCGTTTTATCGTGAAAGTGAACGCAGACTGACGTCCTGATCAATCCGATATTTCGGCCACTCGCACCAAGCGACGCTCGTGCAACGAGAGATACGCCGCTTCAGCAAGGATCAACGCCTTGCGACCGTCCTCGAAGCTGGCCAGCGGTGCAGCGCCTTTCTCCACGCAGTCGACAAAGCCGTCGATCTCAGCCATAAACGCCTCGTGGTAGCGCTCCAGGAAGAAGAACTGGTAAGGCTCGCTGGTTTCCACCGTGGTGCTGGTGAAGCGGCGCAGTTCATGGGGCTTGCGGTTATCGGAAATCAGCATGCCCTTGTTGCCCAACAGCTCTACGCGCTGGTCGTAGCCATACACCGCGGCGCGCGAATTGTTGATGATGCATTGCTTGCCCGAGTCGGTGCGCAGGATGAACATCGCGCTGTCCACTTCATTGAGCTCTGCACCCAACGCCGGATCGACCAGCGCATTGGCCAGCGCAAAGACTTCGGTCGGCTCTTCGCCGAGCATGAAGCGGGCAAGGTCGAAGTCATGGATGGTCATGTCGCGGAACAGGCCACCCGCCGCTTCCAGATAGGCACGCGGTGGCAGGCCTGGGTCACGGGAGGTAATGATGACCTGGTGCAGGTCGCCGATTTCGCCGTTGAGCAAGGCAGTACGAGCGGCACTGTGACCTGGGTCGTAACGGCGGTTGAAACCGATCTGGATCGGCAGCCGGGTATTGCCGATTTTCGCGGCACAGGCATTTACCCGCTCAAGGCTCAAATCGATAGGTTTTTCGCACAGCACAGCCTTGCCCGCGGCGATGGCTTTCTCGATGTAATCCGCGTGGGTAGGGGTGGCGGTGGCAATCAGTACCGCGTCCACTTCCGAGGAGGAGAAGATTTCCTCGGCCGTTTGTGCAGCAGGAACGCCAAGCGCCAGCGCGACCTTTTCGGCCGAAGGGCGATGAACGTCATAGACAGCGACCAATTGAGCTCGGGGGTGTTTGGCAACGTTATCAGCGTGCATCTGGCCGATACGACCACAACCCAAAACGGCAATGCGTAGCATAGGTTTCTCCTGACGTGATGCATCTCTGCATCTGTTTTTTGTTCTTGAGTGAAGCGAAATATCTTGCATCCTCACATCGATGTCAATATAAATTCCACACCAACAAAAAACGCAATTTTCATTGCAGAGGAGAATTTCAGATGAAACGATTTGAAGGCAAGATCGTTGTCGTGACCGGCGGGACTCAGGGGCTGGGGGCTGCCGTCGCCAAGCATCTGGCTAACGAAGGCGCAGCCGGTATCGTGACCTGCGGCCGTAGCACCACTAAAGGTGAGGCCGTCGCCCGCAGCATTCGCGAGCAAACAGGTTGCGCGGTGCATTTCGTCCAGGCCGACCTCGCAAAGGTGGCCGATTGCCGCAACGTCATCAAAACCGCAGACGAGATCTTTCAGCGCATCGATGTGCTGGTCAACGCAGCAGGCCTGACCGAGCGCGGGGACATCCTGAGCACCGATGAAGACTTGTTCGACCGCATGTTCGCGGTGAACACCCGAGCACCGTTCTTCCTGATGCAGGAAGTGATCAAGCGCATGATCCGCGACGACATCGAAGGCTCAATCATTAACATCGGTTCGATCGTTGCCCACGCGGGCCAACCCTTCAATGCCTCGTACTGCGGTTCCAAGGCGGCGCTAGCCACCCTGACCCGCAATACGGCGTTCGCCGCCATGCGCAACCGGATTCGCGTGAACCAGCTGAACATCGGCTGGATGGCGTCCGATGGCGAAGATCGTATCCAGCGTGAATTCCACGGTGCCGATGATAATTGGCTGGCCGAAGTCGCGGCGCAGCAACCGTTCGGGCGTCTGCTCGCCCCTGAGGAAGTGGCCAAAGCAGTGGCGTTCCTGGGCTGCGAAGAGTCGGGGATGATGACCGGATCGGTGGTCAACTTCGACCAGTCGGTGTGGGGCGCTTACCAGTACGGGCCGCCCACGCCCGAAGCGAAGCTAGCTCTCTAAGCGACGCGCGATGAGTCAATACCCGTTCCGGCCAAGCCGACCCCATATCGTTCCGCCGCCGTGACGGGTAGCCTCAACCAGCGCAATTGAACTTGGTGTGGACCAGAATGGGTGTCGGGGCCGGCACTGCCGCCACGCCTTCGGTCGCCCCTTTTATCCAGCGCACCGCCGCTGCGGTCTCGCCCACGAAATCGTGGGAAATCACGTAATTCATGACACCTGCCTCCAGCATCGCCCGCGTGTGAACGGTCAGTTCGTGGCCGACGAACATGGGCCGCTGTTCCGCCGCAAGACTATCGATGGCCTGGGCAACCCCTCGGTTGGCGCCCGCAACGTTGTAGATGGCCGCCGGATAACCATACTTGTTGAAATAGCGCGTGAGCTGATCGCGGGTGGTTTGCGGGCGATCATCAGACATCACCCGCTCATCGATCTTGAGGTAGGCAAACTCGCCGCGAAGCACCCGCCTGAAGCCCATCTCCCGCTCTTGCTGGCAGCGAAACGGCACACTGGTCACCAGCAGTATCTTGGCAGGTTCCTTGGGCAGGGCATTGCCGATCAACAGGCCGGCGACACTGCCTGCCGCGTATTGGTCGTTTCCCACGTAGGCGCTGCGCCCCGAATTGGGAAGGTCGGTAGTCAGGCAGACCACCGGAATGCCCAGACTGCAAAGCTTGCGAATGGCCCGATTGATCGCCGGGTGTTCGCGTGACACCACAATCACGCCATCGGCCGACGCGCCCTGCGCCTGGACCTGATCGGCAAACGCGCCGGGGTCGACCTGATTGGTCGGCACATAATGACCGTGCACCACGACCCCTGGCGTAGAGCTGTTCACCTGCGCCTCGGCGCTGGCCAGGGTGGCATTGAAGGTTTCCCCCGAGTCGCAGAACAGGCTGATGTGCAACGTCCCCTTGCCATCGGCCAGGTCCCGCTTGAGCTTGTCCAGCGCCGCCAGCACTTTCAGGCGGGTGCCGTCGCGCACCCCGGGACGGTTGTTCAGCACCCGGTCGACCGTGGCTGGCCCCACCCTTGCGATCCTGGCTATCTCGTTGACGGTAGGCCCCTTCCATACATGTCCCAGTGCTTCACGAGCCATACCAGTCACTCCTGACAATGATGGAATTCCAATCAAAGATAACCAAGATACGCCGTTTATATCCAGATCCAGCATCAGGCTCATTTGATTGGAATCACATCAGAAACAGGCGATGGTAGTCGTTGAAGGATGATTTCGCGCTGCAGATAATCGCCCCACAACAACCAAAACAAACTTTGCAAGGATCGCCCCACATCATGAGCATACGAATTGCCGTCATCGGCGCCGGCATCATGGGGGCGGATCACGCCCGTATCATCGCCCAGGACCTGCCGGGCGCCACCTTGCAGGTGATCTGTGACGCGTCCCCGGAGCGCGCCCGGGAAATCGCCGAGCGTTACGGCGCCGCAGACGTTTCCAGCGACCCGATGCAGACCCTGGCGCGGGCCGATGTGGATGCGATCATCATTGCCAGCCCCGACGAGACCCATGCCGTACTGTCGATGGCCGCGATCAATGCCGGCAAGCCCGCCCTGTGTGAAAAGCCACTGTCGCAAAGTCCGGAAGAATGCCTGGCCGTGATCGACAAGGAGACATCCCTGGGCCGCCAGTTCGTGCAACTGGGCTTTATGCGCCGCTTTGACCCGGCTTACCGGGAAATGAAAAGCGCCTTGCAGGACGGTGTTATCGGCCGCGCGGTGATGATGCACAACTTCCATCGCAACGTCGAAGCGCCAGCCAACTTCAGCGGGCAGATGGCAATCAGCAATTCCGCACCCCATGAATTCGACGTGGTGCGCCATGTGCTCGACACCGAGTACAGCGCCATTTCGGTGTTCCAACCCGCGCGGCGGTCGACTCTCGGCGTGGGCGCCCCGGTGTTCATGGTGCTGGAAACTCGCGACGGCCACTTGGTGAACATCGAAATCAACAACAACGCCCATTACGGCTACGACGTACGCGGCGAGTTGGTGGGCGAGCAAGGTTCGGTGCAACTGGCCGGCCCCGTTCACACCCGGGTCAACACCCAGAGGCAGGCCGCAGAGCGCTATGCCGCTGACTGGCGCCCGCGCTTCGCCGAGGCCTACCGCCTGCAAGACAAGGCGTTCCTGGCGTTCGTCAATACCGGTGTGTTCCCGGCCCACGCCGCCAATACCT
Organism: Pseudomonas sp. GW821-FHT03C07; assembly: GCF_059420925.1. Lineage (NCBI taxonomy): Bacteria > Pseudomonadati > Pseudomonadota > Gammaproteobacteria > Pseudomonadales > Pseudomonadaceae > Pseudomonas > Pseudomonas sp. GW821-FHT03C07. The sequence goes on from NZ_JBWKUQ010000001.1 coordinate 557,244, forward strand.
GGGATGGCTACTGCGCCGCCCTGGTCGCCCAGGCAGGGATTCAGGCCTTGAGTGAAGGCCGCCGCGTCAGCTTGCGCGCCCTAGACACCCCCGCCCTGTACTTGTCACGCGAAGGAGCCTTGTCATGAAACTGGGATTTGTCACCGACAGCCTGGGCGCGCTGCCCTTTCGGGACGTGCTCAGGCACGCAGAACGACTGGGGGTCTCTGGCCTTGAAGTGAACACCGGCGGCTGGTCCACCGCACCACATTTCAACCTGGCGCAGATGCTCGACAGTGCCGCGAATCGGCGCGAATTCAAGCGCGCTTTTGAAGAACACAACCTGGAAATCATTTCCCTCAACGCCAACGGCAACCCACTGCATCCCACCCAACCGGAACAGGGCCAGTGCCTGAAGGACACCATTCGCGTGGCAGGTGAACTGGGGATCAAGACCGTCTGCGCGATGTCCGGTTTGCCCGAAGGCCAGGCCGGCGACCGCATGCCCAACTGGGTGGTGGCGTCCTGGCCGCCGGAGACCCAGACCATTCTGCGCTACCAATGGGAAGAGCGGCTGCTGCCATTCTGGAGCGAAATCGCCGACCTGGCCCAGGCACATGGCGTGGAGCGCATCGCCCTGGAGTTGCATGGCAACCAGTGTGTGTACAACGTGCGGGCGCTGCTGAAATTGCGCGAGGCCATCGGCCCGGTGATCGGCGCCAACCTCGACCCTTCACACCTGTTCTGGATGGGCGCCGACCCGTTGGTGGCTGCCGAGGCACTGGGCGAGGCGATCTATCACGTGCACGCCAAGGACACCTTGCTCAACGCCCCACTGCAGGCCGTTGATTCACTGCTGGAAAACGGCTCGCTGATGGATATTCCGGCGCGCAGCTGGTCCTACATCACCCTCGGTTTCGGCCACGGCGAGCAATGGTGGCGACAGTTCTGCTACCGCCTGAAAATGGCCGGCTACGATGGCTGGCTGTCGGTTGAACACGAGGACGTGCTGCTCAACAGCCTTGAGGGCCTGGAAAAATCCGTGGCCCTGCTCAAGGGCGTGATGCCGGTTGCCGCCGGCGACTTCAAACCCCAGGCCATCTGACCCTGGCCGAGAAAATAATACCGTCGACCAGACACGAAAAAGCCCTTGTTCCCGGCACCAGGGCTTTACCGCTCAAGCAAGCTGAAAGCCATGACGTAGAGGGTCTTTATCGTCGACAAAAATAGTGTTGTGCCCGGTAATCTGCGCCCTGACGCCCGACATGATGTCGTGCCCCCTGGGCTCAAACATCAGCGCGGTTCGCACCCAGTCATGCTCGCGAACAAAAATCTCCCGGCGCTCGGCCATCGAGACCGACGGCAACAGCGGGCCACCGCCGGCCACCACTCGAACCGGATTGCCGCAGGCATGTGAGTCAATGCAAAAAAAGCTGCGTCTCATACTGGAACCCTTTCAAAGAAGCTTGCCTGGGGAGTGACGCTGCAAGGCGCCGCGTGACAGGCGATCCAGCAGCAGCGCAACGGCGACAATCGCCAGGCCGGCACGCAGCCCCAGGCCCATCTCCATCCTAGAGAGACCTCGCGTCACTTCCGCGCCGAGACCGCCGGCCCCTACCAGGCCTGCCAGCACCACCATTGCCAAGGACATGAGGATGCATTGGTTGAGACCGACCAACAGCGTTGGCGCGGCCGTCGGCAGCTCAATCTTGAACAGGATGTCCCTGGGCGAAGCCCCGGACGCCTGCCCCAGCTCAAGCAAATCTTTTGGCAACTGCTTGAACGCCAGGGTTGTCAGCCTGAGCATCGGCGGAATGCCATAAACAATGGTCGCGATAATGGCCGGTACCCGCCCCAAGCTGAACAGCATCACCGCGGGAATCAGGTAAACCCATGGCGGTACCGTCTGCATAATGTTGAGGATCGGCAGGAACGCTTCATCCACCCGCTTCACCCGGGCGGCCAGTACGCCGAGTGGAAAGGCAATGGCCACCGATATCAGAACCGCAACCGAGACCAGGGCAATGGTCTGCATGGAGGCGACCCAGAGGCCGGAGAACAAGCAAAAAGCCAACATCAACGCCGCGAATACGGCAACGCGTTTGCTGGCCAAAAAGAACGCGCCGACAACGACGATACCGATGAACAGATACGGGTGGGGAGCCAGTAACGTGGCCTCTACCGCCCCCAGCACCGCCTCGATGACCTGGCTGATCCCTTTGAACAAACCGTGCAGATGGGTGTTCAACCAGTCGACTGCAGGTGCCAGGAACTCGCCCGGGGAAAATTGGATGTCAGGGGTAGTCATTGGCTTTCTCCCAGTCGCGAGCGTGCAGCGTGCTGCGCCAACCGATCCAGAATCATGGTCAGAATGACAATGGCGATGGCCGCATTGATCGATTTGGCAATATCCAGGGTGCGAACCGCTGCGTAAATCGACTCACCCAGGCCGCCGGAGCCGACGATGCCGGCAATCACCACCATGCCGAATGCCATCATCAAGCTCTGATTCACCCCGGCCATGATGCTTGGCTTGGCGAATGGCAAGCGGATCTTGAAGAACATCTGCCAAGCGGTGACGCCACTGGCCTCCCCCAACTCGATAAACTCCCGTGGTGTCATGCGAATCCCCAGGGAGGTCAGGCGTATGGCCGGCGGAACGGCCACGATAAAGGTGGCCAACAGCGCCGTGGCCGGGCCGTAACCGAGCAAGGCGATGGCCGGCAATAGATAGATGTAGGGCGGCATGGTCTGGATCAGATCCAGCACCGGGTCGACAACACGATCGACTGACGGTGCAAGGCCCGCCAGCACGCCCAATGGAATCGCGACCAACAGCGCGAGCACTGTGGCCGTCAGCACCAGGGCAAGGGTGCTGACCGTCTCCGGCCACAAACCGATCACGTTGCAAAACAACAACGCCAAACCCGCGAGCAGCGCGAACCGAACGCCGACCACCCGCCAGCCTATCAACGCAATGGCAATCGCGATGAGGTAATACGGCGGATAGGCAATACACCAGAGCACGCTTTTGTAAATGCCCGCCAGCAGTGCGTTGACGGTGTCGAACAAAAACTCGCCGTGATCCGATAGCCATTCCAGGCTCGAGTCGACGACCGCGTCGAACTGATTGGAAAAGTCCGGGATGCTCATGTCGATGCCTCCAGAACAGTCGCTGTGGACAAAGCCGCGAACTCATTCGGAATGCCTTGAACGCCACGCAGCAGATCGCGCGGCGTAATGATCCCGACCACTGCACCGTTATCAACGACCGCAAGCGCATCGCGCTCGGACCTCATCGTCAATCCGATGAGCTCGTTGATATCGGCGCCGAGAGAGGTTTTGCTGAGCCTGGAGATGTCGCAACCAGGGTTCGCCACCGTGTACGCCTCTACAGGTGTCATAACCGAATGAGCCCTGACCAGATGCAGCCTGGAAATGCCCGCCACGAACTCCGCAACGTAGTCGTCAGCCGGATTGAGAACGATCTCCTCGGCAGTACCTACCTGGATGATCACGCCGTCCTTCATGATCGCGATGCGATCACCGATGCGGATCGCCTCGTCCAGGTCGTGGGTGATAAACACGGCGGACTTGCCCAGCTCCTTGGTCAATTGGCGAAACTCATCCTGCAACTGCCTGCGAATCAACGGGTCAAGCGCACTGAACGGCTCATCCATCAAGATCACTTCGGGATCGGCGGTGATGGCTCGTGCCAACCCCACGCGCTGCTGCATACCGCCAGACAGCTCGCTGGGATAACGCGCGGACCAATCGCTCAAACCGACCTTGGCCAACGCCTGCTCGGCCACTTTGTAACGTTCTGCCTTGCCCACGCCCTGCACTTCCAAGCCGAAAGCGGTGTTCTCCAACACGGTTCGATTGGGCAACAACGCGACGCTCTGAAAGACCATGCCGATATGACGTGCCCTCACCTCACGAAGCTGTGCCGCGCTAAGGGCTGACAGATCCTTGCCTTTAACCAGGACCTTCCCTGAGCTCGGTGTGATCAGCTTGTTGAGTAGCCTGATCAGGGTGGATTTGCCACTGCCGGACAAGCCCATGATGCAAAAGATTTCGCCGCGGCGAACCTGAAGACTGACGTCGGAGACGCCGACCACGCAGCCGTAGTTTTGCAGGATCTGGGTCTTGGTGAGCCCCTGCTGAACGACAGCATTCATCGCAGCAGGTGCGGCTTTACCGAAGATTTTCCAGACTGACTGGCAATCTATCAGCACTTCGTTGGTGTCTATTTTGGCCGTTGTCATTTTCGTAACCCGTGAACCAGTTTTCTGGCTTCTCTAATGAATCAAAGAGCGGCAGTGGCAATAAAACAAAGGTTGCAATCAGTTCTTGATGTTTTCCCAACGTTTGAGCAACTCGGTGTGGCTATCGGTCCAATCCTTGACCGCCTGCTCCATGGTCTTGCCATCCTTGACTTCAGCATTCATCGCGGTGATATCCGCAATGGGCACATACACGCTGGCCATCAGTTCGCGGACACGCGGATTGCCTTCGGCAAAGCCCTTGTGGCCAATCCAGTAGTAGCCCTGCAACGGCGGGAAAATGCCTTTGGGATCTTTCAGGAATTTAAGATTGAATTTCTTGGTCATCCAGGACGGATCCCAAACCGTTACGGCTACCCACTCTTTACGGTCGACGGCCGATTTCAACGCCGCGGTCATGGCGGTGGTACTGCCCTCGACCAACTTGAGCTTGAGGTCATAGGCCTTAACCACATTGTTGGCATCGCTCATCAGCCCCGAGCCTGGCTCGATGCCGATAATCTTGCCGCCGAGTTTTTCCGAATTGGCATTCAGCTGGTCAATGGAATCAATGTCCACATAGCTGGGTACCGCCAGGCCTTGGTAAAGGCCGAAGGAAACGGGCGATAATTTTTCGATCTTGTTCTTGTTTTTGTTCCAGTAATCGTTCGCTGCATAGTCCGTCTGCGACGCCAGGACCTGAACGTCACCCTTACTTAACGCAGCATAGGCAATGCCCCACTCGGCAAACTCCACAACTTTCACGGTATAGCCAGAATCTTCCAGCACCTTCTTGGTAATTCCCGTGATCGGCGTCAAATCCTCCCAAGTCATCGTCCCCATGGTGATGTTTTTTTCTTCGGCGTGAACGGGCAAACACATAACGCCAGCCACAGCGACAGCGCAGAATGCCTTCCAAATCTTTTTCATGGCGTACTCCGATCTACGGTTAAAACTAGAGATTAGGCTTTTATGAAATAAAAGCCGGTTGTTTGGAACCCTTTAGCCCTCTCGCCCTGCTCTCAGCGCCTGCCAATGAATGACTGAATTAACACCCAGCTTTGTGAGTAACTTGGGTGGCAGCCTACTTGGCCCCGGCGCTTGACTAAAACTTTCTAACATTCTGGAATTCGTACCCGTGGCCAAGTCGGCGGCCAGCACACCCGCCAGGGTGCTCTTCACCGTTCCCAAGCCGTTCTCGCAACAGGCCGAATACAGGTTTTCTTCTATTTCGCCAAAGGCAGGAGCGCTATTGCGGCTCAAACAGAGACGTCCAGCCCAACTAAATTCCAGCGGTGTCGATTTCAACTCGGGAAACCGCGCATCCAGGGAGTGCCGCTGTTCTTCAGCGACGGCCGCCACACGCCTGGATGTCACCTGAATGCTCGGGTCATAGGTGAACTTTGTCCGGATCACAATGCGCGAAAGACCCTGTGAGGTTATTTTCCGAACGGTCGCGCCCATGGGGTCGGCGGGCAACAACGCCCATTGATCCCTACCGCTGACGGGTCGTTCAAACTCTTCATGACTATAAGCCGCGGTCATCGATGCATAGGTAAACACATGCAACAGGCGACCTTGAAAATGGCCAAAGTCCTCGATATGGCCATTGACGGCGAGAATGACCTTGGGCGCGCTGATCACCCCACGGTGAGATTTCGCCCGCCAACTATTTCCCGACCTGGACAGCTCAATAATCGGTGAACGCTCATAAAGACTGATGTGCTTATCCAGGCCAAAGGCCAGATCCCTAATATATTGAGCGGGCTGAATCATTACCGCGCCAGGCGTGTAAAGCCCACTGTGGTAATAACGTGAGCCGGTGATCGCCTGCATCTGTTCGGCATCAAGTAGTTGGTATTGCTCGCCAATGCTTTTAAGCGACTGGGCATAGTTATCATTGAGCTTCACGCCCCGCTCCGTGGCCGCCGCATTGATCTTTCCAGACGGATCAAAAGTCTGCGCGGACATTCCGTATTCACGTGCCGCGTCAGCTGCAAAAGCGATGGCAAAGCGGTTCTGGGCGATTTCCAATGCGCTGGCAGACTCACCCGCCACCGAATACTCCCCGGATGAAAGACTGTGAGGCACATCGATCATGAACCCCGAGTTTCTGCCTGCCGGGCCCTTCGCGACTTCATGGGCATCCACGACCGCGATGCTATCGCCGGGATGCAGTTGTGAAAGTCGGCGAGCGGCGGAGAGGCCGGCAAAACCGGCACCAATAATCAGCCAATCCGCCGTCACGGTTCCATCAAGCATGCGGACAGGCACAGTGCGTGTGGAGATCGCCTCCCACCCTGAAACCCCGGTATCGACCGGAAGGCGCTTGATGGTGTGGGTGCTCATTTTTCGGTCTCTTCATCCGACCGATCAGACACATCGATCCAGATGGTTTTGATTTCGGTGTATTGATCGTGAGCAAAAATCGATTTGTCCCGACCGCCGAACCCCGACGCCTTGTAGCCACCAAAAGGCGTGGACGCATCGCCCTCGCCAAAGCAGTTCACGGTGACGATTCCGGCGCGAATCTCTCGCGACAGTTTGATTGCGCGTCGCAGGCTGCCGGTGTAAACCGATGCGGCCAGGCCATAGACCGTGTCATTGGCCAGGGCAATCGCTTCGGCGATCGTGTTGAACGTGGTGACCGAAAGAATCGGGCCAAAGATCTCTTCCTGGAACAAGCGGCTCTGGCGATCGACACCGTCAATCACTGTCGGCTCGACAAAGGCCCCCTCTTTAGTGCCGCCGCCGTACACAACCTCTAGTTTTCCAGCGTTGGCATGTTCGAGGTACGACTTCACTTTGGCGAAATGCTCGGGACTGACCAGTGCTCCGACACGGTTCTGCGGATCAAGGGGATCGCCCATTTTCCATTCGCGGATGTAGGCACCCATACGCTGCAGCAGCTCATCCTTCACCGACGCGTGGACAAGCAGACGCGAGGTCGCGGAACAGTTCTCGCCCATGTTCCAGAACGCGCCGTTGACGACATGCTGGGCAACCAGATCCAGGTCTTGCGCATCGTCCATCACCACAGCCGGATTTTTCCCGCCGCACTCGAGGACGATACGTTTCAGATTCGAATCGGCCGCGTAATGCAGGAACCGCCGACCGGTGGCGGTCGAGCCAGTGAAGCTGACCATGTCGACGTCGTGATGCAAGCCGATTGGCTCGCCGACATCCTTGCCGGTACCCGTGACAATGTTGAGCACACCGGCGGGGACGCCGGCCTCAAAGGCGAGCTGCGCGACCCGCAATGTCGTCAGCGTGGTCTGCTCCGCGGGTTTGACGATAACCGAGCAACCCGCGGCCAGCGCCGGGCCGATTTTCCAGGCCAGCATCAACAGCGGGAAGTTCCAGGGCAGCACGCAGCCGACCACGCCAATCGGCTCGCGAACAACCAGGGTCAGTGCGTCATTGCCCACTGGAGCGGTGTTGTCATAAATCTTGTCGATCAACTCCGCGTGCCAGCGCAGGGTGTGAATCGTATCCGGCACATCGACCAACTGACATTCACTGACGGGCTTGCCACTGTCGAGGCTCTCAAGCACGGCGAGTTCGTGTTGATGGTGTTCAAGCAGATTGGCGAATTTCAGGAGAACGGCTTTTCGCTCCCGGGGAGAAATCAATCTCCAGCGCCCGTCCGCAAATGCCTCTTTGGCGTTACTCACCGCATAATCGACATCTGCCGACGCGCAGGCGGCGACATCGGTCAGGTACTCACCGGTCGCCGGATTGGTCGTGGCGAACGTCTTGCCAGAAATCGCGGGTTTGAACGCGCCATTGATGAAGGCGTTGGCAGGGAACGAAATAGCCTTGGCGATGGCGGCATATTCAGCCTTGCTCAGAAGATCACCCATGGCTGGCTCCTGAAGCGATGCTTGCTACGTTGCGTTTCAACTCGGCGATGACCGATTTAAGCTTTTGCTTTTCTTCTGTATCGAGAGGCTGAAGCGGCAAACGCACGTCACCGACGTTCAGCCCGTCAAGCTCGCAACCATACTTGATCGACTGCACGAACTTGCCGGCATCCAATGCATTCATCAGCGGCATCATCGCCGACATGATCTGGCGGCCTTTGTCGAAGTCTTTCTCGATCACACAGGCTTGATAAAGTGCCACATGTTCCTTGGGCAGGAAGTTAGACCCGGCACACACCCAGCTTCTGGCGCCCCATGCAAAAAACTCCAGTGCTTGATCGTCCCACCCACAGGACATGGCAATCTGCGGGAATTTGCGCGCCAGCAGATGAACACGGCCCATGTCGCCGGAGCTTTCCTTGATCGCCACCACGTTTTTCGATTGGCTCACACGGGTGAGGTAATCTTCGTCCATCGACACGCACATGCGACCAGGGTAGTTGTAAAGCATGATCGGCAAATCGGCGGCGCGATCGATAGTCAGTGCGTGTATCGCGTTTTCCTGAGAAGTCGGCAGCGCGTACGGCGGAGAAGTGACGAGAATGGCGTCTGCTTGGATGGCTTTGGCATCCTTCGCGTACTGAACCGCCTCTTCAGTGCGAATGGCCCCGGTACTAATGATCAGTTGCACCCGCGTGCCGATGAGGTCTTTTGCGTAAGCGGCCAGTTCGGTGCGCTCTTCTGAAGTCTGCGCATAATATTCGCCAGTCGACCCGCCGATAATAATGCCGTGGACCTTCGCCTCGATCAGCGACTCCAAGACTTGCGAGTAGACACTCCAGTCTATTTCCCCATCCGGCTTGTAAGGCGTGATCGCTGGCGTATAAATACCTTCAAATTTCAAGACGATTTCTCCGGAAATGAATTGCGTGGAAGATCAACGAGCGCGTCCGCCTTGATGCCTTGCGGGGCGATAAAAATTTCCATGTTTTCTCGGGACAGCTCCCAATGTTCAAACACCAGATCAACGACGGCGCCTTCATCACGACGCTCAAGGGCCTCGATAAATAAATCATGGTGCCCCGCGGACAGCTCAAGACGTTCTTCCATGTCCTCGTTTTGAGGTCGGAAAAATGTATTGCCGATTCGCGAGTGATCAATGAGCAATCGTTCCAAACTGGGTTGGAGATATTGGTTGCCGGCCATTTCGCCCATGATCGCGTGAAAACGATTGTTCTCGACGACCATCGCCAATGCCTCCCTTGACGTGGTGGCCAGGCGGAACCGGTGCTGGGTGTCCTTCAGATCAATCAGTTGACGCGGCTTGAAATTTTGCACCGCCAGGCGGCCGATGGCCGCATACATCATCGGTGCAACCAGGAAGAAATTACGCAGGGTCGAGTGATTCATTGGAATCACCCGAGCACCGCGGTTTTCCCGAATATCGACATAACCTTCACCGGCCAAGCGGCGGAAGACTTCGCGTACGGGCGTTCGGGACAAGCCATAACGTTCGCTGAGAATGACTTCATCCAGCGCTTCGTCGGGATCCAGTTCCATTGTCAGAATTTGCCGTTTCAGGTCTTCGTAGAGACAAGTTTTGCCGTTTTTCACAAACGACCTCCTGAGGTAGTTTTGGGGTCAGGCGCGGCTGACCGATGAGTCGAGACTCGCATGGGTTTTAGAGACGGTCAATAGATTGTATTTTTATTGTATACACAGAAAACACATAATAAATTCGTGCTTTTCTAGAAAATTATCCTTTAGATTCATTAAGTTATAATCACGATCAATAAACGACAGCGTCGGTTACAGGAAAGAATCGAGTCGTTTTTGGAACGTTTTTTCCTAGACCATTCGATAATAGAGCTTATTGCCAAGCGCACTTTCGTGGAGCCGCGGTTGGCCCCATACGACACGCCAGGCAGCGTTTGCGACATGCCTTTGAACGCGCAAGGACCGCACTCACCTTACTGCCGTATCGGCCGGAACAGGATGGGTCGATCTTTGTAGTGCCCAGAGGTATCGTCCTGCTCCAACTCGATGCCTTCGAAATCAGCCAAGCCGACGCGAGCGACTCCCGGCGCCGCCGCTTGACACACATCGAATGCTCCTCTGTCGCGCGCTTGCGGCATCAGTTCTCCTTTCAGGATTCGCCATGATGGCTAGTGAAGAAACGAGCAAGAAGATCAAGGGCTACCGCCGGCTGATTCCGTCCATGACGGCGTTGATGGAGTTCGAGGCCGTCGCGCGGTTGAGCAGCTTCACACTGGCAGCACAAGAACTGGGCGTGACCCAGGCCGCCGTCAGCAAACAGGTCAAGTATCTGGAAGAAACCTTAGGTACCCGGTTATTCCATCGCCTACACCGTGCCATCAAATTAACCAGCGAGGGCTACGTGCTGTATTTGGTGGTCTCCGAATCCATGCAGCGCATGGCGAGCGTCTTCGACAAGATTTCCGAGGGCATGCCCGAACAGGAATTGGTGCTTGCCTGCACGGCGGCGTTTTCGCAACTGCGCATCCTGCCCAGGTTGGCCGCGTTGCGCCTGTCGCAACCCAAGCTGCAACTGCACCTGATTACACAGCCGCTCAATCCTGAGGTGAGCCGGCAGGATGTCGATCTCGCCATTCGCTTCGGCAATGGAAAATGGGAAGACGGCACGTCGATTCTCCTGTTTGACGAAGAGGTTTTTCCGGTCTGTTCGCCAGCTTGGCTGAGCGCCCATCCCGCTCCCCTGTCGGTTGACGACTTCCTGCATTTGGATCTCATCGATTCAGAAACGACGCTGGAAGGCTGGATGACCTGGAACAGCTGGTTCAAGGAACTCGGGGAGAGTCGCCCAAAGATGAATTACAGCCTGCGTTGCAGCAGCTACAACGACACCGTGCAGGCGGCGCTACGGGGCTATGGCATCGCCTTGGGTTGGAGCCGGTTGCTGGGGCCGATGCTTCTCAGTGGTGAACTGGTTCGTATCACGCCCTATGTGGTGAAACCCAAGGATGCTTATTACCTGATTATCCCGAATGGTCGGGAAACAACCCCCTTAGTCCGAGCCCTGGTCGATTGGCTGCAAGATGAATCGGTATTAGCACACTGACCTAGAGGATAAAAACAAGGGCTGTTTATTTCGCATAACTTTTAGATATGCCCAGGTGAAAATAAAGCGTATTGACGCAAACCCACCCTCTTTCAATACTGGCCGCCACCTCATCTACCGATACTTTAGATCGATCCCGCGAGGCCATAATGACAACTGGCGAAAAATCCCAACAAGAACTTGTGAGCACCCGCGCAGCGGGTCATGGCATGCCGGGGGCATTGTTTGGCCGCCAGGATATCTTCGAAACCGACCTCGATATTTTTTTCAGCCAACATTGGATTCTGCTAGGTGTCACCGCCGACATTGCCGAACCCGGGGATGTTTCGACCATCGATATAGGCCCCGCCTCAATCATCCTCCTACGCGACGAAGATCAGCAGATACGTGCCTTTCGCAACGTCTGCCGCCATCGCGGAGCACGCCTGAAGCCAGCCGGCAAATCGACGGTCGGCCTGCTGGTTTGCCCTTACCATCAGTGGACTTATGCTCTTGATGGTAGCCTGAAGCACGCCGCGCACATGGGCAAGGCGTTCGATCCAACGTGTAAAAGTCTGATGGCTGTCCATACCAAAATTGTCGGCACGCATGTGTTCGTTTGCCTGGGCGATCAGCCTCCGGAAGACATTGCCTATCTGGAAGAAACGATGGCACCCCGGTTAGCCCGCTACCAACTCACCCACTCGAAGATTGCCTATGAGGCGGACGTCATCGAAGACGGCAACTGGAAGTTGGTCATCGAAAATAATCGCGAGTGTTATCACTGTTCAGCGACCCATCCGGAATTGACCGCCTCGTTCCTGCCGGAGGACTTCGGTTATTGCGCGGATGGACTGGGCGAAGAATCGCTGCGGGCGCTGGATGCCTATGCGCAACGCAATGCCGCGGCAAAACGCAACTGGGAAAACGATGGGTTTATCTGCGATGCGGTAGAGCATCTGGACGTTGACGCAGTCACCCAATTTCGCACGCAGCGACTGGTCATCGCCGGCCATGGCGAATCGCAAACGCTCGACACCCGGGTGGCGTGTACGCGCCTGTTCGGTGAGCTCAGCCGCCGCGACCTCGGCGACGTTCACCTGTGGACGCATAACTCCTGGAGCCACGTGATGAGCGATCACGCCGTGATCTCATACATCATCCCGCTCGCACCGGACAAAACCCTGGTGCGGACCAAGTGGCTGGTGAATGCGGATGCCATTGAGGGCGTGGACTACAACCTCGACAAGCTGACCGAAGTATGGAAAGCAACCAATCAGCAGGACGCCAACCTTGTCGCCATCGTTCACCGCGGCACCCAGGATCCCGGCTACTCGCCTGGGCCCTTCTCGGCGTTCACCGAGTCCTACGTTGATCAGTTCTCTCGCTGGTACGCCGCGCGGCTTGCCGCACAGACTGTGTGAGGAATGAGCATGAGCCGCCATGAAAAACCGCCGGTTAGCGCCGGCGCCGAATCCGCCCAGCGAGTCTTCACCCATCCTGACACCTGGAGCGCCTGCGGCGCACAGTGGAACAGCGGCGAACAAAAGTCGCTGCACTGCTGCGCTGTGCGCGACGAAACCCACGACGTAAAGACCTTTATCTTTCGCAGTGCGGATTTCAGCGCCGTCAGTTTTGAACCAGGGCAGTTCATTACCGTATCGCCGATCATCGCCGGGCACGGCGTGTCACGCTGTTATACGCTGTCCTCCTCGCCGACACGGCCCTTTACGCTTTCGATCACTGTCAAGCGTGTTCCCGGCGGCACGGTATCGAACTGGCTGCACGACAACCTGCGCGAAGGCGACAGGCTGCTTGCTTGCGGCCCGGCGGGCAGCTTCACGCCGGTCGGCCGTCCAGCGGGCCGGCTGCTGTACCTGTCGGCGGGTTCCGGAGTGACCCCGTTGATGTCCATGATACGGGCCAGCTTCGATCTGGCGGCGGACTTGGATATCGTCTTCATACACAGTGCGCGAACGCCAATCGACATCATTTTCCATGACGAACTGAATCGGATGCAGGCCAGCAGGCCGGGCCTGCGCGTCCTCAACATCTGCGAAGGGCGTGGCGTCGACACGGATTGGGCCGGACCGATCGGCCGGCTGGATTTGACCTTGCTCAGCGAACAGGTGCCCGATTTCAGGGAGCGAGAAATCTTCACCTGTGGGCCACAAGGCTATATGGATGCGATCAGGACGCTACTCAAACAGGGGAGCTTTGATTTTCAGCATTATCACCAGGAAAGCTTCAATATCGCGGCGCTGGACGAGTCACCTGTTATTGAGCCGGTACCCGTCCTCAATCAGCAGGAGGGCTTGTTTACGGTCACGCTGTCCCGCTCAGGTAAAACCTTCAGCATGCCAGGTAACCAGACGGTACTGACGGCGGCGAAAAAGGCTGGTGCCATCGTCCCCTCCTCCTGCAGCCAAGGGGTTTGCGGCACCTGTAAAACAACCGTGCTGCAAGGTACGGTGGAGATGAACCACAACGGCGGCATCCGCCAGCGTGAAATCGACAAGGGACTGCGCTTGCTCTGCTGCAGTCGCCCGACGTCGGACCTTGTCATCGATTTGTAAACCCACCCCTTTTTCAATAGTCCGTTCAAACCAGCCAAATCAAAATCACTTTCCAGGTGAGTCCATTGACCTCGCGCGTAGAAAAGCCCATCGCTGGAGAGCTGAACGGGCATCTGGACACAACCTATGAACGTTTAGTGGCTATCCGTGGGCGGACTGCATGGCACCTGGGGCATCAAGCGGTCGGTTTCTTTTTTGACCACCGCGTAGCACTCGCAGCTCAGTTGCTCGAGTTTGGCCCTGTCCAGCACCTTGATATGACCGCGGCTGTATTCAATTACGCCCAGGCGTTGCAGCTTACCGGCGGCATCGGTTACGCCCTCTCGGCGTACACCGAGCATATTGGCAATCAACTCCTGGGTCATGGTCAGTTGATTGTCCTGCAGGCGATCGAGAGACAGCAGTAACCAGCGGCACAGTTGCTGATCAATGGAGTGGTGCCGGTTGCAGACTGCGGTCTGGGCCATCTGTGTAATCAGTGCCTGGGTGTAGCGCAGCATCAGTTGGAGCAGCTCCCCATGGCGATTGAACTCGTCCTTGAGGCGCTGGCCAGGCAACCGGAAGGCATGTCCGGCACTCTGGACAATGGCTCGGCTGGGGGTGCTTTCGCCGCCCATGAAAACGGCGATACCGATCAAACCTTCATTGCCAACCACTGAAATCTCCGCCGAAGCACCGTCTTCCATCACATACAGCAGGGAAACGATAGCGTCGGTGGGGAAATAGGCATGGCGCAGGGCATCGCCGGATTCGTAGAGCACCTTGCCCAACGGCAGGGTGATGAGTTCGAGATAGGGCAGCAGGCGCGCCAGCGCTTGCTCGGATAGAGCGGCCAGGAGATGGTTCTGCTGTGGTTTGGGAACATCGAACATATCCGCCACCAGTCAAGGAAAGGTGTTCCGAGGACTACAGATTAGACCAAACACGCCGATCAGTTGTCCCCATTCACGAGAGCATCCATTGCCGGCCATGCCTAGCGCATGATGAATCCGCCATCAACCGAACAAGCAACTTTCAGCATCCATTCACCCACCTTCACCCCGTATGAAACAGGCACACCAAATCGCGCTGGTGGTCGGCGAGTTTGCTTAGTTGCGTGCTGGCCTGTGAGGCTTGGTCCATCCCTTGTGTCACCGCCGTGGCCACCGCATCGATATTCGCCACATTCTGCTGGATCTCCTCGGCGACGGCCGCCTGCTGCTCGACAGCACTGGCGATCTGCGTATTCATATCGGTAATGACTGAAACGGCCTCGACAATCCGTGCCAACGCCTGACTGACCTGCGTCGATTGCTCAACACTGTGTGCCGCCTTCTCCTGGCTGAATTGCATGGCATTGACCGCCTCCTGCGTGCCGCGTTGCAATTGTTGGATCAGCCCTTGGATTTCCCCGGTGGCGTTTTGGGTTTTTCGCGCCAGATTTCTCACCTCATCCGCGACCACCGCAAAACCTCGGCCTTGCTCCCCTGCTCTGGCCGCTTCGATGGCCGCGTTCAAGGCCAACAGGTTGGTCTGTTCGGCGATACCGCGGATCACTCCCAGGATTGCACTGATATTTTCACTCTCCCCGGCCAATTGCCGGACCGCGTTCACGGCCTGGGTAATGTCCAATGCCAGTTTTTGTACAGAGGACGTGCTGTGGGCAACGATCTGAGTACCCGCCGACGCCTCTTGATCCGCTCGCCGGGCAGCGCTGGAAGCCTGGGTGGCATTTCTGGAAATTTCATGGGTCGTGGCGGCCATTTCATTGACCGCCGTAACAACCAGGCCGATCTGCGCGGTCTGTTGCTGCATGACCGCCTGCGCGCGTGAAGCGATGCCCGCGCTGTCAGCGGCCGAAGCGTTGACTTGATGCACGGATTGCACGACCTTGTGAATGAGCGTTTGCAGCGTCCCCAGAAAGGTATTGAGCCCCTTTGCAATAGCGCCTGACTCGTCATGGCGGTCGCTGCGCAAACGCAAGGTCAGATCGCCACCGCCTTTGGAGATATCGTTCAGCATCGCCACCATCTGCCGTAATGGACGGGCGATCCCGTAGCCCACGCCTGCCATGACCAGTACACCCGCCACTGCGATCAACAAACCGATCAGCCCCATCTGGATCAGCGCACGTTTCTGCTGGGCCTGCATATCGCTCTTCAAAGCGCTCAAGTCGCGCTCGACGATATCCAGCGGCAGACGAATCATCAGCGTCCAGTGGGTTCGACTATCGCCGACGGCAAACGGCAGGAAGAGCTCGACCAGGTTGCGCCGGCGATCAAGGTTGAAGATCGGGGCAGCTGCCACACGTCCCAATGTCGCAAGGCTGTCGGCATCCAGCAGCTTGGCTGCCGGTTGGGTAATCATCTGCGGATTCTTGCTGTAGGCGATCAGGTTCTGATTCTGTCCAAACAAGGCGACTTCGGCAGCACCGTCATACAGCGCCTGACTCGACGTCGTAACCAGCCCCTGGATGAAGTCTACCGAAGGTGCATCGGCCGCAATTCCGACAAATCGCCCCTGCACGGTGATGGGCACCGAAAAAATCGGCAGCAAAATATTATGGCCCTCGCTGGTATAGACCCGGGGGTCGAGTACGCACAATGGCTGACCGGCTTTAGGGCATAGGTAATACTCGCCTTGGCGATAACCCTCCAGGGCCGGCGTCGTGTTCTCCATATCGGTCATCGGGACCAGCAGCGGCCCTTCGGGAGTACGTACCCAGGCCGGTAGAAACCGCCCTTCGGCGTTATGCCCAGGCTGCCCGCGGTAAGCCGCATCCTGCCGGTCTACCCCACCAGGCTCCCAACCAACGGAAACGCTGAGCAAACTGGCATTACTCTCGAGCAGGCGCTTCAGGGTGGCGGTGAGACTCTCTCGTTTAACACCGTCAGCCTCTTTGGCTTCAGAGGCCACCAGATCCGCCAGGTAACGGGGAATACTCGCCGCATCGCGAAGCTGCGAGGCAATCTGCCCGACCTGCTCTCGGGCGCTGCTCAGCAGGTAGTTTTTCAGGTTCGCCTGCAACTGGGCCTGTATCCGCTGCTGCACCAGTTCCTGGGTCTGCTGACTGGAGTAAAGGGTAAACGCCAGCAACGCCGACACCGCCAGGATCAGGATACTTCCGGCCAGAAAGGTGATGGATATTTGTACGGAGCGAAACTTCATACCGCGTCCCCGAGTTATGGTCTTTACAGCACAGCGCAACACCTGCCCCCAGGGGTCAGGTGTTGCAGAGAATCAAAGGGAGATGGGTACCGAAAAACGCAGGTTGAACCTGTCACCCGCAACGTCATTTCGGGTATGGATGTCATGGTTGTAGCCCGCCATGATGTGGACGCCGCCGAACTGATAGCCGATCAGCGGACCAACGCCAAAGTTGAGCGCCTTGCAACCACCATTTTCCGGACAACCCGCGGCGACAGCACCGGCACCGGAGTCACTGGTGATCTGGGTGACCTGGTTGGCCCCCAACCCCACCGTCCACTTGCCGAAGGTCCTGGCCGCCGTGTAATCGACCTCCAGTTCCTGGCCTGACTTGTACTGAGTTGCGGTATTTTTGAAGTTGTAAGAGTAAAAGGCATCCATGCTCAAATTCCATCCATCATGCAGCCAGCTCACCCCGAGCTCGGGTTGTACTGTCCAATAGCCGTTGCCTGAACCGAGGCCACCGCCGGAAGGCGGGTGCCCCGGAGACGAACTGGCATCATCCGCATAAATCAACAGAGCAGTTTTTACATGGAAATCATTGGGCAGCGACCAGGACAAGATGCCGGGCACCAAGACAGTATTGAACGTACCCCAATGGCCATTGTCGGACAGGTTCGCATCATGGGGAATTTTCAGGTTGGAGTAATCGAAGGGTTGCGCCAGGGCCATGGCGTAATCGGCACCCAACACCTTGATACCTGTTTGCCATAAGACGATGGGGACCTCGACCTGACCATCAACCTTGACACCCGTCTTATGCCCACTGTTGTCGTACTGGTTGAACGAGACCGTGTAACTATTAAGCACGCCATAGACACCCGGCGGCGGTAAAGCACCTGCCGCCATCCCTTCGTCAATCCCTGGAAGATGAGCTTCCCATAATTCTTGTGCATAGACTTGACCGACGGCCAGAGCCATACACATCGACGCCACGACAACACAGGTTATTTTTTTCATTTCAATCATTTCCCACGTTATTATTGTTTTAAAGTCATTGCTACAGGCAAAGCTTCGCCATCCGAACCAATCTGACAAACATAAAAGTTTGCCTGATTGATTCGTTTTACTTACTCCTTACTCATCCGTTAGTTGCAGCTTCCCATCTCTCTACTGTCGCTAAACCCGGAAACATGAGTCGCGCATTGGTTAATTCGAAGGTGACGCGGCTTCACAACGCAGGCGCCGTGAAGTCGCCGGTTCCATTAATCAGAACGGGTACATCGGGGCCTCGCTTTTAATCGTCACCCATTGCCACTGGGTGAACTCTTCCCAGTTCGCCGGTCCACCAATACTGCTGCCATTGCCCGAGGCGCCGAATCCGCCGAACGGGTTGATGACTTCATCGTTCACGGTCTGGTCGTTGATGTGCAGCATGCCGGTGCGCAGTCGCTCGCCGAGCCGCAAGGCGCGGCCAACGTCGCGGGAAATGATGCCCATGGACAGCCCGTACTCCGTGAGATTGGCCAGTGCCACCGCCTCGTCGTCGGTGTCGAAGGGCGTCAGGACCGCCACCGGACCGAAGATCTCCTCATTGAACGCGGGATTGTCGGGTGTCACACCGCTGAGTACCGTCGGCTCGAAGAACAGATCACGGTAACTACCACCGATTTCCAGGCGTGCACCAGCATTACAGGCATCCTTGACGATGCGCGCGGCATGATCGCGTTGCACGGCGTTGATCAGCGGGCCGATATGCACATTGCCCGTGGCCGGATCGCCAACGACCATGCCCTTGACCTTGTGCACCAGCTTTTCGATGAATTGCGGGTAGAGGCTGCGCTGCACCAGCACTCGCCCGGAAGCCATGCATATCTGTCCCTGGTGCAGATAGGCACCCCACGCGGCGTTCGCCACGGCAATATCCAGATCGGCATCATCGAGCACGATCAATGAGTTTTTGCCCCCCAATTCCAGCGAGACTTTCTTCAAATGTCTCCCGGCCGCCTCCCCCACCTTGCGCCCGGCAGCAGTGGAGCCGGTGAATTGAATCATGGCAATGTTGGGATCGGCAGTGAGCGCCGCGCCCGCCGCACCGTCCCCCGGCAGCACGTGTAATAACCCGGCAGGCAGCCCGGCCAACTCGAACAAGCGAGCGACGACAAAGCCACCGCAGATCGAGGTGCGCGGGTCCGGCTTGAGCACTACCGCATTGCCCAGGGCCAGCGCCGGGGCCACTGCGCGCATCGCCAGACAGAGAGGGAAATTGAATGGCGAAATCACCCCCACCACCCCCAGCGGCCGACGGCGTGCAAGGCTCAAGCGGCCAGGTACGGATGGCAGCACTTCACCTGCGGAGCGCGACGGCAAACCAGTGCATTCATGCAACACGCGGCAGCTGACCGAGGCCTCGAACGCCGCCTTGGTCAGCGTCGAGCCGCTTTCGCGGATCAGCCAATCGACGATCTCGTCATGGTAACGCTCAGCCAATACAGCCGTGCGACGGATGATCGCCGCCCGCGCCTCATGATGCAGTGCGGCCCATTCCGGCTGTGCCCGCCGCGCTTGGGCGGCAGCTTCGCTGATCAGCCCGGCATCGGCCATGGCGATATGCCCCAGGGTGGCACCAGTCGCCGGCTCGGTAATCTCGGCATCACTGTGACCGCTGCGCCACTCACCACAGAACAGCTTGCCGCTCCAGATCGCACGATCAAGCAAAGTTGCTGGCAGTTCTTCGTTCATAAGGTTCTCCATTGTCCTTCGGTTCAATCCCGAATCTCGGTCTGTGGTGGCAGGTCCAGGTGGTTACGAATAAAGGCGGCAGCTCGCTCCATGGTCCAGGCGGTGCTGGGCAGAGCCCCCGGCATTTCGATAAAGCCGTGGATCATGCCGGGTAACTCCAGATGCTCGACCCGATTGCCGGCCGCCTTCAATACATCGCCGTAGACGCGACCGTCGTCGCGCAAGGTGTCGTACTCGGCGGTGAAGATCAGTGCAGGTGGAAGATCACGATGGTCGCCGGCCAGTAGCGGCGAGATACGCCAGTCCTGCGCGTCGCTGCTATCCCCGAGAAACAGCGCTGTCCAATGCTTCATCAATTCGCTCGTCAGCGGCGCTACGCCAGCGTTTTGCACCCGTGACGGGAAACGGGTCCAGGCCGACGGGGTGTTATCGGTGGAGGGATAGAACAGTACCTGGGCCCGCAGCTTGACCTCACTAGCGCGCAATGCCAGACAGGCCATCGCCGCCAGACCGCCCCCCGCACTGTCACCGGCGATGGCCAGGCGCTCTGTATCGATACCCAGCATCCCGGCGTCCCGGACCACCCAACGCAGTACCTCGAGCACATCGTCGGCGCCGCTAGGCATAGGATGTTCCGGGGCCAATCGGTACTCTACGGTGAGCACAGCGCAACCGGACAAATCGGCCATTCGCCGGCACACCTTGTCGTGACTTTGCAGGCTACCGACGACCCAACCGCCACCGTGCAGGTAGACGACCAGAGGTGCGGCCCCCGCGGTCAGGGAAGCCGGACGATACAGGCGCACGGGAATCGCTGCGCCAGTGGCGCTGGTCAGGTCTTCAACTGACAGCATCTCCACCACCGGCCCGCCCAGCATGACGGAAAGCTGCTCATAGAAATGACGAGCGTCGGCGGTCGGCAGTTGCTCAAGTGGCGGCGCACCAGACGCCGCCATCTGGCGCAAGACCCTCTCGACTTCAGGGTTCAGTTTCATTGGTTTGCTCCGTTCGGGCTTAAAATTTGTAACCAATACCGAGGTTGAACACATAATTCACCTGTGCGCTCACGTTGACGCCGGTACTCGTGCTGTCACCGTGGACACTGGCGTTGCTCGCCTTGATGTAGCTGCCCGTCAATTCCACGCCATTGTCAAAGGCATACGTGCTGCCCATGCTGTAATGGTCACGCTGCATCAAGGGCGCCAGCGTGGCGAAAGTGGTTTCACCTCTGGGGATCAGTTCGCTGGCCAGCGAAGCACCTGCGCGTACTGTCCAATGCGAGTCCAGCTTCCATGCGGAACCGAAACGCACAATCCGCTGGTTGCGCCAGCCGAAACCGGGGCCATCGCTGTCACCGAGCTGGCCGCCTTCGGTCATGCTGTTGCCGTAGCCTTTCTCGCCCGCCCAGTTGATCCACTGGTAATCCAGGGCCAGGGTGACCGCCGGGGTGAGCTGGTAGGCCAGGCCGCCGCCGGCTATTTGCGGCATGTTCAGCCGGCCTTGTGGCAGCAGGCCGGCGTAGCGGTCCATTTTCCGAAACCAAATCGGGCTGGCGTAGCTCAGACCGACATTCAGGCGCTCGTTCAATTGGCCGAGGTAGCCCAGCGCGAAACCGCCACCAAAGGTCTTGTCCGGCCCCGGCGTGGCAAATCCCAGCCCTTCGAGCCCGGCGACTTCAAGGCGCTGATAGGCCAGGCGCGGCGAGAAACCCAGGTAATGGCCGGGCGCCACGCGCCAAGTCAATGTCGGTGCCAGGACGGTCTGCTTGAAATCGGACTTCAGGTTGCGACTGCCGAACACCGGCTCCTTGTAGTCCAGCTGCACGCCCTGGGCAAACATCGAGACGCCCCAGCTGAAGTCATCGTTGATGACCTGACTGAATCCGCCCGTGGGGACGACAATATCAGCCGTATCGGTGTAACGATTGGCGCCCACATCGGTCTTGATCGGCGCACTCAGGACAGTCACGTCGAAATCGACGCGATTGCCCACCAACGCCATGCCCGCCGGGTTGTTGGCCGACACGGCGGAGTCTTGCGGCAGCGCGATCGACACACCGCCCATGCCCATGGCCTTGGCGCCATAGCCAGGCAGCATGACGCCATCGTTGCCGTAAGCCTGGGCGCTCCCCAGCAAGGCCAGGGGAAAACCGACAAGAATAAAACGCTTCGTTGGGCGAGCCTGCAGGCCGCCCGCCTTCAACCCAATAGAAGTGACCATGGAGGGTGTTTCTCTTTTATTGTTGTTATGAAACCGGTAACCCGCGTCAGTCGTGAGTGCTACCTATGCGCAAAATGGCCTTGAGGGTCTTGCCGCTGGTGCTGTCCGCCACCGCCTGGTTGATCTCTTCGAAGTCATAGAACTTCACCATCCGGTCAAAGGGAAAGCGCCCCTGGCGCCACAGCTCGATCAGGCGAGGAATCAGTATTTTCGGCACCGAGTCACCCTCAACCGCACCACCCAGGACCTGGCCGAACAACAGGCTCATGACCGGTATCCTGACCTCGGCCCCAGGTGGTGAAATGCCCACCATGGTGCAACGGCCCATGGGCAACAGGCATTCAACGGCCTGACGTATCACCGTGGTGTTAGCCGTGGTGTCGATGGCGTAATTCACCCCGCCCCCTATCGCACGCACCGCTGCCACCAGGTCATCGCACGCGGCATTGATGACATGGGTGGCCCCCAGTTCCATGGCCAGTTCCAGGCGATTGGCGTGCAGATCCACCGCGATAATGGTGGCGCAACCGGCGACCCGGGCCGCCATGATTGCCGAAAGGCCCACCGCGCCTGCACCGAAGACCACGATGCTGCTGCCCACTGGCGGTTTCAAGGTATTGAACACCGTACCGGCGCCCGTCTGAATACCGCAACCCAATGGGCCCAGTAGCGAGAGGTCGATGTCCTTGGGCACCTTCACCGCATTGCGCTCGGTAGCCAGTGCGTAAGTCGCGAATGAAGACTGGCCAAAGAAGTGGCCACTGACCTCCTTCGTGCCCCAGCGAATCTGCGCGCTGCCATCCGCCCGACGGCCAGAAAGATTCAACGTCATCATCTGCGCGCAGTAGGTGGGAAAACCGGCGAGGCAGTTGTTGCACTTGCCACAGTTGATCACGGTCAGCACCACATGATCCCCCGGTACCAACTCGGTCACGGCCTTGCCCACTCGTTCCACGACTCCGGCACCCTCGTGGCCCAGCACGGCGGGCAACGGCGTTGGCAGATGCTGGTCACGTACACTTATGTCTGTATGGCAGACGCCGGTGGCGACAATACGCACAAGAATTTCGTCGTCACGGGGGGTGTCCAGCTCTACATCGGTCATCGTCCATTCGGCCCCACAGCAAGGGGTCATGGCGGCACGGGCTTGGGTCATGGTACTTCTCCTTCTTATTTTAATGGTGCTTCTGGAAAGGCGTTCCTGCGGTAAAACGGACGACGCCAGGGGGGCATGAAACGTCCCATGGCAGGTAGCTTGTGCAAGGATCGCTGAGGGTGAGAAGGCGAACTTGTCGAGGCGTGCGGTAACTTGTCTGACGGTGCAGATTTTTACTGGTACGGATACGATTTTTAGGCCACTATCAAGATACAGTTATGTATGTTTATGCGTATCGGTGATGCCGACACCAAAATAGAGGAATAACAATGACAACCTCGTCGCCTCTCCCAGTCGTCGCCGCGCCTGGTGGCTTGCCCGCCCCATCCGCCGCGGCAGTAAACGACATGGCCTTTCTCGATGGCTGTCGGCGTGCTTATCCGACCGTTTCGGTGAGTGCCTCGGACGCCGGCGCCATCCAGGGCCGCATTCGCTGGCGTATGGTCGAACACTTTCCCATTGCCCATGTGCGTACGGCCAACGCCATTGTTGAGTCTTGCGCCGGTGCCGCCGCTGAGCAGGGCATGGCCGAACACTACAAATTGGTGTGGCAACTGGGCGGCAGTGCCTTTTTCGAAAATGCCCGAGGGCATACCGATATCCAGGCTGGCCAGGCGATGATCGTGCCTTTTTCCAGCGCTTATCGGCTGCATGCAAGGGGGCACTACAATGCGCTCACGGCGGTTTTCGGTGCTGATCGGCTGCCCCGTTGGAAGGGCCTTGCGGACGAGCTATGCGGTCAACCACTGAGGGTTGATGCCGCGTTCAATGCCACTGCCGCCAGCATCGGCTCGCTGTTGCGCAAGGACACTCATATGGCCTCGGCGTCGTTGGTGGTGGAGTACGCCATTGATCTGATGTTTCGCTCGTTGCTGGAACAGCGGGCGTGCACACCGCTGGCGCCTGCCCGCGGCGGCAATCGACTAGAGCGTGCTCGCGAACTGGTGCAGCAGAACCTCGACGACCATGGCTACTCCCCGGCGCAGATCGCCGATGCCCTGGGAATGTCACGACGCTCGCTGTACGAAGCCTTTCGCCAGTACGGCACCACACCCGCGGGTTTCATCAGGCAAATTCGCCTGGAACATGCGCGTCGAGACGTCCTGCGTAACGGTGCCGATGCTCCCAGTCTCACTGAAGTCGCCCTGCGAAATGGCTTCAATGACAGCGCCAGTTTCAGCCGAGCCTTCCGTGAAGCCTTCGGTGTAGCACCCAGCGTGCTTCGCGCGGCACATTGAGCACAGCCCCCTGGCCATGGCTTTTGATCGGACGGATCAAAAGACTCGCAGAAATGCTTCCAGTGCGGGCGTCAGATTTTCCGGATGGTAGGCCAGCGCCAGCTCGATGGTCGGTGCCTGTCCGCTCAAGGGCACCGATACCACCCCTGCGGGGTACAACTGCTGAGCGTATTCGGGTAATAACGTCACCCCACCCATCGAGCGGATCAGCGACAGGGCCATGCTCAGGTTTTCGGCCTCGTAGGTCGAGGTCAATGCAACCTGCACGCTTTCGAAATACCGGTCGACCAGCTCACGCAGCACCGGTGCATGTTGATGGGCGACGTTGATGAAGTTCTGCTGGGCCAGTTGCTGCGCCGTAACGGTCGCCAAGGTGGCCAAAGGGTGCTCCGCCGGGACGGCAGCCGCCAGCCGCTCGTGGCGCAAGTGCTTGAGCGTCAACCCGGCACAATCCTCGGAGGGCCGCACAAAGGCGGCGTCAATCTCGCGGTTGTGCAGCGCATTGATCAGCTCGGGGGATGACTTGTTGTGCAGGGTCAGTGTGACGGGTATCAGGTCGTGACTGAGTGCACTCATGACCCGCGCCAGCAACTCCATCTCCACACCAAGCAAGAAACCGAGCGCCAATGTTTGGGACTGCACGCGAGCGGTTTGCCGTGCGCGCTCCACCGCCCGGTCAGCCTGGGACAGAACCAGCCGGGCCTCATCGAGGAAAACCGTTCCGGAGGGCGTCAACGACATCTGCCGGGTACTGCGCTCGAACAGCGTCACCCCCAGATAATTTTCCAAATCCTTGATCTGCCGGCTCAGCGACGACTGCACGGTGTGGAGGCGCGTCGCTGCCTGGGTGAAACTACCCGCCTCGGCCACGCAGACAAAATAACGAAGATGGCGAAGTTCCATGCTGACCAATACCTTTACTGCATAAATAAAGGCTCCCACGATAGTGGAACAGGTCGAGCCCACGCAATGCTTGCGCATAGCCCCACAAGGCTCCACTACCTGATCAGCATGCCCTCCTCCCCCTATATATTTCGGCCGCGGCGTGGAGTATCAGACAAACGCGTCGGCGTAGAAGCGTTCGCTATCCAGCCCCCGCTCGCCGATGTAGGCGTTGCGCGCCGAATCCACCACGATCGGTGCTCCGCAGGCATAGACCTCGAAATCACGCAGACTGCTGAAATCCTTCATCACCTGCTTGTGCACAAAGCCTGTGGCCCCCTGCCAATCGCATGCCGGCCCAGGCTCGGAGAGCACCGGGGTATAACGCAGCCAGGGCAATTTTTTCTCCAGTTCCATCAGTTCCGCGTGCCGATAAAGGTCGGCCCTTCTGCGCCCGCCCCAGTACAAATAGACCGGCCGGCGGTTGTCGCCTTGTTGCTGCAATTGCTCGAGCAAGGCCTGAATCGGCGCAAAGCCAGTACCGCTGGCCAGGAAGACCATCGGGCGATCGCTGTCCCTGAGGAAAAAGCCACCGAACGGCCCTTCCAAACGCAGCAGGTCTCTGAGTTTAAGTGTATTGAACACGTGCCCGCTGAAGAGTCCGTCGGGCATGTGTCGCACATGCCACTCCAACTGGTTGTCGTGCAACACACTAGTGGCCATGGAGTAGCTGCGACGCTGACCGTCCTTGAGCAGTACCTGTACGTATTGGCCGGGCAGGTATTTGAAGGTGTGTTGAGGCGGCAGCATCAGGCGCAGGATGGCTACGTCGTCACTGACTTTTTCAATGTTCGCCACCCTCCCCGCGGTTTGCTGCACCGAGATACCTTTGATCGTGGTGACCTCGGGGGCGTCAATGACCACATCCGAGCGTGCGCTGGCGCAGCAGAACAACGCCAGGCCCTGCTCGCGTTCAGCTAGGGAAAGAACCTCCAGCGGACTGTTGCCATGGTCTATCTCCCCACTGACAACCCTGCCCTTGCAACTGCCGCAGGTGCCTTCGCGGCAGCTGTGCTTGAGCATTAGCCCCTCGGCCAGGGCTCCATCGAGAATCGTCTGTGCCAGCTTGGTCTCGAAGGTCTGCCCCGAGGGTTGGATCGACACGTGAAAGCTCATGATCTGTCTCCTTGCCGCCCCTTGCTTGCGCTCAACAGGTCCAGTGCCACGTCGACAATCATGTCTTCCTGCCCGCCGACCATACGGCGTTTGCCCAGTTCGACCAGGATGTCCACGGTTTTGAGGCCATATTTGGCCGCAGCGATTTCGGCATGCCGCAGGAAACTGGAGTACACCCCGGCATAACCCAGCGCCAGGCTTTCGCGGTCGACCCGCACAGGGCGGTCCTGGAGCGGGCGAACAATATCGTCGGCGGCATCCATCAGGGTGTAGAGGTCGGTACCGTGGTTCCAGCCAAGGCGTTCGGCGGCGGCGATAAACACCTCCAGCGGCGCATTGCCAGCTCCTGCGCCCATGCCGGCAAGGCTGGCATCGATGCGGTCGCAACCTTCTTCCACCGCGGTGATGGAGTTGGCGACACCCAGCGACAGGTTGTGGTGGGCGTGCATACCGGTTTCGGTTTCCGGCTTGAGCACGGCTTTGAACGCGCGGAAACGATCGCGGATGTCCTGCATGTTCATCGCCCCACCGGAGTCGGCCATGTATACGCAGGTGGCGCCGTAGCTCTCCATCAACTTGGCCTGCCCGGCCAACTGCTCAGCAGGGATCATATGGCTCATCATCAGAAAACCAACGGTGTCCATGCCTAGTTCACGGGCATATTCGATGTGCTGTTTGGAAACGTCGGCCTCGGTGCAATGGGTGGCGATGCGCACCACCCGGGCCCCGGCGTTGTAGGCCGCTTTCAGATCGTGAACGGTGCCAATGCCGGGCAACAGCAAGGTGGTGATCTTGGCGTGGCTGATCACATCGGCCGCCGCCTCGATCCATTCCAGATCGGTATGCGCGGCAAAGCCGTAGTTGAAGCTGGAACCTTGCAGACCGTCACCATGGGCCACTTCGATGGAATCGACCCGGGCCTTGTCCAGCGCCCGGGCAATGTCCTGCACGTTTTGCAAGGTGTACTGGTGACGTACGGCGTGGCTGCCGTCGCGTAGCGTTACATCGCTGATATAGAGCTTTTTGTGGGCGTTCATGGTCGCTCTCCTCAGGCAGCGTTATGGATTGACTGGGCCATGCGTTCAGCAGTGGCCAGTGCGGCGGAGGTCATGATGTCGAGGTTGCCGGCGTAGGCTGGCAGGTAATGGGCGGCGCCTTCGACTTCGAGGAATACCGAGGTTTTCAGGCCCGAGAATTTGCCAAGCCCCGGAATGTTCAGCGGGGCGTCTTCCGGGATGACGTCGAACTGCACCTTCTGCTTGAGGCGATAGCCCGGCACATAGGCTTGCACCGCAGCCGCCATCTCTACGATGGACGCCTCGACCTTGGCCTGGTCAACCGCTTCGGACAACACGAACACCGTGTCGCGCATCATCAGCGGCGGCTCGGCCGGATTCATCACGATGATCGCCTTGCCCTTGGCCGCACCACCAATCACCTCAATCGCCTTGGCGGTGGTCTCGGTGAATTCGTCGATATTGGCCCGGGTACCGGGGCCGGCGGATTTACTGGCAATCGAAGCGACGATTTCAGCGTAATGGACCTTGGTCACCCGCGACACCGCCGCCACCATCGGAATGGTCGCCTGGCCACCGCAGGTGACCATGTTGACGTTGAGCTGCTTGAGGTTCTGCTCCAGGTTGACCACAGGCACGCAGTACGGGCCGATGGCCGCGGGCGTCAGGTCGATCAGACGGATGCCGGGTTTGATCGAGCGCAGGAACGCATCGTTCTTCACATGGGCGCCGGCCGAGGTAGCATCAAAGACGAAATCGATGTCAGCGAACTGCGGCATCCGCGTCAGCCCCTCGACACCTTCATGGGTCGTCGCCACGCCCATGCGCTGGGCACGGGCCAGGCCATCGGAAGCCGGGTCGATACCGACCATGACGGCCATTTCCAAGTGTTTGCCGTGGCGCAGAATCTTGATCATAAGGTCGGTGCCGATGTTGCCGGAGCCGATAATGGCGACTTTGGAGAGACGATTAACTGGCATGGGAAAGTGCTCCTATGGCATGGGCGAGCAGAATGACCGCCGCATCGGGTTGCTCGGCGTGTAGACGCACGACCTGATCGGCCCGAAGGGTCAGTGATTGGCGTTGATTGATGTAACCTTTGTCGGTAATTTCCCCGGCATCAAGGTTGGCCGGCGTATCGAGAATGAGCAGCCGGTTGACGTGTTGCGATGACGCCGGGCTTTCCTCGGCCAGACGCACAAGACCGGTCAGTAACACCTCACGCACCGCCACACAGGCCGCCAACTCGTCGGCAGACAGACAATGGCCATCCTCACCGGCCAGTGCGCGCAGCGCTGGCGCGGCAAACAACAGAATGCCAATGGCGTCGCGATCGTGCCCGGTGATGACACAATCCTGGACATAGGGAGACAGCGCACTGAGCACGCGCAAACGCAGAGTCCCGACAGAAACCCAGGTACCGCTGGTGAGCTTGAAGTCTTCAGTCACCCGTCCGTTGAACTGAATACCCTTCTCAGGGGCCGCGGAATCAACCAGTGTCCCGGCGTCACCAATGCAGTAATAGCCTTCTTCGTCGAAGGCTTGGGCGGTCAGTTCGGGGCTGTGACGGTACTCGGTAAACACCGACTCACCCCGCACGCGCATCTCGAACTTGTCGCCGCTGGGTACGAACTTGATCTCGACACCCGGCACGGGCAAGCCGATGTTGCCAGGCGCGTCGATGGGATAATGCACACTGGTCAGCACCGGTGAGGTTTCAGTCGAGCCCCACTCGGACGAAAAGAACAGTGGAGTCAAACGTACCTGCGCAGCGACGCTCTTCAGGCGCTGCCAGAGGCTGGCCGGCAATGCCGCTCCGGCGTAAAACACCATGTCCAGCCGCGCGAAGAACGCCAGGGCCAACTCTTTATCCGCCTCCAGGTACGGCAGCATGACTTCATAGCCCTTGGGCACGTTGAAGAACAGCGTCGGCCGCACTGAGCGGATATTCTCCAACGTGCGCTCTATCGCACCGGGCATCGGCCGCCCATCGTCGATGTAGAGACTGCCACCGTTACGCAGCACCAGGTTGAAGTTGTGGTTACCACCGAATACATGGCTCCAGGGCAACCAATCAAGCACCACCATTTCACTGTGCTCGACAAACCTCCAGCACTGCGCAATCGCCTGCTGGTTGGCGCAGAGCATCCGCTGTGTAGTCACCACGACCTTGGGCACACCGGTAGATCCCGACGTCAGCAAATAGCGGGCGTGGTCGTCAGGGCCCAAACGGTTAAAGGCCGCCATGACCGCCGGTGTTTCCTGACGGCCATAAAGCTCAGCGAGTGCGATGCAACCCTCAAGGGCATCCGGGTTGCGCACGGCAATGATCGGACATCCCGGCTGTGTCAGGCTCAATGCACGCCGGTAGCGCTGCCCATCATTGACGAATATGACCGCCGGCCCAAGCGTCTCCAGGATCGCGCGCAATTTGCCGCAGTCCCCGGCGGACTGGGAATAAGCCACCGAGATCGTCGACACGGGCACACCGATGTGCATGGCGGCCAAGGACAGCAGCGCGTGGTCGATGTCGTTTTCCGACAACACCACAAGCGGTGCGCCCTTGGGCAGATCCAGGTCAAGCAGGCTTTGCGCCAATGCGCCAACCTGGTGACGAGCCTGGGCGTAGCTCAGACGATGCCACTGGCCTTCCCGGCGCTCGGCCAGGAAGGTCTGGTCCGGGCGCGCGACCGCCCAATGCTCAAGCCATTGGCCGACACAGCGAGCATAGGGTTGCAACGGTTCGGGCGAGCGCAAAATGAAGCCACCGTCGCGGTGAGCCTCAAATTCCACGCGTGCAGGGGCCAATAGCTGGCCATTGAATAGGTCAGTCACGTTTACAGTCTCCTGAGCGCTTGATTTCAGCGCTTCATTGTTCTTGTTGTCACGTCAGGTGCTACTCGCCACACGCAAGGCGAGTCAGAATGAACGGCCTACAGTGCTAGACGAAACGGCAACTGACCTCACCGAGGCGAGTCAGGCGCAAATGCAGGCGGTCGCCCGCGGTAACGCTCACCATCGGGCCCAACGCACCGGACAGCACCACATCACCGGCGAGCAAGGGGCGCCCGGCCCTGGCCATGGTGCGTGCCAACCAAAGACAGGCATCCAGGGGGTTGCCCAGGCAAGCTGCACCGACACCCATGGACACCTGATCGCCATTTTTGGACAGGGTCATGCCCTCAAGGCTCAAGTCCAGATCACTCAGCTTTACCGGGTGTTTGCCGAGTACGTACAAGGCACTTGAGGCATTGTCGGCCACGGTATCGACCAAGGTGATCTTCCAGTCCTCGATGGCCGAATCGACAATTTCCAATGCCGGCAACAGGTAGTCGATTGCACTGAGCAATTGCGCCAAGGTGGTGTCCACCGCCAGTAGATCGTGCTTGAGCACGAATGCGATCTCGCCCTCGGCCTTGGGCTGGATCAACCGGCTACTATCGATGATGCCGCCATCGAGCACCTCCATATCGGCGAACAGCATGCCGAAATCCGGTTGATCGACCCCCAGTTGCTGTTGCACCGCCAGGGAGGTCAGGCCCACCTTGCGCCCGGAAAGGCGCCGGCCGACCCGCAAGGCACGCTCGGTGTTCAGCTCCTGAACCGCGTAGGCGTCCTCCAGGGTGTGAATATCGAAACGTTCGGAAATTCGACCGCCGGCCACTGCATTGTCGCGCGCGATTTGCAACGCATCGGCGGCGGCGATCAATCGTTGGTTTATTTCGCTCATGGCTGAACCTTCCTGTCGAGTGTGTGATGACCCACGCCCCGCTCCAGGCTGGCGTGGTAGCCCGCGAATAGCTCGGCGACCAGTTGTTGGGTGGTGCTCGAGTGCTTGACCTGAGCGACACCCTGACCGGCAGACCAGACGTCTTTCCAGGCCTTGTTGGCACTGGCGATATTCCCGGAAAAATCAATAGCGGCCGCCTGATGGGTCTCAGGGTCGATCCGGGCCTTGTCCAGCGACGGCTTCATCCAGTTGGCGAGCACACCGCTGACCGCCTTGGTGAGCACCAGGTCGTCCATGGAACATTGCGCAAGCATTTGCCGGTACTCATCACCGACCAGGCTTTCAGTGGTCGCGATAAAACGGGTACCCAGCACGGCAAAGTCGGCGCCCATGACCTGTGCGGCATGGATATCGCGACCGCTGGATAGCCCCCCGGCCAGCCCCAGCGGCCCGTCCCAGAACTCACGCACTTCGGCCAGAAAAGCAAACGGATTGTAGTGGCCGGTATGCCCACCGGCGCCATTGCACACCAGTATCAGGCCATCGACGCCAGCGTCGACGGCCTTGCGCGCCATGGCGGGGGTAATGACATCGGAGATGACCTGTCCACCGTAACTGTGAACGGCCTCCATCACCCGCTTGGGACTGCCCAGCGCGGTCGAAACGATGGGCGGCTGAAAACGCCGAACCAGCTCAAGCTCGGCAGGGTAGCGATCATAGGTACTGTGGACAATCATGTTGAACAGCCATGGAGCCGGGCTGATGCCCGCCTGGCGAGCGGCGTCGAAGTCGGCGTGGATATCTTCGAGCCACTGTTCAAGCACCTCGACTGTCCGCGCATTAGGGGCCGGTAGGCTGCCGATCACCCCGGCCCGACAACAGGCCTTCAATAGTTCAGGCCCTGAGACCAGGAACATCGGGGCCGCCATCACCGGCAGGTGAAGCGTGTTCAACAGCGATTGCAATCGGGACTGCGAAGGCGCGCCCGGATTCGGATATGTCAGGCTCATTGGCCGGCCTCTTGTTGTCATTATTGGATTCAATGCACGCACGGTGGAGCTCAACCCTGGGTACGGACCTCCCAACCGCCGTCGCTATGGATGATGTGAGCGGTGGTCTGGCTGGCATTGCGCCGCGAAGCGAGCAATACGTAATGCCCAGTATGATCCTCGGGGGCGGCGATGCATTTGAGCGGAACCGCGTTGGCGGCGGCCTGCTCAAAATCGGGGATCTGATTAAGTGGCACACTGCGTTTGCTCAGCCCATCCAGGCTCTTCATCGCGGTATTGGTCGCACCCGGTGCCACCCCATTGACCCGAATATCGGGGGCCAACTCGTAGGCCAACTGGCGAATCATGCCGACCAGCGCATGCTTGGCCGTCACATACAGAATGCCGCCGCCACCTGCATAGAACGCGCTATTGGACAGGGTAAAAACCATGCTTCCGCGGCTCTCGCGCAACGCATCGATGCAGCAGCGCGCGCCCAGCAGGTAGCCTTGCACGTTAATCGCAAACAACTTCTGGAAGGCCTCTTCGAATGCTTCCGGGGCAATACGATCAAGCCGCGTGAAGTAGTCGAACACCGCGGCATTGCCGACAAAGGTATCGAGTTTGCCAAAGGCCTCCAGGGTTGCCGCGACCGCCGTCTGGTTGTCCGCCGCCCGTGAAACATCACCCCGAATCGTGATGATCCGGTCACCCAACTCCGCCTGCAACGCCGCCAACTGCACGGGGTCACGAGCCATGACCGCCACGCGCGCGCCTTCCTCGACATAACGACGCACAATCGCACTACCGATTCCGCCAGTGCCACCGGTGACCAGCGCCACCTGCCCTTCGAGCCAACCCATGTGCGTCTCCTACAGAAAGGTATTGATGTTCTTGCACAGCAACATCGCGTTGGGGATGAGCACCTTGCGCTTGAGCAACTTCAAGCCGTCTGCCTCATGGCGAAGCAGATCCTCACGGCGCCCCACCAATTGGGCTGACTCACTCAGGCCCCGGCTGCGTACGTTGATGAAACACGAGTGGGCAATGAACTCGCCCGGCTCGGCGCCAGCAAACACTTCTATGTTGCTGATGACATGCACATTGCGGGTGGGCGGGTTTTCAGCCCAGGCCGAGGGCTGCTTGAAGCGAGCAACCCGCCGCTTCAAGTCACGCAAGGTGTCATCGAAGTACGCCATATGCTCAAGGGTATAGGGCCCGGTTTTGTCTTCGCGTCGACGGTTCTCGATTCCGGGCATCCAGTAATGGATGGCCTCGGACAAGGTCAGCAGCCACTCATCCCAGCACTCGTTGTCGAGCAAGCGGGCTTCTCGCAGCAAGAAAGCCTGCACCTGACGCGCCTCTTCCAGGCCCACCGGTTGTTCGTTTTTGAAATCCATAGTGACGCCCCCTCAGCGCATCGTGCCGTTACGATCAGGCACATCGGCCCAGGTCGGTGCCTGGAGCAGGTCCTTCCAGCGCTGGTAGAACGCGCGGGCATTGCATTCGTTGAGCTGGCCCTTGAAAACATTGCCCGGCAGTTCGCTGTTGTCGATTCGAGTATTCATGCCAAGACCCACGTACAGGTCCTGATAGCGCGTGACCATCCCTCGACTCGTCTTGGTGCAGTACTCCCAGTTCTCGCCGTCATCCATTTCAAACACGCCAGTCGGCGAAAACGTCATCATCGCCCCACGTCGCCACTTTTCCTTGATGTCTTGCGGGGCACTTTTGTTGACAATGACCCAGGTGTACAACTCAATCTTGTCCGGGCCGCGGGGGTGCCAGACACGCACGGTGTTCTGCCCTGGCAGGAAGGAAAAATTGGGGAATACGGTAAACGACGAAATCGAGCCAATCAGCTTCGAGCGAAACTCTCCCAGTCGCTCGGCGACCTTTGGCCGCAGTACATGCAGGTACTTGTTGATCTCCTTTTCGCCCAGAGTCGCGGCATTGCCGACCACATCGGTGGCGAATTCATAACCGTGGCCATTCCAGTTCACCGAATAGGATTCCGGCAGTTCGCCGACATTGAGCACCGGACCACCGAGCATGGCCTTGGCTGCCGAATCATGAGTCCAGCCGCCGTGCAGAATGTCACCGACAAAATTTTCCGCGGCGATTTTCCAATTGCATTCGATGGTCGAACGTATGCAGCCGCCAGAAAACTCACTGCCGCCTTCGTCCATGTCGAGCATGACGTCCAGGTACCAGGTCATCGGCCCCAGGTATTCCTCCAGGCTCGGCGCGTCGGCGGCAAAGTTGGCAAACACCAGTCCTTTGTAAGTCGCCACGCGGGCCTGGCGCAGACCATGCTGAGATTTGTCGAAACCGCTGTCCTCGTAGCACTTGGACTCGTGCATGCCCATCAGGCGTCCACCGTCAGCGCCGAATGACCAGCCGTGGTAATTGCAGATAAAGCCTCGAGCATTGCCGGCCTCGGCAAAACAGACCTTGTTGCCGCGGTGCGGGCAGGCATTGAGCATGACCTTGATTGACTGGTCTTTTTGCCGCACCACCAGCACCTCGTCCTCGCCCATGGTGGTGGTCAGATAATCACCCGCCTTGGGTAACTGCGACTCGTGCGCGACGAACAGCCAGCAGCGAGCGAAGACCTTTTCCAACTCCTGTTCGTAGATATCTTTGTCCCAGAACACTTTTCCGGACATCCTGCCGCTTTCCATGTCACAGATTCGGTCCAGGTTGCGCAAGGGTTCGCTGGCGTCGATGGGCCTGAGTTTTATGATGTCGCTCATATGAGCCTCACGGTCTTTCTTGTTAGGGGGAGCCACGGATTCAGACCGGGCTGTCGGCGACGGCCTGGGCTTCGACCGACTGGCTTGCCGTATCGGCATAGACGCCGCCGTCGCTGACGATCACCCGATAGGTACGCAGATGGCGCTCGCAGGGAAAGGTCACCGCCTGCCCGGTGCGGATATCGAACTGCCCCCAATGCACCGGGCAAGTGATCAGCTCGTCCTCCATATCACCCTCGGCCAGCGACGCGGTGGCATGGGTGCAGGTGTCCGCCGTGGCGTAGAAGGTGCCATCAAGGTTGTAGACGCAGATGTCGCCGACCTGCGCATTGGCAACTTTCTTTTTGCAGCCAGGCGCCAACTCGTTTTGTTGGCAGAGCAAAACATTACTCATTGCGGGCGCTCCCCTGCATGCAGCTGTACAAAGCCCAGGCCAGTCACCCATTCGGGCACGGGCTCATAGGCGATTACTTCGCCATGGGCACCGGGCACCGCGGCCATCGCGCAGGCAAAGTTGCGAATCTCCATGGCGCCATTACCAGCGCGCTCAAGGATTTCTTCATTGTTGTAGGCCGTCAGCCCAGCGATATCACCGCGTACGCCCAATTCGAGGATTTCACGGTCGAACGCTTCGCTGACCTGCCCCATCTGCGCCGTACCCACCCAGTGGCTGATGCCACCGCTACCGATG
This sequence comes from Pseudomonas sp. GW821-FHT03C07, assembly GCF_059420925.1. Classification (NCBI taxonomy): domain Bacteria; kingdom Pseudomonadati; phylum Pseudomonadota; class Gammaproteobacteria; order Pseudomonadales; family Pseudomonadaceae; genus Pseudomonas; species Pseudomonas sp. GW821-FHT03C07. The sequence continues at coordinate 592,728 of NZ_JBWKUQ010000001.1, forward strand.
ATCACCACGCGCTCACTGGCCTCGAACGAAGCGACAGCCTGCTGAATCTGCCGCCCCAGGTCCGCAGCCCGAGGCAGCGGGAGATAGGGGTCGACACCACAGGCCAGGTACACCGGAATGCAGGGCAACGTCCGCCCCAGCAGCTTTTCCGCCGGCTGTACCACCAGTTGCTGTGGAATGGAAAAGGAGTGGTCGACCGTGAAGCTGCGAGCCACGCTCCAATCGATGCCCTGCGCCGCGCCATCGGCAACGATATGTTCAGCCAATTGTGGATGATTGCTGATAACGCCACGGCTCAGCCCTGGCAGGCTCTCCACCGGACCATCCAGGTCACCTGTGGCGATAAGGTATTGGGGCAGACAATGGGGCCCGAACAGAATGAAGTGATCACAACCGACAATGATCACGCTGGTCGGATCAAGCTCGGCCAAGCGTTGGGCGCACGTTTCATAGGCACCCCAGATTTTTTCTCGGACCGGCTGGCTGGGCGCTTCAGGCGCGACAAACATCACCGGGTCATGCGGCATCCAGAAGCCGCCAACAATTTTGCCCATGGCTCGATCAACCCTTCAGTGCAGCGCTGAACGCCGCTATGTGTTCTTCGGTGGCGCCCAGTCGACGCTTGTAGACCGCCATGTCACGATCAGGCGCCAGTTCCTGCCAGAAGCCCATGGTCAACATCGGGTTGACCCCAGCCTGCTGCAGACCAGCTACGTCGAACGTCAGCACCATCTGCTTGTGTTCGTCGCTGAGGGCGAAACGGGCGAGAAACCGGCTACCGTCGGCGCGAAAGCGCTCTTTAGCCGAACGGTCCACCGACAGTTGCCACAGCACCTTTTCCAGCACGTTGCGACTCATGGCCTTACTCGCTCAGAAAATGGCGAACAAGCGATACAAAGCGCGCCGGTTGCTCGCTCTGTACCCAGTGCCCACAACGTCCGAACAGGTGCAGGTCGGCATCCGGCACGCTATTGGCGATCAACAGACCGCACTCCGGCGGTACGACACGGTCCTCGCGACCATGTACGACCAGGGTAGGCGCGGTGATTTTGGCCAGCGCAGCCGCCGGAAAACCCTTCACCAACGTTTCGCCTTCCGCCGCCGGCGCAGGCAGCAGTTTACGCAGGCCGTCCTGGGCACCAGGGCGCGCACTGGCCTGATAGCGGCTTAACACAAGTTGATCGGTGATCAGCTCAGGGTTGTAGGGGAACAACGTCATCAGTGCGCGCATGTTCTCCAAGGACGGTTCATAGGTGTAGGCACCCCGGAGCCCGGGTGTCTGCAGGAACTCACCCGCGGGGGTACCCAACAGCACCAACTTGTCCACGCGCTGTGGTGCAAATATCGCGAGGCCGATTGCAACCGCCCCACCGAAGGAGTTGCCGATAAAGGAAGCCTTGGGAATGTCCAACGTATCCATGATGCCGACGATGTGGTTGACCCACAGCTTGATGTCGTACTTGAGGCCTTCCTGGTACGGGGTAAAACCAAATCCGGCGATGTCCGGCACGATCACCCGCCAGGTATCGTCGAATGCGGGCATGCTCTTGGCCCAGTTACTCCAGCCAGAAACACCCGGCCCCGAGCCGTGCAGCAGGAACAACGGTTTGCCCGAGCCTGATTCGTGGTAATTGGTGCTATGCCCAGCAGCGAGCAGCGTCTTGCCCAGACCTTCCATACGACCTCCGCGTTTCTTGTTTTTGTGAACATACAGTTTCGTATGTCCATGCTAGGCAGGAGGTCAGCAACCGTCAATACAGTTCTGCATGTTATCTAGTCTTTGTTTCTATGAAACCATGCTAAAAATGTATGAATCTGAAGCGCTTCAACATACAGATATGCATTTAAAAAACCTGTAAATAGCTCCATGCAGCGTCGTTACTGCATCGCGGCACGGATGGCGCTAGAATCGAAAGCTGACGCCGCTTGCGGCATGCTCTTGTCACACCCCATCGGGGTTAAGGTTTTCATTTATGGCATCGCGACCTAATCTGACCCGAGAGGATTGGATTCAAGCCGCCCAGCAGGTCTTGAGCAAAAGCGGCGTCGATGCCGTTCGCGTAGACACCCTGGCGAAGGAGTTGCAGATCACGCGCGGCAGCTTCTACCACCACTTCAGCAACCGCGAGGAACTGCTACAGGGCATTCTTTCCAGTTGGCGCGCTCGCGCGACTGAAGACGTGATTCTGCACCTGCGCAATGCCCAAACTTCTCCCGAGCAACAGATCCTCCGCTTGCTCGAACTCCCCTATCACGGCCATGCCGCACAGGAAGCGGCAGCCGTCGAACTGGGAATAAGGGCCTGGGCGCGAGGTGATCGTCAGGCGCGCCAAGCCATCGATGAGGTCGACAAACACCGTTTGAGCTACATCGAAGGCTTGCTGATCCTGCTGGAGCTGGAGGCGACAGAGGCCCGTGATCGAGCCTTCCTGATCTACTCCTATCAGTTGGGACTGTCGCTGCTGTCAGACGACAGCAGCGCCGCCAGCCGTCTGGAACGCAGCGCCCGCATGGCCCGGATCCTGATTCCCCAGGAGGCCTCTTAGGGTATCGATGGCTGGCCATGCCTAGCGCATGATGAATCCGCCATCAACCGAAATGGACTGGCCCGTCACATAGCTGGAGCTGCTGCTGCTGAGCCAGAGGACGGCGTCCGCGATCTCCTCCGCTCGGCCATGCCGGCCCATCGGAACACTTTTGAGCATTGCCTCAAGCGCCTCACCCTGACCCGAGGCGACCATCTGGTCAGCCATCGGGGTCCAGATCAGTCCAGGGCACACCGCGTTGATGCGGATGTTCCGCGCCGCATACTCAAGCGCCGCGCTTTTGGTCAGCCCAAGCACACCATGTTTTGCCGCATGATAATTGGCACGCTCGGCCCCACCAACAAGCCCACCAAGGGACGAGCAGTTGACGATGGTTCCGCTACCCTGCTGGCGCATATGCTGCAACTCAAACTTCATGCAACTCCATACACCGCGAAGATTGACCGACATGACCCTGTCGTAATCATCAACCGTAGCGTCTGCCGTCTCCGCCAGCACATTCTGAATACCCGCATTGTTGAAAGCGACGTCCAAACGCCCGAAGGTGGCGACGGTCTCCTTGACCATTGCCTCAACCTGGCCCACGTCAGCAACATCGCAACGGATACCGATCACCTTGTGGCCGGCGGCAACGAGTGCCTCAGCCACGGCACGTACCGCCTCTCCATTCACATCCACCAACGCGACGCAGGCACCGGCCTGAGCGAAGGCCCTGGCAGTCGCCAATCCGATACCGGACGCGGCGCCTGTGACCAGTGCGACTTGATTCTCAAACGAAAAGCTCATGGATGAACGCCTCACTACCGGGTTTGATCTGAACAATGTGGATAGACCTCACCCTAACCAACACTGATAGCAATGAGTACCTGGGGAAAAGCAGATGAACTGATGAGTGAGACTCATCAATCAGGGGAAATGGCCTACCTTCGGGGATTGCCAGATAGGTCAGTGAGCAACACCCGTTCTACTCTCCCAATGGCTGAAGTTCTCGGATCAGATCGATCAGCAACCGCAACCCCACTGGCAGATGGCGATGGCTTGAGTAGTACATGTAAAAACCGGGAGCCACGCTGTTCCAGTCGTCCAGTACCCGAATCACTTGGCCGCTCTCCACCAGCGGCGCGATCGCCGGCTCCGGTACGTACATGAGACCGGCACCATGGCGCGCCAGCGATAACCCTACACGGGTCTCATCTATAGTTATGGCGCCAGGCACCGCGATTGCCACGCGCTCATGCTCTTTCTCGAACTCCCAGTCGTACATGCGATCGTTACCCAGGCGAATGCGCAAGCAACGATGCTTCAACAGGTCCTGGGGGTGCTCGGGAACACCAAAACGCTCAAGGTATTCAGCGCTGCCAGCCACCACCCAGCGTATATCCGGCGAAAGCCGTTGCGCGATCATATCTTCCGGCACCGTACCACCGTAGCGGATGCCCGCATCATGGCCGGTGCCAATGACATCGACTATTCGATTGGTGACCGTCAGGTCGATTTCTATTTCCGGGTAACGATCGTTGAATATCGGTAATACCGGCCCCAGTAGCAGATCAGCAGCATCACTGAGGATATTCAGGCGAATACGCCCGCCGGGCTCGTCGCGAAATCGGTTGAGCACCTCCATGGCCAAGCCGATTTCGTCTATGGGTTTGCTGATCAGTGCGTGCAGTTCCTCACCGGCGGCCGTCAGGGTGACGCTGCGCGTAGTCCTATTCAACAGCCGCACCCGGAGTCGAGACTCCAGCCCCTTGATAGCATGACTCAACGCCGAGGCGCTGATGCCCACCTCCAGGCCTGCACGACTGAAGCTCTGATGGCGGGCGATGGCCAGAAAGTAAACGAAGTCGGCCAAGTTGGCGCGGCTGAGTTGCATGTCAATCTCCTGCCAGGTGGTGGTTGATGGCAGCGTCAAGGAGAATGGCCTATCCCTCTTTCAGGTCCGGGAACCGGAGTTTCTGTACTGAAAGATATGACTATAGGCCGGTATCCGCAGGAGGCCCTGTACACCACCTCTTCATCTTCGAGGTTATCCCCCCTCTTATGAAATACGGCGGCGACGGCGGACCAGCCAGAAAACCAGTGCGAGAAAGACAACAATACCCAGCGCAATGCCCCCCTGAGCCAAGGCCGCCAGATGGGACTTCGCACCGCCAACACGTTGTTGCTCGACCTGCCCTACGCTCACACTGGCATCAGGATTACCGTAATGTTTGCTCAGGTAATTGGCCAGCGTCGCGATCTGCGGGTCAGTCAACACCCTGGCGAAACCAGGCATCCTGACATCCGAACCATCGCCTTTGCGATGAACCCCTTCGAGGATGACCATCACCAGGTTTTGGGTATTGCTGCGACCGACCGTCGTGTTATGCGACAAGGAAGGCAAGCCACCGTCGAAACTGCCCTGGGCTTGAGCCTGGTGGCAAGAAGCACAGTAGCCATCGTAAATTTGCGCCCCCGTCATCTTGTTCGGATCAGCCGGCAAGGCAATGCCACGCAGGCTGCTCAGCTCATCGGTTTTCTGACCCAGGGCATAGACCGGCTTATTGTCCGCAGCCTCACGCTGCGCAGGAACACTCTTGATGTAGAGGGCGATAGCTTTCAGATCGGAGTGGGTGAGGTATTGCAGGCTATTGTCGACCGCTTCGGCCATCGGCCCGGCCGCTTGCCCCTTACCCAAGCTCTCGCCGGTCTTCAGGTATTTGACCAATTCATCGGTATCCCAACCACCCACGCCACTGTTGGGGTCAGATGTAATGTTGGGGGCGTGCCATGTCCCGACTTCACCGCCGGCCAGCTCCTTCGAAGCAACCTCGGCCATCATCAGGTTGCGCGGCGAATGGCAGGCGCTGCAGTGGGTCAGGCCTTGAGTCAGGTAGGCGCCCCGATTCCACTCAACGCTTTGCGCAGGGTCGGCCTCGTAGGGCTGGCTATCGAGGAACAGCAGATTCCAGCCCGCCATCGACAAGCGAATGTTGAACGGAAATGGCAACTGGGTCGGCTTGACTGCCGTGTCAACGGCAACGATGTCGTTCATGAAATAGGCGTACATCGCCTTGACATCCTCATCGCTGATCTTGGCGTAGGAGGTATAAGGCATGGCCGGATACAGACGCTTGCCATCGGCGCGAATGCCCTTGCGCAGCGCATCACTGAATTGCTCCAGCGTGTAGTTGCCGATCCCGGCGGTTTTTGAGGGGGTGATGTTGGTGGCGATAATCTCGCCGATGGGTGTTGGCAACCCCAACCCACCGGCAAATGGCCTGCCTCCAGGGGCGCTGTGGCAGGCGACACAATCGCCGGCAGTGGAAAGGTACTTGCCACGCTGTATCAGCTCGCTGTCAGGCGTCGAAGCGCTGGCTTGCAGGGTGACGAGGCTCGTGGCCAAGATAACCAGGTGGCCAATGAGGTATTTATTCCAATTCATTGAAGGTCAGCCTCGCACTTGTTCGATCAATGAGCCCAAGGGCGATACGCGAGCAATGATGCGATCGGGCAGTATGTGCTGCGCGGTGCGCAGTGCCAGGGCGACACCCGTCAATGTCGAGTTCATGGTCGCCGCCGTCGGCATTACGCCGGTGCTGCAAATGAACAGGTTTTCATGATCGTGAGTCCGACCGAAGCTATCGCATACGGACGTTTTCGGGTCGGCCCCCATGCGCAGGGTGCCGGTGATGTGCTGGTTATTGGCGAAATTGCCCTCTGCGCTATAGCGCACATTGGTACCGCCCATGAGTTCGACGATGCGCGCAAAATCCTTGTGCGAAGCCTGCGCGCCACGCCGGGTGTAATCGTCGATGGCGTAATGCGCCTGCGGTTTTGGAATGCCCAAAGCATCTTTCTGCGAGCTGAGAGTGATGCGATTTTCCGGGTTGGGCAACACTTCCAGAACATCCTTGAGGCTCATTTCGAACGCGGCACGGTGACGCAGTTGCTTCTCGAACTCCGGACCGTAGACACCGCTGGCGAGCAACGAGTCGGTTGCGCTATTGACTCGCGAAATATTGGTGAAATCCAGACGGTAAGGCGCGTGCTCTTTGCGAAAGTCACCGTCGCGCATCGTATTGATCGAGCTGGGGCTTTGTGGCCCACGGCCCAGCCACAACGCCTCATCGGCATCAAAGGTGACCGAGGTACTGGGGTGGTCCATCAGGTTGCGACCGACCATGCCGGAACTATTGGCCAGGCCATTGGGGTATTTGTCGCTGGCAGACAGCAGCAAAAGCTTGGGACTCTCGATGCCATTGGCGGCGAGGATGAAGGTCTTTCCAGTGACCCGATGGGACTTTTTATCCGGGTCGAAATAGTGAGCCGCTACAATGCGGCCCTTATCGTCGTGCTCGATGCGGTAGACCACCGCATTGATCTGCAATTTGACACCCGCATCCACCGCCGATTGAATCGCGATGCCGCCGTGGTACTGCGCATCAATCGGGCAAATCGGCTGGCAACTGTTATTGCCACAACAGGCCGGTCGCCCGGCGTAGCTGCGACTGTTACGTGCGGTTGTATTGCCCACCACCGCGTAAGTCGGGGCAAGCCGCTCACGAATGCGGCGCATGGCGTAGGGCTCGGTGACGGGGTCCATCGGAAATGGCTTGCTGCGCGGCGAGCCGGTATTTTCCGCGCCCGAAACGCCCCAGATTTCTTCCGCTTCCTGATAGAAAGGATCGAGCTCCTCATACGTCAGCGGCCAGTCGACACCCACGCCATACAAGCTGTGGATGCGCATATCGCCCGGTACCAAACGCCAGGCCTGAGCAGCCCAGTGCCAGGTCGTGCCACCGACGCCACGAATGTATTCCGCCGGATACGGATAGGGCCCGGCCTGCACCAGATAGCCGTTATCGACTGGTTTGTAGACTGGATGTGGTGCCCATTCCGAGCAGGTATAAGGTGACATCCAATCGCTTTTGCGCGTGGAATTGCGGAACGCCGCGACAATCCGTCCGCGCTCAATCGGCCCACCTGCTTCGAGAATCAGAACAGATACGCCCTGCTTCACCAGTTTCAACGCCGCCAGCGATCCACAGATCCCCGAGCCGATAACAACAATATCAGCCGATAGCTGGTCAGACATTTGGCACCTCTTCATTGGGTTTTTTTGCCCAGCTGCCATAAGGACCATAGGCATAGGTCGGCGGCTTGAGCACATCGGCGACAATCATGGCGTTCAGGGCATTTTCGTAGGCAAGACAGCGCGCATGCTCACCACTGCCCACGACGCCCATGAACCAGGCAGTGGCGATTTTTCGCGGAACAGCTGCCAATGGCGACTTTTCGTCATCGAGCATTTTTTGCAATGTCAGCGGGTCGCTCTTGCGTTCGTTGACCAGCGCCAGCAGGTCTTTGACAGCCCTGGCGAAGTTTGGATCGTCGGCAAGCAGTGCCCGGTACAGGTTTTTCGCCAGCTCACCGTCGAGGGTCTGGCGCCCGGCAATGATCGCCGACATGGCGACAAACGCACCTTGGTCGGCGCTGTCTACAGGTTCGGCCAACGCCCACGGAATCAACGAAGCGGTGTAGGCAGTCACCAGGCTCTTGAGCAGTGTCCGCCGGGAGGGCTTCATCGCATTGGAGCGCTTAGTCGTGTTCAGGCTACTCATGTCTTTATCCTGCGATAACAGGTCATTGACGGGGCGTCAGCACCCCAATTCGGTTGGGTATGCGACCTTTTAGAAAACGGTGTTGACGGTCAAACCGGCAACGAAAGCGTTGTCCACCTCGTACACGCCGCCTGGGTTGGCCAGGTATTGCAGGTTCGGCCGCACCATTAGCCAGTTCGTCAGTTTGAAGTCGTAGTGAATTTCCGCCGCGTATTCCGCGTGCTGGATGGGCTGATAGGCAGGGTCAGCATAGTCGATGAGATGGTTGGCCTGATCATGCAAACGTTGGTTCTTTGTCAGTGCCGGATTGACATGCAGCTCGCTGAGGCCAAAAGCGAGAGAATCCTGAGGGCGCGCATCAAATGGCCCGGCATAAATAGCCCCCACCTGAGCCTGCCAGTCGAGCGTGCTACTGTCCTTGTCGTACCCCGAATAGTGCGCGAACAGACTCAAACCACGTTTGGCATCACCGTCGACCGTAGTGACTTGCTGACGTGCGTAGGCGTACCAACCGTAACGGCCATCATGTACATCGGCAGGATGACCAGAGAGTTGTTTGTCGACACCGTTGTCATCCTTGAGCACATCGTTCGCGTCGGCTGAGTTCCAATACCCGCCAAACAGATACTTGCCGGCCATCCCTTCTGCGCCCAACGAAGGTGTCCAGCCCAGCTCCCCGACATAGGTCGTACCTTGCCGACCTGAGGTATTCAACTTAAAGCCGTTGTTGCTATCCAGCAGCGTCGGGTTGTACTCGTACGCGCCAACTTGGGCATAGACCTGAGGCGTTACATTGACCTTGATCCGTCCCCCCCACTGCCCGACCGGCGAGTTGAACCACACGGTAGACGCGTGACCGACCAGCCCGCCACACATCGAGTTGTTTTGGAACACACAGCCGGTCGAATCAAAATCACTGCCTATCGGCAACCGACCGGCCTTGATGTCGAGCACGTCATCGAAGAATTTCTGTTGATAGGCCAAAACTGTGATCCGCCACGTCTGACCGCTCCCGTAGTTTTCTTGCACGGAGGAGCCAATCGTGCCGGTACGTGAGTCCGCCAGCCGATCATTGGTCAGGTCCCGACCACTGCGTTCAGTGATCTGCAGTTGCAGATTCGCGGCGGGCACGCCCAGGATCTTCTGTAAATCAAGGGCGCCGCCGACATTGAACTGATCGGTGTAGCGTGCGCTATGATCGTGATCGTAGCCGCCACTGAGGTTGGCGGCGCTTTCCGACTGATAACTGAGTTGGAAGTCGTAACCCTTATCGAGTAGCGCTGTGCGAAGCCCCCCCCAGTCGCCGGTCATCCATCGGGAAGATGAAGAAAACATTTCTTCATCGGCATAAACCGCACAACTGAACCAACCCATCAAAAAGCAACTACCAACAATAACCTTATGGTGCATTTATCAGCTTTCCTGAGGATGGGAAGTCACTAAAACGGTTAGACGCACAAGCACGCCCCACGATATTCGCAAGATATATTCGAAGACTTGTAACGACAATTTATTAGGTTTCTATCTATGCCGTTATCGGCTTAAACGTTGATAGCAGAGCATTTCGTTCTGAATAACGCGCACTGATACCTGACTGACGCGATCAAAGTAATCCACAGACAGCAATAGATCAAATAAATGACAATTATTTGAGGTATAATTCTATCAAATAGGTCGAGACACCACCGCCGTAAAACCCCGGTGACAGTTGCTTCTTTGATGCTGCGTAGGAGTGTGTATGGATTTGTCCCAGGTTGATTTGAATCTGCTTGTCTCTCTGGAAATGTTGCTGCGGGAACGCAACGTGACCCGCGCAGCCCAACGACTGGATGTCAGCCAACCCGCCATGTCCGCGCAATTGGGGCGACTGCGGACGTTGTTCGACGATCCCTTGCTGTTACCCGCTGAAAATGGTCGAGGCATGACCCCCACCGCCTTGGCATTAACCTTGGCGCTGCCCTTGAGCGCGGCACTCAAGGGGCTGGAGAAAGTCATCAATTTTCAACCGACCTTCGACCCCGGCAAGGACAGCCGTGAATTCAGCATCGCCATGAGTGACGATGCGATATTGGCCGTAGGCATAAAGCTTGTAGCGCGCCTGCAAGCGCTCGGTCCGCACAAATTACGACTGAACATGCATAGACCACAGCCTGACCATATAGCAACCGAGCTTGAACGCGGCGAAGTGGATCTGCTTATAGACCTGGATCGGATGATCCCCAGTAGCATGAAGGCCCGAACCCTGTATGACGGAGGTTTTGTCATGGCCCAACGTCCGGGCCATCCACGTGGTACCGCAGCCTTGGATCTGGATACCTATTGCGATCTCGAACACCTGTTGGTTTCCAGCGCATCAGGCAACGCTCAAGGCTATATGGATGAATACCTGGCCAATCAGGGGCGCCAGCGCAGAGTGGTCATGAAGCTACCGCAACTATCACTGATCCCCAATCTGCTGCGCAGCAGTGACTATGTCTGTACATTACCAGCCATCCATTTCATTCAATTCGGTGGTGATTTAGAGCTCTACGATCTGCCTTTCATGGCCCCCAGCTTTAGCCTGCAATTGGCTTGGCATCCGCGTAATCATTTTGATCCCGCGGTGATATGGATGCGTGACTTTATCCAGCAGGCTGCAGGGCAGCTCGGGTAACTCATAGTCCATTAGTGCGTATTGAGCTGGCACAGCTGAAGATGGACTCGGTCCGGCATGGGGAATTGAGCGACCTGTTCATGCGCTGGTGTGGTGGCATCCGAGCTTGTCCCGCGAGGCTGCTCGAATGCCATGGAGACACCAGCGGGTGACAAACCGACGCAGATCGTTGCCTGCAACGCCCAGCGGCGAATGTCTACGGTTAAGATTTTTCCGTATTGGGCACCAGGCACTCCCCAGGGAGATCAAAGATATATGCCGGGTAGACATCAGGTGAAATCGTATAGTCGAAGTAATCCGCAAGCGCGAGGCTGGTGCCGCCCTCTGCGATGGATGACGCCGATTCCATGAATGTCACAGGCCGGCTGTTGCTTCCATCCGAACCAGGGAACGGGCTATACCACGTCCAGAGGTAACGACCCTGTGGGTATTGACCCGAGGGTGGAAACAGTACCGAGACAATGTTGACTTGATTGCCAGGCGACAACGCAGGGTTATCCGCCACTGAGGCGTGAATCGTACCCTCCTCTCCCGGTATGCTTGCCCAGTACGGCGGTTCCTGCGCCAACCCCATATTCTGGCAAGAGAACACCAAAGGGGTGAGAACACCCTGAACTAAAATCTCCGACTGGTTGAAGATGTAACCAGACCCGGCATTCGGCGGCGGCGCGATACCGTTGGGCGATGCGCCGAACAGTAGCGCAATAGAAGTCTCATAGCCGGCTGTGGGGTTGTACTGGTACGACATCGCGGTCAACTGAGCCCGGTCAGATGCCACACGGTAAGACTCGTCAAGACTCCACTGGTAAAACACGCTGGTCGGCAACGGAAAGCTTGCAGAATTCACAGGTGTCATGAGCGTGGTCATATTGAAATGGTCATTCCAAAGCGGCAGCGCCTGGTTACCAGGATTGCCAACCTGAAATCCGGGAATCACTGGCGGGGCCCAAGTATCCACATTGGGATTATCGGTCGCCGCAAAGGCTGGGAAGTAGGTAAATGAAAAATTCTGGAAAAATGCCAACTGATTGGGGTCACCAACTTCAGGATTTCCTGGCGGCGCACCAAACATCATTCGAAACGGCAGCCCGCTGGACTGATCGAACCATATCCAGGTAGTAGCATTGGAATTCGGTACCGATTGCTTCCACCAATCCACCTCCTGCGCCTGCATCCAATTCAGATAGCTGGTCGCAAAGTAAGTTGGGCTTTGGGCACTGGAAAGCCACTGCGTACTAGGCAAAGACCACCCCATGTCAACGTCCGTCCAGGTTTCGCCCTCGTCCTGAGAGACCTGGGTGGCGGTCTGCGTAACCTTGTACCACCACGTTTGGCCATCCATGCCAACCACTTGGACAGACAGTATTTGCCCTTCTATATAGGTGATCGAAGCGACGCAAAGCTGAAAAAAAGGCGTGTTTTGTATCTCATCAGTGGGCGGCGGGCTATAGGGGTGCAAAAGCGCAGTGCACGCCCAAGAAGATGGCAGGGTTGGTGGTTCAGGGTCTGTTTTGAAAGACAGTTGCGAAGCCTTGATTGCCGATAACGCGGATCGAACGTCGTATTTCGCTTCCATCTTCGCCACTCCATGGTGAGTTACACATCGCTCGTGAGCATAGTATGTCTTTTAGCCATCACGGATATTTTTTGGCTTTACCCACAAAAAAGATTCGATGAGCACGGCACACAGACCGTCGGGCCTTCATCACTACTACGCATGACTTCGTCTCTGCATTGCGCATCGGCACAGGGCAAAGGCTTAAACCTGCTCATTCAGCATGGCGGCGGCCGGATGGGTTCCGACGAGGACCGGGTTATTGCGGATTAGCCAAAACATTTATGGAGTCCAGAGGGCCCAGGAATTCCAGAAGAGCGATATGGTGCTAGATGAGCAAGCGCTCAGCGTCAGCAGCTCACGGGCGGTGAGCTTGGTCTGCCGATAGTGCGGCAATCATCGAGGGTCATTCTCCCAGGTAGGCTTTCTGGACTTGTTCGTTGTGCAGCAGCTCTTGGGACTCACCTTCCAGCGCAATGCGCCCGCCATCGATCACATAGGCACGCTGGCAGGTTTGCAGGGCCAGCTTGGCATTCTGCTCGACCAGCAACAAGGTCACCCCGCCCTTGACCACCTCACGAATAGTCTCGAAGATCTTCTGCACGATAATCGGCGCCAACCCCATTGACGGCTCATCGAGCAACAACAACTTGGGCTTGCCCATCAGGGCACGGGAGATTGCCAGCATCTGCTGCTCGCCACCGGACATGGTCCCGGCCAGTTGGAACGCGCGCTCTTTGAGGCGCGGAAAAATACCGAACATGCGCTCGATATCGGCCTGGATCGCGGTCTTGCCATCGGTGCGCGAGAAGGCGCCCATTTCCAGATTCTCGTAGACCGTCAGCTTGGGGAAAATACCCCGCCCTTCCGGTACCAGCGCCAGCCCTTCGCGGATAAGGTCGTAGCCCTTGATCTTCGCGTGCGCCTTGCCGTCGAAGGTGATCTGCCCGCCCACCGGGGTCAGCAGCCCCGCCAGGGTCTTGAGGGTGGTGGTCTTGCCGGCGCCATTGGCCCCGATCAAGGCCACCATTTCGCCTTCGCCGACATGAAAGTTCAGACCTCTGATCGCCTGGATGGCGCCATAGGAAACCTGCAGTTCGCTCACTTCAAGAATGCGTTTCATGTTCAAGCCACCGTCTCCGTACCCAAATAGGCCTCGATCACCCGAGGGTCTCTCTGCACCTGCGCCGGCAAGCCATCGGCAATCTTCTTGCCGAACTCCAGGACGGTAACGTGGTCGCACAAGCCCATGACCAGCTTCACATCGTGTTCGATCAACAGCACGGTCTTGCCGTCCGCCTTCATTTTGCACATCAGTTGGCGCAGGCCTTCGGTCTCCGACGCATTCATGCCGGCAGCGGGTTCATCGAGTGCCACCAGCAAAGGCTCGGTGGCCAGCGCACGAGCGATTTCCAGGCGACGCTGGTGGCCATAGGAAAGATTTTTCGCCAACTCGCCAGCGAAGCGGCCGATGCCGACATAGTTCAACCAATAGTGGGCAGCCTCGTGTATCTCCCGCTCCTCCTGGACACAGCGCCGGGTCCGCAGGATCGCGCCGAACACACCACTGCGGGTCCGTACGTGACGGCCGATCATGACGTTTTCCAGGGCCGTCATATTGTGGAACAGGCGAATGTTCTGGAAGGTGCGCGAGATCCCCGCCTCCACCACCTTGTGCGGCTTGCTGATTCGCAATGGCTTGCCGTCAAACGTCACCTTGCCCTCTTCGGCGCGATACAAACCAGTGAGCACGTTGAACAGGGTGGTCTTGCCGGCGCCATTAGGACCGAGCAAACCGCGGATTTCACCGCGCTTGATACTCAAGTCAATGTTGTGCAGCGCCTGCAGGCCACCGAAGAATTTGCTGACCGAACGCAGCTCCAGCAGTACATCGCTCATACCTTGTCCGCCTCTTTGAACATGAGATCTTGCGGGGTTGCTTCCAGATGCGTCGCCGTGCTGTCGAGCACGATCTCAGGCACCACTGGCTCCGGGTCAACATCATGCAACTCGGCCCGCCGCCGCTGTGACGGCCACAACCCCTCGGGACGGAAACGCATCACCAGGATGAGTGCCAGGCCGAACACCAGCATGCGCAAGGTCGAGGCATCGAGGATGTTGCGCAAGACATCACGACCGATAAAGGTGACATGGTCCATGACGAAGGGCTGCGCCCAATTGACCAGGTCGCGGAACACCTCGGGCATGATCGACAGGATCAAGGCCCCCAGCACGACCCCGCGAATCGAGCCCATGCCCCCCAGCACCACCATGGCCAACACCATGATCGACTCCATCAGAGTGAAGGACTCGGGGCTGACAAAGCCCTGGTAGGCGGAAAACAGCGCGCCGGACACCCCGCCGAAGGTGGCGCCCATGGCAAAGGCCAGCAGTTTGAGGTTGCGCTTGTTCAAGCCCATGGCCTCGGCGGCCACCTCATCTTCGCGCAGCGCCATCCAGGCACGACCGATCCGTGAGACTTCCAGGCGCTTGGACAGGATGATCGACAGGATCACCACCGCCAGGAAGAACAGGTAATAGCTGATCACCGGCGAGACCTGCAAGCCGAAGAGGCTCCATTTCACTTGCAACGACAGCAGGGTCTGGGGCGTCTCACCCACCGCATGGGACCAGGCCGCGCCGTCGATATGCAGGGGGGCAATTCCGCTGATGCCCTGGGGACCGTTGGTGATATTTACCGGTTGGTCCAGGTTGTTCATGAAGATACGGATGATCTCACCGAACCCCAGGGTGACGATCGCCAGATAATCGCCACGCAGCTTGAGCACCGGCGCACCGACCAACACCCCGCAAATGGCGGCAAGCACCGCCGCCAGCGGAATGATGATCCAGATCGGCCAGTTGAGCACGCCCGCGGTCAGGCCAACCATATTCAGGTGTGGCGAGGACAGTAGCGCGTACAGATAGGCGCCTATGGCATAGAAACCGATGTACCCCATATCCAGCAGGCCGGCATAGCCAATGACGATATTCAGCCCCAACGCCAACAGCACATAGAGCATGGCGAAGCCGAGAATGCGCACCCAGGTAGGCCCGAGGAACGGTACGGCGTCCACCAGGAAGGGCAATGCGACAAAGGCCAGAATCAACAAAGCGTATTGTGCGTAGTGGTTTTTCATGTTGGCCGCCTCCTAAGCGCGATCAGCCTGACGCTCGCCCATCAAGCCATTGGGACGAAACAACAGCACCAGGATAAGCACCATGAAAGCGAAGATATCCTGATAGTTCGCACCGAGAAAACCGCCGGTGATTTGCCCGGTATACCCTGCCGCCAGGGACTCGATCAGCCCCAGCAGAATGCCGCCGGCCATGGCCCCGAACAGGTTGCCGATCCCACCCAGTACGGCGGCGGAAAAGGCTTTGAGCCCGAGCAACAAGCCCATGTAGGCATCCGCCTGGCCGTAGTTGACCGCACGCATCACGCCGGCGATGGCCCCCAGGGAGGCGCCGATCACGAAAGTGGCGGAAATCACCCGATTGATATTGATCCCCATCAACCCGGCCACTTCCTGATTCTGGGCGGTGGCACGCATCGCCTTGCCCAGCTTGGTCTTGTCGACCAGCAACCAGAGCGCGAGCATGATCACCACCGAGATGATCATGATGCTCATCTGGACATTGGTGATGGTGGCGCCGAACACCTCGATCGGGCGGGTTTCGACCACTTCGGGAAAGGTCTTGTAGCCTCGCCCCCAGATCATCATGGCCAGGTTCTGCAGGAAAATCGAAATGCCAATGGCCAGGATCAGCGGCGTCAGACGTGGCGCCTTGCGCAACGGGCGATAGGCAAATTTCTCCATGCCCTGGGCCATCAACATGCACACCACCGCCGCGATCATAATGGCGAACAACAGCGTCAGGACGCCCGGTGCGAAGCCAAAACCGGCGAGCATGGTCAAGACCGAAATCGTCACCATGGCACCTACCATGACAATCTCGCCATGGGCGAAGTTGATCAGGCCGATAATGCCGTAGACCATGGTGTAGCCCAGGGCGACCAACGCATAGATGCTGCCCAACACCAGACCGTTGAGGATCTGCTGCAACAAAATATCGAGATTGGCTTGCACTTGCTGAATCCTCAAAACTGCGTCGTATCCACCAGCGCAAGCCAGGAACAGCAACGCGGTGACATTCAGGGCAGATCGGAAAGAGTTTCTTTTTATAGTCGCGGACCCTGAGGGCCCGCTTATTATTTTAGGTAGCGTCGGGGCTCAGTCGCGTTCGACGGAAAGGGTTTTCCACTGTCCGCCAGTGAACTGGAAGATCGTCGCGGCGGCGTTCTTCAGGTTGCCGTAGTCGTCAAAGGCAATCGTGCCGGTCACGCCGTCATAGCTGGAGCTCTTGAGCACCGGCAGGTATACCGCGGGATCGGCCGACTGGGCCTTGACCATCGCGCTGATGGCGGTCCAGGTCGCGTCGTAGGCCGCCGGTGACGACTGCACGACCCCCACGCCGAACTTGCCCTTGAGCTTCTGCTCGAACGCCGCCCCCTTGGGCATTTCCTGCAACGGCATGCCGTAGTTCCAGGCGTAGGTGCCTTCAGCGGCGCTACCGGCCATGTTCTTGAACTCGTCGTTAGGCAGGTTGCCGATGTTCATGAACTTGGCCTTGAGCCCGAGATTCTTCATCTGCTTGGCCATCGGCGCCGCCTGATAATCCAGCGCCGCGAAGAACACTGCGTCGGCCTGTTGAGCTTTGGCGGTGGTCAGGATGGCGTTGAAATCCGTGGCCTTGTCGTTGGTGTACTCACGCACCACCACGTTGCCGCCGGCGGCCTTCACCGCCTTGGTCACTTCATCGGCCAGGCCCTGGCCATAGGCCGTGCGGTCATCGAAGATCGCAATGCGCTTGGCATTCATTTGATGGACCAGGTAGTTGCCAGCGTAGCGACCCAGGGTGGCATCGTCGTTGACCACGCGAAACACCGACTTGATACCCTGGAGGGTCAAGGCCGGATTGGTCGCCGATGGCGAGATTTGCGGGATGCCAGCATCGCCATAGATTTTTGAAGCCGGGATACTGGTGCCGGAGTTGTAGTGACCGATCACCACCGCCACTTTCGCATCCACCAGACGCTGGGCGACCGCCGTACCGGTACGTGGGTCGGCCACGTCGTCTTCCGAGACCAGTTTGAACTCTACAACCTTGCCACCAATCTTCAGCTTCTGCTGGTTGGCCTCCTCAATGGCGATACTGATGCCATGTTCGACATCGAGCCCCTGATGACCGGACGGCCCTGTCAGCGGACCGGCAAAGCCGATCTTGACCTGTTCGCTGTCGGCGGCAGTGGCAACCCCAACACTCAGGATGGCGACCATGGCCGCGGTGAGCGCTGTAAAGCCCTGGTTATGTTTACGCATGTTCCCTCCCAGAAATCATCGGACAAACGAATTAAGCACGTTGGCGTGCAAGTCTTCTTTTCCACATCCGGGCCCTTTCACGGCGACCAGACCTTATTCGGGACATCTCACTGCAAGTGCGCAGGCTGTTTGTCAGCGCACTTGTAAGATAACAGTCAGCAGGCAACTGTCAATTGGTATATGCTAGGGCAAGATGAAAATGCCGGTGACGGTATGGGCAATGACAAATCGTGCACCTCTGCGATGCCGACTCGGCGCGATCCGACAGCCACCCGCACCATCACAGGTCAGTTATTTGATAACCTATGAGGAATCAGTCTTTGCCTTGATCCAGACGTATTCAAAGCGGCCTTCGCCGTGTTTGACTGGACCCAATAACCCGTTCGACCATTCACGTTTGGACGAGCCCCGTTTTCAGGAGCAACACATATGAACCCGACCCTTGGTACACGAAGGGCCAATCTGGCGGAGACGGTGATCAAGGAGCTGTCCAACCGCATCGATGTCGGCACCTATGGTCCGGGCCAGAAACTGCCGTCCGAGCAAGAGCTGTGCAAGGAGTTCAACGTCAGCCGCCCGGTCATCCGCGAAGCCGTGGCTTCGTTGCGTCTGGGCGGACGCCTGATCGCCCGCCAGGGCGTCGGCGTATTTGTGGTCGAGCAGGATGTAAAACGCATCGGCTATGCGTTGAGCAGTGCCGTCGATGATGTCCGGGCAGCCGCCCACGTGCTGGAACTGCGCCTGGGCGTCGAAACCGAATCGGTCGCGCGCGCCGCCGAACGCCGCAGCCCCACCAGCATGGCGCAGATCACCGAAGCCTTTGACCGCTTCAACGCCCTGGACGGCAGTGACCTGGAAGAAGAAGCCAAGGCCGACTTCGAGTTTCACCTGGCGATTGCCCGGGCCACCAATAACCCACACTTCTCGCAGCTGCTCGAAGCCCTGGGGCCGGACATCATTTTCGATTTGCACCTCAAGCACGGCCAATCCACCGGCAAAAGCCGCCTGGCCCACATCAAGAAAATCGGCCGCGAACACGGCGCGATTCTCTCGGCAATCACCATGGGCGATGTCAGCGCTGCGCGCTCGGCCCTGCGCAAGCACCTCGAAGAGAGCCTGTCGCGCTATCAGCGGCTGGTCGACAGCGGAGAGTAATTCTGCACCGCCTTGCCCATCAGCCCAGGCCCAGACAGACGTATCTGATCCCCTGATAGTCCTCGATGCCGTAGCGCAAACCTTCGCGCCCCAGTCCCGAGGACTTCACCCCACCCCGTCGAAGGAACGTCAGAGGGCCGCGAGGGCTTTTTCACGAATCTGGCTCAAGGTCATGCGCGGCGTCAGCGCTTCGGGGTCCACCTGCACCTCGATCAACGCAGGCTTGCCGGAAGCCACGCAACGCTCGAAGGCCGCGGCGAATTCACTGGTCGCCACCACGGTCTCGCCGTGCAACCCATAGGAACGAGCCAGCGCGGCAAAATCCGGGTTATGCAGTTCGGTGCCGCTGACCCGCCCCGGATAGTGACGCTCCTGATGCATGCGGATGGTGCCGTACATGCCATTGTTGACCACAACCACAATCAACCGGGCATCGTAGTTGGCCGCGGTGGCCAGCTCCTGCCCATTCATCAGGAAGCAACCGTCGCCGGCAAAGGCCACGACCATCCGTTCTGGCGCGGTGATTTTCGCCGCCACCGCCGCCGGCACGCCGTAGCCCATCGAGCCGTTGGTCGGCCCCAACAGGGTACGGAATGTCCGATGCTGATAACCGCGATGCAGCCAGCCGGTGTAATTGCCGGCACCGCAGGTGAGTACCGCATCATCGGGCAGTCGCTGGTTCAGCCAGGCGATGATCTCGCTCATCTGCACCGGCCCGGGTGACGGCGGGCAATCGAAGTTGGCGCGATAGCCGCGATTGAGCTGCGCGGTCCAACCGCCGAATGCCTCAGGCTTGACCGCCGGCAGCTCGGCGAGCTGAGCGGCGAAGATCCGCATCCCGGCATTGATCGCCAACACCGGCTGATAAACCCGCCCCAGCTCCTCGATCCCCGGATGCACATGCACCAGCTTCTGTTTCGGCACGGGAATATC
Organism: Pseudomonas sp. GW821-FHT03C07; assembly: GCF_059420925.1. Classification (NCBI taxonomy): domain Bacteria; kingdom Pseudomonadati; phylum Pseudomonadota; class Gammaproteobacteria; order Pseudomonadales; family Pseudomonadaceae; genus Pseudomonas; species Pseudomonas sp. GW821-FHT03C07. The sequence continues at coordinate 612,557 of NZ_JBWKUQ010000001.1, forward strand.
CACCAGGGCATAGCCGCCAGTGCTCATCTCCCCCAGGCGCGCGCCCACCACCAGCAACAGATCGGCGCTCTTCACCGCCTCGACCAACTCCGGCCCGGCCGCCAGGCCGAGGTCGCCGGCATAATGCGGCAGCGTATTGTTGAACAGGTCCTGGCAGCGGAAGGACGCCGCCACCGGCAAATTCTGGGTCTCGATAAAACGCCGAATATCCGCCACCGCCTGGGCATTCCAGCCACCGCCGCCGAGCACCACCAATGGCCGTTGTGCCTCACCGATCAGTTGTTGCAGGCTGCCCAGCGCCGCAGGGGATGCCGCCGGCTCGATGGCCTGGGCCGGGCCGGCATCAGCCACGGCCACCCGGTCGGTGAGCATGTCTTCGGGCAACGCCATCACCACCGGTCCCGGACGGCCGTTGGTGGCGCGATGGAAAGCCTGGCTGAGCAGCTCCGGCAGGCGCGCCGCGTCATCCACCTCCACCACCCATTTGGCCATTTGCCCGAACATGCGCCGGTAGTCGATTTCCTGGAACGCCTCACGCTCGACCTGATCCCGTGCCACCTGGCCGATAAACAGGATCATCGGCGTCGAGTCCTGGAATGCCGTGTGCACACCTACCGAGGCATTGGTCGCCCCGGGGCCGCGGGTCACGAAGCAGATGCCCGGCTTGCCCGTCAGCTTGCCGTAGGCCTCCGCCATATAGGCCGCCCCACCCTCCTGGCGACAGACGATCAGTTCGATATCGTCCTTGACGTCATGCAGCGCATCGAGCACCGCCAGATAACTTTCCCCCGGGACGCAAAAAGCGCGCTCGACACCATTGATCCGCAAGGCCTCGACCAGGATCTGCCCGCCACTGCGCAGCGTCGTGGATGCATCTTTCATATTTTTGTTCTCCATCAGGCTGTTCGATCAGATGACCGAGTCTTCCAAAAAGGGCCGGTTTTCCACGACGCGCTCGTAGGACAAGGCGCTCAGGTCAAGGCTGCGGTATGCGCCATAGGTAATCAGCTCGCTGAGCCCGCGGCCGATGGCGGGCGCCTGTTGCAGGCCATGGCCGCTGAAGCCGTTGCAAAACAGGAAATTGCGCACCTCGCTGTGGGGGCCGACGATGGCGTTGTGATCGAGCACGCAGAAGTCATAGTGCCCAGCCCAGGAGTTGACGACCTTGATCGCCTCGAATGCCGGCACGCGCTCGGCCAGGATCGGCCACACTTCCTCATCGAACTCATCGTGCAGGACATCGAAGTCGTTGACGTCGACTTCCGGGTCGACTTTCGGGTAAGTGCCGCCCAGGTACAGGTGACCCTCGGGACGGAAAAATACCCCGGTCGGATCGATGGTCAGAGGGACTACGCCGGCCAGCGGCGTATGACAGTCGAAGACGAACAACGAGCGGCGGCGTGCTTCCACCGGAATCTGCAAACCGGCCATGCGCGCCACCTTGGGCCCACGGGTGCCCGCGGTGTTGACCAGGGTGTCGCAGCCGATGCGCTCGCCACTGGCCAGCCGCACGCCGGTGATCAGGTCGCCGCTGCGCAGCACCTCGATTACTTCGTTTTCGATGTACTCGACGCCCAGGGAGCGGGCCTTCTTGCGAAAGCCATTGAGCATGCCGTAGCTGTCGAACCATCCCTCGCCGGTCTGGCCAAAGCTGGCGCCGGCCAGGCTGTCCGGATTAACCCAGGGAAAGCGCGCGACCAATTGCTCGGGGTCGAGCAACAGTACATCGGCGCCGTGCTCGATTTGCGTGGCGTGCAAGCGTTCCAGCACCTCGTAACCGCGCTGATCGGCAAGGAACAGGTAGCCGTTCTCGCGAAACGCCAGGTCGGGTTTATCGCCGTTGACCGCCATGGTTTCCGGAAAAGCCCGCACGAACTCGGCGCCGAACTTGGAGATCTGGATATTGATCGGATTGGAGAACTGCTGCCGGATCGAGCTGCTAGAAAGCGCCGTGGCCGACTGCGCGTAGGTCCAGTCCCGCTCGATCACCAGCACCGAACCGGTGAAGTCCGGATTGCTCGCGAGAAAATACGCGGTGGCGCTGCCATTCACGGCGCCGCCCACGATCACCACATCGTAGTGTTGCTCAGTTGCTGTCGAAGCCATCGCTCGGACCTCTGAAAAAATACTGGGTAAGGGTTACTTCGGATCTTCGAAATGACCGGCACCGGCGAAGTTGCCACCGTGATAACGGGCCGCCGGCTCGTTGGGATCCAGGGGCGGATGATTGGCCAGGACCTTCTCGCGGAAATCATCGGCGCTGTCCCGGGCCACGTAGCCGAGGGACGAGGCCATGCGGTTGTCCCACAGGCACTCGCGGTTGGCGGACATGCCGTAGACGATCATGTGGCCCACCCGTGGCGCATTCAGCGAGCGCTCCACCAGTTGGGCGAAGTCGGCGAAGGACAGCCAGGTCGCCAGCATGCGCCGGTCCAACGGTTCCTCGAAGGAGGAACCGATGCGCAGGTTCACCGACTCGATGCCGAACTTGTCCCAGTAGTAGCGCCCCAGATCCTCGGCAAAGCATTTGCTGACGCCGTACAGGCTGTCAGGGCGATGGGGAACGCTGGCATCCAGGGTTTCGGTGCGGTCATAGAAACCGATGGCATGGTTGGAGCTGGTGTAGATCACCCGCTTCACCCCGTGCTGGCGCGCCGCTTCGTAGATGTTGTAGGTGCCGATGATGTTGCCATTGAGAATCGACGCGAAGGTGTTCTCCAGCGGCACGCCTCCGGCATGGATGATCACATCCACGCCTTCGGCCAGCGGCAGGACATCGGCCATGCTGGCCAGGTCGCAACGCACCAACTCCTCGTGAGCCGCGGCCGGCCCCATGTCGGCGATATCGGTCAGGCGCAGGACCTCGGCAAACTCGTGCAGGTGGGCACGCAGCACCCGTCCGAGGCGGCCCGCGGCGCCGGTGATCAACAGTCGTTTGAACGGCTTGCTCATGATGAAACTCTCGAATGAATGAAGAGACCGGCGCTCACTTCAGCGCCGCCAGGGCCTCGCGCAACTGCACGATGGCCTGCTCAAGTTGTTCCCGTGAGGTGGCGAACGACAGGCGGATATAGGGTTCCAGGCCAAACGCCGAGCCCGGCACCGTGGCCACCTTGCCAACCCGCAGCAGGTAGGCGGACAGGTCGGTATCGGTCTCGATCACCTGCCCGTCCGGCGTACGTTTACCGATAAACGCCGCGCACTTGGGAAACGCATAGAACGCCCCTTCCGGCATCTGCAGCTCAAGGCCGGCAATCGCCGACAAGCCCTTGACCACCAGCGCACCACGGGCCTGATACTCGCGATTGGCCTCTCGGACAAAATCCTGCGGCCCGTCGAGGGCAGCAGCGGCCGCCAGTTGGGAAATCGCCGACGGACAGGTGGTGGTCTGCGACTGAGTCTTGTTCATCGCCACGATCAATTCTCGCGGACCCGCCGCGTAACCCAGGCGGTAGCCGGTCATGGCATAGGCCTTGGACACCCCGTTGATCAGCAGCGTGCGTTCACGCAGGTTGGGGCAGGCAATGACAAAGGGTACGAAGGGCTTGTCGCCGAGAATGATGTGCTCGTAGATCTCGTCGGAAATCACCAGCACCCGAGGGTGTTTTTCCAGCACCGCAGCGAGGGCGGCGAACTCCTCCCGGGTGTAGATCGCACCACAGGGATTGTTCGGCGAATTGAGCATGAGCCAGCGGGTCTTCGGTGTGATCGCCGCTTCCAGACGCGCGGCGTCCAGCTTGAAACCGTACTCGGAGCCGCAGGGAATGACTTTCGGCACCCCACCATTGAGCAATACCATATCGGTGTAGGACACCCAGTACGGCGCCGGAGTGATGACTTCATCACCGGGCTCCAGGGTGGCCAGGAAGGCGTTGAACAGCAGCTGTTTGGCGCCATTGGCCACGCAGATTTCGTCCAGGCCGTAGGTCAGGTCGTTTTCCCGGGCGAACTTGCCGACGATGGCCCGGCGCAACTCGTCATAGCCGTTGGGCGCGGTGTAATGGTTGTGCCCGTCGAGCATGGCCTGGTGCGCCGCCTCGATCACATGGGCCGGCGTATTGAAATCAGGCTCGCCGAGGCTGAGGTTGATCACAGGCTCACCCGCAGCGAGCATTTTCTTGGCCAGGACCGACACCGCCATGCTGGGCGAACTCTTTACCGTCCTGACACGCGAACTCTGAAATTCCATACCTCAGCTCCCCTGCTCCGGCACATAGCCGTAATCGTCGCGCGCCTGCTCGGCGCTGATATAGCCAAACCGCAGATCGCGGGCCACTTGCTCGCGGGAACGCTGGCGCGGATCACCGTAGCCACCGCCACCGGGCAAGCTCAGTACCAGGCGCCGTTCGGCCGGCACAAACTGCTGGCCCTTGCCGCGCAGCAGGCTGCCATCGTCGAGCCCGACATAACCCCGGGCCCCCTCGCCGCCCCCTTCCAGGCCGCGAGCCGGATACTGGATACGGTCGAACATCGCACTGAAGCGGAAGCTGTAACCCTCGGCCGCCGAGATTTCGATTTCCTGGCCCAACCCGCCGCGCAGCAAACCCGCACCGCCAGAGCCATTGCGCAACTCCTTGCGCCAGACAATCACCGGCCCCGCCTGTTCGGTCGCTTCCACCGGCATGGTGTGCACGCCACTGGGGAACGCGGTGGCACTGAGGCCGTCCTTGCCGGCGCGAGCGCCCATGCCGCCACTGTTGAACATCAGCATTTCGGCATTACGCCCGGTTGGATTGCTCTCCAGCGGGCGCACGCTCAAGTGCAGGTTCCACAATGCACTGGCGCCTTCGGCGGGCACCTGCCCCGGCAGGCACTTGTGCAGCGCGCCCAGCACCAGGTCAGGCACGAAGTGCCCCAGCACATGGCGCACCGACACCGGAGCGGGATGCTTGGCGTTGAGAATGCAGCCCTCAGGAGCCGTTACCTCGAACGGCGCCAGGGACGCGGAGTTGTTTGGAATTTCCGGCGCCACGATGCATTTGAGGCCATAACAGGCGTAGGCCTTGGCATAACCCAGCGGCACGTTGATGCCGAACTGGCTCATGCCGGAGGTACCGCTGAAATCGGTTAGGATGCCGTCCGGCCCCACGGTCAGGGTGACCGCCAGGGTCACCGGCACATCGTAGCCATCGAGTGTCATGCTGTTCTGGTAAGTGCCATGGGGCAGCGACTTGAAGCATTCAAGGGTGGCGCGCCGGCTGTGCTCGAGAATAAAGCCCCCGATGTGCTCCAGGTCGTCTAGCTTGAACTCTTCAAGCATGCTCATCAGGCGCTTGTGGCCGGTCTCGTTGCAGGCCGACAAGGCGTAGAAGTCCCCCACCACCCGGTCGTTCTCACGCACGTTGTTGCGCAGGATATTGATGAAGTCACGGTTGAGCTGGCCGCGTTCGAACAGCTTCAGCACCGGAATGAACAGGCCTTCTTCGTAGACCTCCCGAGCATCCGGACCAAAACCGCGACCACCGATATCCACCACATGGGCGGTACTGGCGAAGTAGCCGATCAGACGGCCCTGGTAGAACGACGGCGAGACAATAGTGATGTCATGCAAGTGCCCGGTGCCCTTCCAGGGGTCGTTGGTTACATACACATCACCCTCGAAGATATTCTCCGGGCCGATGTCCTTGATGAAGTGCACCACGGCCTCGGCCATGGTGTTGACGTGCCCGGGGGTCCCGGTCACCGCCTGGGCCAGCATGTTGCCGGCGCGGTCGAATACCCCGGCGGACAAGTCGCCGGCCTCGCGCACACTGGTGGAGAACGCGGTGCGGATCAGGGTCAGAGCCTGCTCTTCAACCACCGAGATCAGGCGATTCCACATCACCTGCATCTGAATATCGATCAATGTTTCACTCATGGGACATCGCCTTCTTATGCAAGTGACGCTTAGCGCCGGACGACCAGCAGGCAGCCATCAGGCTGGACCGTGGCGGTGAACGAGGACGACACGAAGGTCGAGGTTTCGCGCTCGGCGATGATCGCCGGACCGTCGACCAGTGCACCGAGCTGCAGCGCTTCACGCTGGTAGATACCGGCATCGACGAAGCCGCCGCCGACCACATCGAACACCTTGCGTCGGGACACTTCCTCGGCCCGGTAGGACGCCTTGATCTGCGTCACCGGCAGGACCGCCAGCAGCGGCGAACTGGCCTTGACCGACCAACTGACGATTTCCACATCCGGGCCCTCGATCGGGCGCCCGAAGAACTGGGTATAGGCCGCCTCGAACAGCACTTTGAATTGCGCCGCGTCGTCATTGCTGAAGGGCTTGAACGGCAGGCTCACCGGAATTTCCCAGCCCTGGCCGACATAGCGCATGAAGGCGGTGCACTCCAGCTCAGGCTCACCTTCGGGCATGCCCTGGCGCAGAAAACTGACGGACTCGTTCGTCATATCGTCGATCAGGGCATTGACCTGGGATACATCGAAATCCGACAGCCGCACGAAGGCACTGCGCACCGCCTCATAGCCGAACGGCGCGCGCAGGAAGCCGATAGCCGAGCCCACGCCCGCCCCCGCCGGCACCAGGAAACGCGAAACACCCATCTTTTCGCACAGACGCGCCGCGTGCAGCGGGCCGCCGCCACCGAAGGTGATCATGGTGTAGTCGGCGATGTCCTTGCCGCTCTCCACCGCATGCACACGCCCGGCGTTGGCCATGTTTTCATCGACCACTTCACAGATGCCGTAGGCGGCGGTGAAGGCGTCCATGTTCAGTGGCGCGCCAATCACCTGCTCCACCGCCGACTCGGCATTGGCATTGGACAGGCGCAACGCGCCGCCGGCGAAGTTATCCGCGTCCAGCCGTCCCAGCAGCAGGTTGGCGTCGGTAATGGTCGGCTGCTGGCCGCCACGGTCGTAGCACGCCGGACCAGGTTCGGAGCCGGCACTGTGGGGGCCCACGCGGATCTGGCGCATGCTGTCGATGCTGGCAATCGAGCCGCCGCCGGCGCCGATTTCCACCATCTCCACCACCGGGATCGAAATAGGCATGCCGCTGCCTTTCTTGAACCGGTAGGTGCGCGCCACTTCGAAGGTCTTGGCGGTTTTCGGCACCTGGTTTTCGATCAGGCAGATCTTCGCGGTGGTGCCGCCCATGTCGAAGGACACCACTGAATCCAGACCATACTTACGGGCAATGTCGGCGGCAAAGATCGCGCCGCCCGCCGGCCCCGACTCCACCAACCGAACCGGGAACTCTGCCGCGCTCTGGACCGAGATGATGCCGCCACCGGAGTGAATCATGAACACCGGACAATCGGCACCCGCCTGCTTCAACGTGACCACCAGGCGATCGAGGTAGGACTTGATCAGCGGCTTGACATAGGCGTTGGCGCACACGGTATTGAAGCGCTCGAACTCGCGCATCTGCGGCGACACTTCACTGGAGATCGAGATCAGCAGGTTCGGCAGGCGGGCCTGCAAGGCATCCCGCAGCAGACGCTCATGAGCGCCGTTGACGTAGCTGTGGATCAGGCCGATCGCCACGCTCTGGTAGTCGCCTTCGGCAATTCGCTCGATCAAGCTGTCGATGTCAACCGCGGTCGGCGCGATCAGCACATGGCCCTGCACATCCAGACGCTCACGCAGGGTGTAGCGGTGCTCGCGCTCGATCAACGGCGGCGGCAAGGCGATATTGATGTCGTATTGTTCAAAACGGTTTTCAGTGCGCATCTCCAGGGTATCGCGAAAGCCTTCGGTGGTGATGAAGGCGGTCTTGGCCCCGCGCCGCTCGATCAGCGCGTTGGTCGCCAGCGTCGTCCCGTGGATCAGCTGATCAATATCCGCGAGTTTGAGGCCCGCCGCCGCGACGACGGTCTGCACCCCACTGAGGATCGCCCGCTCCGGCAGCTCGTAGTCGGTCAGAATCTTGGTCGAATGCAGCACACCGTCCACATCCAGCGCGATATCGGTAAAGGTCCCACCTATGTCCACGCCGACCCGGCATGAAGTCGCAGTCATCGTCGTATCCCCTGAAGTTCTCGAGCTCATCACAAGGGGCCATCTGGCCACTTAAATGTAAGTTATATGTTGTCTTACATGTAGTCAAGGATCGATCCACTGGATTGTAGCTTCCAGCGGGGTCGGAAAGGCTTAGGCCGTTTCCACCCCAGAGGAGTCAATCGAGAGTCTTGACCATCCGTGAACCACCCACCGCCTGCGCCGTGGGAAATACTTCAAGACGCGACACATCCACCTGCTCGGGCAGGCGCAAAGCCGCCAACAGCAACTGGGCGATATGCTCCGGCATGATCGATTCATAACCGTCGTACAACTCACGGCCCGCAGCCTGCATCCCCATCGCCGCGCGATACAGCTGGGTTTGGACTCGCCCCGGGGCAATTTCCGTCACTCGCACGCCGCTACCGAGCAAATCGCAACGCAAGGCATCACAGAACAGGCTGACACCGGCCTTCGAGGCGCCGTACACAGCGGCGCCCGGATGAGGCGCCCGACCGGCACTGGAACCGAGGAAAAACAAGTGTCCATGGCCACGCTCGATCATTCCCGGCAACACCTGCCGCGTCAGGTGCAGCGGCGCCTTGAGATTGATATCGAGCATATTGTCGATGTCATCGGCATCCATCTCCTGGAAGGCCGCGCGCGTGGACAGGATGCCGGCATTGTTGACCAACACATCCACCGGATACTGTTTCAGGATGCCCGCAAAGGCATCGACCTGGCGCACGTCCGCCTGCAACGTGACAACCCCCTCCTCGGCCTGCAACTCATCGAGCGCTTCACGACTGCGACCGACGGCGATGACCTGCATGCCCGCGTCGCGCAACGCCAGGACAATCGCCTTGCCGATACCACTGGTAGCACCGGTGACCAGCGCACAACGATAGGCCGCCGGCAGCGCCATTGAATCAGGCATAGATGTAACCTCCGCTGACAATCACGTTTTCGCCAGTGGCGTAGCTGTTGCGACTGCTGCCCATCATGACGATCCACTCGGCAATTTCCGCAGGCTCCGCAGCACGTCCCAGCGGGTTCGCCGCCGCCAGTTCACCCAGGAAGCCTAGTTGCCGGGCACGCTCGGTTGCAAAACCGGCGGGCGCCACCGAATTGACCAGGATCTGATCCTTGGCGCAGGCCTGGGCAAAAGACTTGGTCAGGCTGACCACCGCCGCCTTGGTCGCCGCATAGTGGGCATTTTGCGGGTGAGCCTTGAATGCATCCACGGAGGTCACATTGACGATACGACCGGTCACCGCCGGTGCCGCGACAAAGGCCTGCATATGCCGGACCGCCGCGACCATCATGTGATAGGTCCCCTTGATATTGACCGCATTTTCCAGATCCCACTCATCATCGGTGATCTCGAAAATATCCTTGCGCGGATAGATGGCGGCGCTGTTGACCAGGCAATCCACACGGCCGAGCGCATCGACGATCTGCTGGAAGGCACCATGGGCGCTTTCCTGGCGGGAGATGTCGGCGACGGCCGTGGCGACCTCGCAACCTTCAGCCCGCAGAAGGCTTGCCGCCTCTGCCATCAGTTGCTCATTACGGTCAATCAGGCCGATTTTCCGCGCCCCACGCTTGCGCATCAACTTGGCTGTTTCCAAGCCCAGACCCGAAGCTCCACCTACGATCACGACCGTCTGGCCATCCATAAACACCTCCACGATTTAGTCTTTACGTAAGATGCCTGTTGTCTTACATTTGGTCAAACTCAATTTGCGTGTCAACCGCCGGGCCACCGCCTGGCCAGATGCACACAGGACACGACCATGTCTGCGGCCACTCTCGTTTCCAGCCCCTCCTCCAGCATCCGCGATCGCCTGCTCGACGCCGCGACCCTGTTGTTCGCAACCCGTGGCTACCAGGCGATTGGCCTGCGGGACCTGGCCGGTCACCTTGGCCTGCACGCCGGTTCGCTGTATCACCATATCGAGAACAAACAATGCCTGCTGTTCGAACTGATCGAGTCCGCCCTCGCCGATCTGCTGCTCGATACCAGGCGTCGCATGAAAGGTGCAAGAACCGCCGATGACCGTGTACGCCGCTTCGTCCAGGCCTTCGTCAGCTTCAGCCTGACGGAAAAGCATCGCTTGCAGCTGGTGATCAGGGAGTTTGTCAATCTATCCGAAGAACAGCAGCAGCAGATCAATGCGCTGAAAGACAGCTATGCCTCGATCCTGAGCAGCATCATTGCGACGGAGTGCGCGCAAAAGGTCCGGCAGGAAAGCCAGGTCGGCCTGATGACCCATGCCGTTATCGGCATGCTGTACGGACACGCACAATGGCATGAGGTCGAGGTGAGTGAGCAGCGCCTGGCGCAAGCACTGATCAGCTTCGTCATGGGCATTCTCGAAAGCGCCAAATTCACGCGCCACGGCCAGATTGATGAATAAACCTCATGAACCCTTGCCGATTTACCCGTCTAGTCCTCCCCCCAAAGCCCACTTACAGTCTCCAAGGCGCAATTGCACTCAACCGACGTGCACTGCGGCCTAATCCTATTTCCCTCCACAAACTCAATGCTGATCGCTAAAAGCAGGATGATTGAAATGCAAAAGCGGAAACTCGGAAACAGCTCTCTTGAAGTATCTGCCCTAGGCTTGGGCTGCATGGGCCTCAGCCACGGCTACGGTCCGGTGACGAATACCAAAGAGGCCGTCTCGCTGATCCACGCGGCTCATGATCGCGGCATCACCTTCTTCGACACCGCAGAGGCATATGGCCCCTTCAGCAACGAAGCTCTGCTGGGTGAGGCCCTGCAGCCGATTCGCGATCAGGTGGTAGTGGCCACCAAGTTCGGCTTCAATATCGACCTGATCACCGGCGAACGGGGCAGTGGCACCAATAGCCGGCCGGAGCATATCCGGGCGGTCGCAGAGGCCTCATTGAAGCGTCTGCGAACGGACCGCATCGACCTGTTCTACCAGCATCGTGTGGACCCCGAGGTGCCGATCGAGGATGTCGCCGGCACCGTCAAGGACTTGATCGCTGAGGGCAAGGTGAAGCACTTTGGCCTGTCCGAGGCCGGCGTGCAAACCATTCGCCGCGCCCATGCGGTCCAGCCGGTGACGGCGGTACAGAGCGAATACTCGCTGTTCTGGCGTGGCCCGGAGCACGAACTCCTGGCGGTGCTGCAGGAGCTGGGCATCGGCTTCGTGCCGTTCAGCCCTCTCGGCGCCGGTTTCCTTACCGGTAAGATCGACGAGAACACACAGTTCGACGTGTCCGACTTCCGCAACTTCGTCCCCCGTTTCTCTCCAGAGGCGCGCAAGGCCAACTTGGCGCTGGTCGAGGTGGTGAAGGCCGTCGCACAGCGCAAACAAGCCACGCCCGCGCAAGTGGCGTTGGCCTGGCTGCTGGCGCAGAAGCCTTGGATTGTCCCGATACCTGGCACGACGAAGCAGCACCGCCTGGACGAGAACCTTGGGGCGCTCGAGCTGGCGCTGAGCGGCGAGGATTTGCGCGTGATCGATGAGCAGATTGCCCAGATCCAGGTGCAAGGTGATCGCCTGCCCGAGTCTGCGCTGAAGATGACTGGACTCTGAATCTTTCCTGAAAGTGGAGCCATTCCACTGATCGCAGCTTTGATGGCTACGAGTGACATACCCAAGCTCAACGCTGCGCTGAACCAAGGCCTGTGGTGGTTGTACACCCGAACGGTGGAGTGAAAGAACAGGTCACCGGTCTGTATGCGCAGCGACTGGCCGAACAAGGCTATATCACCATTACCGCAGATGCCGCGTATATCGAAACCTGCTGGGTTCCCCGGTATGTCGAAGCGGCCGTAAGCAAACTGAAAGCGTTCTACGCTAGGACCTTGTGACTCAACAACGCCGGCCTATTCTGGCTTTGTCACCTCGATCCTCATAAGAGCATCTCATCAATGTCCCGAGCCAATCTCAACGACCTGCAAGCCTTCGTGGTCATTACCCGCGAGGGCAGCTTCACCCGCGCCGCCGCACAACTGAGCGTCTCGCAATCCGCCCTGAGCCACACAATACGCGCACTTGAGGCACGGCTCGGCGTTCGACTGCTGGCCCGAACCACACGCAGTGTATCCCCGACCGAGGACTGTGTGAAAACGCACTGAAGGCCAGCCCAACAAACGCTCCGACTTGTTCGGGGCGTTTGTTTTTGTGCGAGCAACAGACGAAAAAGGCCTTTCAGCCCATTAGCGCCATCAACTGGCGGGCTCCGAGCACGCTAATTGCTCGCGAAACGGGCTACCGGGCCCCACTGCAATCCACTGATTCCGAACGAACACCTTTGTCGTGCAACAACCTCGCTGATAAACGAGGTTATGAGCAGCGGGATTGAGGCTGGCAAGTGCCCATCAGTTCAAGGTGGCAGCCGATCAGTGACCTTCACTGCTGTAGACACAGTGTTCCGTTGGGGTAAGCGCCTGCGTGGAAGCATCGACCGACTCACTCCTGTTTTCAAGACCTCTCTCCCAGCGAGCGATCACCACGGGGGCCAGCGCGTTCCCGAGTACGTTCAGGGTGGTAGTGCCCATGTCCATGATTCGGTAGACACCGGCGATGAACGCAATACCCTCCAGCGGCAGCCCCGCGCTGGCCAGGGTCGCGGAGAGAATCACGAACATGAAGCCGGGCACGCCCGCCGCGCCCTTGGAGGTCAGGACCATGGTGATCACCAATACGGCTTGCTGAGACAGGCTCAGATCTATCCCATAGAGCTGGGCGACAAACAGCGTCCCTATGCCGAGGAATAGAGAGGCCCCATCGAGATTGAACGAGTACCCGACCGGTACGACAAAGGAAACCACCTCACGGGGAACGCCAAACGTCTCCAGTTTGACCATGAGCTGTGGCATCACCGCCGCGGAGCTGGCACTGGAAAATGCCAGGACCAGTTCATCCTTGATGTGCCGGATCAAGCCGAAAATCGAGATGCCCGCCATCCGCGCAATGCTTCCCAGCACCAGCACGGCAAACAGGACAATCGCGATGTAGGCGACCACTATCAGCTTCGCCAACGGCAGCAGGGAGGAGAAACCGAAGTTGGCGACGGTCACCGCAATCATGCCGAACACCCCAATGGGGGAGTAAGCCATCACCATCGACGTCACCCGGAACATGGCATCGCTCAGCCCTTTGAAAACGGCCAGCACTGGTGCTTTACGCTCATCAGACAGACCGGAGAGCCCCAGGCCAAACATGACAGCAAAGAACAGTACCGGCAGCAGATTGCCCTTGGCCATCGCGTCGACAATGTTATCCGGGACGATGCCCAGCAGCAGGGCTACGACGCTCTGATGTCCGTTGCCGGCAGGCAATGCGATATTGGCCGCCTTGAGGCTGTGCAGATCAGTGCCCGCTCCCGGCTGTAGCAGATTCCCGATCACCAGTCCGATAATGATCGCGGTGGTGGTCACGGCGAAGAAGTACAGGAGGGTTTTGACCCCCATCCGACCGAGCGCCTTGCGATCACCATGACCGGCGATCCCCACCACCATGCAACAGAACACGATGGGAATGACGATCATCTTCATTAGTTTGATGAACAGGTCTCCGGCGGGTTGCAGCACATTTTCCGTGAGCCAGGGACGCATCTCGGGCGCATGGTTGAGGACTACGCCGACAGCAATGCCGACGACCAAGCCGATCAGAATCTGAACGACCAGAGGAATACGAGGTTTATGCATGTCCGTCTCACAGGTGATGTCAGTGGCAGGATCTTGTTTTCAAAGGGGAGGTAGTTCCCTCCCCCGACTGTTGTCGGCTCTAATCGGCCGATCAGCGCAACGCTTCGCAGGCGTTGCGGATACGTGCGCAACCTTCCCGGATCAATGCCTCGCCGCTGGCGAAAGAGAGGCGGACATAGGGGCTGAGGCCGTACGCATCGCCGACCACCGTCGCAACACCGGCCTCTTCGAGCCAGTAACGAACCACATCAGCATCCGTATGCAACACATAGCCTTGCGGGACTTGGCGACCGAGCAACCCTTGCACATTGGCAAATACGTAGAACGCGCCGTCCGGGGTCACGCATGTCAGGCCGGGGGTACCGGACAACAGACCCAGCATCAGATCGCGGCGCTTCCTGTAAAGGCTCGCCATGGCGTGAACAGGCGTCTGGTCGCCGGCAAAGGCTGCCACGGCAGCAGCCTGGCTGATCGAACTGGGGCACGTCGTGGTCTGCGAGAGCAGTTTGCCGATTGCTGCGATCAGCCAGGCCGGACCGGCGCCAAAGCCCAATCGCCAACCGGTCATGGCATAACCCTTCGAAGCCCCGTTCACGATCAGCGTCCGCTCTTTTAGATCGGGAGCCACCTTTGGAAAGGAGACATGTCCGCCTTCGGTGTAGACGAAGTGTTCGTAGATCTCATCGGCCATGACCAGCACATGGGGGTGATCACGAAGCACCTGGGCCAGGGCTTGCAACTCTTCCAGGGTGTAGACAGCCCCGCTTGGGTTATTCGGGGAGTTGAGAATCAGCCACTTCGTGCGCGGGGTAATGGCCGCGTCCAGCTCCGCCGGTGTCAACTTGAATCCGTTGGCTTCATTGCCGACGATAACAACGGGAGTCCCGCCGTTCAGCTTGGCGATGTCCGGATACGAGACCCAGTAAGGGGTATGAACAATCACTTCGTCTTCGGGGTTGAGGGTGGCCGCCAGCGCCTCGAAGATGATCTGTTTGCCTCCGGCCGCCGCCACCACCTGATCGAGGGTGTATTCAAGGCCGTTGTCACGCTGCAGCTTGGTCACGATCGCGTTGCGTAGCGCAGGCGTGCCGAGCGTATTGGTGTAGTGGGTTTCACCCGCCGATATCGCCGCTTTGGCAGCCTCCATGATATGCGCTGGCGTATCGAGATCAGGCTCACCAACGGTGAAGTTCACGATGTCTCGACCTTGCGCTCGTAGCGTTGCGACCAAGGCATTGGCCGCTATGCTGGGCGAAGGGGCAATGCTCAAGACCCGCTGGGAAAGCAGTGCTGTACTCATTGTTTTCTCACATCAGGCCGGCTTTGACGAGGGCGTTGGTGATCCACGATTGTTCGATCGCTTGGGTTGCGATCTCTGCCTTCACACGCTCTTCGTGTGCTTCGTGTTCACGGGCTTTGGCCAGCACCTCCTCGGCGGCCTCTTGGGAAAAAGCCACCAAGCCATCTTCGTCACCGACAATGATGTCCCCGGGGTTGATGATCATCCCGCCAATGGACACCGGTACGTTGATCTCGCCCGGCCCCGTCTTGTAAGGGCCACAATGCACGACGGCCTTCGCGTAGCAGGGAGTATGCTCAAAACACGCCACATCACGAATGGCGCCGTCGATGACAAAGCCGACGCAACCCCGTTGCAGGGCATACAACTTGATCAACTCACCGATCACGGCGTTGTTGGTATCACCCTGCCCATCAACCACCAGCACGTGGCCGGGCTTCAACATCATCAGCGCTTTGTAGATGTAGAGGTTGTCGCCTGGACGGGTCTTGACCGTCAGTGCGGTACCGACGAGCTTGCCTGTACGGTTGTAGCGCGTCAGGCCGCGGGCACCGATATGGCGTCCCATGTTGTCGCTGATATGAGGGGTCACCACAGAAGCGAATGCTTTGATCAAGTAATCAGAAGCGGCTGCGGGCGATGGTTCGATACGAATGCCTGGAAGTAACATGAGATTTCCCCGGTGTTAGAAGTGTGCTTTCACGACAACCGGATAGTAGGGAGCCTAAAAAAATACTTTTAGCGATATTTTTATATGGGTTATCATCTCTTTTAGTAATCATATTAATACGATGCTCAAGCCGTGTCACAACCCGCGCTTCCAGGATTATGAGATAGGCATGGAGAGAAGCGCTGGGACAATACGTCGATAAAAGAGAACAAAAAGATGCAATTTTATTCGCTTTAAGTCTATTCACATAAACCCTATCCTGGCCCGCACACCGCCGATACCACCATCAGGAGTGTGCCCTATGCCCACCCCCTTGCGCCGCTGCCTTTCCCTCCAGGACTTCGAGCCTCTGGCGCGACGCTTATTGCCCGCCCCCCTCTTCGCCTATGTATCAGGCGCTGTTGAAGACGAACTATCGGCCATGGCAAATCGGGCGTCATTCCTGGACTACAGCTTCCTGCCAAACGTGCTGGTGGATGTAGCCCACGTCGATACGTCAGTGAGACTGCTGGGCGAAACCTACTCCTCCCCGATCGGCATTGCGCCCATGGGCATTGCCGCGCTGACCAGCTACCGTGGCGATATCGTGCTCGCCCGCGCAGCGGCTCAGGCGAAGGTACCGTGCATCATGAGTGGTTCTTCTTTGATCCGCTTGGAAGAGGTGATGGACGAAGCGCCTGGGACCTGGTTTCAGGCCTATCTCCCTGGAGAGGGAAAACAGATCAATGCGCTGATTGATCGGGTCGCCGCAGCCCCTGTTGAAACCTTGGTGCTGACAGTCGATACGCCGGTAGCCGCCAACCGGGAAAACAACATCAGAGCCGGTTTTTCGACGCCGCTGCGTCCGAGCCTGAGACTGGCTGCTCAAGGGCTTCTGCACCCCAGGTGGTTGCTCGGAACATTTTTGCGGACCTTGATCGTTCACGGGATGCCGCATTTCGAGAACAATTACGCGAGTCGCGGCGCGCCTATCCTCTCAAAAAATGTACTTCGGGATTTTTCGGACCGAGGCCATCTCACCTGGGAGCATGTCATCGACATTCGCCGCCGCTGGAAAGGAAAGTTGATCATCAAGGGCATCTTGAACCCGCGGGATGCGGTGAAGGCCAAACACATCGGCGCCGACGCGGTGATTGTATCGAACCACGGCGGACGGCAACTGGACGGTAGCGTGGCCCCCCTCAAGATCCTGCCGCGCATCGTGGAGGCGGTACCGGATATGACGGTCATGCTCGACAGCGGTGTGCGCCGGGGCACCGATGCCATGAAAGCCATGGCGCTAGGGGCCAAGGCAGTTTTTATCGGGCGGCCGTTCAACTACGCCGCGACCGTGGCCGGCGAAGAGGGCGTCCGGCACGCACTCAGGCTCATCGGCGATGAACTCAAGCGCGATCTTGGTCTACTCGGTGTCGCCAGGCCCGAGGACCTGAGTATCGAGAACCTGCTGGCACGTTGAGCCCTGCGGTTTGGGTGCTTTTTTTCAGCGCAGCCTCTGGAAAAAATGATGCTATCTGAGTCTTGAATGTCGCTAAAAATAGTATTCAAGTCCCCTAGAAACCCAAAACCACCCAGCTTTCGTGGACTGAGTGGTCTTGGGGCCGTCTTGCGACAACTCTTTCAGGGCTGTGCCTTTAGCTCACGGGCACTGCCCTTGTGCAACTCGGCCGCCAGCTTCTCCTCGTCCAGCGCCCCTTCCCACTTGGCAATGAACAGCGTGGCCACACCGTTGCCGATCACATTGATCAGCGCCCCGCCCTCGGAAATGAATCGATAGACCCCTAGTACGAGCACCAGTCCGGCCGCCGGGATCACATCCAGGCTACCGAGGGTGGCCGCCAGGGTGATGAACGCACCGCCAGTGACACTGGCCGCGCCTTTGGAGGTCAGCAGCAGAATGAACAACAAGGTGACCTGGTGCCACAGGTCCAGGTGGATATCCAGCGCCTGGGCAATGAAAATCGCCAGCACCGTCATGTTGATGCAACTACCATCGAGGTTGAAGCAGTACCCCGACGGCACCACCAGCCCCACCACCGATTTCTCGCAGCCCAGGCGCTCCAGTTTGCCCATCAAGCGCGGCAAGGCTGACTCCGAAGACGAAGTACCGAGCACGAGAAACAGCTCATCGCGGATGTACTTGAGAAACTGCCACAAGCTGAAACCCGCCAGCCGCGCGACCAGGTTGAGAATCACGAACACAAAAAACAGCGCTGTCACGTAGTAGCAAATCAGCAAGTTGCCATAGGCGCCCAGGGAGCCCACACCGTACTTGCCAATGGTGAAGGCCATGCCGCCAAAGGCCCCCAGCGGCGAGACATACATGACGATCCTGACCATGCGGAAGAACGCCTGGGCCACCAGGTCGATCAGGTTCAGCAGCGGCTTGCCGGCAGCGCCAAGCATCTGCAAGGCAAAGGCAAACAGGATTGAAATGAACAGTACCTGGAGGATATCGCCCTCGGCAAATGCCCCCAGTACAGTGCTAGGCACAATATGGGTGAGAAAGCCCACCACGCTCTGTTCATGAGCCAACTTACTGTAGCTATCGACCGCATGGACATCCAGGCTCGCCGGGTTGATATGCATACCCGCACCGGGATGCATCAAATTCACGCCGATCAGTCCGACCACCAATGCCAGGGTGGTCAGCACCTCAAAATACAGTAACGACTTAAAGCCGACCCGGCCAATGCGTTTGAGACTCTGCATACTGGCAATGCCGCTGACCACGGTGCAGAAGATAATCGGCGCAATCAGCATCTTGATCAGCTTGATGAACGTGTCGCCCAGCGGCTTCATTTCCTCGCCTAGGCTGGGGTAGAAATGACCGAAGGCGATGCCCAGCAGGATTGCCAGCAACACCTGCACATACAGATGGCGGAACACACCGCGTAGCCGTGAATCGCGCGATTGTTTTATTGTTATTGTTTTCATGGTTGACCTTCTTGTTAGGTAGTGAAGCCGTTACGACACGAGGTTGATCAGCTTCCCCGAGTAGTAGCCCTGCAGGTTGCCAAGGATGCCGTCGGCGAGCCGTTGCAGGCTGCTCTGGCTGGCCCAGGCCACATGAGGCGTGACGATCAGGTTGGCATAGTGGCTATGGAGCAAGGGCTGGTCAGCCGCCGGCGGTTCCTGGCCCAACACATCGAGGGCGGCGCCGCCAAGACGGCCGCTGTCGAGGGCGGCGAGCACCGCCGCTTCATCCACCAACGGCCCGCGGGCGGTATTGATCAGCACGGCGCCGGGTTTCATCCGCGCCAGCTCCGCGGCACCGATCAGGTGGCGGGTGTGCTCGGTCAGTGGGCAGTGCAGCGAGATCACGTCGCTTTGCGCCAGCACCGTTTCAAACGCCTGATATCCCTTGCGCACCGGGACCACACCACGGTGTTCGGCATAGAGCAACTGCATACCCAGGGCACTGGCCAGACGTGCCGTGGCTTGGCCGATGCCACCTTTGCCGACGATACCCAGCACACTGCCCTGCACATCCCGGATCGGCGCGCGGTGGACGCAGAAGTGCCGCGAATCCGGCCAATCGCGCACGGCGGCGGCCTGGTAGGCGAACAGCTGCCGGCGCAAGGCGAAGATCGACGCGATCACCGACTCGGCGACGCTTTGCGCCGAGTAGGCCGGGACATTGCACACCACCACGGCGAAATCACGGCAGGCCGCCAGGTCGATGCAGTCGTAACCGGTGGCGGCGACGCAGATGAATTTCAGGTTCGGCAGTTGCTCCAATTCGGCCCGACCGATGCGTACCTTGTTGGTGATCACGGCATCGGCAGCACGGGCGGCTTCCACCACCTGATCGGGCGCCGTGTCGGAACGGTCCTGCCAGTCCGTCACCCAAGCTGGACGTGCAATGCCCACGGGCAGGCTGGCACTGTCGAGAAACACCACCCTCATACTGCACGCTCCGGCTGCACGAGCTCGGAAATCTCGATCAGGTTCAGATCCGGATCACGCACATACACCGAGCGGATCGGCCCGGTGGCCCCGGTACGTAATACCGGCCCTTCGATAATCGGCCAGTCGACACGGGCCAGGTGGGCAATCACCTGGTCCAGGGGGATCGAGGCGATAAAACACAGGTCCAGCGCCCCCGGCACCGGCAGGTGCGCCTTGGGCTCGAACTCGTGGCCGCGCACGTGCAGGTTGATTTTCTGCTGGCCGAAAGCGAACGCCTTGCGCCCACCAGCGAAGGTCTGCACCTGCATGCCCATGACCCGCACATAGAAATCCTCGGCGGCCACCGGGTCGATGGTGGTCAGCACCAGATGGTCAAGATGGTCGATCATGGTTGCAGCTCCTGGGTTCGGGTCGACGGCACCTGTTTTTCCAGGCTGGCGACATGGGCGGGTATCGGATGCAGGTCCAGGCGTTTACCGGCCTTGAGGATCTGGCTGGGAATCTCGTGGCCGACCAGCCCCGGCAACCGTGCGGCAGCCGTCAGCACGCGGTCCAGGTCGACCCCGGTGTCGAAGCCCATCAACTGCAGCATGTGTAACAGGTCTTCGGTGCAGACATTGCCGCTGGCCCCCGGTGCGTAAGGGCAACCGCCCAGACCGCCGAGAGAGGCATCGAAACGATCAATACCGGCATCAATGGCCGCCAGCGCGTTGGCCAGGGCCATGCCACGGGTATTGTGGAAATGCAGGGTCAGTTGCAGCGCCGGAAAACGCTCGCGCACCGCCCTGGACAGCGCCTCGACCTGGCTCGGGTAGGCCATGCCGGTGGTGTCGCACAGGGTCACGCCACGGGCGCCCAGTTCGGCAAAGCGCTCGACCCAGTGCAGCACCTCCCCCACCGGCACATCGCCCTGCATCGGACAGCCGAACACTGTCGACAACGACACATTGGTCGCCACTGGCCCCTGGCCTATGACCCGAAACACTTCGCTGAGCTGGGCAAACGACTGCTCGCGACTCATGCGCAGGTTGGAGCGGTTGTGCGGTTCGCTGACCGACATTACCAGGTTGGCTTCATCGATATTGCACGCCAGGGCCCGCTCGGCGCCGCGCACGTTGGGCACCAGCACGGTGTATTCCACCGCCGGATTGCGGCGGATGCCGTGCATCACCGCCTCGGCATCCCGCAGCGCGGTAATGGCCTTGGGCGAGGTGAACGAGGTGACCTCGATCTTGGCGAAGCCACACTGGCTGAGGGCATCGATCAAGGCGATCTTGTCGGCGGTTTCGATAAACCGTGCTTCGTTCTGGAAGCCGTCACGGGTGGCGACTTCCTGCAGGAAAAGACGTTTCATAAAAATTCCTCGGGTTCAGATGATGCCGCGTTGGCGCCAGTCGGCCTGCTGCGCGGGGTCGATACCCAGCTCGCTGAGAATCTCGGCGGTGTGCTGGCCCAGGGTCGGTGCCGAGCGCATCACGCGCCCGGGCGTGGTGCCCAGCTTGGGCACGATGCCAGGCAAGGTTACGGGTGTGCCGTCGTCCAGCTGGCTGTCGAGCAGCATGTCGCGCGCCCGGTAATGCGGGTCCTGGGCGATGTCGGCGGCGTTGTAGATCTTGCCGGCGGGGATACGTGCCTCGGTCAGGATCGACAGGACTTCGTCGAGGCCGAGCCGCGCGGTCCATTGCGAGATCGCGGCATCGATGCGCTCGACCTGCAACACGCGGCCGTCGTTTTGCGCGAGATCGGGATCAGCCCCCAGATCACGGCGACCGATCACTTCCATCAGGCGTTGATAGATGCTGTCGCCATTGCCGGCGATCAGGGCAAAACCACCGTCACGGCAACGATAGGCATTGGTCGGGGCGATCCCCGGCAAACTGCTGCCGGCGGGCTCACGCACGGTGTTGAACACTGAGTATTCGGGCAACAGGCTTTCCATCATGTTGAACACCGACTCGTACAGCGCCACGTCGATCTGCTGCCCTTCCCCGCTGTTCTGCTCGCGATGACGCAGGGCGAGGAGAATCCCGATCACCCCGTGCAGGGCCGACAACGAGTCGCCGATGGAAACGCCGACCCTGACCGGCGTGCGCCCGGGCTCACCGGAGAGATGCCGCAGGCCACCCATGGCTTCGCCGATCACGCCGAATCCGGGACGATCACGATAGGGGCCGGTCTGACCGTAGCCGGAGACCCGCAGCATGATGAGTTTCGGGTTCAGCGCATGCAGCGTGTCCCAGCCCAGGCCCCAGCTTTCCAGGGTGCCCGGGCGGAAATTCTCGATCAACACATCGGCATCAGCCACCAACTGGCGCACCACCTGTTGCGCCTCGGCCTGACGCAAATCCAGGGTCAGCGAGCGTTTGTTGCGCGACTGCGCGGCCCACCAGACGGAGGTGCCATCGTGTAGCAAGCGCCATTTGCGCAACGGATCGCCGCTGACCGGCGGCTCGATCTTGATCACATCGGCGCCAAACTCACCGAGCATTTTCGCCGCAAAGGGCCCGGCAATCAGTTGACCGAGCTCCACGACCTTGACACCTTGCAGAGGTAATCCCATGACGTTTACCGTTCTTGTCGAGTACTTGTGATAGGGATAATCGACACAAATCGGGCAGATGAAAATTTCATATTTCGCCACTACCCTTTCCAAACTGGAAAACCTCGGACCCTTTTGATGATCAATCCCTTGCATTTCGACCTGCTCTCCTTGCGCCTGCTGATCTTCGCCGCCGAGACAGGAAACCTGACCCGTGCCGCCGACAAGGCCAACATGACGGTTTCGGCGGCCAGCAAGCGCCTGGCCGAGCTGGAGCGCACGACCCAGTGTCCGTTATTCGTGCGCCTGCCGAGGGGACTCGAACTGACGGCCGCGGGCCAAGGGATAGCAGAGCACGCCCGCATGATTCTTGAAGGGGTGAACCGCATGGCGTCAGACGCCAGTGATTACGCGGTCGGCGTGCGCGGGCATGTGCGCTTGTGCGCCAACACCTCCGCCGTGGTCCAATTCCTGCCCGATGACCTCGCGCATTTCCTGCAGGCCAACCCGCACGTACGCATCGGGCTGGAAGAAGCCCTCAGTGAACCGATCATCCAGGCAGTGGAAAACGGGCGTGCCGATATCGGCATTTTTGCCGATAACGTACCGGCTGAGGGTCTGTACACGCTGCCCTATCGCAACGACCGTCTGGTACTGCTGGTACCCGTCGGTCATGAGTTGGCCTATGAGCGCAGTGTTTCCTTCAGCGATACGCTCGGCTTCGATTATGTGGCGCTCAACCAAGGCAGCTCACTGCTGCGTCGAATCACCGACGCCGCCGTGGGTGCGGGCAAGGTCCTCAAGGTGCGCATTCAGGTCAGCAGTTTCGACGGTATCTGCCGCATGATCGAATCCGGCCTGGGTATCGGGATCCTGCCGTTGCAAGCGGTACGAACCGAATTGCTCGGTACCCGCCTGATTGCTGTCGACTTGAGCGATGACTGGGCGCAACGCACCTTGTTCGTGGGGGTTGCGAGTCAGACGCAACTGACCCCGGAAGCGGCCAAGTTGTTCGAATACCTGAGCAGCGTGCACGGCTGATCCTGTCGCTGGGTCAGCGCTGTTCTTTTCACACCAGCCGAATGAGCAGCAAGACCAAAAGGGGCCGGACTCGATGGCTGGGCAGTGGAACCGCCACCGCATAGCTCACCATTACTGGAGCTGGAAAACGTCATCGCCACCGACCATACCTCTGGCGTCAGCATCGGCGGCAGTGGGCGCTAGGCCGAAGAAGTGACCGAGGTGAGTCCCCCGCATGATAAAGCGTGCGGCGACCTTGTCATCCTCCGCAATAAGCTTCTCAAAAGCCGACAAAAAATCATCCGGCCTGACTCAGCCCGTTTCTTTCATGAGGGAAGTCCTGAGCTATTTCACAACTACAGTCCAGTGGGCGACTTATCGTCAAGCCATCGACTCAGCAGTTGCGTCGTCAACTGCGGATGCTCGAGCGGTGGCAGATGTCCACATTCAGCCAGCACAATCCGGTCACACCATGGTGTCTATCAGGGCCAGCTTCATCATCCGCTCAGGCGCCCGGCGCATGATTTCCATGGCCACATAACCGCCCATGGACAAGGCCGCCAGCGCAAAACACGGAGGGGCCTCATCCAGTACTCGCTCCGCCATCTGCGCAATACTGGCATCGAGAGAGACATCGGGAATGCAGATGGGCCTGGCGTGTTCCAGTGCAACCTTTTGATGCGCCCATAGGCGCTCATCACATAGCAATCCGGGAATGAGTACGAGTGGCGTATTGTTGAAGGCCAACGGGGGCCACCTCAAAAGGTGTTGGTCAAAGAGGGTCAGTTATTGCAGGGATTAGGCGCACAGGGCAGGCACATCAGCCAATGACTCAAAGCATGTATCCCGCCCAGATTTTTCGATCGACCAGATCAGCGGCAATTTCGATAAAGGCATCGCCAACAAATTTAGCCGCGGGACTGACGCGCCTGTCCGCCGGAAAAACCTGAACCAGTTTGCGCATGGGCACGGGATCCACTAACGGCGCCGCGCACAGCTCGCCGGCTTCGACCTGCGAGTAGATCGACGCCAGTGGCAAGGCCGTCAAACCGAAACCATGGCGCACAAGATCGATCATCGCGCCGAACGAGTCAGCCTCAACACTGGTCTTGAGCTTGATCCCGACTTCACGCGCACAGTTATCCATGATCACGCGAAGGCCGTGTCGAGCACTGGGCAATATCAACTGCTGCTCGGCCAAAGACTCGAAGGACACCGGCGTATCGATGCGCAAGTTGGCACAGGCGGGGCCAACCAGCAGCAGATTCTCCATCATCACCGGCACGATTCGAAGCGTATGCAGCGGTTGAGGGTCGTAGGAAATGGCCAGTTCCAACTCACCGCGCTGAACCCAATCGAGCAAGTAACCACTGAAGGCCGAGGAAAACCTGACGGCAAGATTGGGATGCGCCTCACGGATCTTGCGCACCAGTGGCACAGTGACAATCTGGGCAACCGTCGGCGTTGTGCCGATGACAACCGTTCCGCGAAAAGACGACCTGCCACCGACGACCGAACTCCGAATCGACTCCATTTCCTCCATGATGCGAGTCGCGTGAGCCAGCACTTCGCGGCCGACATCGGTAATTTCCATCCCGCGTCCGTGTCGTTCGAACAGGTAGGCGCCGAGCTCTTTCTCCAACATTCTGATTTGCCGGCTGAGTGCCGGTTGCGCGATATGAAGACGGTCCGAGGCTTTGCTGAGACTGCCCAGCTCGGCCACATGAATCAAGGTTTTGAGTTGAACAACATCCATTACCGGGCCAGTCAGCATCGAGCTCGGCGCGATATGCGCCGAAAGTGATAATCAGTGTAACCGTATTTACGAACCTTGGAGTGCCCTGCACACCACGTGCTGCGGGGCCTGGAGGCCTTCGATCGGGCTGTATCCCGCTACCTGCCAGGGCTGCATGTGCAGCTATAGAATTTAGGTATATCAGTTAGGCCTGCTTGACGGCTTATTGCCCTCCTCACTCTGCGGTAGCGTGCAATCAACGTCAGCGCCAAAGAGCGCTCGACTCACTACAAAAATAAGATTCGAGGGCTCGCGCCATGATTTCCACCGTTTGTTCTGACCTGGCTTATTCGAATTTTCTGGGCCACGAACCGTTTGCCTCTCTCGTGCATCCTCCCTCCCCCTTCTCTTCAGAAAGCCGGACAGAGAGCGGACTCACGCCTCTTCGTTAAGCCGATCAATCCATCGAGTCAGTCACGTCGGGCACGCATCAGCGTGCGCCTCGTAACGCCTCGCCTTGAAGAAAGGGTGAACATCATGTCGACATCAATCACAGGCTCAAAAAAACACGCTGCCCAGACCGGTCCCATGGATACCCCAAGCCGCATAAAGGCAATCATCGGTGCCTGCTCAGGCAATCTGGTGGAGTGGTACGACTTTTTCATTTACGCCTATACCGCCATCTACTTTGCCGCTTCATTTTTCCCCAAAGGGGACACCACCAGCCAACTACTGGCAACCGCCGGTGTTTTTGCTGTTGGTTTTTTTATGCGCCCACTCGGCGGCTGGATTTTCGGCTGGCTCGCTGACACTCGCGGCCGCAAGACCTCGATGATCATCTCGGTGTTCATGATGTGCGCCGGCTCACTGTTGATTGCCATCATGCCAACCTACGACACCATAGGGGTCGCAGCGCCGATTCTGCTCGTGGTCGCCAGGTTGATTCAGGGTTTGTCGGTCGGCGCGGAGTACGGCACCGGCGCCACCTACATCAGCGAAATCGCGACACCCGGCCGTCGCTGCTTCTATGGCTCCTTCCAGTACCTCACCATCATCGCAGGTCAACTGTTGGCCTTGATGACCGTGGTCATTCTCCAGCAGACCCTCAGTGCCGAGCAATTGCATACATGGGGCTGGCGGATTCCGTTCTTCATCGGTGCCCTGAGTTCAATCGTCGTGGTGTATCTGCGACGCTCGATGCATGAAACCGCCAGCAAAAAAGACATGGCCCGCAAAGATGCCGGCTCCTTGCGCGGCATGTTCAAACACAAACGGGCCGTCGCGCTGGTGGTGGCGTTCACCATCGGCGGTTCGCTGTACTTCTACACCTTCACCACCTACATGCAGAAGTTCCTGGTGATCTCCGCCGGGTTCAGCCCAGAAACGGTCAGTTTCATCATGACGGCCGCCCTGGTCTGTTTCATGCTCTGCCAGCCGCTGTTCGGCTTGTTGGCCGACCGCATCGGGATCAAGGCTCATATGCTGATGTTTTCCGGGCTGGCCATGCTATTCGTGATTCCGTTGCTCTATTCGCTGCAGTCGGTGAATAGCCCATTTACGGCATTCCTACTGGTCTTTGCTGGTCTGGCCATTGCCTCGTTCTACACACCCATTGCCGGAATCGTCAAAGCTGAACTCTTCCCTCCGGCGGTACGAGCATTGGGTGTGGGCTTTCCCTATGCCGTCGGTAACGCAGCGTTCGGCGGCACCGCCGAATACGTTGCCTTGTCGCTTCGATCACAGGGTATAGAGGAGTGCTTCTTCATCTACGTCGCGGCGATCGTGACCATTACGTTCATCGCCTCGATGTTGATGCCGAATCTGTCGCGCTATGGGTACATCAGCGGCTCAGGTGAAATTGAAGAGCGTGCAGGGCTCAAAGGTTGTTTGAGGCTGCACGCGACAAGAGCCTGAAGAGACTTGAAGGGGAGCCGTCAGGAAAATCGGGCTTACCTGGCAAGGCTCTCCGCCTGGAAATCAGCGATCTGCTGCCACATCGCGATCGGGTTGGAATACATGGGGAAGTGTCCACACCGCACGATGGGTGCCAACCGCACGCCTTCGGCCTGAATGTACGAAAGATAGGACAGTGAAGCGTTCTGCTCACCGTACATGAACAGGCGCGGGCATTTCAGTCCGAGGAACTTGCCCATCAGGTCGGCGTTATCGGAAAGATCGACCATCGACTGGAAAATCCCGCGCACAGCACCGGCCCGAACCTTGTGCCGCAAGCTTGCCGAGTAAAGTGCGCTGGCATAAGCCGGCGCATGCCGGGCGCGCTCGATGAACGCTGCGAAAAACACCTCGGGATCATCCGCCGGATAATCGACGATCTGTCGGCTGAGAAAGCAGTCTTCCGGGGCAATATTGCCCTCGATATCGACGAAGCTGAGTACCCGCCCCGGGCACAGATGGGCCAATATCAGCGCGGTGAGCCCGCCCATGGAGTGACCGACCAGATGGAAGCGTTCGATGCCGAAATGCTCCAGCACCTGCAATGCCGTCTGCAACAGAAAGGGAATGGAGATCCTCGACAGGTCGCTGCACTGGCTCTCGCCACACCCCGGCGCGTCATACGCGACAAAGGGATGACCAGCGAATGCGGTCTGCTGCACGATGTCGGCGTAATCCTCTTTGGTCGAACCAAAACCATGCAGGAACACAATCGGCTCCAAGGCACCCTCACGATGAATGGCTGCGACGTTCAGTTGAACCCCTTCAACCGTCAATGGAAGTTGCGCGTGAGTGAACGTTTCTGATGAAAGCACGTTAGTGAATCCTTGAACGAAAAGGCTGCGCCGAACCCGGGTTACCGGCAATAAGGAACACAATCTCAAGGGAATCGAGCCAGCTGTAAATTCCTAATTCGGAAAGGCTTTCATACGCCAAACCTATCGACTGATGTTCGCCCCCGCCTTTGGTCAACTCACGCCTTGGCCCGGAGCCGGGCAACGACCTCCTCCACCAGCGGATTGAGTCGATCCGCATTCCAGGCCATCGCGGTGATCACAACATTGAGCTTCTGGCTGAGCGCTCGAAACACCACATTGTCGGGGGCCAGTTTCTTCAGCGAAGCCGGTACCAGCGCGATGCCTTGCCCACAGCTGACAAAGGCAATCTGCGAAGCGACAGAACGCACTTCATGCAGTACGCGCGGGGAAAAACCGCTGGCCCGGCAAGTGGCAATCAAGCTGTCGAAATACACCGGACTGACCTTTCGAGAGAACATCACCAAGGGTTCGGTAGCCAGGCTCGATAGACTGATTCGCTTACGCGAGGCCAAAGGGTGATCACTGGGTAGCGCCACCACCAGACGATCCTCCGTCAAAGGCAGCGACTTGACCGAAGCCCCCAGATCACCATCCAGACGGGCAAAGGCCAGGTCGATATCCCCGGCCTCCAGCGCCGGAACGGCTTCAACGCTGTCGATTTCCCGCACGGACACGGTGAGGTGCGGGTACTCGCTCTTCAGTTGCTCAATCAAACCTGGCAACACGTCAAACATGGCCGTCGAGATCGCCCCAATGGTCAACACGCCCGACTGCCCCGCCACTGCCTCCTCCACGGCCAGTTCCAGACGCTCCAACTGTTCGGCGAACTTGCGTACCGCCGGCAGGATCGCGGCGCCGACCGGGGTCAGCTTCGCCCCGCGCCGCGAACGTTCGAAGAGCGTGACCTTTAGCGCCTGTTCCAGGACCTGGATCTGCTCGCTCAGCGGTGGCTGAGACATGCCCAGACGCTTGGCGGCACGACCAAAATTCTGCTCTTCGGCAACCGCCAGGAACAGCCAGAGATGACGAATCAGACGGAAATTAATCATGGATAATCCATAGGTTTAGCGTATGTAAAGCTTCTGTGATTAGTAATATACCTATTAAATTATCTCATCGAAACTGGGCACCTCCGTCACCACAGAGGCTCCCCCATACCCCACAAGAGTTTGCTCGAACGCTTGGCCGCGCTGGACACCAACACCGTGTCCGATGCGCTCGACTTCCTCGGCCTACCCGGCGCCACGGTGGGGCTACGCCCGCTGTGGAACTGCCCAAAGATCATCGGCCGGGCCAGCACCGTGCTGCTGGGCCCAAAGTCCGACAACGTCCCTACTGTGCACCTGATCACTCCGGTGGTTGAACGGATTGTCAACAATGATCGTGTGTTGGTGATCTCCGGCGGTACCGAAGGCATTTCCTGCTGGGGCGATATCCTGGCCAATGCCGCGTCCGCCAAGCAGGTGCGCGGCACGGTGATCGACGGCTTCAGTCGCGATATCGACGGCAGCGAGGCGATTGGTTACCCGGTCTATGGCCGTGGCGTGACGATGATCAGCGCGCGCAATCGGGTGGTGCAAATCGACGCGGCAGTGACGATCAACGTGGCTGGCGTCGACGTCAGTGAAGACGACTATGTGATCGCCGATACCTGCGGCACGGTGTTCGTGCCCCAGGCCGAAATTGAAAAGGTACTCGACCTCGGAGAACGTATTGCCCGCCGCCAGGACGGCATGGTCGAAGCGGTGCGCAGCGGTCGCTCGGTGGCCGAAGTGATGCATGACACCCAGTTCGAAGCCATCCATGTGGAGCACGCTCGATGAATATTGAAGATCAAACCCTGGTCGCCTTGTTTGAAGGCCTGGACACCCCGGGCGTCTCCGATGCCATGGACAAGCTCGGGCTGCCCGGTCAATGCCTCGGGATCGCCCCACTGGACAATTACCGCCAGGTGATCGTCGGCCCGGCATTCACCGTGCAGTACGTCTCGGCGAGCGTGCCACCCGGCACCGTGGGCGACTTCATTGAAGACGTGGCGCCCGGCGACGTGGTGGTCATCGACAACGGTGGCCGTACCGACTGCACGGTTTGGGGCGACATCATGACCCAGTACGCCGGTACACGCCGGATTGCCGGCACGGTGATCGACGGGGTTTGCCGAGACGTGAACAAGGCCCTGGGCGATGGCTACCCGATCTTCAGCAAGGGCCGTTTCATGCGCACCGGCAAGGACCGCGTACAGGTGCAGTCAGTCAACCAGCCGGTGTCCATCGGCAGCGCCCGAGTCTGCGCCCGTGACATCGTGGTGGCCGACGCCAATGGCGTGGTCATCGTGCCGCGTGAACGAGCGGCCGAAGTGGCGGCCTGTGCCCGCCAGATCGAAGCCATTGAAGCGGATATTCGCGCCCTGATCGCCCAAGGCAAAACCCTGAAAGAAGCCCGGACAGCCCTGGGTTACCACACGCTGCAGAGGAAAGCATGAACAGCGATATTCAACGTCTGAACCAACGCCTGGCCAGTGCGCAGCCTTCGGCGACTTATCGCATCATGGATCGCGTGGCGGAACGACGGGCGCAAGGGGCGCAAATCATTTCCCTGTGCGCCGGCGAACCTGACTTCGATACCCCAAAGCACGTACGTGAGGCAGCCATTGCCGCCGTCGAACACGGTCACACCCGTTACACTCAGGTTGCCGGTGTCCGTTCATTGCGCGAAGCAGTGGCGGCAAAGTTCCGCCGCGAGAACGGCCTGGACGTCAGTTGGCAGGACACGCTGGTCTGCAACGGCGGCAAACAGGTGATCTACAACGCCCTGGCCGCGACCCTGAACGAGGGCGACCAGGTCATCGTGCCAGCGCCCTACTGGGTCAGTTACCCGGAAATGGTTCAACTGTGCGGTGGTGAAGCCAGAATCGTCACCTGTGATGCCGATACCGGTTTCAAGTTGAGCGCCTCGGCACTGCACGCCGCGATCACCCCGCAGACCCGCTGGCTGATCCTCAATTCGCCCTCCAACCCGACCGGCGCGGTCTACAGCCGAGAGGAACTCCAGGCATTGGCGGAGGTACTGTTGGCCCACCCTCACGTATTGATTCTGGCCGATGACATTTATGAACACCTGATCTTCGATGATCAGCCATTCCATACCTTGGCCCAGGTTGAACCACGGTTGGCGCCCCGTACCCTGACCATGAATGGTGTGTCCAAGGCCTATGCCATGACCGGCTGGCGCATCGGCTTTGCCACAGGGCCACGTTGGCTGCTGGAGGCCATGGAAAAGCTGCAAGGTCAACAAACCTCAGGCGCCAGCTCGATCTCACAACAGGCCGCACTGGCTGCGCTGGAAGGTCCCAAGGACTTCATCCGCGAAAGCCGCGCCGCGTTCCAGGGGCGTCGCGATTTGATGGTGGCGCTGCTGAACGACACACCAGGTCTTGAATGCGTCAGTCCAGCCGGGGCGTTTTACGCGTTCGCCTCCTGCGCCGGGCTGATCGGCCGGACCTCGCCGGGGGGACGAGTGCTGCTCACAGATGAGGATGTGGCCCATGCCCTCCTCGACGAAGCGAATGTCGCCGTGGTGCATGGCAGCGCCTTTGGCCTTGGTCCATACATTCGCATTGCCTACGCCCTGGATGACGTCTCCTTGCGCCAGGCTTGTGAAGCCATCCGCAAGTTTTGTAACGCTTTACACTGACCCCAGTGTGTTTGAACGAACCCGGCCATCGCCGGGTTTCGTTTTTTTGATCAGACAGACTCGATGAATTTCATCAATAATGGATCACTTTTTTTCAATCGAGCCTGAGCAATGATCACGTTCAAACAACTGGAAGCGATCTACTGGATTGTAGAACTGGGTAGCTTTGAATCCGCAGCCATGAAACTGAACATGTCCCAGTCCGCCATCTCCAAGCGTATCCAGGAGCTGGAAGAGGCCTTTGACATGCCCATTTTTGATCGTTCCAAACGCAGCGCACGCCTGACGGAAAAAGGCACCGAGCTGTTCGAGCAGGCCTCGGAGATTCTGCGCCAACGTGATTACCTGCTTGAACGCGTCAGCTCCAAGGAGGTACTGGTCAGGCGCTTTCGTATCGGCGTCACCGAACTGACTGCCATGACGTGGCTGCCCGCACTGGTCGAGGGTATACGCAGCGCTTATCCCAAAGTGGTACTGGAACCCTCGATCGAGCTCAGTACCGAACTGGTGACGAAATTGGAGAGCGATCAACTCGACCTGATCATCGTGCCCGACATTTTTGCCGATGCTCGTTTCGTCAGTACTCCGCTGAGCTCGGTAGAGAACGCCTGGATGTGTGCGCCGTCATTGCACCAGGGTAATGAGATCATGAACATGCAGGCCATTTCCTCATACACCGTACTGACTCAGGGAGGAGGCTCCGGTACAGGCTTGATCTACGAGCGCTGGCTCGCCCAGAACGACGTCCGCGTCAATCGTACAATCAAAAGCAACTACCTGATCGCTCAACTGGGTCTGACCCTGTCCGGCATCGGTATCAGCTACCTGCCCCGCCAATGCCTCTCGCCACTGGTGGCGCAGGGTCGGCTGCAGATCATCGAAACCGAGCCGGCGTTGCCTCCCATCCACTACATCGCCGTACACCGTGCCGATCGCCTGCAGGGCCTGAGCGTCGAAGTGGCGCGACTGGCAGCGCAGTGCTGTGACTTCAGCCGCATGGTGCTGTAGCTCGGCGCCAGGGGTAAAAAGAAAAACGATGCTTTGGCGCGAGCGGAGCCCGCTACAGGGTGATCTTCCCCGTGCGCCTCACCGCGTCATCCCGACGGGTCGTCAGCCCAGTTTTTACCTGTGCATTCTATAAAGCGCGCATTCAATAGGGTGCTTCCATCAATAAAAGTGATTTATTGGAAGGAGTATTTGTCGCTTTTTTTGCAGATTCACAATCATTACTTTGGCAGGACAACACTGATAGAAAAATAAGGTCTACCCATGTCCCTGCCCGAAGTCATGAAACCTGTTGTGCGCAGCAATTACCGCTGGGTGGTTGCGGCCCTGATCTTTCTGATTTACACCATCGCTGCCGCCGACAGGGCCAACCTGGGTGTCGCTCTGCCGTTTATTCGCAAAGAGTTCGACATGAGCAATGCTGAGGCTGGCGGCTTGGTCAGCATGTTTCTACTGGCTTATGCCTTGGCACAAGTCCCTTCTGGCTTTGCCTTCGGCCGTTTCGGTGTCAGCAAGATCCTGCCAGGCGCCATGGTACTGACCTCATTGCTGACCGGCCTGGTGGGGACGGCCAGCTCGCTGCTTGCCCTTAAACTGTATCGCCTGGGCCTTGGCATCGCTGAAGGTCCGCTGCCGATCAGCATGACCACGACCATCAACAATTGGTTTCCCCCGCAAGAAAAGGGCACGGCGTCGGGGATCTTCCTGTCCGCGGTCAAGTTCGGCCCCGTGATCGTACCGCCACTCTGTGCCGTGATTATTTCGGTCTGGGGCTGGCGAGAAATCTTCTACTTTTTCGCCATACCCGGCATCGTCCTCGCGGTGGTCTGGTATTTCATGGTCACCAATCACCCTTCCCGCAGCCGGTTCGTCAACGAAGCCGAGCTCAACTACATCACCGAAGCAACCGACAGCCTCCAGACGGCCCAGCAAACCAGCCCCCAGAAGACCCCGGCATGGCTGGATAGACTTGATCGTTTCATCCGGGCTCGTCATGAAGCGCCCCTGGAAACCAACAAGCAGGTGTTCACCTCCTGGAACATCTGGGGCTGCGCCACCAGCTACTGCTTCCAACTGGGCGTATCGAGCGTCTTGCTGGCCTGGATTCCGACCTATCTGATGACCGTCAAACAATTCTCGATCATGAACATGGGGCTGGTATCGGCAGCGCCATGGGTCGGGGCCGTCCTCGGTAACCTGATCGGCGGTTTCTGCTCGGATCGGATGCTGGGTGGACGGCGCAAGCCCGGCATGTTGCTGTCAGCGCTGGGCACATCGCTGATGATGTACCTGCTGATCAATTCGCCTGCTGAACCGCTGCCTTATGGGTTGTTACTGATGCTGACCGGCGTCGTCCTCAGCCTGGGCTACTCGTCTTACATGGTCTACCCGATGGGCTTGGCCACCAAAAAGACCTTCCCCATCGCCAACGCCATCGTGAATATGATCGGTCAGTTAGGCGCCGCGGCCACGCCTTTTATCACCGGACTGCTGCTGGACAACTATGGCTGGAACTATGTGTTTGCCTGGCTGGCGATTGGCTCATTTATGAGTTTCATCATTTTGCTGACCATTTCCGAACCAAGGGCACGATCGAATACCCCTGCCTGAATCGAGCCCCGAATAAAACCGAGCCGCTCGTCTGAGCGGCTTCTGCATGAACGATTCTGTCATCACTGCGAGGCGTTATACATGTCCCCCCAAGACAAAGAATTGGTTGCGCTGTTTGCAGGCCTGGATACGCCAGGAGTGTCCGATGCCCTGGACAAACTGGGCCTGCCTGGCCAGTGCCTGGGCGTCATGCCCCTGGATAACTATCGCCAAGTGGTCGTCGGCCCGGCCTTTACCGTGCGCTACGTCACCGCCATGTGAGGGCTTTTATACCTGCTGGTGCACAGCCTTTGCCAATAACCAGCTTGCCTGGCCGCGCACCTTCGTTCGGATACACGAATGCCGCGTGGTTATCGCCGTGGTGCAACGGCCAGCGCTTCCATCGCACAGCTATACAAAATGGGTATATCTCAAAGACAAAAACGGTAGTCGTCGTTGCCTTCCATCCCTCCCAGAA
This sequence comes from Pseudomonas sp. GW821-FHT03C07, assembly GCF_059420925.1. Lineage (NCBI taxonomy): Bacteria > Pseudomonadati > Pseudomonadota > Gammaproteobacteria > Pseudomonadales > Pseudomonadaceae > Pseudomonas > Pseudomonas sp. GW821-FHT03C07. The sequence goes on from NZ_JBWKUQ010000001.1 coordinate 646,900, forward strand.
TGTGTGAAAACACAAAAGCAGCACCGCTTGGGAGACTGACATGTCAACAGAAGCTGAACAAACCGTAGGGACGGATTGGCAGGAGGACGTGTTCCGCGTGCTCAAGGCCCACGACGTCAAACACGTGGTCTTCGTACCGGATGCCGGTCACTCGGCCGCTATCCGCATGTCGTATGCCGACCCGGACATCAAAGCCGTGGTCCTGACCACCGAAGAAGAAGGGATCGGCTACCTCGCCGGTGCCTGGCTCGGAGGTGAACGGGGTGCGCTGCTGATGCAATCCAGCGGTGTCGGCAACTGCATCAACACCCTGGCGCTTCAGGTCTGCGCCGGCTTCCCACTGCTGATGGTGGTCACCATGCGCGGCGACTGGGCCGAATTCAACGCTTGGCAAAACCCCATGGGCCAGGCCACCGAGGCCTCCCTGAACCTGATGAAGGTCATGACCTGGCGTGCCGATGATCCGAAAGACGTCGCCCCGCTGCTGCACGGCGCGGCGACCATGGCATTCAACGGTGACTCTTCCTGTGCCCTGCTGCTCGGTCAGCGCCTGATTGGAGAAAAGAAATGGGTCAAGTAAGCGCAAACCACACCCTGTGCCGTCGCGAAGTGGTCAAGGCTCTGCTGGCCGACCGCAAAGACGTGCTGGTCGTGACCGGCCTGGGGTCAGCGTCCTATGACGTCATGGCCGCCGGTGACCACGACCTGAATTACTACCTCTGGGCCGCCATGGGCAGCGCGATCACTGTCGGTCTGGGCCTGGCCAACGCCCAGCCGGACAAGTCGGTGGTCGTGGTCACTGGTGATGGTGAACTGCTGATGGGCTTTGGCGCCCTGGCCACCGTTGCGCTACAAAAGCCCGCCAACCTGACCATCGCCGTACTCGACAACGGCCATTTCGGTGAAACCGGCATGCAGGTTAGCCATGCCGGCTTCGGTATCAAGCTTGATCAAGTCGCGAAGACCTGCGGCTTCAGCTGGACCGACGAAGTCCGCGACATGGAAGGTGTACATAACCTGCGCGAGCGCTTCGCAACGCGCGATGGCGTCAAGCTCGCGACGATCAAGATCAAGGCGGAAAACCCGCCACGGGTGCTGCCACCGCGTGATGGTCACTACGTCAAAAATCGCTTTCGCGCTGCGCTGGGTTTCAACCCGATCTGATTGCTCCATGCCCGAACCCGCTCACGCAGGGCCAATGCCGTGCGTGACGCGTTGGCCTGAACGCCGAACGCACGCTGATCGCCGCCGAATGCATCGGCGATGGCCGCTGGTTTATCGAAAAGGCCAGCGCCGATGCCCGCGACCGGGTGGTGTTCGGCCGGCCCATCGGGCAAAACCAGGGTGTGCAGTTCCCGATTGCCGAAGCGCATATCGAGATCGAGGCCGCCGACTCGATGTGTCCATGCTGGAAAGCCTGGTGGAGTGGATGAACTACCCGATGTATTACGCCTACAACGGCGCACCGCCACCACCCGCGCTGGCGCTGCGCACGCCACCATTTACCCCTATGGCCCGTTCCTCAGCTTCGATGCGGTGATTGATCGACTGGACCATGCCCAAATCGCCAATGCGCGAGTGAACGACATGCAAGGTGTCTGGAACCATCCACAACTTCAGGCTCGAGGGCGCTGGCGGGAAGTTGAAACCTCTGCTGGTCCCATTCCCAGCCTGATTCCACCCGGCAGCAACAACGCGTTCGAACCCCGGATGGATGCTGTTCCGGATCTTGGCCAGCACACCGAGCAGGCTCAGAGAACTGGGCAAATCAAACAAATGCGCGTCGCTGGGGCGATTTAGCACGTACTGATAACAAGCAGTCAGACTGCAACGATCAAAGATTTTCAAGAGAACCCTGCCCAATGAAGATCCTGGTAGCTGTCAAACGCATTGTCGACTACAACGTCAAGGTCCGCGTCAAGGCGGACAATTCCGGCGTCGACCTCGCCAACGTCAAGATGTCGATGAACCCGTTCTGCGAAATCGCAGTGGAAGAAGCGGTACGCCTGAAGGAAAAAGGCGTGGCGACTGAGATCGTCTGCGTCGGCCCGTCCACCGTCCAGGAGCAACTGCGCACCACGCTGGCCTTGGGTGCCGACCGCGCGATCCTGGTTGAATCAGCTGAAGAGCTGACTTCCCTGGCCGTGGCCAAGCTGCTCAAAGCCGTTGTCAACAAGGAACAGCCACAGCTGGTGATCCTCGGCAAGCAGGCCATCGACAGCGACAACAAACAGACCGGCCAGATGCTGGCGGCCCTGATGGGCAAATGATCGATGCACCGGTCATAGGTCGCGCAGACCTGGTCCGGATCGTCCGCAGTTTCGGATCGTTTCGATGCATGAACAGGTCGCGTTGTGCGGGAAGCATCTGCTCTAACAGATACTGGACGATGGGACCCAACTGATAAAATCAATCTTTTGACGTAGCCGTTCGCAGCTGGCAGTCGCTCCAAACCCCACGCATCAGCGCCTTCAACATCAACGCCTCCTCCCAGCGATCCGTAATGTCACGCCCATCAGCCCCCGTGATCGCATAAGGTGGTGGGCCAAGTTCGCAGGTGAAGGACAGGCTGGCGGGTGTGTTCGGCCGAGCCAGCCAATCCTCGATCCCGTAGCGCCACCAGCCCAGGTATCGCTCCAACCAGGGTCGATGCTGGGCAAAGCTCAAGGGCACCTGGACCTGTTCGCCGTTGCTGGCACGACCATGGAAACCCCAACTACGGCGCAGGATGGCATGGATCTGCTCGTCGTCTTCGGCGTTGGCCGACTCAGGCAACTCCCTGCCCACGACGTAGTGGGACAAGTCAGCCAACAGTTTGAGATCAGGCATTTGCGCAAGGAGATCAAGCGTGAATAACAGGTCGCTGGTGAGACGATAACGATGGGTTTCCAACAGGATCGGAAAGTCCACCTGCTCGGCCAGACGCTGCCAGCCTTCGATCAGTTCCATGGCTTGCGCCAGTGTGCGCGGCCGGACATCGGCCTGCAGCGTCAGGTGGTGGCAGCCGTGGCGGGATACCACATCGAGCGCGGTCGCCAGGTCATCCACGGTTCGGGGGAACAGTTGACCTTCGATTTGCAGGCCCTGCGCCTTGGCGGCGGCACTCAGGCGTGCAGCCTGTGGCGCAAGCCAGAAATGCTCGGTGATCCCGTCGAAGCCGGCGGCGGCGATCTTTTCCAGCTGCGCTTCAATGGACAGATCGCAGTGGCCACGGTGATCTTGCATGGCCCACAAGGACTGAAACACCAGGAATTCGCGCATGTCAGTTCCTCAGCAGTTGTTTGAGCGATACATCGGCATCGGCTAAAGCAACCACCGAGAGAGGGCTATGGTTGGCGATCAGCCGCTCGCACAACTTGATGTCCTTGGCGATGCTATTGCCCTGGCCCCAGCCGCAAGCCCCTAGCAGACGTTGCTCGGCATCGAGGTAGAACAACAGAAAACCGCCCTCCGGGGTTGTCCGACTCGTCGTCGATTCAGTGTTTGCGATTACGCCCGAGGTTTGCAGTCCCCAGTTGTACTGATCAGACCAGAAGCCGGGAATGACGTCGTAGGGCTGCTCACCACCCAGCAAGTTCAGGGCGGCAAGACGGCCCTGGGTTTCGGCGTTGCGCCAGGTTTCCTGACGCTGGAAAATCCCTTGCGGATGCAGGCGAAATTCACAGACGTCACCTGCCGCAAAGATGTCCGGTGCACTGGTGCGCAACCGTGCATCGACGCGAATGCCCTGACCGACCTCAAGCCCGGCAGCCACGGCCAACTCGGTGTTGGGTTGCATGCCAATACCCACCACGACCAGATCGCAGGGCAACAACTGGCCGTCGACCAGTTGCACCACCTCGGCGCGAGTGGCGCCCAGCACCGTTTCAATGGCTACATTCAGTCGGACATCCACGCCCTGACGGCGATGCAATTCCAGCAGGACACTGGACAATCGCTCCGGCAGGACTCGACCCGCCAGGCGCGGACCGGCTTCGAGCAAGGTCACCGTGCAACCCAGGGCACGGGCGGTCGCGGCGACTTCGAGTCCGATAAAGCCGCCGCCGATGATCACCAATCGAGCGCCGGGTCGTAGCGAAGCGCGCAGTGCCATGGCTTCGTCATGGGTTCGCAGATAAAGCACGTTGGGCAGATGCACCGGCACCGAGGGCAACAGTCGCGCCCTGCCCCCGGTTGCGAGCAACAGGCGGGTGTAATGCAACCAACTGCCATCGGCCAGCTGTAATCGATATTGCTGCGGATCGAGGCTTTTCACCGGGTTGCCAGCCAGGTGCTCGATGTCCAGTTCAGCGAGCCGAGCCTTGTCGCACAGGCTGCAACCCGCCAGATCTATCGTGCCCTGCAACAGCCCCTTGGACAGCGGCGGACGTTCATAAGGCGGGTGGGACTCATCGCCGATCAGAATCAGGCGACCGCGATAACCTTCGCCGCGCAGGGTCAGCGCCGCGCGGCCACCGGCATGCCCGGCGCCGACGATGACCAGTGGAGCATTGGCAGAATTCATGGCACAGACTCCGTGCAGTTAAACCGTAATGGCGAGCAGGACACGCCCCGCCTCGACCCGGACCGGATAGGTCTTGAGGTTGACGCACACCGGCGCGCCAAGGGCTTTGCCGGAGCGGTAGTCGAAACGCCCGTTGTGCTTGGGGCACTCGATGACATGGTCCATCACCAGGCCATCTGCCAGATGGATGGATTCGTGGGTGCACAGGCCCGCCGTGGCGAAGAACTCGTCGGCGGCGGAGCGGTAGACGGCATAGGTGTGCGGACCGTGGTCGAAACGAATGACATCTTCTTCATTTATTTCGCCCACGGCGCAGACGTCGATCCATTGATCGGTCATGGTGCTTTCTCGTGTAGTGGTCAAACCGGGAAGGTGTCAGGCCGGCGTTGCGTCAGCTTCTGACTGGGCGCTGGTGGCCGGCGTTGCGCGTTGTGGCAAAGGGCGACGGATGAAATACGTCGGGTCTTTGCGCTGCTTCCAGATGGTCGGGAGGATTTCCTTGAAAGCCTCAAACAGGCCGGCGTACGGCGGCGGGCAGTCGTGACGGATTTCTTCGTGAAGCTGCGCCAGCGCATGAAACGGCACCATCGGATACATGTGATGCTCAAGGTGATAGTTCATGTCGAGGTACAGAAAACGCAGCAGCGGGTTCATGTAAATGGTGCGGCAGTTGCTGCGGTGATCGAGCACGTCCTCGGCCAGGCCGACATGCTGCGTCAGGCCGAACAGGTAGGATAGCCAGCCGCCGTACAGGGTTGGCAGGCCGATAAACATCAGCGGCAACCAGCTCTGCAGATACAGCGCCGCGCCTACGGTGAGTCCATAAATCACCAGCCAGATACGCGCCGCCGTAAAGACCTTGGGCCACTCGGATTCGGGGATGAAGGTCTGCTCTTCTTCCGCCATCCGTCCGCTTGCATGCCGGCAGACTGACCACATCGTCTTGATCGCGTAAGGCATCCTGAACAGGCTCAGCACCATATTGATCAGGCTGGGCGGACGCGGCTCGACGATCTCCGGATCGCGACCGACGATGATGGTGTCGGTGTGGTGCCGGGCGTGGCTCCAACGCCAGACATGGGGTTCGAACATGAACATGAAGCTCGACAGTTGATAGACCGCATCATTCATCCAGCGGGTTTTGAACGCCGTGCCGTGACCCGTTTCGTGCCAACGAGCATTGGATGCGGTGCCATAGAGCACCCCGTAGGCGAAGAAGAACGGAATGCAGGCCCAGGAGCCCCAGAACCAGTACCCCCCGAATCCAGTGACGACCATCGATAGCAACCAGATGGCGGTGTCGCGCAAGGCCGGGCCGTCGCGGCGCTGCATCAATTCCTTCATGCGTTTACGGGAAATCGGTGATTGGTACCAGCGGGCTGACACCAGGCCTTTTTGCGCCGCCTTGGCGGCTTCCGGACCGATCAATCGATAATCCCGAGGCCCGGGTTTATCGGGGTGTTCAAAGGCTGCGTGTTGTTCAGGCATTTTATTGTTCTCCGCAAGCTTGATGGTTTTGGGCACTTTTCGACGCGGGATCACATCGTTGTGAGAAACGATAGAGAGCCCACTGATTACCCTCAAGCCCTTGAATACATTTCCTATCAAGCTATCATCCAGGCCCATTGAAGCTTGATAGTTTTCTATCAAGGCGCCGCGGGGCCTGCCATGAACACCACTAAACGCCCAACCATTGCCACCGTCGCCGAACACGCGGGCTTGAGTGTCGCCACCGTGGACCGGGTGCTCAACGCCAGGGCGCCGGTCAACCCGGCGACCGCCGAACAAGTGTTTCAGGCCGCTGAAGCGGTCGGTTATTTCGCCGCCCGGCTGATCGGCCAGCGGATCCGCGAATGTCGTCCCAGCTACCGTTTCGGCATCCTCTTGCTTGGCACCGCCCAGGCGTTCTACGGTAACGTGGCTGCCGCCATCTCCGAGACGGCGCAGCGCCAGGCGGGCGTCAACCTGAGCCTGCAATTCGAGTACGTCTTCGATCGCACACCCAGCGCGATCATTGCTCAAATCGAACAGCTGGCGGTGCAGTGCGACGGCCTGGCAGTGGTCAGCTTCGCGCATCCGCTGATCCAGGCCGCCATCGCTCAGATCAAAGCCGCCGGCGTGCCGGTGATTGCGCTGCTCTCCGACATTTATGAAGCCGCGGATGAGCCTTACGTCGGCCAGGATAATCATGAGGTCGGGCGCACCATGGGCTGGCTGATGGCTCACACCTGTGGCGCGCGCAAAGGCAGTGTCGGGGTGCTGCTCGGCGGCCACCGCTTCCTCGGTCATCAGGCGCGGGTCGAGGGGTTGCGCAGTTACCTGGCGGAACGCGCACCGGGGTTGCGGCCGCTGGAAGCGGTGATCAATCTGGACAACAACGACATCACCGAAGAGGCGACGCTGGACCTGCTGGCGCGGCATGACGACCTGCGAGGGCTGTGCGTGGTCGGCGGTGGTGGCGACGGCATTATCAGCGCCCTGTCGCAACTGCCGAAGCGGCCGTCGCTGTGCTGCATCCTGCAGGAATCGACCGAGCTGTCGCGCAAGGCCCTGGCGCAGGGGTTGATCAGCCTGGTCATCGACTCCCAGCCGAAATTGCTGGCAACCGCGCTGATCGACCTGCTGATTGAACTGCAAACCACGTCCGACTTCGATCCGGTGCGGCATCGAATCCACATTCCACTGCAAATCCTGACCTCAGAGAACGCTCGAAGCTGAACCTGTAGCGAGGGAGCCAGGTCCAGTCAGCCCGTCAGAGGCCCGGCCCCGACCGAAAAGTATCAGCACTCAGCCCGTACCGACTCATCTTGTTGTACAGCCCACCACGAGAAACATTCAGCTGTCTGGCGGCCAGGCGGATGTTGCCGCGGGAATCCTCGAGGGCCGCGATGATCGCGTTCATTTCATGGGCGCCGAGATCCAGGGCCGCCCGGGGTTCAGGCACACCTCCCCGCGCCGAAGGCCGCACGCCCTGCTTGATTTCGAGCGGTAGATCTCCGGGCTGGATCAGTTCGGTCACCGACAGATTGGTCGCGCGCTCAATGGTATTTTCCAGCTCACGAACATTACCTGGCCAATGGTAAGCCGACAGGATATCCAACGCCTCTGGCGAGAAGCCTTGCACCGACTTGCGCAACGACCGAGCGCAACGACTGAGAAAATGTCGCGCCAATAACGGCACATCCTCCCGGCGCATTCTTAGCGGCGGAACCGTCAAGTTCAGTACGTTGAGCCGGTAGTAAAGATCCTCGCGGAACGCGCCATTGGCCACCGCCTGACTCAGGTTGCGGTGGGTGGCGGCGATGATGCGCACATTCACCTGCCGGGATTTTTTCGCGCCCACCCGCGTCACCTCGCCTTCTTGCAAGACGCGCAGCAGGCTGACCTGGGCATCGAAGGACATGTCACCGATTTCATCGAGAAAGATCGTTCCGCCATCGGCCAATTCGAACTTCCCGGCCGAGCCGCCACGGGCCGATCCGGTGAAGGCGCCCTCTACATGCCCGAACAGTTCGCTCTGCACCAGGTCTCGCGGAATCGCCCCGCAATTGACCGCCACAAACGGACCGCTGCAACGGTCGCTGGCGTTATGGATCGCCTGGGCGAACAGCTCCTTGCCAGTGCCGCTTTCACCGAGGATCAGCGTGGTCGAGTCACTGCGACTGGCGATCCGCCCCAGGTGCAAGGCGTCCTGAATCGCTCGCGAACTGCCCTGAATGGTTTCAAAGGTGTAGCTGGCCTGAGTGCCGATGATCCGCCGGGTAATTTCCCGGATGCGTCGGTTCTCCCGTAACGAAACAATGCGCCCGCCCTGCTCCAGCGAGCATACGGACACCAGGCACGCCAGGTGACTGCGATCATGCAGCTCAAAGGTGCAATCCAGATCCCGCAGCCCTTCCCCGCCACGTCGCAAAATCTCGTCGGTCAGTTCGCTCTGGCCCAGATGCTGGAACGGACTGCCCAGCAGGTCCCGACCCACGCGAAACAATTGCCGTGCATAGCGGTTGAGTGCCTTGATGCAGCCACGCTCATCCAGCACCACCAATCCCTCGTTGAGCACTTCAAGCACGGTTTGCTGTTCTTCCAGCAAGGCCTGCAGCGCCATCTGCCGCGAGACCGCCTCGGCCGCCGCCTGCACAGTGCCCAGGGTGTGAAAATGAAACCAGCCCGGCTCTGCGGTCAGGGTCAACATGGCCAGCGTCCGGCCCTGGGCATCTCGGATCGGCGCGGCGGCACAATGCATGCGCCGCCGGCGCAGGCCAAGCCCGAAATTTTCCTCGGCCAACACATATACCAATCGGTCTTCGGCAATCGCCAGCCCCGTGCAATTGGTGCCCTGCACTGACTCCAGCAAGCGGCTGCCCACCGGCGTGAGATCGAGGCCGCAGAAATACAGCGTCGTGCCTTCGGCATCGGTCAGGTTGATATGGCCCCTGGGGTTGTATGCCAGCAATCCGCGCATAACTTCCGCCGCCGCGATGATCAACACCCGATTGGCCGCCAGCGTTGCGGCCAGATCGACAGGGGCGACAAAGCGATATTCGCCATCTTCAGGATCGAGGCCGGCACTGACGCTGCGCAGCCAGGAATCCCAGATCACCTGCCGAACCCCGGCGGGTCGATCGGTGCGCCCCATCAAACACGCCTGCCAGGCCTGCTCCAACGCAGCGATCGGTCCTTCGCTCAACGACGCAGGACCGAGCGCGGTGATGTAATCGAGGTCTTGCACGCTGAAGGCCATTGGCTGCTGGTTCACGTCCCGCTCCTATGTTCATATTTTCGACATGTCAGTATAGACATGTCACAGGAATGAACACTTATTTCAACGACATCAAATTAACTCGTTAAATATCAATAAGTTAAATATTGGCACAGCACTTGCTGACTGCCTTGTACCAGCGAGGGCATTCCTGCTGTCGAATCATTGAACAACAATAAAAGGGAGTCATTCATGAGTGCATCCAAGACCCTCCGCCTCGGCCTTATCGGCGCCGGCCGCATGGGCAGCTTTCACGGCCTGACCGCGGCCCGGCACATTCCTGGCGCTTGTCTGGCCGCCATCGCCGACCCGACACCCGGCCAGGCCTCTCGCCTGGCGGCAGAGTTGGGTGTACAGCGGGTCTATACCGATCCACAGCAACTGCTCGATGACCCGGACATTGACGGCGTGTTGATCGCCGCCCCGGCCCGCAGCCATGCCGAACTGGTGATCAGCGCCGCCCGGGCCGGCAAAGGGGTGTTCTGTGAAAAACCCATGGCCATCACCCTGGACGAAGCCGACCGCGCCATCGCTGCCGCTGCCGACGCCCAAGTGACACTGCAAGTCGGCTTCAATCGCCGCTTCGCCAAAAGCTTCCGGGCTGCGCACCTGGATGTGGTCGCCGGCCGTATCGGCAAGCCGCAACTGCTGCGCTCGTTGACTCGCGACCCGGCGCTGAACAATCCGGCCGCCTCACCACAGTGGGTGATTTTCCTTGAAACCCTGATTCATGACTTCGATACCCTGCGCTACCTGAACCCCGGCGCCGAAGCGGTCGAAGTGTTCGTCATGGCCGATGCGCTGATTGCACCGGACTACAAGAGCAAAGGATTTCTGGACACCGCTGTGGTCACGATACGTTTTGATAACGGCGCCATCGCCACGGCCGAGGCCAACTTCCAGGCAGTTTATGGCTACGACGTTCGGGGCGAAGTCTTCGGCAGCGCAGGCATGCTGACCATGGGCGGCGTGAATGACTCTGACCTGGTTCGCTATCTGGCCAATGGTATCCAGGCCGACACCCAGCGCCTGGACACTGACCTGCTGCGTGACGCCTATGTGGCCGAGCTCAACCACTTTGTCGATTGTCTGCGCACTGGCGAAAAACCACTGGCCAGCGGCGAAGATGCCCGAGCGGCACTTGCGATTGCCCGCGCCTGCATCGAGTCCTTCCAGCAGGGCAAACCGGTGCGTGTGCAAGGAGCCCGCTCATGAGTTTCACACCGTTCAAACTGGCGGTCAGCGCCGAGATGGTCTTCCTCGACCTGCCATTCACCGAGCGCGTCAAACGGATTCACGCACTGGGTTTCAGTGTCGAAATCTGGGACTGGACGACGAAAGACATGGCGGCCCTGGTCGCCACCGGCGCTGACTTCACCTCCATGACCGGCTACATCTCGGGCAACCTGACCGATCCCGAGGACATCCAGCACCTGCTTGACAGCGCACGGGAATCGCTGGCTGTCGCCGCACAATTGAATTGCCCGAGTCTCAACCTGCACGGCACTGGCCTGGGCGACCAGGGCTTACCGGTCAAACCCGTGGCCCAGACCACGGGCCGCATGTGGTTGGGCGCCTGCAAGACCCTGGAAAAAATCGCGCGCCTGGGCGAAGACGCCGGCCGGGTGTTCCTGCTGGAAAACCTCAACACCGAAGTGGACCATCCCGGCACTCCGTTTGCTCGCGCCGACGACACCCTGGCACTGATCGAGGCCGTGGGCAGCCCTTATCTGAAGATGAACCTGGATCTTTACCACGCCCAAATCGGCGAAGGGAACCTGATCGAACTGATCGGACGCGCCGGCAGCGCCATCGGGGAAATCCAGGTCGCCGACGTCCCCGGCCGCATGGAACCCGGCACCGGCGAAATCCATTATCCAGCCATTGCCAAAGCCTTGTTCGGCATGGGATACACCGGTGTTGTCGGGCTCGAGAGCTGGGCCAGCGGCGCTAGCGAAGCGGCATTGGAACGCTTCCGACAGGCGTTCACGCTGGATTGAGGAGCCTGCGGCGCGCTCGGACGTTGACTCAAAGCGCGCCACCAACCTTCACGGTTGATCTTGATGAGCTTCAACTCATAACAACAAAAGGAAAACCATCATGCGTCGTTGCACAGTGCTTTTTGCCACCCTGTTATTACTCTTCAGCCAATGGGCCGCTGCCTCCAGCTATCGTATCGGCGTCAGCATTGCCAGGGTTGACGACAACTTCATGACCTATGTGCGCAGCGGCCTGGAAGACGCCGCCAAAAAGGAAAACGTCCAGATCCAGTTCGAGGATGCCCAGGGCGACGTGGTGCGCCAGCTCAATCAGGTCCAGGACTTTCTCAATCAGAAGGTAGACGCGGTCATCGTCTTGCCCGTGGACACCGCCGCCACCGCCAACGTGACCCGCGCCGCCGTCGAGGCAAAGACCCCGCTGGTCTACGTCAACCGTCACCCGGACGAACGTGTCCTGCCCAAAGGCGTGGTCACGGTGGCGTCCAATGACATTGAGGCCGGACAGCTGCAGATGCGCTATCTGGCGAAAAAGCTGGGGGGCAAGGGCACCCTCGCGATCATCATGGGCGACCTGGCGCAAAACTCCACGCATGACCGCACCGAAGGCGTCAAACAGGTGCTCAAGGACTATCCCGACATCAAGATCGTCGAACAACAAACGGCTGAATGGCAGCGCAACAAAGGCATGGACCTGACTAGCAACTGGCTGCTGGCCGGCACCCGCTTTGACGCCATCGTGGCCAACAATGACGAGATGGCCATCGGCGCCGCCATGGCACTGCAGCAAGCCGGTAAAGCCAAGGGTGAAATAGCCATTGTCGGCATCGACGGCCTGCCTGACGGACTGGCGGCGATCAAGCGCGGGATGCTGGTCGCCTCGGTCTTTCAAGACCCCAAGGCCCAAGCCAGCGTCGCACTGCAAGCGGCCATCAAAATGATCAAGGGCGAGCCGGTCGAGACGGATGTCTGGGTGCCCTTTCAGCTGATCACGCCGGAACAGGTGGCCATGTTTGAGCAACATTATAAATAGCGTCGAATGCTAACCCAACCCCGGCACGTCCCAGCGCGTTCAGGCGCTCTACGGTGAAACGCGCCTCCCAGGCCTTTTCGTAATCTTCACGAGGAAAATCGTCAGGGGGCACGCCCTGCTCGAACGCCCTGAACACCTCCTCGGCGTAACGCAGGTTTTTCGGGCACATAGGCGCCGCGGGCATGTCACCGTGCAAATTTTTGCCAAGCGTGGTTGTCGGGTGTTCGGCACCGCGCAACCACTCAGAAGCGGTAGGTGACAGAAGTACCGAAACCGTTGAGAATCCAGTCCCCATACCGCTGATACTTTGTTCGTTGATGGCAAAACCACTCGCAAACAAATGCCCGGATGCAAGCATTGCAGCGAGGCCAAGGGAAGTCTTGAGGATTATTTTTTCATTATTATGACTCCATGATTAATCACTGAACGTGGGTAGCAGAAACGGATGAAGGCGATCCAGGTACTCAGCCATCAAGCAACGTGAGTGTTCGCAGCAAGCTCATGTGCAGGCTCGGGCTTGATCTTGAACCAGAGGGAATACATCGCCGGCAGGAACACCAGTGTCAGCACTGTGCCGGCAAAGGTGCCGCCGATCAGCGTGTAGGCCAGCGTTCCCCAGAACACCGAGTGAGTCAGCGGAATGAATGCCAGCATCGCCGCCAGCGCCGTGAGAATCACCGGCCGCGCACGCTGAACAGTGGCTTCAACCACTGCGTCATAAGGCGAAAGACCGAACTTCTCATTGGCGTGAATCTGTCCGATAAGGATCAGCGTGTTGCGCATCAGAATCCCTGACAACGCAATCAGTCCAACCAAGGCGTTGATCCCGAACGGCTGCTGAAACAATAGAAGAATCGGCACCACACCAATCAGACCCAAAGGCGCCGTGGCGAAAACCATCATCATGGCCGACATCGAACGCACCTGAATAATGATGGTCAGCAACATCAGCGCGATCATGATCGGGAACAACGGCAGCAATGCCTTGTTCGCTTTGTCTGATTCCTCGATGGAACCAGCCAGCTCGATCCGGTAGCCCACGGGCAACTTTTCAATGAGCGGCTGCAACTGCGCCATCACGGCATTGGAGACATCGGGAGGCTGAAGACCTTCGGCCACATCACCGCGTACGGTTATGGTCGGCGTACGATCGCGACGTCGCAGGATAGGCTCCTCCATCCGAACATCGACCGCCCCTACCTGGGACAACGACACTCGCTGCCCCTGGGCGCCGGTCAGCGTGAAGGCGGAAATTTTCGACGGATCCAGACGCGTCTCTCCGGCAGAGCGTGCGACCACCTGAACCGAACGAATGTCTTCACGCACCTCGGTAACAGGCACCCCCACCAGCAGGAACTGCAGCTGTTGCGCGACATCCGTCGAGGTCAAGCCGAACGCTTGTAGACGATCCTGATCCAGCGTGAGATGAAGTGCCGGTGCGCGCTCACCCAAGTCCGTGTTGACGGTTCTCATCATTGGGCTGGCAGTCATCACCTCACGCACCTGCGCGGCGATATTACGCAACACCGCCGGATCCGCACCCACCACCCGAAAAGCCACCGGAAAAGGTGAATAAGGACCAAATACCAACTGCGTCACACGCACCCGGGCTTCAGGCGCCAAGCCATCGGCGGCGGCTTGCCTGAGTCGGAGCTTGAGTGCCTCACGCTCTTGCTGATTCGCGGTCAGTACGACGATTTTTGCAAACGAAGGATCGGGCAACTCAGGTGCCATGGCCAGGTAGAAGCGCGGTGCACCCTGACCAATGTAAGCGGTGACGATCTTGGCTTCCGGCTGCGTTGCCAACCACGCCTCGACCTTGGCTGTGGCGACATCAGTCTGCTCGATCGACGTGCCGTAAGGCATCTGCACCTCAACCAGCACCTCGGGTCGGTCGGAAGTTGGAAAGAACTGCTTCTTCACCACGCCCATGCTCAGAATCGCAGCAATGAACAAGCCTACGACGCAGACAGCCACCAGGCCTTTGCGGCGGATAACGCCGCCCAGCAGGCGCCTGAAACGCCGGTAATTCGGCGTACCGTAAATGGCGGTGTGACCACCCTCGGGCACCTTGAGCTGCGGCAGCAGTTTGACGCCCAGGTAGGGTGTAAACACCACTGCCACGACCCAGGAGGTGATGAGTGCGATACCGACGATCCAGAACATATTGGCGGTGTACTCACCGGCCGTCGACTTGGCAAAGCCGTTGGGCATAAAGCCGATAGCCGTGACCAGCGTACCCGACAACATCGGAGCGGCCGTGTGGCTCCAGGCATAAGCCGAGGCTTTGATCCGGTCGTAGCCCTCCTCCATCTTCACCACCATCATCTCGATGGCAATGATTGCATCGTCGACCAGCAACCCCAGCGCCAAAATCAACGAGCCCAGGGTAATTCGGTCAAAATCCTTGCCTGTGGCCGCCATGACAATGAACACCGCGGCCAGGGTCAACGGTACTGCCGCGGCGACCACAATGCCGACGCGCCAGCCCATGCTGAGGAAGCACACCAGCAGCACGACGCCCAGCGCGGCAAAGAACTTCAGCATGAACTCGTTGACGGACGCCCCAATGTTCACCGCCTGGTCCGTGACCTTGGTCAGACTCATGCCCAAGGGCATTTGCTCATTGATCGCTGCAGCCTCGGCTTCCAGCGACTTCCCCAGATCCAGGCCGTTCCAGCCATCGCGCATGACCACGCCGAGCAACAATGCAGGCTCGCCGTTGTTACGCACCAGGAACGTCGCCGGGTCCTCATAACCGCGCTTGACCTCGGCCACATCGGACAACTTGAGGGTTCTGCCCTGCACCGTCAGTGGGGTATCACGAATCTTCTGCAGATCGTCAAATGCACCATCCAGACGAATGAAAACCTGCGGGCCCTTGGCTTCAACCGAGCCGGCCGGAGTCATCATGTTCTGCGTGTTCAGCGCACTGAAGATGTCTCGTGCGGAAATGCCCAGTGTCGCCAGACGCTCGTAGGACAGCTCGACGAAAATGCGCTCGGCCTGTTCACCGATGATATTGACCTTCTTCACTCCCGCTACATGCAGCAAACGCTGGCGCAAGCCCTCGGCTTCGCGCACCAGCAAGCGTTGCGGTTCACCCTTGGCCTTTAGCGCATAAAGAGCGAAGGTGACATCGGAATACTCATCATTGACCATCGGCCCGATTACCCCGGACGGCAACCCTTTCTCCTCATCCAGGATTTTCTTGCGAGCCTGGTAAAACTCCTCCTGAACAGCGGAGGGCGGTGTGCTATCGAGCAGGTAAACCGTGGTGAAGGCCAAGCCGGGCCGGGTAAAGGTCTCGGTCCGATCGTACCAACGCAGTTCCTGCATGCGTTTTTCCAGCTTTTCCGCCACCTGGTCTTGCATCTCCTGAGCCGTTGCCCCAGGCCAGGCTGTCACCACCGTCATTTGCTTGATGGTGAATGCGGGGTCTTCCGCACGTCCCAGTTTGAAGAAGACAAACAGCCCACCCACAGAAATAAGCAGGATCAAGAACAGGGTGATTGAGCGCTCGCGCACCGCCAGTGCGGACAAATTGAACCCGCTCATCGACGCACCTCGGCCACGGGTGGCTGAAGGGTCATTGCCGTTTCAGTCCTGACCTGCTCTCCCTCACTCAACAGGTGAGCGCCCAATGCAACGACACGATCCCCCACCTGCAAATCACCCATCACGCGCACGCTGGCTTCATTGTTCAGACTGCGAACCGTGATCGGTCGCCAGGCCACACGCTCCGGCTCGCCCCCGACCACCCAGACGCCCGGACCTTTACCTGCGTCGTAAAGGGCCCCCATGGGCACCTGCAACTCCCTGGCATCGGCAACCTCCGCATCAGCTATCACCACTGAGATCGTCGAGCCCAGCGTCGCCTTGGAAAGTACCCCCTCCAACACATAACGCGCTTCGAAAGTTCGGGTCTGTCGGTCAGCTGAATCGGATAGTTGGCGTAAACGCGCGCTGCCTGCACTTAGGCTCTGCCCATAGAGCTCAACCGTCGCCGACGAACCCAACGAAGGACGTAGCGTCTCGGGTAACTGGATCACTGCCTCGCGTTGTCCTGAATGGGCAACGCGCACCACCACCTGACCTGCGCCAATCACCTGCCCCGGCTCCGCCAAGGTGTCCACCACAACCCCGTCGGCATCAGCCAATAACGTCGAGTAACCCGTCGCGTTTCTCGCCACATCAGCCTGGGCTTGGGCCGCGTTGAGTTGGGCTTTCGCCGAGTCGGCAGCCGCTTTAATTCCTGCGTAAGTGGAAGCGGACACCGCTCCGACAGATACCAGATCACGGTAGCGAAGCTCATCATCAGAGGCCTGCCGGGCCCGAGCCAAGGCCGCCAGTACGGCGTCCTGCTGTGCCCGTGCGGTCAGCGTCAGATCGTTAGCATCGATTCGCATGAGTGGCTGCCCGCGCTTGACACTCTGTCCGGTATCCACCAAGCGCTCCAACACTTTCCCTGGCACTCGAAAACCGAGATCACTCTGAACTCGGGCAGCGACGATACCGGTGAACACCCGTGACGCAGGCGCGGAAGGTTGAACCACACCGATACGCACCAAGGGCACTTGGAGACGAGGATCTGCAGGCATGGCTTCGTTGCATGCAGCCAGGGCAAACGGCAACAAACCAATGAAAATAAATAATCTGTAATGGCGCTGGATCATGGAGACCTCTCGGTAGCGGATGCACCATGCTTATTCAAGTGACCATTTATGTCAATAGTCACAATCCAGGCAAATGATAGTCGCCCTGCAGATCAGGGCAACCGAGAGTGGTTTGATATCTGATTTTTCAGACGCGCGCGCTGACACGGGTGCGCAACACATCTGCCAGCTGCAACGCTTAAGGCATCAGGCTACGCAGAACAAGATTGGAGATGAGCGAAGGGGCCTCTTCAACAAAATCGAGGTTGTACTGCAACAACAAAGGGTTGATGAAGGGCCGTAGAGCGAGATGTATCGCTTCGACTGTCTCATCCAACGGTGTCTTGCGTTCAAACTCCCCAAGCTCTCGCCCCTGACGCACGATTTGCAACACAAAGTGCTTGATACGTGCGTCATAGACCTGCGAGCTGGGCCAGCTTTCCGACGCGGCGAACGCTGCGATGTCATAGAGTTTTCGGTCGTTAAAAAACAGGTTCACACCTGTAACGATCAGGGTTTTGACCAAGCGCCGAAAGCGCTCGGTCGGCGAGATGGCGTCCGCATTGATCGCCTGTTCCACCGTCGCGACGATTTGCTCCAGGCAATGTGCGCAGATGGCATCACCAATCGCCTGTTTGGAATCAAAGAACTTGTAGATGTAAGCCTTGGAAAAACCGATGGCCTTGGCCAGATCGGAGACCGTTGTTTTACCGTAACCGTATTGACTGAAATGTTCGTTGGCCGCCGCAACAATCTGGTCTCGAATGTCGTGATCGGCTGGGCCACGGGCGCTGGGCGAAGATATTGATGGCGGGTTCATGCGATCAGCTTACTCACCCAAAGGGTGATTGACAACAAGTGACCAAATTGTAATATGGTCACATACCCAACCATTCCGAAGGTATCGCATGTACCCTCCTCTTCGTTTCGCCGCCTTGCTGTGTTTCGGTATGGTTGCGGGCTGCACAGTGGGCTCCGACTACTCAGAACCCATTATGGAATTGCCCGAGCATTTCTCGACTCAAACACCCAAAGCACAACAGGCGAGTGCTACAACAACCGATCTAGCCGCTTGGTGGAACACGTTCAATGACCCGGTACTGAGCCAACTGATAAATCGAGCGCTTGAACAGAATCTCGACTTGGCCCAGGCAACTGCAAGGATCAAGCAGGCTCGTGCAGGTCTGAGCGCAGCCAACGCCGCCCTTTTGCCATCGGCCACCGTCAATGCTCAAGCAGCCCGGGCCCGTCAGTCAGTAGAGACACCGCTAGGTCAGGTGCTGAACTCAAACCCTTCCTATGATCGCTACGGGAGTGCCTACGAGGCGGACTTGAATGCAGGCTGGGAGCTGGATGTGTTTGGTGGGCTGCGCCGGGGCAAAGAGGCCGCCCTCGCCGACTATCAGGCATCGCAAGCCGGAGCAATTGCCATACGCCTGGCAGTGGTGGCGCAGACCGCAGACCTTTACCTCAGCGTCCGAGGCCTGCAGGCACGCTTGGAAATTGCCCGACAGCAAGTTGAGACTCGCCAACAGTTGCTCACTACCCTTGAACACCTCTACGCAAAAGGACTGGTTGCTGATCTGCAATTGAACCAGACCCAAGGATCGCTGAATCAAGCCCAGGCAACCGTACCGGTACTGCAAGCCAGCCTCGACGCGGCGATGAATGCCTTGGATGTATTGTTGGGCAAACCACCGGGCACTTACAGCGCGCAGTTGACTGAGCCGGCGCGTATACCCGATGTGCCAAGCTTCGCCAAAATGGGCTCTCCGGCCGACCTGCTACGCCGGCGCCCTGACTTGATCGTCGCTGAGCGCCGCCTTGCGGCATCCAGCGCCCGCATTGGCGAAGCCATTTCCGAGTATTACCCCAAACTCTCCGTGAGTGCCTTGCTAGGCAGCGCCACATCGGTCTCCAGCGCAAATCTGTTCAGCAACGGCGCCAGCCAGGCCTCGACGGTATTGGGATTGCGCTGGAGACTGTTCGATTTTGGCCGCATCAACGCCCAGATTGACTTGGCGAAAGGCCAGGAAGCGGAAGCGTTAGCCGCTTACCGCCAGTCAGCTCTACGGGCCACCGAGGACGTCGAAACCGCTTTTTCGGCGCTGGTCAACCGCAAGCAGCAATCGACAAAGCTCGCCCAGGCCGAGTCTGCCTATGCGAAAGCCCGAGCGACGTCGTTTGCCGCGTATCAAAAAGGTGTTATCAGCCTGATCGAAGTGCTGGACGCCGATGAGCACCTGTTAGCGGCATCTGACGGTAGAGCACAGGCACAAACCGAATCGGCTCGCGCTGCAGTGGCCACATTCAATGCATTGGGAGGCGGCTGGAAGAGCGACAAAAGTCGCGAAGAACGCAACACCAACCTGGCTCGACCGATCACGGAACACTCACAAAGGTCATTATATTGACCAGACAGGTCGGTAATATCTATAGTGCCCTCGCCGTCACTCATCCTTCAACGAGGCTATGCATGTCAGCTGATTTTCATCATCTATTGCTGGTTTTCACGGTCTACGTCATCGGTGCGGCAAGTCCAGGGCCGAGCAATATGCGCATCATGGGGGTTGCCATGCAGCAAGGCAGGCAAGCCGCCCTATGCTTGGCGGCAGGAGTGGTGAGCGGCTCACTGTTCTGGGGCTCCCTTGCCGCCACGGGCATATCTGCTGTCCTGGCCGAGTACGCGAAAGCGCTGATTGTCATGAAGGTTTTGGGGGGAGCTTATCTGCTTTTCCTCGGTTTCAAAGCTGCTCGTTCTGCACTCAAGACCGATGAGCAACTTGAGAAAGGTGCTGCTACCCAATCGTCTAAAATAACCGGCTTCAAGCTGTACCAACGTGGCCTGCTCATGCATCTGACCAACCCCAAGGCACTCCTTGGCTGGGTCGCCACCATGACGCTTGGCTTGGGCCCAGAAGCTTCGCAATGGACAGTTTCCCTCATTTTGGCGGGCTGCGCGGTACTCAGCATCACCATCTTCTGCGGCTATGCAATGGCCTTCTCAACTGCGCCCATGATTCGTGCTTACCGGCGTGCGCGCCGATGGATTGAAGGTTCGCTTGCAATGGTTTTCGGAGCTGCAGGGCTTAAGCTGTTGTTAACGAGGACCTAATGGAGGCGAAGCGGTATTTTTTCTCTTCGCATCCATTGTCAGCTTTTCTCACTTCAGCCCATTGGACAGAAATTGTTGGAGGCGTTCGCTGTGTGGATTCTCCAGAATTTCTGCCCCGCCCTGCTCCTCGACTCGGCCCTGATGTAAAAACAGTATCTGGCTGGAAACCTGTCGCGCAAAACCCATTTCGTGCGTGACCATCAGCATGGTGCGCCCCTCCTCAGTCAGCTTCTGTATGACTTTGAGGACTTCCCCGACAAGCTCCGGATCCAGTGCTGAAGTAGGTTCGTCGAACAGAAGGATCTCCGGCTCCATGGCCAGTGCACGAGCAATCGCCACCCGCTGTTGCTGGCCGCCGGAAAGGAACGCCGGGTATTGCTCCGCCACGCGCGCCGGCAGACCAACTTTGTCCAGATAACGCCGAGCACGCTCCTCAGCATCCTTTTTGCTGACACCCAACACCCGGCGCGGGGCCATGGTGATGTTTTCCAGCACAGTCATATGGCCCCACAGGTTGAAGTGCTGGAACACCATCGCCAGACGGGTGCGCAGGCGTTGCAGCTCGGCATCGTCGGCCATGTGCATGCCATGGTGGTCCTTGACCATGCGAATCGACTTGCCGTCCAGGCTCATGGCTCCGTCATTGGGGGTTTCGAGAAAGTTGATGCAACGCAAGAAGGTGCTTTTGCCCGAGCCGCTGGCGCCGATCAGGCTGATGACATCACCGGTTTTGGCGCTCAGAGAAACGCCCTTGAGCACTTCGTGGTTACCGTAACTTTTGTGCAGGTCTTCAACGGTCAATTTGTACATGTGCGCAATCATCCTCTAAGGGAAAATGGGTCGCGGTTGCGTAGGCGTCACAACCGGCAACAAAGTCCGTGGCCTGATCCAGCCATAGGGAGTGCCAAGCCCCTAGTGAGCCGGGCCCAGAAAAGCCAACCAATGACGTTCGGCGATGCGGAACAGACCGATCAGCGCAAAGGTGACCATCAGGTAGATCAGCGCGGTAACGCCAAAAGATTGAAAGGTCAAAAAGGTCGCCGAGTTGGCGTCGCGAGCGATTTTCAGGATATCCGGAACGGTTGCGGTGAAGGCCACCGTGGTCGAATGCAGCATCAGGATCACTTCGTTGCTGTAGTAGGGCAAAGAGCGGCGCAGAGCCGAAGGCATGATCACATAGGCATAGAGCTTCCAGCCCGTCAGGCCATAGGCCTTCGCGGCTTCGACTTCGCCGTGGGCCATATTGCGAATCGCTCCGGCGAAGATCTCCGTGGTGTAGGCACAGGTGTTCAGGGCAAACGCGAGGACGGTACAGTTCATCGCATCACGGAAGAACATATCGAGCACCGGTTGCGCACGGACCGCGGCCAGGCTGTAGATCCCGGTGTAGCAGATCAGCAACTGGATATAGAGCGGCGTACCGCGAAACAGATAGGTATAGAACTGCACCGGCCAGCGCAAGTAACACTTGGATGAAACCCGGGCAATGGACAGCGGCACCGAGACCAGAAAACCGATGAGGATCGAGGCGCTGAGCAACCACAGGGTCATGGCCAGGCCGGTGATGTGGTAGCCGTCGCTATACAGGAAAGGCTTCCAGTAATTGTGCAAGAGTTCAATCATCGTACAGCCTCCCGGGAACCGGTTGCGTAATGCCGTTCGAGCCACCGCAGGACATAGTTTGATGCACTGGTGATCAGCAGATAGACACCCGCGGCCAGCACCAGGAAGTAGAACAGTTGATAGGTGCTTTTACCGGCGTCCTGAGCAGCCTTGACCAAATCCGCCAAGCCGATGATCGACACCAGCGCAGTGGCCTTGAGGATCACCATCCAGTTATTGCCGATGCCTGGCAGAGCAAAACGCATCATCTGTGGGAAGACCACGAAGCGAAAACGCTGAGCGCGGCTCAAGCCATAGGCAGTGGCTGCCTCCAACTGCCCACGGGGCAAGGCGAGCATCGCCCCACGAAAGGTCTCGGTGAAATAGGCTCCGTAGATAAAGCCCAGGGTGATGACCCCCGCACCGAACGGATCGATTTCAATGTATTCCCAGTCCAGCGCCACGGTGACAACGGTCAACCCGGTTTGCAGACTGTAGAAAATCAACAGCATCAGTACCAAGTCCGGCACCCCGCGAATCATTGTGGTGTAGAGCTGAGCCGGGATCCGCAGCAGTTTGACACTGGAGAGTTTGGCACTGGCGCCGATCAGGCCGAGCAGAACGCTCAAAATCAGCGATAGTATCGATAACTTGACGGTCATCCAGGTGCCTTCCAGCAACAGAGGACCGAAACCCTTCAGGCTATACATGGAGAGCCCGAGCGTCTGTAACAGTATTTCGAACATGATTCAGTGACCTATAGCGATAAAAAAGCGCCCGTCCCGGGGGACGGGCACCGGGGCCTTACTTGCCGCTGTAGAGATTCAGATCGCCGAAGTACTTTTTCTGGATCGAATCGTAGGTACCGTCATCGTGTAACGCCTGGATGCCTTTATCCAAAAAGGCCTTGAGGTCCTTGTTGCCCTTGGAGATACCGATAGCTGTTTTGGCTGGCAGCAGCTCACTATCAACTGGCGGGCTGACTTCGTAATCGACGCCTTGTGGCAAATTCAAAAAGCCCAGCTTGGCTTGCAGCATGTCCTGGATCGCTGCGTCGAGACGGCCAGAAGTCAGGTCGTAGTACACCTGATCCTGGTTCTGATAGGCCTGGGTTTTCACGCCGGCCTTGTCCAGAACGGCTTTGGCATAGGCCTCCTGGATGCTGCCTTGCAGGTAGCCTACACTCTTGCCCTTGAGCGAAGTGACCTCCTCGCTCAGGCCCGAACCTTTCTTGAACACGTAAGAAGTTGGCCCAGAGAACAGCTCAGTCGAGAAATCGATAACTTTCTCGCGTGCTGGGGTCACCGTCATGGAAGAGAGCACACCGTCGAACTTGTTGGCCTTCAGGCCTGGAATCGTGCCGTCAAAATCACTCTCGACCCATGTGCACTTGACCTTCAGTTCGGCGCAGATTGCGTTGCCCAGATCGATATCAAACCCCGTGAGACTGCCGTCGGCCGCTTTGGACTCGAACGGTGCGTAAGAGGCATCAACGCCAAACCGCAGTTCTTTGTATTCCTTGGCCAGCGCGACATCGGCGCACAGAGGAAGAAGCACTAACACGGAGAGCTTTCGAAGCGAAATCATATGAGAATCCCTAGATATTGTAATTTGATTTAAGGGCAGTTAACAATTTGACAGCATTGACCATAGTATTATTGGCGACTACTTTAGCCCGTGAGACGACGGTCGTATTTTATTAGCGCCCCACCCATTCACAGGTAGTTGGCACGCACTTTTTTGAGCGTTCAGCAGCCGACTAATTGCGTCATATTTTTATTCAGTCACGACAAGGACCTCACTCTCCTGTTTGGATACTGAAATACTACGCCAATGCACCGCCAGCCCAAATATGGCAAACCGATCAATATTGTGAGCAAAATGCTCACCACAGAGAGCATTTTGCTTGATTCAATATTATTGAATGATGAGCGTTATTAACGCTTCAAGGGACTGGAGTCATCGGACATGCGCAATGCACTCATTTTGAAAGCCGACGATAAATAAATAACCAGGAAGGATAGTGAGATCGCGCGGCCAACTCTTATCTAGCTGATTCACGCTTGACCTAGAGAAAATCAGAGATAACCATGAAAAACCTTAAGCCGAAGCCAGTTTCATCATTACAAGACCGCTGATGATTAAAATAGCAGCGATCACACGCATAAGGCTGGCGGGCTCGCCCAATAGCATTATACCGACGGCAAACGCACCCACTGCACCAATGCCTGTCCAGATTGTATAGGCCGTACCGAGCGGCAGGCTTTTCATCGAAAATGACAGAAGTGCAAAACTGGCTACCACCATTACCAAGGTAACAATGGTCGGTCCTAGCTTCGTCATGCCTTCAGATTGCTTCATCGAAAAAGCCCAAACAACCTCAAGCAATCCCGCAAAAATCAAACACACCCAAGCCATGTATGGCCCTCCAATGAAAAAGTCCGGTGCAACCAGGACGGATTTGGCATTTATCGCGTTAAGCCCCTCTTGGACAGCTCAGATGATGTGATTCCATCAACTTCAAAAAAAGCCCCCTGGTACGGGGGGGGCAAAGAGGGTTAACCATAAAGACCCATGTTTCAGCGGTGCTTCACACCTCAAACTGAAGCCCTCGGTATGAGGGATGCCTCAGTAGGGGTGTTCAAATCATTTGAATGTCTCGTCCAAGGCGATGGAAATATCTTTGATCAAGTCATCCGGATCCTCGAGCCCAACCGAAAACCGGAGGTGACCGTAGGTACGGAACTCTTCAGGATACTTGTCAAAGCCGCCTCGGCCTTCTGCCCCCACATGAACGATCAAGGATTCATCGTGCCCCAGGGATACCGCGGACGTGATGATCCGCAGATTCGAAACAAACCGATTCTGGGTGTCTGGATCACCTTTGACAGCAAAGGCCATCATCGCTCCGTAGCCGCGGCCCGCGAACTGCCGACGGGCTAACTCATGCTGCGGATGGGATGGCAGACCGGGGTAGTACACATAGGCAATACGTTCATCGGACGCGAGAAATGCAGCCAATTTCTCGGCTGAACTCAGATGCTGCTTCAATCGCAGAGGCAACGTGACAGAACCCCGCATGATCATCCAGGCGTTGAACGGAGAGATGATTGCACCGAGATCAACAAGAGCTTCGTGCTTGATTTTAGTAATCAGTTCGGTGGAACCGATAACCACCCCGCCCATGGAGTCTCCATGACCGTTGATGTATTTGGTCAGCGAGTGGACCACCAGGTCTGCGCCATGCTTGATGGCCTGGAAAAATGGAGGGGGGGTAAAGGTTGCATCAATGGAAGCCAGTGCTCCATGCGCATGAGCAATCTCAACGATCGCGGCGACATCGGCCACTTTTGTCGTCGGGTTGGCAATGGTCTCGGTATGGATCAATTTGGTATTAGGCCGGATCGCTTGGCGGACCGCCTCCAAGTCACCCATATCGACAAATGAGGCCTCAATGCCATAACGCTCCGGAAGAAGCTCAGCAAAGAGACGCCAGACGGCCTCATAGGTGACATCGCTGACAAGGATATGATCACCACTTATCAAAAAGGTGAAAAATATCGAATGGAGTGCCGCTACCCCAGTAGCAAATGCAACCGCCGCTTCACCGCCTTCAAGCGCTGCAAGCTTTTTCTCCAGACACACCTGGTTATGACCCTGATTTCGTGTGTACACGAGGCCGTCCGGACTGGACCAGTCCATCGTTGATGGATCGTCCGGAAGCAGATAAGAGTTGGCCATCACCAACGGAGTGCGGACCGCCCCCGTAGTGACATCAATGACATTACCGCCATGAACAGCCAGAGTAGCCACCGATAGCGTTGCCAGATTTTTCTTGTCGGGACGCATAGCTAAATCCTCTTCAGTTACTGTGTTTTTATGTTTTTGACTCTGAAGTTGAGCACAAAAATTTGACCGGACCCTTCCGGACAGAAGGGCCTTATCGAGGATCAGAGCGCGTCCTCTGGATAACTATCTATCCCGGGTGACTATCAAGCAGCACCGTTCAAACAAATAACCTTTGGCTGCGTCATGTCCTCATAAGCAAAGCGTACGCCTTCGCGGCCCATGCTTCCGTATTTGAAGCCGCCAAACGGCATCGCATCAAAACGATAGTCGGATGAGTCATTAATCATCACGCCGCCGGCTTCAAGTTGCTTGGCAGCTTTCATGGCAACCTTTAAATTGCTGGTAAAAATACCAGCATGCAAACTGTATTCTGGGCCATTGGCCAGTGCCAGTGCCTCATCAAGCGAATCCACAGGTTGAAGAATAACGACCGGACTGAATACCTCTTCGTACCACACCTTACAGTTCTGGCTTACATTCTCCAGAACTGTGGGTGAATACAACGAACCGTGGCGTACGTTGCCAATCAACAAGTTGGCCCCGTTATCAATAGCCTCATTGACCACTTCTTCGCTACGTTTTGCTGACGTTTCAGTGATCATTGGGCCAACATCCGTTCGTTCGTCAGCCGGGTCCCCGACGACTAAAGCACTTGTCTTCTCAACAAAGAGCTTTTTGAAGGCGTCATAGATCGTTGCTTCAATCAGAATTCGTTGAGTACCGATGCAGTTTTGGCCAGCCGCCCAGAATGCCCCTGACACGCAAGACTCAACCGTTTCGTTCAGGTCACAGTCAGCCATCACGATGACTGGGGCATTGCCGCCGAGATCCATTGCCAATTTCTTGAGGCCGGCGTTGCGGGAGATCTGCTCACCGGTCACAAAACCGCCCGTGAAGGAAACCATACGCACCGCACGATGGGCGACGAGCGCCTTGCCCAAAGCCGACCCACCCGTGGCGATGGAAACAACCTCGGTAGGCAGGCCCGCGGCATTGAGGCAACCGACCAACTTGATGGCTGATAACGGCGCGAGTTCCGAGGGTTTGAGAACAACAGCATTGCCGCCAGCGATCGCAGGCCCCAACTTATGGGCTACCAGGTTAAGAGGGTCGTTGTACGGCGTAATCGCAACAATCACCCCCAGTGGCTCACGGGTGAACCAGCCTTGGCGGGACTCCGATCCAACATAAGCGTCGAATGGGATGACTTCGCCGGCATTGCGTTTGGCCTCTTCGGCAGACAGTTTCAACGTGTTGACGCAGCGCAGAACCTCTTTCCTGGCTTGCTTAAGCGTCTTTCCAGACTCTGCAACGATCAGACTGGCGAATGCCTCTTTATCGAGCTCAACCAGGGCCGCCGTTTTTTCCAGGATCCGAGCACGTTCATGCCTCGGCAACTCCCTGGCCATTTGTGCGCCTAGCTTTGCTGTCTCAATGATCATGGTGGCCGATGACGCCGGAATATCGGTCACCTCACCGACCGTCGAACCGTCATAAGGGCTCAAGACTGTTATGGCTTTATAATCAGCAGCAAGCGAAAGACTCAAGCTATTCATGATCATTTACCTGTCTTGATTTTTTTCTTATGAATGCTGACGATGTCGGAAAGCAATGCAAAGGCCGTTTCATATCGACCGGCACCCGCCCCCGAAACCGTTACGGGGCCGAGAATATTGGTGCTGAACGTAATTGCATTGGTGGCGCCACTCACACCTGCCAACGCATCATCCAGGGGTAATAATTGAGGACTCACCGAGGCTGAAACGGAGCCATCCTTCAACTTTTGAGCACTACCAATCAGTTTCCAGCGAGCCTTCGACTTTGCGGCCTCGGCAATATCGTCGGCAGTGATTTGCGAGATGCCTTTGCACGACACATCACTCGGGGTCAGCTTGGCACCGAGGAACTCGTTCGCCAGAATCACGACTTTGAGGCGAACATCATGCCCCTCCACGTCTGCCGTTGGGTCAGCTTCTGCGTAACCCAGCTCCTGGGCTTTAGCGACGGCATCTGCGAAATCGAGACCCGTTTCCATGCTGGACAGTACGAAATTCGATGTACCGTTCAAAATCCCTTTGAACTCGGTGATTTCCGCACCAGCGAGTAACTCCTGAGCCAGGCGGATGACTGGAGTACCGCTCATCACCGAGCCTTCGAATTCGAAATTCGCCCCGGTGCTTTCGGCTAGTTTTTTCAGACTCTCGGCATGCAACGCCACTGGCCCCTTGTTGGTCGTGACGACGCTGATGCCTTTTTCCAGAGCCCAGCGACAGAAGGTGGTGGCGGGCTCACCGTCCACAGGATTGGTGAAGGTGGCTTCAGCAACAAGATCAGCGCCCGAGAAGCGGATTACGGTCTCATTGGCAGGTTCAGCACTCCCTGTTGGCAGAGTGCGGAAAGCGCCTTTGGTCGCTGGAACAGCGGCCAGTTCCTTGGCATTCAAACCGTTCTTGTCGATGATGGACCCCAGGAAAAGATCACTGACCCCGACAATCTTCAGCGTAAAACCCAACTCATGAGCCCAACGCTCGTTCTTATCGGCAATGAGTTGAGCTAAAGCACGGTTGACGCCGCCAAAGCCAAGCAGAGCAATTTTATATTCAGTCACGACAAGGGCCTCATTGTTATGTTTTCGGTACCGAAATATTAAGCTGCTGCTGTGCTCATCCGAATATGGCAAACCGACCATTATTACGAGCAAAATGCTCGCAGCCGAGGCATTTTGCCTTTTAACGCGTCACTTGGTACAAGACAGAACAAACGACGTGACCGTATTAAGAACCCCCGGCAATGCTGAAATATCATTCCACACCCGGTGAATACGGTCCGAACTGCTGGCTTCGACTGTCAATACGATATCAAGGTCTCCACTCATCACGTTGCATGAGATAATTTCAGGTATTGCCACAATTGAACGCACCACATCCGCACCACGCATCCGGTCTTTTCGATACACAAAGATCAGGGCATTAATAGGGCCCACCTCGGAGGTCGGCGCGCCTTTTACAATGGTATAGCCTTTTATATATCCATCCCGCTCCAACCGTTCAATTCTGAGCCTGACGGCATTTCGAGATAAATTGACCTTCAGCGCAATGTCGTTATGAGCAAGCCGCGCATTACGCGTCAACTCTTCCAGTATTTTTTCATCGACCTTATCTAAAACGCGCTTCATCTCTGACTCCAGGCCTATCGCGAGCGAGACATCGTGTCTTTGGATATATCCTTGATGACTTCCATAAGGATGCCGACATCATTGGGAATTGAAATACATAGGTCGTTGGACAGGGGTTGAGCACTCGCCCCTTTGATCGGAAGGGGCACATCCGCTTCTGCAAGGACTGAGGCTGCTGTTGCCGGATGGGTAGTTGCCAGGCAGATCATGGGGATCAGCAAACTGCGCCTGCTGACGCGGGCCGCTCGCAATCCAATCGCCGTGTTAGGGCTGATCAAATAGCCATTTTGAACAAATACTTCATGAATACTACGAAACGTTTCTGCGTCCTCGACCGCCAGAGAATCAAACAGCTTGCGTGCTTCCAGCCACTCATCCCTCTCCAATTGAATCTGGCCATTACCCTCCAGCAGCTCCATATTCCGCGCCACTTTGTCACCGCATCGATTGAGGATGCTCCATTGCAGCCGCTCAAAATTCGAGGCCAACGACACATTCATGCTGGGCGTCTTGGTATTGCAGATCTCTGTCCGGCTATAAAAATTGGACTGTAAAAATTTATGCAAACCTGCGTTGGCATTCGTGGCGACAATCAATTGCCTAATGGGCAGCCCCATCTCTCTCGCAATATAACCTGAATAAAGAGCACCAAAATTTCCGGTGGGCACGCTGAAGGCAATTTCTCTTTTGGGTGCGCCCAACTGAAGGGCCGAATAGAAATAGAATGTAAGATGCGCAAGCACCCGAACCCAATTTATTGAGTTAAAAGAAATCAGTTGCTGGCCGGTTTCATTTTTTCCTCGCAGGATATTTTCACAGAGTCGATGACAATCCGAGTAATCACCCTCGACAGAAATATTAACGATATTCCCTTCTGCCGTGGTCAATAAACGACGTCGATGCTCCTCCGTGGTTCCTTTGGAAGGATGCAGAACAATCACTGTTACGCCATCCATACCATTGAAGGCTTTTATAGCCGCGGCCCCTGTATCTCCGCCGGTGCAACCGATGACCAGCGCGTTCTTACCTGACTTTGTCAAGGTGTACTCAACCAGGCGCGACATCAATTGGAGACCGAAGTCTTGATAAACGCCCGCCGGGCCATGGAACAGTTCTAAAACCCACTCGTTGCTGGCCGTTTGGTAAAGTGGAGCAACCGCTTTACTTTTGAAGCGTTCAAATGTTTCCTCAAGCATTCGAGACAGCTCATCTTGAGGGATGTAATTGCCCATGAAAGGCTCGATTACATGACGTGCCAGCTCATTAAATGGCAACCACTCAAGCTTCAGAAGGTCCTCTTTTTTGAAGCGAGGCACCTTATGTGGCACAAAAAGCCCTCCATCCGGGGCATAAGCGCCCATCAGGACCTCGCTGAATTCGAACTCTTTACCAGGCGTCCGTGTGCTGACGTACTTCATGATTTGAGACACCCTCTCGCCATCTCTGAGCACTGCCATCTGTCCCCGAGACGGTGCCCTACTGAAATTCACTGCTACTGCGGGCCTTTCCCGGGCAATGCCGGGACCTTCTGAGGGGACTGAACGAGGTTGTTCTCATCAGCAAGCGCAATATGGATCGGTGTCTCGCACACCGTCCGTGTCAGGCTGGATGGGTTTGCTCATCGGCCCTGAAAGCTCCTATCACCGCCCATTCAAACTATCACCCATTGACTAAAAAAGTCAATATAGTGACTATTCCGCCTGTCCAGTTGCGCCTAGCCACCTGCGCCTCCCTCCACGACGATCAAGGGGGACCCACCTGCTCTATCGTCAGGCGCACGCAGGGCAGCAAGAACTTTGGGAAAAACAGGAGTCTGTTATGAGTGCCTCGAATATTCTTCACCCGCTTTACAAGTACAAGTCATGGTCCGAGGAGGAGCTTTTCAAGTATTTGAAAGCTCCCGCAGCAGAGCGTTTTCCAACAGAAATGGAGAAGGCACTTTATTGGCTGGCTCATATCAACATTGTTGACCAGCTATTCATTGCCCGACTGCAAGGAGAACCCGAGGAATTTGACTCGGTAGTGACCGAAAAAAGACAAGACCTGCATCGGCTTGAAGAGAGTTTTGCGAAGGCGAATCAGTGGTTTGTTGAGTACACCCGTACAATCACTGGCCCGCAGCTGACCGAGCGAGTGGTATTTACTTTCACCGATGGGAAGTCTGGAGACATGAGTAAAGAGGAAATTCTTGCCCATGTACTTTCACATGGGCTACAGCATCGAGGCAGCGTCGCAACGATCCTGCCTCATGAGGTGCTTAAGGATCATAAAGACCATTTCACTACGTTTTTGAAACGCTAAGGCTCAGCCGTGATGAGGTGCGCCATTTTCCACATGGCACACCTCGACCAATCCAGCGTATTCGCCGCAGCCGACTTAACCCAGCTCCAGCTCGTCTATCACTGAAGCAATTCGCTGACGCCCTTCTCCACTCACCACCTTGAGCGGTAAA
The DNA here is from genome assembly GCF_059420925.1 of Pseudomonas sp. GW821-FHT03C07. Classification (NCBI taxonomy): domain Bacteria; kingdom Pseudomonadati; phylum Pseudomonadota; class Gammaproteobacteria; order Pseudomonadales; family Pseudomonadaceae; genus Pseudomonas; species Pseudomonas sp. GW821-FHT03C07. Next base: position 678,041 of record NZ_JBWKUQ010000001.1, read on the forward strand.
GGCAGGCTCGGGGAGGTGCAAAGCCCACGAATCTCCGCGGCAGTTGCCACAACACGCAAGCTCCCCCCCAATTGCCTGAAGAGCGCCCACAGAGGCTTTAGACGATCTGATAGACGTATCGCCTCCTGGACATTGCCTGACAGCGCTGCCTGGGTAATCGCCAGTGCGGTCTTGGGGAACAAGCCCCCCATGACCGAGTACCAGGCTTCGCAGCCTGCATTCAAACCCGTTGCGGCAAACGCATCACCGCTGATCCCGATAGTCACATGTTCCGGAATCAGCGCTCGAAGACGATCGACTCGTGATTTTGCCTGATCTGGCGCTTCAGGAACGCCAGGGATCTTGATGGAGCGTACGTTCGGCAAATGGGCAATACGCCCGTGGAGCTCGTCAGTGAATTCGAAATGCGTGGTACCAGGATTATCGTAGACGCACAGCGGGATGGAGATATTGGCCGCGACCGTTTCGTACAACGAGAAAACGTCTTCTGCCGATAGCTTCTGATAAGAAACCGGTGGCAGCAACAATGCCTTGACTCCGACCTTTTGCGCGTCCTCTGCCAGTAACAGGACATCCCGCGTGCGCAGGGCCCCGATGCTGACCATGACGGGGATATTCCCGGCAACCTCTACCGCCAGTTGCGTGACTCGCGAGCGCTCAGCGCGAGAAAGATACGCATAGCTGCCAGTGGATCCGAGCGCACCAATGGAATCCACTTTCGCAGCCACCAGTTGCTCCACAAGACGAATAAAGGCTCCTTCGTCTATCCCCTGCTCATTCATGGGCGTCAAAGGAAATGCGCCAAGGCCGGTAAACATGGTTCATGCCTCCCGTGTGTGACTCTGCAATTAAATCGTCACATCCGAACCAATGAGTGCGCTCTCGATCTGCGCACCTGGCATCATCAGCTGCAAGCCTTCAATCAGCTTGTCACCGGCTTCCGTCAACGCCTCAAGTGGCATGGCTGGCAGGCTTTCGAGAATGAACCACATGTGCTTTGCATCAGCGCTCAGTCGTGTTCTGACGCCTTGGCGCCAATTCCAACGGCGGCAAGTCACCCCTTTGTCGTCCCGCCAGACGACCTCACCCGAATCAGGGTACTCATGGGCAGGGGCGCCTTCTTTCACGGTGTCAAAGGGTTCGCTGCCATCAGCGACAGCAAGTCGTGGCGACCCCACATAGGCTTCGACATTCTCCCCCCCGACAGGGACGGCATACTCAATGCTGATCGCATTGTAGAGGTCTACCACCGGATCGATGCTCGGCAGGCTGCCGTCACGCAGCACCCGCTTGCGCAGCGCTTCAGCCGAACAAGGGGTACGCTGCGGTTTGGCACCGAATTTTCGGAAGAGATCCGCCCAGGCCGCCAGGTGAGCGTCCGCCCAACTGGCGCCGCCTGCCGCGACCGATTGACAGGCTCGATCCAAAGCTTCCCTGGCGATGTCCGGATTGGTAATTGGCGCAGCTTCGACCACAATGCTCAACGCTCTGAACTCAGGGGCCAGATTGGCAACATCTTGGTCGATTGACGGCAGTACGGACAGCATCAGAGAATCCCCTTGAACCCTAAATTTCATCACATGCTAGCGACCAATGACCAAAAAAGTCAATATATCGACCGAGCCAGGTGCTGATGCTCAGGCTGTCAGCGAAGCTGTAGCCCGCAAGCTCAAATATGAGCGAAAAAAGCAGAAGATCACCTTGGACGAGCTTTCTCGTCGCTCAGGTGTCAGTAAGGGGATGGTCGTCGAAATAGAGAAATGCACCGCCAACCCAAGCATCGGCATCCTGTGCAAAATCGCCGCAGCGCTAGGTCTTTCGGTGGCGGATGTTGTGAATGTGGCGGATACCCCCTCTGCCCACCTGATCGAAAGTCAGGATATACCGACCCTTTGGACCGGGAGCCTTGGAGGTTCAGCGCGGCTTCTTGCCGGGACAACCGGGCCCAACATGATTGAACTATGGCGCTGGGAGATGTTTCCAGGGGAGTCATTTGCGTCGTCAGGACACCCGCAGGGCACTTTTGAATTGTTCCACGTAGAGAAAGGAACCCTTCAATTCAAAGTAGGCGAGACAGAGCTGATCATTAATGCCGGTTGCTCCGCGGTGGCCAAAACGGACCTTCCACACGCCTACTCAAACGGCGGTAAATCCAAGCTGACATTCACTATGTCCGTCACTGAAATACATCAGTCAGCCCCAGAGATCTGAGTTTTACTGCAGCAGGGCTCAAGACGCCATCGCCCTTCCAGGAGTCGGGTTTACCTGCCGCGCTCGGCGGCAGGCATGAAGGTCATCTAGCGGTTTTTCCAGGCATCCGAAGCCGGCGCACGGGTCGCGGTAGGGATGGCAGTTACCTGCCACCCCCCCGCACAGATCCGTACGTGCGGAACTACCGCATACGGCTCCTGCCTCGGGTATGTGACGCGAAGCGATCCTCAGGGTAAGGATGTGCATTTCTGGGTCTAGGTATGTAGAGATCGGCAAGGCGTCCGTAGCGTGACCATTGAAGCCGATTTCGCTGGCTGCGACGTGTGAGGGCTTGCCGCCATAGACGGCATACCGCCAACCGAAAACCACCAAGACGTATCAGGTTTCCCGGCACCGCGTGGTAATTGAAGTATCCCGTGACCACCCGGGTAAGCCACTGACCCACGACTTGAACAGACTCGTGGCGTCGGCGTTTCAGTTCATCCCGAATGGCCCGCAGGCGAGAAGAAAACTCACCGGGCTTACGTCTGGGCCTACGGCACCACGCCATTCTCGGCACTCAGGGCCGTGGTTTACGACTTCAGCCCGAGTCGGGCGGGAGAGCATGCGCGCAACTTCCTGGGAGCCTGGAACGGCAAGCTGGTATGCGATGACTTCGCCGGCTACAAAGCTAGTTTCGAAAAAGGCATCACTGAAATCGGCTGCATGGCCCATGCCCGCCGCAAGTTTTTCGATCTGCATGTAGCCAAGAAAAGTCAGTTGGCGGAACAGGCGCTGCACTCGATTGGCGGCTTGTACGAAGTTGAACGGCAGGCCCGAGACATGAGCGATGAGGATCGTTGGCGAATACGCCAGGAAAAGGCCGCGCCGATAATCAACACGCTGCATGACTGGATGTTGGCCCAGCGCGATTTGGTGCCCAACGGCTCGGCCACTGCCAAAGCCCTCAATTACAGCCTGAAACGCTGGGTAGCGCTGACGCGCTACCTGGACGATGGGGCTGTGCCCATCGATAACAACCAGATCGAAAACCAGATACGACCGTGGGCACTTGGGCGCTCGAACTGGCTGTTCGCCGGGTCGCTGCGCAGCGGCAAACGAGCGGCAGCGATCATGAGTTTGATCCAGTCGGCACGCATGAATGGGCATGATCCGTATGCCTACTTGAAGGACGTTCTGACCCGCCTACCTACACATCGAGCAAGCGAGGTCGAGCTACTGTTACCCCAGCACTGGAGCCGTTAACCTTCCAAAGAGGCAGGTGTTGTTTGAGTCGCTCGTATTTGGCGAACGTCAATCCAGCGGGTTGAAGGAGCGGTTCATGGCTACAAGATCACCATGGCTTGGGTTCGGCCCGAGCCACTCGAAGTGCTGGGGCAGTTCATCTCTCTTTATTGCTGCCTGTCCCTTAACTGCCACCGCTAGAGCCCTGCGCATGGTTTCAGCGTCATAGTCACAGCAGTAGCACGGTGTGGACGGTTGTTGCCTCCAAGACTCTTCAAGAGAACCGCCGTCAACCGGGTCGAAGCCAGCTTGGTTCACCAGTGACATTACCGTCTCTTTGGCCTCGTGATCGTCACCCGCTACCGCTGCCGCCAGGCGACCTTCAGTACCCTCCGGAAGACCTAGCTCTGCCAAGGTATAGGCCAGCACATTGTTGAAAGCTTTAATTACAGGACGCCCAATTTGCTTAGTCACCCAGACGCTTTCCGTCATCCCTTGATCGATTTCAGCAATGTGGGGATCACGCAAGCCAGGGTAATAATTACTGGTGTCCACCACCGGGACGCTGTCAGGCACAGAGGTAAACAGGTCAGAAGGGAGTGCGCTCAACGCAGGTAGCGGTATCGACAGTACGATCAAATCCACCCCATCTACCGCGCCTCGAATATCTGCAGGTTCCGCTCCAATTTCTTCGGCGAACGCACGAACGCCGTTGACGCCTCCAGAGTTTGCGACACGGATCTCATGACCGGCAGCTCTAAGCTTACGGGCGATGGTACCCCCGATATTTCCGGTTCCGATGATGCCGATTTTCATGGCTAAACCTCGTTAATTGATTGCCTTGCACCGAGTTTAGGGTGCTCATGAGATAATGGTAAGTACACACCAAAAGGTGGGTAACTCACTTGCGAGAAAGAAATGGGACGAGACTGGAACTGCGACGATCCACAAAATCGAAGAAATTGGGCTGAGGCGACGACTGAAACTCTTCGCATACTGGAAGGGAAATGGAAGATCATCATCTTGTGCCAGCTTTTCGCGGCAAAGGGCGCGCTTCGCTTCTCGGATCTGGAGAAATTGATCGAGGGGATCAATCAGAAGATGCTGATCCAACAGCTTAAGCAGCTAGAAAAGGACGGTATCGTACTCCGGACGGTGTACCCGCAGGTGCCACCTCGGGTGGAGTATCAGCTCACGCCTATTGGCCATGCACTCGGGCCGTCAATCCAGGCGTTGATTGAATGGGCGGAGATGAGGCGCGATCACGTCTGAGCGCTATGAGTGGACTTGCCCCTACCAGACCAGACACTGCGAATAGCCTTGTCGTTATCCTTACGAAAGTCGGCGATGGTTTTGAAATCTGGAGCCAAACGGCCCGTCAGCCACATCAACTCGACGTTGCGCTGGGCCTGCTGGGTCCAGCCCGGCGTCACTGGCAGCGTCACTGGCGGCGCATAGGACAATTCGAGTAGCCACGTCCAATTTTTTGCTTGGAATGATCGCGTCCAATGCATGTTGAACATCTGGGTAGCTGGATGCCAAACGTGAAGGCATGTCTTTTTCCTGGCCCACTTTAGATGGAGTGTGAAAGACCTAAGGTTGTTTGTCTTATGCTATTTGATCCATCGGCAATGTTTTCACACAACCTGGGCCAAAAGCGGACATTTTCCACCTCACGCTCACACACGGGTATCCCCCCATACCTTTTCGCCTGCATCCAGCGCTATAGAGGCAATGGCCTATCCTGTACAACCCGCTTCATAACAAGTGTCGAAGTCAGCCGCAGCACATTGGGCAACGTCGATAGGCTTTCATCATAAAGCCGTTGAAATGCTGGCAAATCCTGAGTGATGACGTGCAATAGATAGTCCGGTTCCCCAAATAACCTTTGGGCATCGACCACCTGCGGGATGTCAACCAGTGCCGCCTCGAAAGCCTCGACAGCCTGTCTGTTCCCCTCACGCAATGTAGCAAACACCATGGCAGAAAAGTTAAAGCCCAATGCACCCGGGTCCAGCTGTGCTCTATAGCCGAGCAATACACCCGACTCTTCCAGTGCCCGTACTCGTCGATGACAAGGGGAAAGACTCAGCCCCACACGCTCGGCCAATTCGGTGACCGAAAGGCGACCGTCCTTTTGCAGCTCAGAAAGAATCTTTCGATCAATCCTATCCATCTGGAAGAATCTCCCCATCTTCAGCAATCAGATGATTATCTTTGGAAGTAAATTTTAACAGTAATTCATTATTCTTCCTCGCACCAATAATTACCGGAGCCGGACGATGCAGCACGCGGTGTGTCAGCAGCAGCAGAGGTGGGTAGCACCATGACCTTGAGCGTTTTTGTTGCCTTTTGGGCAGTGTCGATTCTATTCGTTATCACGCCGGGCGCAGATTGGGCCTATGCGATTTCGGCGGGTATGAAGGGCCGAGTCGTCATACCCGCCGTGGGCGGGCTCGTGTCCGGCCATTTGATCGCGACCGTGATTGTTGCCGGTGGTATCGGCACGCTGGTTGCGAACCACCCCACTGCCTTGACCGTACTGACCGTTGCCGGGGCGGGCTATCTGCTTTGGTTAGGTCTAAATATGCTTGCCCGCCCCGCTACGCCACACTCTGATGATGTTCAGACGTCGGGGTCCTGGAAGCGCTGGGCGATCAAGGGTCTTTGCGTGAGCGGGCTGAATCCGAAGGTGTTCCTGCTGTTCCTGGCGCTTTTGCCTCAGTTCACCGACGCCACCGCTGTCTGGTCTGTTCCGATGCAGATGATTGCACTGGGGTTCATCCACACGGTCAGTTGCGGCGTGATCTATCTGCTGGTCGGATTTGGCTCACAGGTGGTCCTGCAGGCACGTCCAGCTGCGGCTCGTTTCGTCAGCCGATTCTCCGGCGCAGCGATGATCATCATCGCGATCGCTCTGCTCACCGAGCAAATGCTGGGTTAATCCATTTTTAAACGAGGCGACACCATGACCGATCAGTCTTCACCATATGGCGGTACCTCTGACGTCTCCCAGGCACCGCGCGTCCGGATCCCCCATCTAAAACAGATGAAAGTAGAGGGCCAGAAATGGGCGATGCTCACTGCGTATGACATGTACAGCGCAGCCATCTTCGAGGAAGCGGGAATACCCGTCCTGTTAGTCGGCGACTCTGCGTCCAACAATGTCTATGGTAATGAATCCACCCTATCCATCACTGTCGACGAACTTATCCCTCTGGTTCGCTCGGTCAGCCGTTCGACACGGCGGGCGCTGGTGATCGCCGATCTTCCTTTCGGCTCTTATCAGGCCTCGGCGGAGCAATGTTTCCATACCGCCGTCCGGTTCATGAAGGAAGGCGGTGCGCATGCTGTCAAACTCGAGGGAGGAGTTGAAATGCTGCCTCAGGTCGAGAAACTCGTTCAGTCCGGCATTCCCGTCATGGCTCACATCGGCTTCACGCCGCAGATGGAACATCAACTAGGTGGTTATCGTGTTCAAGGTCGGGGCGAAGATGCGCAGCGCCTGATAGACAGTGCCAGAGCGTTTGAAGCAGCGGGTGCATTTGCTGTTTTGATCGAGATGGTGCCAGGAGATGTGGGGCGAGCGATCACTGAAGCCATTTCAATTCCTACCGTCGGGATTGGCGCAGGTAGCCAATGCGATGCCCAGGTGCTGGTCTGGCAGGATATGGCAGGACTGCGCACCGGTCGCTTGCCGCGATTCGTCAAACAGTACGCTGACCTTCGTTCAGTGCTTCACACGGCGGCAAGGGACTTTGCACTTGAAGTGGGGGCAGGAACGTTCCCAGGTCCCGAACACACATTTTAACTGCGCGGGAATCGTTATGAAGAGCCCCAGAGAACGCGCAGCTGAAGGTTTACAGATAGGCGACCGGTTCACGATATTCCGCTGTTTTTCAGATGAGGAGATTCGTCAATTTTCGCAAATTTCTCGCGACTACAATCCGGTTCACTGTGATGCACGCTATGCGCAACTGCGCAGGTTCAAGACGCCCATCGCCCATGGCCTGCTCACAGCCAGTCTCATCACTGAAATTGGCGGGCAAATCGGTTGGCTGGCGACGGGGATGAACCTTGCATTCAAACGGCCGGTTTACCCGGGAGAGTCGATCGCCTGCCACTGGCTGATCGTTGACATCGATGAACGTGGTCATGCAAAAGCCGAAGTCAGGGTACTCAACGCAGAGGGCATCACCGTGCTGGAGGCGACCACAACTGGCGTGCTCCCCGGAACCGAAGAACGAGAATGCCTCAAACAGATGCTTTCTGAAGGAGATCCTACCAACGGTGCTGCCGTCTCCATAAATTGACCGGGTGGACGATCGTGTGTCGATTTCTCAACACACTCGTAGAACAAGTGTCCCTACTCGGCTCAAGTACTGGATTGAGCCTGGGCTGTCTGAATCAGCCGCTCAATCCCGCCCATCAAAAACTGCTCAACGGCTTCGTCTACCAGAAATCCGTCCTGGACCTTGCCGGTCACGCCGCCAATCACAATCTGCGGATAGACCACCAGTTGCGCCTGGATGGCCCACAAGGTTTCATTCAGTTGTTGATGAGCCCGCACGCCACCGGTAAAGGCCGGGGAGGCGGTAAAGGTCAGCACCGGTCGGCCGCTCAGTACCGAATGGCCATGGGGGCGGGACAACCAATCCAAGGCGTTTTTCAACAACCCCGACATGCCGTGATTGTACTCCGGCGAACCGATCAACAGCCCGTCGGCCTCGGCCACCGCGGCACGTAGGGCGACCACCGCCGGCGGCGCGTGGGGGCCATCGTGGTCTTCGTTATAGGGCGGAATATCCTGCAGTCCATGCAGGCTCAGTCGCACCGAATCGGGCAACCTTTCGGCCACCGTACGCAGCACCGCCGTGTGCGCCGATTGCCGACGCAGACTGCCGGATAAACCCAGAATATTGATAGTTGCTGTCATGGATGGCATTCCTGGCGAATCGTTTGTACCCAGTCCCAAGCCAAAGCTCAACGACCCAGGCCCTGCATAAAGACCGCGGCCTTGGCCACCTTGTCGGACTTGTTGCGCCAGGCATGGCGGGTACCGTTCTGGATCACCACCTCGCCGCTGCGCACCAGGCGTTCCTGGCCGTCATCCAACTCCAGCCATAATTCACCTTCGATCAGCACTACATAGTCGATCGTCGGGGTGCGGTGCATACCCGGCACCTCGGGTTCGAAGCACTCGATCAGCCCCGGCAACGCTTCGAGCATCTCGCCAAACGCCCGTTGCGGGTCCACTGGCGCAGCCATCACCGAATCCGGCGGCAGGCTGATCATCAGCAAGGACGAACCACCCGCCCCCGGCAACAACGAGCCGCCCAGTGTGCTCTGATCGCCGTCGAGCGCCGGCCCAGCGAGCCAGACCAAGCTGAAGCCATAACCCGGAATATCGCTGAAATCCTTGGCCCGGGGGGCACAGGCGTCGCTGATAAACACCGACTTGCCCTGCCCATCGTGACCGGTGACCACTCTACGTATCTGCATTGTGCTTTCTCCTGCCCAGCCCATGGCGAGGGCACGGAACTATCCGCGCCCTCGCGCCATTCAAGGACGAATAACGAAGTTGCCGAAACCACCCTGGCGATTCTCGATCCCGCTGATGGCCTGGTTGACGTCTTCCAGGGCAAACACGCTGTGCTCGAAGAACGACAGGTCCAGTGCGCCGGACTCCACCATATCAGCCATGTTCTGCCCTTGGCCGGTGGTGAACCAGGCCGAACCGCTGAGCTGGATATCATTGTCCATCATCCAGTGCAGATCGAGCGGCACTTCACCCGCTACCGCGCCGATATTGACCAGATGCCCGCCGCGCCGCAGGCCGCGCATGGCGTCCACCAGGCCCGCGGCAGGAGCGCCGGGCCCAAGAGCATCGATCACCACATCCAGGCCTTCGCCGCCGGTGACCCGGTCAGTCCACTCGTGGGTTGGGCAGGAACCCAGGGAAAGGATTTCGATACGTCCCGGCGCAGCCAGGTCCTTGACCCGCTGGAACAGCGTCTCGTTGCGCGCGGTGCCGAGGATCTTGCGTACCCCCATCGCCAACGCCAGCGCCACGGCTCCCAGGCCAAGGGTGCCAGTGATGCCGTTGATCAGGATCGTACTGCCCGGACCGGCATTGGCCTTGATCAAGGCGCGGTAGGCGGTCCCCAGGTAACCCAGGCGCGCGGCGGTTTCGAAGCCCAGGTTATCCGGCAGCCGCACCAGGCTGTACTGCGGTGCAGGCATGTATTCGCAAAGGCCACCGTAAGGGTAATCCTCGAACATCCTCGGGCTGCGCGGGGTAAAGCCGAAATAACCGTTGAAGGTGTAGGCACTGCAACCGGTGGTATTGCCGGCACGGCAGGCGCGGCACGAACCGCAGTAACGCGCCGGATTGACATAGACCCGATCACCGGGCTTGAAGTCGTAGACCTGATCGCCCACGGCCTCGATCACCCCGGCCGGGTCCAGGCCAAAGATCGCCGGAAGTTTCGGCAATGGCAGATGAGGGAACCAGGTGACCCAGTTGGTCAGGATATTGTGCAGGTTGGGCACGATGCCGCAGGCGGCGACCTTCACCAGCACCTCTGTGGGGCGAATGGCCGGCACCGGTACCTCTTCGATTTGCATCGGCTGGCCGCCTTCGTACATACGTGCTGCACGCATCATTTTCGGACTCATGACTTTCTCCAACGTTTTTTGTTGTTGTTCTCGGCGGCGGCCTGAATCAGACAGGCACGCCTTTTATACAGAATTCGTGGGACTCAGCGCAGGCCATCCTCGCCTTTGACGTCACTGGCGGCGAGACCGCCGATACGCGCGTGGATCCGCCCGCCGGTGGCCATGGCCAGGCCGAAGGCGATCTCGTTGCGGCGCGGACCGTCCCACAGACTCATCTCGGCCACGCCGAAGTGACTGCGCACATACGCCGCCTGGATATGCCCAAGGGGGATCATGATCCGCGAACCGGGCCCGGCGATGCTTTTTGCCGCCGGGACGATGGCCTTGGGATTGCCCAACGCTTCACGCATGGCCCAGCCACCCGCCTCGTGCCACACCGCGCCATGCTCCAGTTCACCGTCCTCACCGACGATGGCGCCCTTGCCATAGGCCTGGATCCGTTCCGGGCCGCCCAGGGCGGTGATCAGGCGCAGGGACAATTCACTGCCCAGGGCCCGCAGTTGCTCCATGAACGGCAACAGGTTTTCTTCATAACGCCCGGCATAGGGATTCTCCACCACCGCCACGGCCACCGCGATCAACAACGGCTCCGCCACCACCGGGCCGCCCTCATGATGCACTTCTTCTATATCCAGTTTGAATTTGCGGATCTTCACCAACGACATGCTTGATCTCCGGCAGGCACCCGCCTGTAAGAAGTTGCTTGGCGGGCTTCCATAATATGCATTTTGTAATGTATGGTGCAAGAAATTATGTTTTATGCACAAAAAGGAAAAGCACTCCATGAAACTGATCTCCTATCACCATGACCAGCAAGCCTGCTTTGGCGCAGTGGTTGACGACCAGGTCATCGACCTGGGCCGGCAATTCCCCGGAGTCGACAACCTGGCGGCACTGCTGGCCAATCCACAACTGCTGTTGCAGGCCCGGGCCCGGGTCGCTGAAGTGGCGCCGGACTATCCCCTGGCCAGCGTGCACCTGGACCCGGTGATCCCGGCTCCGGGCAAGGTCATCTGCGTCGGCATCAACTATGTGGCCCATGCCGAAGAAGCCGGACGCAAGGTCGGCCAGTACCCGGTGATCTTTCAGCGTTTCGCCGAAACCCTGCTGGCCCATGGCGAGCCGCTACTGCGCCCGACCGTCTCCGAGCAGTTCGACTTTGAAGCAGAGTTGGCGGTGGTCATTGGCAAAGGCGGCGCGCATATCGCCGTGGAAGACGCCATGGAGCACGTCGCAGGCTACACCTGCTTCAACGACGCCAGCGTGCGCGACTGGCAGTTCCACACGCACCAGTACGGCATGGGCAAGACCTTCCGCAGCACTGGCGCCCTTGGCCCATGGCTGGTAACCGCCGATGAAATTGCTGACTATCGCGCGCTGCAAGTTCGCGGCATTCTCAACGGTGAACAGCTACAGGAGGGTTCCCTGGGCGACCTGGCGTTCGATATCCCGACGCTGATCGCCTACGTCTCCAAGGCCCTGACTTGGAACCCGGGCGATATCCTGGCGACCGGCACCCCGAGCGGCATCGGTTTCAAACGTACGCCGCCAATTTTCCTCAAGCCCGGGGACATCTTCGAGGTGGTGATCACCCAGATCGGCACCTTGTCCAACCCGGTGATCGACGAGGCTTGAAGCCCGCTTCGCACAAACAATGACAAGAATCAGGAGCAAAGCATGAACACCCTTCCGCGCATCAACTTCACCCACACCGGGACCTTCTGCGCCGACCTAGACAACATGGTCGATTTCTATTGCAGCAAGCTGGGCTTTGTCGTCAGCGACAAAGGCGTGGCGTCCACCGGCCACCGCCTGTTTTTCATGACCCAAAATCCTGAAGTCCACCATCAATTGGTGCTGTTCGATGGCAAGCCGGTGGACCTGCCTTTCAACCCGATCAACCAGCTGTCCTTCCTGCTCGACTCCCTGGAAGACCTGCAGCGTTTTTACCAGTTCGCCAAGGCCAACGGCATCGGGCCCATTGACCAGGTTGACCATGGCAACGCCTGGTCCCTGTACTTCAAGGACCCGGAAGGCAACCCGATCGAGATGTACGTCGACTCGCCCTTCTATACCGCCCAGCCGTGCCGCGAACCTTTGGACCTGGAGCAAAGCACTGAGCTGATCCGCGCCCAGACCCACGCCATGTGCCTGCGTCGTCCCGGATTCCAGACCCGTGCCGAGTGGATGCAATCCATCAGCGAGCGAATCGCCGAACAGCGCGTGCGCTGGTAAGCCTCCTGGCGGCGACCGGCGTCGGGCCGGTCGCCCACATATGCACTCAGAGCCATGCCATGCATAAGAATCTGATAGCGGGACAGTGGATTGAAGGCTGCGGAGTCAGGGAAAACCTCAGCCCCTCGGATATCCATGATCTGGTCGGGCTGTATGCCCAGGCCAGCGCCGAAGACGCGCGCAACGCCATCCAGGCCGCGCGGGTCGCGCAACCGATCTGGGCGGCCAGAAGTCCGCAGCAACGGGCCGATGCCCTGGATTTCGTCGGCAGCGAATTGCTTGCCCGCCGGGACGAGCTCGGCCATCTGCTGGCACGGGAAGAAGGTAAAACCCTGCCGGAAGCCACGGCGGAAGTGATGCGCGCCGGACAGATCTTCAAGTTTTTCGCTGGCGAATGCCTGCGCCTGCGTGGTGAGCACCTGGCCTCGGTGCGCGCCGGCATCGAGATCGACATCCTGCGTCGGCCGGTAGGTGTGGTGGGGATCATCACCCCGTGGAATTTCCCCATTGCCATACCCGCCTGGAAAATCGCCCCGGCCCTGGCCTACGGCAACAGCGTGGTGTTCAAGCCCGCCGACCTTGTGCCTGGAAGTGCCTGGGCCCTGGGTGAAATCATCAGCCGCGCCGGACTGCCGGACGGCACCTTCAACCTGCTGATGGGCCGAGGCAGCATTGTCGGCCAGGCGCTTCTCGAAGCACCGGACGTCCAGGCCATCAGCTTCACCGGTTCCCAGGACACCGGACGCCAGCTGATGCAGGTCGCCGGCGCGCGCTTTGCCAAGCTGCAACTGGAAATGGGCGGCAAGAACCCGCTGGTGGTGTTGGCCGATGCCGACCTGGCCCATGCGGTTGAATGCGCGGTGCAAGGCGCCTATTTCTCCACAGGGCAACGCTGCACCGCGTCGTCGCGATTGATTGTCGAGAAGGCGATCTACCCGGCCTTTGTCGCTGCGCTGACGGAACACCTGAAGGGCTTGCGAGTCGGCCATGCGCTGTCTCCGGACAGCCAGATCGGGCCAGTGGCGGACGGCTCGCAACTGCGTCAGAACCTGGAATATGTCGCCATCGGCAAAGTCGAAGGGGCTACCCTGGCCTGGGGCGGTGAAGCCTTGCAACGTGGCACCGACGGCTACTTCATGAGCCCGGCGCTGTTTGTCGATACCGATCCCCAGGCGCGCATCGCCCGTGAGGAAATCTTCGGTCCCGTCGCCTGCGTGATCGTTGCCGATCACTACGAGCACGCCTTGCAACTGGCCAATGACACACCCTTCGGTCTGTCGGCAGGGATCTGCACCACCTCGCTGAAGTACGCCACGCATTTCAAGCACGAGGTGCAGAGCGGCATGGTGATGGTCAACACCGCCACTGCGGGAGTGGATTACCACGTGCCCTTCGGCGGCAGCAAGGCTTCCAGCTACGGCCCGAGGGAACAGGGCAGCCATGCCGTCGAGTTTTTCACCACGGTCAAAACCGCCTACACCCAGGCCTGAGGTATTTCCCTATCGGCCTCAGCTGGGTAAAACAACAAGAAGATGGAGCACAACATGGATTACGATCTGATCATTGTCGGCATGGGCCCGGTGGGTGCCACGGCAGCCAACCTGGCCGGCCTCTGGGGCCTCAAGACCCTGGTCCTGGACAAGGCCCCCGACATCTATGAAAACCCGCGGGCCATGGGCTTCGACCATGAAGTCATGCGCACCCTGGACAATATCGGCCTGGCCGACGCCATCGCCAGCCACACCATGCCCTATCGCGCCTCACACTACCTTTCCAGCGGCGCGCGCCTGATCAAGCGTATCGACGCGGCCAAGCCACCGCACCTGTTGGGCTGGTCGCCCAATTACGTGTTCTCGCAACCCCCGGTGGAACGGGCGCTGCGGGCGCGGATCGACACCTACGCCCACGTAAAGGTGCAGTTGGGGGCCGAAGTACTGGACGTGCAGTCCCAGGACCAACAGGCCGAAGTCCTGGTGCGTGACGCCCAGGGCCAGGAGCACCGCTGCAGCGCCCGCCATGTGCTGGCCTGCGACGGTGGCAGCAGCCCGATTCGCACTCGCCTCGACCTGGGCATGGAGGACCTGACCTTCGATGAACCCTGGCTGGTGGTGGACGTGTTGCTCAACGAGGGCGCAGGCAGCTCCCTACCGGAAACCAATGTGCAGTACTGCGAAGTCGAACGCCCCTGCACCTTCGTGGTCGGCCCGGGCCGCCATCGGCGCTGGGAGTTCATGATCAACCCTGACGAATCACCAGCGGACATTGCCCAGCCCGAGTCGATCCGCAAGCTAATCTCGCGCTGGCTGCCGACGGCGGACTACGAGATCTGGCGCGCCTCCAGCTACCGCTTCCATGCGCTGATCCTGCGCCAGTGGCGTGCCGAACGCATCTTCTTCCTCGGCGACGCCGCCCACATGACCCCGCCGTTCCTGGCCCAGGGCATGTGCCAGGGCATTCGCGATGCATTGAATCTGGTCTGGAAACTGGCCTTGGTCGGCCGTGACCTGGCCGGCCCGGGCCTGCTCGACAGCTACCAGGCCGAACGCGAGCCCCATGTACGGCGTACCACCGAAGTGGCCAAAACCTTCGGCCAAACCATCTGCGAGCGCGATCCACACAAGGCCGTGGAGCGTGACGAACGCCTGCTGGAGCAGATGCGCACCTCCCCCGACGGGATGATCCGCCAATCGCTGATCCCACATCTGAATGCCGGGTTGATTGACAGCTCACCGGCTGCCGGAGAGCTGTTCCCGCAACCCTGGGTCAGCAACCGCGACGGCGAACAAGGTTTGCTCGACCGTTTCACCGGGCAAAGCCTGCGCCTGGTGCTGGCCGCCGACTTCGCCGCCGACAACCTGCTGCGGCGCTTGCCCGAGGGCCTGAAACGCCTGCCGTTGCAGATCGTCCAACTGGTGGACAAGGCGCCCGTTGTCGGCGATTCAGCGAATCACTATCAGGAGCGAGAGGGCTTGCTCGGCCGCTGGATGGCAGAGCATGAGTGCAAGGTGCTGCTGGTGCGTCCCGACCATTATGTGTTCGGCAGCGCCAGCAGCGAAGATCAGGCGCGGGCCCTGATCGATCGTCTGCTGCTGGAACTGAACCGCTAACCCCCATGAAAAACGCCGCGCCAGGATCACTGGCGCGGCGTTCTTTTTTTTGGTCCGGATTTATTGCAGGGTGGAATGCTGTCCCAACAAGGCATCGGTGACCCGACTCAGGGTTTCGGTGATATGGCTGTCGAGCAAGGCCACTGCCTTGTCGGTATCACGCGCCAGCACCGCGTCCATCAGGCGCTTGTGCTCGTTACCCTTATGCCGCTCGACCTTGCGTCGCAGGGCCGAGAAACGCCGGTAGCGTTCGGCCCGATCAAACAACGAATCGATGGTGCGCAGCAGCAGTGACGACTGGCAGGCGGAGAACAAGGCGAAGTGGAACGCCTTGTGCCGCTCCGACCAATCATCATCCAGGGCCACCGGTAAGCCACTGAGCTTCTTCTCCACCAGGCTCAGGCGATGATAGGCGCCGAGCACATCGGCTTCCCAGGCATCGTCGCCGTGGGCGATAGCGTTGGCCAAGGCCTCGCGCTCCAGCAGACAGCGCAGGTGGGTGATCTCACCGAAATCCGCCACCGACAACCCAGCCACGCGAAAGCCCTTGTTTTCGCTGGCTTCGACAATGCCCTCCTGGGCAAGGCGGTTGAGCGCCTCGCGGATCGGCGAACTGCTCAAGCCGTAAGACTTGGACAGTTCGGCGACTTTAAGCTTTTCGCCGGGAGCCAGGTCGCAGCAGATGATGGACTTCTTCATCTGCTGCAACGCCACTTCGATCAACGACCCGCTTTGATTACTGAGCATGTTCATGGACCTGATAGATATTGCACTGTTGGCAATTTTATGCGCAAAAAACACTTTGTGCAATTTACTCTTGAACTGAAAAGCCTCAGGACAGACGGAAAAACTGCAGGATATCGTGCAACTCCTGTCCCAGTCGCTCCATGTCCTTGCTCGCCGAACCCAACTGCTGGTTGCTGGACAGGTTGCGCTCACAGGTTTCCCGAACCTTGAGCATACTCAACCCCACCCCCTGCGCCACCTGGCATTGCTCCTGGGTAGCATGGGCGATCTGCTGGTTGAGGCCGTGCATGATGCTCAGGTTATCGGCCACCTGTGCCAGGGCGACGCTGGCCTGGGCCGAGAGTTGTTGATTCAGTAGGGCCTGCTCCCGGGCAATTTCAATGTCCTGCACCGCGCCCTTGGTCTGGCGTTGCAGGGACTGGGTCATGGTGCCGATCTGCGCCGCTGCTTCCTGGGTGCGATTGGCCAGATGCCGGACTTCGTCGGCCACCACGGAAAAACCCCGGCCCTGCTCACCCGCCCGCGCCGCTTCGATCGCAGCGTTCAACGCCAGCAGATTGGTCTGCTCGGCCAATGCATGAATCACCTCCAGCACTCCGGCAATGCGCCCGCTCTCTTCATCCAGGCGCCGCATGGTCTGGCTGGCCCCCTCCATTTGCCCGGCCAGTTCGCGACTCTGTAGCGCCACTGCCGCGACGTCGCGCTCACCGGCCTCGTAACCGCTACGGGCCGCATCCGCCGATTGCAGGGTGCGCTCGGTGTGCCGGGCCACTTGCACCAGGCTGGCATTGAGCTGCTGCATGGCCGCGGCCGTGCTGTCGGCTTCCCGCGATTGTTCCCGGGCGCCCCGCTCGGCGGCAGCGGTGGCCGAGGACAGCTCACCACAGGCCAGGGTCAGGCGGTGACTGCCCTGGCCAATACGACTCATGATCTCGTGCAGGCTACGGGTCATTCCCTGCATGGCCAACAGCACCTGACCCAGCTCGTCCCGGCGTGTCACCTCCAGGGACTGGTTCAGGCTGCCCGCCGCCACATCGCCGGCCACCCGGGCGGTGTAACGCAGCGGCGCGACAATGCGCCGACGAATAAATACCGCCGCGCCGGCACTCAACACCAATGCCAGCAAGGTCATACCCAGCAACCCGGAATAGGCCTGCCTGTCCAAGGCACTCTGGTGCGCCATCACCTGCTGCTTCAAGGTCGTGAAATCCGCTAGCATCTGCTGTGCCAGGGCGTCCATGATCTGTTCGCTGACGCGGCTTTCCTGGGCCCGCAAGCGAAACTCTTCAAAGGCCTGACGATAGCCACCCAAGGACTCCAGGGCCGCTTCCAGGGTCTGATGTTGAACCTCAGCGGCGCCATTGGCCAGGGATTGGGTCGAGGATTGCAGGTCGCTCATCAGCAACAGCCATTGGTCGTAATGCACCGCGTCAGGTTGTCTGGCGAAGGCCCATTCACTACTGCGCACGGCCATCAACTTGCGCATCAAGGCCATGGCGTTATCGGCCTGAGTCACCAGATCGAGGTTGGCCTTGCCTTGACCAATGGTCTCGCCCAAGGCTTCGAGTAGGTCCTGCTCCACCCCTTCAAAACCACCCTTGGCCGCTTCAGCCTGGCTTTGCATGCTGCCCTGGGTGGCCAGCGTGCGCTCACGCGTGACGCTGAAACGCTCGAACTGGTCAAGGTATTCCTGGCTGGCCCGAAGCAATGACTGACTGTCGGCAAATCCTCCGTCAAGCACCTTGATCATCCCCCGAAGGGTGCTCAGCACCTCCTCACGGGCGCTGTCCGCGCCCTCCACACGGTAGGTTTTTTCCGCGGCACGGGCACTCAGCACTCCGGCGTGCAGGTCGTTGACTTGCTCCAGCCACTCCTCCCCCTCCACCACCGCCCGCAAGGCATAAGCCGCCGTGCCGGCCAAGACCACGGTCAAGCCGCATAAAAGGCTGAACCCCGTGATCAGCAAGGCGCTGATGGACAAAGGACGGCGCAGGACACCGGGCAATTTTCGCATTGTTGTTTTTCCTGGGCAGATAACGGGAATCAAGGAAATCGCCCCTGGCCTGGTAGAGCCTGCGGTTTTCCTTGACTTTGCAAAACAGCGGATTTATTTTTTGTGCACAAATTCATTTTTAGGGCAAATTAAAGTTAATAATGCACAAAATAACAATCCGTGCAACAAAAGCCAGTTACCCCACCCCTCAGGAGACCTGATCACCACCTTTCGCGCTTCACCGGAGCCGCTCCACCGCCAGACCGCTGTTCAGTGCTGCCGCACATCTGAATCGACTCGCTTAACAACAATAAAAAAGCAGAAGAGGTCACCATGAAAACACTCCACAGCCGCCCGGGCCGTCCACAGTACTTCGCCCGTGCCACCGGTACCGTCGGCGCTGCCATCGCCTTGTGCACCTCGGTCAACGCCGTTGCTTTTCAGTTCGATACCGGTATCCCCGACCTCACCACCAGTTGGACCAACACGCTCAAGTACAGCAACGCCTTTCGCGTCAAGGGTCGCGAGGGCAGTGTCTCTGGCGGCCCCGGCACCTCGGTCCCGAACCCGAACATGGATGACGGCGACCGTAACTTCAGTACCGGCCTGATCTCCAACCGCCTCGATTGGCTGTCGGACCTGGACGTGCACTACAAGGATGTCGGCGCGCGCCTGAGCGGCGCCGCCTGGTACGACTCGGTGTACAACGAGAGCAACGACAACAATTCGCCGGGCACCGCCAACGCCCTCAGCGTGCCCAACAATCACTTCACCGACGCCACCCGCAACCTCCACGGACGCAAGGCCGAAGTGCTCGATGCGTTCGTCTACGGCTCCCGTGATGTGGGTGACACCCGGGTCTCCGGGCGTCTTGGGCAATTCACCCAGATCTACGGTGAAAGCCTGTTCTTCGGCGCCAACGGCATCGCCAATGCGCAATCCACCGTCGATCTGGTCAAGCTGCAATCGGTGCCCGGTTCGCAGTTCAAGGAAATCCTCTTGCCCACCAAGCAGGTGTCCGGCAACTGGCAACTGAGCGATAGCGTCAGCGTCGGCGCCTATTACCAATTCGAGTGGAAGAAAACCCGCCTGCCGGGCTCCGGCAGCTATTTCAGCGGCGGTGATTTCGTCGGCGCGGGGGCCGAAAGTGTCTACTTTCCCACCGGGGTCCTGGTGCATGACGGCAGTATCAATGCACGCAACTCGGGCCAGTTCGGTGCCCAGCTGAAATTCAGCGTCGACGATTGGGACTTCGGTCTCTACGCCGCCAAGTACCACGATAAAACCCCGATTTTCTACTTCCGCCCCGCTGCACTGATCCCCGGCGACAACGACACTTACGTCGACGTCTATGCCCAGGACATCAAGGTCTTCGGCGCCAGCTTCAGTACCCAGGCCGGTGAGGCGAATGTCGCCGGCGAGCTGTCGATGCGGGTCGATACTCCCCTGGCAGCCACCGGTGGCGTAGTGATCACCGGCATGGGGGCCGACAACGACAGGAATCCCGCATACCCGATCGGTAACTCGTTGCACGCCCAGGTGTCGATGATCAACGTCTACGGCGGCAATAAAATCTGGGATGCGGCGTCCTTCGCCGGTGAGTTGGCGTTCAACCGACGCTTGAGCATCAAGGAGAATGCCGACCAGCTGGATCCCAACACCACACGTGACGCCTACTCACTGCGTTTCACCTTCGAGCCGCAGTACTTCCAGGTCATGCCCGGGGTCGATGTGCAATTGCCGATCAACGTCGGTTACACCCCTTACGGCCGCTCTTCGGTGACCCCGCAAGCCTTCTCTCCGGAACACGGTGGCGACATCACATTCGGGCTCAAGGCCGACTACCAGAAGACCTGGTATGCCTCCCTCAGCTACACCAATTTCTTTGGGGCCGGCGGGCCGATCATCGACTCCAGCAACGCTTACACCTTCAAACAAAACATGAAAGACCGCGACTTCGTCGCGCTCTCGATTCAACGCACGTTCTGATTCCAGTCATGCTCCGGAGAACAATTATGAAACAGCATGCCCCCCTTCTTTCTGCCCTGGCCCTGCTCAGCCTCGTCTCGGGCCAGGCCCTGGCCGCGGTGTCCGCCGAACAGGCCGCGACCCTGAAAACCACCCTGACGCCGATGGGCGCCGAGAAAGCCGGCAACAAGGATGGCAGCATCCCAGCCTGGACCGGCGGCCTTACCCAGGACGTGCCCGGGCCGAAGTTCGGCGATGTGCCGGCCGACCCGTTCCCCGGTGAAAAACCACTGTTTCAGATCACCGCGAAGAATGCCGCGCAATACGCCGACAAACTCAACGAAGGCACCCGCGCCCTGCTGGAGCAGTACCCGGACACCTTCCACCTGGAGGTCTACCCGAGCCACCGCAGCGCCGCCGCGCCACAGTGGACCTATGACAACACCCAGAAGAACGCCACACAGTGCCAACTGACTCAGAACGGCCTGTCGGTGCAGGGCTGCTACGGTGGCGTACCGTTCCCGATTCCGGCCAACGGTAACGAGCTGATCTGGAACTTCCTGCTGCGCACTGAAGCCGAGTCCATCGAACACGGCTACCGCAACATGATCGGTAACTCCGATGGCTCGCGGACCCTGGCCAGTCGGGGCGTGGAGAACTGGCAATACCCGTACTACTACAAGGATGGCGACACGCAGAAGTGGTCCGGCCAGTATGTACTGCTGCGTTTTCTCACCAACGAACCACCGTTCAAGGCTGGTGAGTCCCTCGTCACCCACGACAGCATCGATGCCGCCAACCCCCGTGAAGCCTGGCAGTACCTGGTGGGCCAGCGCCGCGTGCGCCGCGCGCCGACCGTGGGTTACGACACACCCGACTTCGTCGCTTCCGGCGCCAACTACTTCGACGAGGTCCATGGTTTTATCGGCCATCCGGACCGCTACCAATGGAAGCTGATCGGCAAGAAGGAAATGTACATCCCGTACAACCTCAACAAGTTCCACGCCGAGAAGCCGGATGACGTATTCACCGAGAAAACCCTCAACTCCAGCAAGATGCGCTGGGAGCTGCACCGGGTCTGGGAAGTCGAAGCCAGCGTCGCCCCCGGCAAGCGCCATGCCGTACCGAAACGGCGCTTCTACATCGACGAAGACAGCTGGACCATCGCCCTGGCCGACGGCTACGACGCCCAGGACAAGCTGTGGCGCGTAACCCAGGCGCTGCCGTTCGTGGTGCCGTCGATCCCGGCCGTGGTGGTCAAGCCAGTGGTCATCTACAACCTGCAGGCCAAGACCTACAGCGTGGTTCAGGGCCTCAACGGCGAGACCTACAAAGTCGTGCCGCGCAAGCCGGAGAACTTCTTCAGCGGCAACGCCGTGGCCTCGGGCTCGGCACGCTGACTCTGTGACGCAGCACATGGGGCCGGCACCTGGCGGGCCCCATTCCCGGATTGTCGAGGTAGAGATGTCCATGCACCTATTCAAACGCACTGTCCCCCACCTCCCCTGCACTGCGCTGGCCCTGCTGTTGGGCCTGGCACCGCTGGCCCAGGCCGAATCCGCCAGCGAGGCCGAGCTCTTTCAACGTCGGGCGCTGCACAGCGAGCTGGCTCCGCGCTCACTGATGCTCAGCGTGGCCCGAGCCGGTCAATCATTGGTGGCAGTGGGAGAGCGCGGTTTTATCCTGCGCTCCGCAGACAACGGCCAGTCCTGGCAACAGATGCCCTCGCCGGTGAGCGTGACCCTGACCCAGGTGACCTTTCCCTCCGCCGATCAAGGCTGGGCGGTAGGGCATGCCGGGGTGATCCTGCACAGTGCCGATGGTGGCCTGAGCTGGACCTTGCAACTGGACGGTAACCAGGCCGCCCGACTGGCGCTGGATGCGGCCAACCAGGCACTGGCCGAAACTCCGGGCGATGAGGCGCAACAACGCATCGACGACGCGCAACGGCTGCTGGAAGACGGTCCGGACAAACCTTTCCTGGCCGTGCACTTCTTCAACCCACAGCACGGCCTCGTCGTTGGCGCCTACGGCCTGGCCTTCGAAACCCTGGATGGCGGCCAGCACTGGCAGTCCATCAGTGCGCGCCTGGACAACCCGTCGGCGCTGCACCTATACGGCATCCTGGACCTGCAAGGCACGCTGTTTATCGCTGCCGAACAAGGCCTGCTGCTGCGTTCCACCGACCAGGGCGGGCATTTTCGTCGTATCGAGATCCCGGCCAATGGCACTTTGTTCGGCCTGCTCGCCAGCCACCAGAACCATCTGTTGGCTTTCGGCCTGCGCGGCAAGATCTACCGTTCCGAAGATCAAGGCAACAGCTGGAGCAACATCGCCAACAACCAACCCGTGACGCTCACCGCTGGCCTGGCCAGCGCCGACGGCAGCCTGTTGCTGGTGGACGAAACCGGGCGGGTGCTGCGCAGCCAGGATGACGGCCGCAGCTTCAGCGCCACCGCCCAAGGGCAGAACACCGCCCTCAATGGCCTGGTCCAGACCGCCGGCGGTGGCTTGGTGGCCGCCGGTGCCCATGGGCTTATCGCCTTTTCCCTCAGAGACAGCCAGCGGAGCAGCGCCCGTGAACAGTAAAGTGATCGACCCTCACAGCAACACGGCGCCTGAACCGCTGCTGTTCGACAAACGCTCCGGCGGCTTGATGGAGCGCCTGCTGTTCAACCATCGCGCCCTGGTCGTGGCCTTGTGTCTGCTGATCAGCGCGGTGCTGGGGTATCAGGCCACCCACCTCAAGCTCAGCGCCGCCTTCGAAAAGATGATCCCGGTGGGTCATCCCTATATCGAAAACTACTTCAAATACCGTGGCCAATTGGGCGAAGGCGGCAACACCCTGCGTATCGCCCTCGAAGCCAAACAGGGCACCATCTATGATGCCGAGTACCTGGACACCCTCAAGCGCATCAACGACGAGTTGTTCCTCGTCGACGGTGTCGACCGGCCCTACATGAAATCCCTGTGGACCCCGGCCACCCGCTGGATCGGCGTGACCGAAGAAGGCTTCGACGGCGGGCCGGTGATCCCCGACGACTATAACGGCTCGGCGGCGAGCATCGATCAGGTCCGCCAGAACGTCGAACGCTCCGGAGAGTTGGGCCGCTTGGTGGCCTCGAACCTGCACTCCAGTGTGATCCTGCTGCCGCTGCAGGACACCAGCAGCCAAGGCAGCGCCCCGCTGGATTACCACGCCCTGTCGCAACGCCTGGAACAACTGCGCCATCACTACGAAAGCGACCGTTACTCCATCGCCATCACCGGTTTCGCCAAGGTGGTCGGCGACTTGATGGACGGCCTATTGCTGATGCAGGTGTTCTTCGCCGGCACCCTGCTGATCTGTGCCCTGGTGTTGCTGTGGTACACACGCTGCCTGCGCAGTACCCTGCTGGTGCTGTCCTGTTCGCTGATCGCCGTGCTATGGCTGCTGGGCCTGTTGCCGACCCTGGGTTATCAGCTGGACCCCTACTCGATCCTGGTGCCGTTCCTGGTGTTTGCCATTGGCCTGAGCCATGGCGCGCAGAAGATGAACGGCATCATGCAGGACATCGGCCGTGGTGCCGACAAGCTGGTGGCCGCACGCTTCACCTTCCGTCGGCTGTTCCTCACCGGGCTGATGGCGCTGATGGCCGACGCCGTGGGGTTTGCGGTGCTGATGATCATCAATATCCCGGTGATCCAGGACCTGGCGATCACCGCCACCCTGGGGGTGATGGTGCTGGTTTTGACCAACCTGGTGCTGCTGCCGATCCTGCTGTCCTTCACCGGCGTCAGCCGCCGCGCCGCCGAACGCGAAGCCCGGGCCGAACGCCTGGCCCTGAGCGACCTCCAGCACCGGCGCCATCCGTTGTGGGCGTTTCTCGACCGCTTCACCGAGTTGAAATGGGCCCGACGGGCGATTGCCGTGGCGGCGCTGCTGGGAATCGCCGGCTTTGCCGTCAGCCTGCACGTCAAGGTCGGCGACTTGAACCCCGGCGCCCCGGAACTGCGTGCGGATTCGCGCTACAACCGCGACAACGCGTTCATGGTCGGTAACTATGCGGCCAGCAGCGACAAGTACGTGGTCATGGTCAAGACCCCGCCTTTCTACTGCGCCAACTACAACACCCTGGTCACCGTGGATGCCCTGGAAGCGCGCCTGCAACAATTGCCTGGCGTGGTCTCCACCAGCTCCCTGGCAGCCTTGAGCAAACAGGCGGCGGCCGGCATGAACGAAGGCAACCTGCGCTGGTATGAAATCCCCCGCAACCAGGGCTTGCTCAACGCCATCATCACCCGCGCGCCACGGGAGTTGTTCAACCAGAACTGCGACCTGCTGACGGTCAACGTGTTCCTCTCCGATCACAAGGCCGACACCCTGACCCGCGTCGCCAACACCGTCGAAACCTTCGCCGCGAGCCACAACACGGCTGAGCTGCAATTCATGTCCGCCGCCGGCAATGCCGGGATCGAGGCCGCCACCAACATCGTGGTCAAGCGCGCCAATATACAAATGCTGCTGGTGGTGTACCTGGCGGTGATCGTGCTGTGCCTGATCACCTTCCGCTCCTGGCGCGCCGTGATCTGCACCGTGCTGCCGCTGATGCTCACCTCGATACTCTGCGAAGCGCTGATGGTCGGCCTGGATATCGGCCTGAAGGTCGCCACGCTACCAGTGATCGCCCTGGGGGTCGGTATCGGCGTGGATTACTCGTTGTACATTCTGAGCATTACCCTGGCCAACCTGCGGCAAGGCGCAAGCCTGTCCAACGCCTACTACACCGCCCTGCTCTCCACCGGCAAAGTGGTCGTGCTGACCGGCGTGACCCTGGGCGTGGCGGTCGCCACCTGGGTGTTGTCGCCGATCAAATTCCAGGCCGACATGGGCATCCTGCTAGCCTTCATGTTTATCTGGAACATGCTCGGAGCCTTGATCCTCACCCCAGCTCTCGCGCGGTTATTGCTCAAACCTGCAGAAGCCAACCTCAGGGTACCCTCAACCACTCGTTAATCCCGGGCATGCAGCGCTCTGAGCAAGCGCTGCAACATCGACGCCTACACGGACAGCGCGCACGCCCCACCATCAGCCTGTGCGTCATACCGGAAAAATGGCTCATGAAAGTCACAAGACATCTCCCCCTGCTACTCGTATATTTCTCCCAGGGCTCGCTCACCTCTCTCACATGCATGCCTTTATTTTTGAACGATGACGGTCATAAGCTCCGAACGGCTTCAGGAAGCACGACAGCATGACAACAAAGAGCCAACTTCTGCAGGGTGCCAACGGAAATCTGGAAGTTTTCCTGGATAGACCGGAGCAGGTCAGGGCCAGTGCCTTGGTCCTGCATCCCCACTCTCTGTTGGGTGGAAACGCGAATCACAAGGTGCCGTTCACTATCATGCGCGCATTGGTCAGCGCAGGCGTTTGCGTGTATCGCCCTAATTTTCGTGGCGTGGGCAATTCGGCGGGGACCTTCGACGCTGGTGAGCTGGAAACACAAGATACGCTCTGCCTGATCAAGCACATTCGTGAAACCGAAGGGCCTCTCCCGCTGGTATTGATAGGCTTCTCGTTTGGCGCTTATGTCGCGGCAAAAGCAGCCTTGGCAATGGGCCCCGCTGACGAGCCTTGCGATAACCTGGTGTTATGCGGCCTGCCCTATGGCGAGGTAAAGGAGCGCCGCAACTACGACACACCCACTATTTCTGGCGCTTACCTCATCCATGGCGAACAGGATGAGGATGCACCGCTGTATAACACGCTGCGCTGGGCGGCATTGAGCAAGACACCGGTCATGGTCATACCGGACGCGGATCATTTTTTCAGTGGAAAACTGGGTGTGTTCGGCGCATTGATACGCGACCGGGTGATCGCCAGATTGGCAAGCGTAGGCTAAGTGTCACACCAGTGCGGCCCTCAAAAAGCCATGCCTGCCTGCCACTCGACGCCAAGAGCCTCAAGCCAATACCGGACAAGCAAGAAAGCGATGAGGTAACTGCCACGCCGCAACCCACCCCTGAAAAACGCTCCTTACCCAACACTAACTAGAGCACCGATGTACTCGCCGCACAGCTAGAGAGTGAGCAATATTTCAGTTTTTAATAGTTGAATCCCTCACCAAAAGACATGATCCAAGCGCATCGATGGCGGCCCGGATCAACTCCATACTCTTCACCGATCTGTCGTGCTCTGAAGTACACTGCAAAGCCTCAAGCAGCACTTTGTCGGATACTACTGCTCACCTCGAACAGTCCCACCAACTTTTGCAGTTTATTGGCATCGAGCCTTACCGTTTCCGCACTGGTCTGCAGCACGATCACTGTCGCGCGCATCTCTGCGGACGACTGGTCGACCTGTTTGATCGTTTTGCCATAGTCGAGGCTGCGTTCATTGAGCTGTTGAATGATGCTGAACATGCTTTCCACTGCCTGATGCAGTTGCACATTTTCCGAGGATGCTTCTTCGGCCAGGCGCAGGCTGTTATCAACATCCTTGACTCCGTTTTCCATAAAACCCACAGCTTTTTGCGTTTCGCTTTGCAGGCCTTCGACCATCTGCCGGATGTCGTCGGCGGCGCGGGATGTACGCGAGGCCAAGGTTCGGACTTCATCGGCTACCACCGCAAAACCCCGACCATGTTCGCCGGCGCGGGCGGCTTCTATGGCGGCGTTCAGCGCCAGCAGGTTGGTCTGATTGGTGATGTCGCTGATCAGGCCGGTGATATTGCCGATTTGTGCCATCCGGCTGTCAAGCAACTGCACGCTCGAAGAAGAGCGCTCCACGACATCGCGAATTGACTGAGTCCCCACCTGTACCGCGAGAAATTGCTCGCGGGCTTGGCTCACCACTTCGTCCATCGCTTGCTTCATTTGTTCGGCACTGACCGAAGCTTGTTGGATCTCGCCCAGTTGCTCTTCGACAATAATCATCATCCGATGCACCGCATCCGCGACTTCGCCGGAGGTGAGGCTGGCTTCCTGGCTGCGGCCGAGCATCAGCTGGTTGGTCTTGCCAACGCTGTGGCTGGCCTTGATCACCTGCCCGACGACTGCATCCAGATGGTCGATAAAACTGTTGATCCAACGGCCCATATCTCCAGTCTCGTCGTTGGCCATCCGCGTGGTATCAAGGCGCTGACGCAGATTACCCTCGCCTTCAGCGATGGTCCTGATCACACCGGTCATTTCGTTTAGGCGTGCAGCCAACCGCTTCGGGCCAAAAGTGCTGAACAAGACCGCAGCCGCCAGCATGCTCAAAGTCTCGCAAGCATCGATCAGGCTCTGCTCCAGACCGCTGTAGTGCTGGACCAGGAAATTGCAGGCGAACAAGCCAACCATGGTTGCCAGGTAAGGTTTCATCAACCCGTAACTCAGCGAGCGCCGTCGATAGACCTCCTCCAGATCGGCCTCGCACATCATGCCCCAGCGGTCAGGCGAACCGGGTAGTTGGAAAGTAACGCCCTTGCCGACCACCGGAATGTGTCGATAGTCCGAGTAACCGGGATAGGTGACGAACAGATTGGAGCCGCTGCGAATGGTTTCCCGCACGCCAGGGTGCAGTTGCTGGGTCGCCGGGTCGGTGAAGCGCAGTTCCAGTTCAGTGTGGCGCTGCACCTGCACGGTCTTCCAGGGAGTCCGTACACCAGTTTTGAGGTTCTCGCCGTGGGTAAACGTACCGTCCTCGAAGCGTGAACGTGACAGGGCAATACCCGGCTGAATCGTTGGATCGAAGCGCGACTGGACCATGAACAGATAGTTATCCCCCGACTCGGCAAAAATATGCCCGGCCTCACGCTGGATCAGGTCACCCAAGACATCATTCGGCACGCGGCCGCAGAGACAGCCAAGGACTTTGCCGTCAATCTTCAGGGGCTGGTAGAACATCAGCGTGACCTCATCGTGAAAGCGCGATGATGAGGGACCAATCTGCAAGGTCAGAGGATCGTTGTAGGGGCCGTGGAGAAACGGTGCTTTCAAACCTTCGGCCAGTGCTTTGGGATTGCAGGGGCTGCTTTTGCCATGGCCACTCCAGGTCGAGGCGATGACTGCGCCACCTGTATCGACGACAAAGAGTTCGGAAAAGTCCTCGGCCTGGCCGAGCTTGTCCAGCAGCGGATGATTGTCGAGATGGGAGAAGTCATGGCTAAGGGTCGCGACCAGTTCGGCCAGGTGCTCCCACTGCTCCCGAGTCCAGTTGTGCAGCAATTTGACCCGGGTTTCGGCAATAGCCTCGAATGTCTGCTCAATCACCGGGTAGGCAGACCGATTGAGTCGGCAGGACCAGCTCATTGCCAGTTTCCCGGTCTTGCCAAACCAGGGTAACCAGTGCTTTTCGGCGGAGGATAACTGCATGGAATTGCTTGATAGCGACATTCACTTCCCCAAGTACGACATACGAATGCCGAAACTGCAGGCAAATACCACGCCAATTCGAAAGCTTGCTATCCATCGCCGAGGCTTAATAACTCAGGGTTGGATTGAGCTGCACTCTCCGAAGCTGAAGGTTATCGGCGCTCGCTGGCAGCACAGAGCGGCAGACGGTTATTGAACGAGCTACCCGATTGGAACATTTGTGTTTCAAATAAGTGCACGATGCAATACGTGCTCACTAACAGGGCCGCATACGACTACCCGATGCATCTGATAGCGCGACTAGTTATCAATTACCTGTTGTAGGTGAATCGCCAACTCCGTTGCAAACCGCCGCTCCGGTGTCTCGACATCAATGCCGAATAGCTCCTGAATCCTTGCCAGCCGATAACGCAGCGTCGTCACATGCACCCCCATCGCATCCGCGCACGCCTGGCTGCGGCAGCTCTCGCGCAGATAGGCGGTCAGGGTCTCCATGTAGGGCGTGTGGTGCTTGCGGTCATGGGCCAGCATGGCGCCGACGCTGTCATTGACAAAGGTGCGAATATCTTCCCCACCCACCGCAGCGACAAACATCGGAATAGGGCCAAAATCCTGATTAGAGATCGGCCCGCTGCGACCGAATGAACGGGCAATCTCGATCAACCGCCGACAGCGTTCCCAGGCAGCGGGATAATCCACCAACAACCGGCAAACCCCGCTGGCCAGCAGAATCGGCTCAACCCCAAGGTAATGCGCCAGGTCCTCGGCGATCTGCCGTTTGACCTTGGCCAACCGGCCCTTTTCTCCTTCCGCCGGCACCAGGCACACCAGTCCGTTGTCGACGATGATCACCGCCCCCTGCATCCCCGCCCGCTGCAGTATCCGGGAGACGTTGTGGTGCAGGTTCTTCACTTCCCGGGCCTTGCCACCGTAGTCGACAATGATCATCTGCTGCGCGGTGTCGAAGCTGATGCCCAGGCGCTGCGCCCGCTGCTGGACATCATCGGCGTCGCGCCATCGGCTTTCGAGGACTTCGAACAGCAGTTCGGTCTGAGTCCGGGTTTCGAAGCGAAAGCGGATAAAGCTGCGCATCATCTGCACGCTTAGGGCGAACTTGGCGCTTTCGAGCATCATCAGGTCCAGCTCGTTGAGCGGCTGTGCCACCGGAAACAGCACCAGCGCCCCCACCAATTCGTGATCGACCATAAGCGGCTCAATCTGCGCCCGCAGGGTGAACTGTCGCTGGCCGTCGTCGAGAAATAAATTGACCGTGCTCCGGAGGGCACTGCGCAGGCTTTCATGGGCGGCCTTGGAGATTTGCGCACTCAGCACCCCGGCGGCCGCAGCCTGCCAGGCGCTGTCATCGAACAGCGCGGTGTCCGGTGAACGCCCGGCCACTACCTGGTTGGCGGTGAAGTCCACGGCAATCACCGGATTGGGCAATTGGTTGCCGACCATCAGCGACAGCGACGTCACCGAACCGCCGCCCAGCACGTGTTCCAGCAGCGTGGTGTGCACGTGCAACGCCTGCTGCATGCGTTCGGCGGCGCGGCGTTCGGCTTCGAGTTGGCGCTGACGCTCCACGGCAATGGCGCCGAGGTGGATGATCATGCCGAGAAACACCCGGTCTTCCTCCGACACGTCCATGAGCGTGCGGGAGATCACGCTGAGCACCATGGGCCGGCCGTCGAAGTCGGTGCAGTTCATCGGCATCACCATCACCGTGCGGTAATCCCGTTCCAGGGATTCGCTGCGATAACCGGGGTACTCGCATTCGCGCACGTCGCGGATGAATACCGGCTCATTGCGTTGCAGAGCGGTCATCACCGGGCTGGACGACAGCTCCCAGCAATCCACCAGCGGCCGCTGCACCAGGGTCGGGTCATGGCGGGCGATGACGTGACCAAAACCGGCGTCCATATCGATCGCCATGATCGAGCTCATGGTCCAGTGGGTGTGGCGACAACTTGCGTAGACCAGTTGGTGCAGCATCGATTGCAGATCGCCGCCAGAGTTGATCTGACTGGCCACATCGCGCAACGACAGTATCTGCATTTCTCGATTCAAGGCGCTCACCTGAACGTGGAGATCACGGCAGCAAACTAGCGTGCCAGGCCGACCTGATACTTGCTCCGGTTACGAGCAATGTCCAGCTCATTTGTACGCCTGAACCATGGAAGACGCTGTTTTCCTTTGCTCCTAGCCTAAGGCCACAACCCATCGCTACAAAGGCAACGAGTCATCATGAATCTAGAGAATCTGGGCGTCAGGAAGTACTGCACCTTTATCGAGGAAACCTTTATCGAGGGCGGCAAGGACGCCGGCAAACCAATCACCCTGATCGTCGTCGCCGCCGTGCTGAAAAACCCTTGGGCCGGCCAGGGCTTCGTCGAAAACCTGCGTCCGGAGATCCTGCGCCTCGCGCCGGGCCTGGGCTACGAAATGACACGCCGCCTGATCGCGCTGATGCCCGGCGACCAGGTCGAAGCCTTCGGCAAGGCCGCCGCTGTCGGGGTCAACGGTGAAATCGAGCACGCCTCGGGCCTGATCCACACCCTGCGCTTCGGCAACCTGTTCCGCGAAGCCGTGGACGGCACCGCCTACCTGAGCTTCACCAACACCCGCAATGCACCCGGGGCCCTGCTCTCCCTGCCGATGGTGCACAAAAGCGAAACCGGCAAGCGCTCGCACTTCCTCACCGCCAATTTCCAGATCGCCGATGCCCCGGGGCCGGACGAAGTGCTGATCGCTATCGGCGCCGCCGACGGCTCGCGCCCTCACCCGCGCATCGCCGACCGCTATCAGGACATGGCGGAAATGGAAGCCGAGCGAACTAAGGACTGATCACTGCTTTGAACCGCAGCAAAACTTTTGCTGCGGTTGCTCCCGATCGATGCAAGCCCAAGCGTTTTGTTCCCCGTAGGCTTGCTTTAAACCACAAAAGAAACACGCCTTGAACACAGGAGTACTCCGATGCCGAGCACCATGGTCAGTGCCAACGTAGCAGCCGTCGATCCGGGCGCCTTGCGTCAGGCTTTCGGCACCTTCGTGACCGGAGTGACGGTCATCACCACCCATGATGCCGACGGCAATCCACGGGGCATGACGGCCAACTCGTTCACCTCGGTGTCCCTCGACCCGCCGCTACTGTTGGTGTGCGTCGGCAAATCCGCCGCCAGCTACACCTCGTTCGCCAGCACCGAGCACTTCGCCGTCAACCTGCTGCACGAAGGCCAGGTCGATGTCTCCGGGACATTTGCCTCCAAGTCGCCGGACAAATTCCATACCGTCAATCACGACAAGGTCCACACCGGCGCACCGATCCTCACAGACAGCCTGACCTGGTTCGACTGCACCGTGGACCAGCGCATCGATGCCGGCGACCACCTGGTGCTGATCGGCCAGGTCCGCGCCTTCGGCACCAGCCCCAAGCTGCCGCTGTGTTTCTGCCGCGGTCGCTACGCCAACATCCAGGACGCGCTGCCGGCCAGTTGGCTGGCCTCGCACAAGATGATCATCGGTTACCTGATCGAAGCCGGCGACGCGATTCTGTTCCGCGCCGATGGCAAGGGTGGCTGGACCCTGCCCGTGGCCGGCAAGCGCAAGGGCTTTATCGATGCGGGCCAGACCGCGCTGTCGATCGAGCTGGAATCGACCTTCCTGTACTCGGTGTTCGACGTCGATGACACCGATCCCGGTTTCCTGATCTACCGCGCGCAACTCGACAACCTCGACCCCGACCTCGAGTTGCCCGACACCCTGCGTTTCTTCCCACTGGACGACTTGCCCATCGAACAGATGCCGGTCAACGAACTGCGCTCGGTGGTGCGCCGCTATGCCCGTGAACGCAAGAACCAGCAGTTCGGCATCTACACCGGCTCCGCCGACAGCGGCCGGGTGGAGATGATCGAGAACGCCATGCCGCCGCAACCCGCGCTGGCCCACGAATCCCTTTGATCCATACGCACAGGACGCCTGCATGAAAACCACGGTCAGTGCCCTTGAGGGCAATCGCCTCAACCTGTTTATCGACGGCCGCTTCGTCGCCCCCGACAGCGCCACTTACTTCGACAGCTTCGACCCCACTACCGGCCAATCCTGGTACCAATTTGCCCAGGCCGATGCCGCCGACGTAGCCCGTGCCGTCGCTTCGGCCCACAAGACTTTCAACGACCCGCAATGGCGCAACATGACGCCCACTGCACGCGGCAAATTGCTCTATCGCCTGGCGCAACTGGTGGCCGAACACGCCGAAGAACTGGCCCTACTGGAAACCCGCGACAACGGCAAGCTGCTGCGCGAGATGCGCGCCCAGATGAGCGCCCTGCCCGACGCCTACATCTACTTCGCGGGCATGGCCGACAAGCTGCAAGGCGACGTAATCCCGGTCAACAAGCTCAACCAGCTCAACTACAGCAGCCGTGAACCCCTCGGCGTGGTCGGCATGATCACCCCATGGAACTCGCCGCTGATGCTGCTCACCGGGACCCTTGCGCCCTGCCTGGCCATCGGCAACACCGTGGTGATCAAACCGTCGGAGCACGCCAGCGCCTCTACCCTGGCCCTGGCCGAATTGATCATCGAGGCCGGCTTCCCAGCCGGTGTGGTCAACGTCGTCACCGGCAATGGCGCGGTCACCGGCGATGCCCTGACCCGTCATCCGGACATCGCCAAATACGTGTTCACCGGCAGCACCGAAACCGGTCGGCGGATCGCTGGCAACGCCGCCAACAACCTGGTTCCGTGCCAGATGGAATTGGGCGGCAAGTCACCGCATGTGGTGTTTGCCGATGTGGATATCGACAAGGCCGTGAATGGCGTGGTCTCCGGCATCTTCGCCGCCGCCGGGCAAAGCTGCGTCGCCGGTTCGCGCTGCTTCGTCGAAGCGCCGATCTACGACAGGTTCGTCGAAGCCCTCGTCGCACGCACACAACGCATCACCGTTGGCCATCCGATGGAAGAACACACCGACATCGGCCCATTGGCGCTGCAAGCCCAACTGCAAAAACTCGAAGGCTACATCGCCAGCGGCGCCAAACAGGGCGCGCAGATCTCCATCGGCGGCAAGCGCCCCAACGCCGCTAACCTGTCCGAAGGCTGGTACTTCGAACCAACCGTAATGGCCAACGCCACCAATGACATGCCCTTCATGCGCGACGAATTGTTCGGCCCGGTGGTCGGCGTGATGCCCTTCACCTCGGAAGAACAAATGCTCAGCCTGGCCAACGACACGCACTACGGCCTGGCCTCGGGCATCTGGACCCAGAACATCGACCGTGCCATGCGTTTTGCCAGCCGGATCGACGCCGGCACGGTGTGGATCAACACCTACCGCAGTTCGGCCTACATGTCCGCCAATGGCGGCTTCAAGCACAGCGGTTATGGCCGTCGCGGCGGCTTCGATGTGATGCGCGAGTTTTCCCGGGCCAAGAACGTGGTCATCGACTACTCCGGCGAGATGCAAGACCCCT
Source organism: Pseudomonas sp. GW821-FHT03C07 (assembly GCF_059420925.1). Taxonomy (NCBI): domain Bacteria; kingdom Pseudomonadati; phylum Pseudomonadota; class Gammaproteobacteria; order Pseudomonadales; family Pseudomonadaceae; genus Pseudomonas; species Pseudomonas sp. GW821-FHT03C07. Next base: position 712,012 of record NZ_JBWKUQ010000001.1, read on the forward strand.
TCGTCATTCGCCTGCGTTGATCAAGTCATTAAGGAGCATCTTATGAAATTTGCCGTATCCCTGAGCATGGAACGCTTTTCCCCTGACGTGCCCATGCAGACCGTCATGGCCAACCTGCTGGAACTGGCGAAGATCGCCGATGAAGGCGGCTTCGAAACCCTGTGGACCTCGGAGCATCACACCCTCGAATGCACCATCGCGCCCAACCCGTTCCAGACCCTGGTCTGGCTCGGCCAGCACACCGAGCGCATTCGCCTGGGCACCGCGACGCTGGCCGCTGCTTATTGGCACCCGATCCGCCTGGCGGGCGAAGCGGCTTTGTGCGATCACCTGACCAACGGACGCCTTGAGTTCGGTATTGCCCGGGGTTCCTACCAGTATGAATTCGACCGCATGACCCCCGGCCTGCAACAGCAGGAAGGCGTGGGTTACATGAAAGAACTGGTGCCGGCGGTGCAAAAGCTTTGGTCCGGGGATTACGCCCATGACGGCCACTACTGGAAATTCCCGCTGACGGCAGCGGTGCCCAAACCCCTGCAACAGGATCACCCACGCATCTGGGTCGCGGCACGGGATCCAGGTACCTTCGACTGGGCGGTGAGCATCGGCGCGAACATCCTCTCCACCCCTCTCTCGTTACCGGCCGCGGAAATCGCCGTACTCGGAGAGAAATTCAACAAGGCCGTGGCCGATCACCCCGAAGTGCCGCAACCACGTTTCATGATGCAGCGCCGCACCTGCGTCTACGCCAACGCCAGCGATTGGGAGCGTCCGGTCAAGCACAGCATGGACTTTGGCCGCGCCTTCGAAAACCTGATGCAGAACATCGGCACCGTGCACAACGGCTTCCCCGAGCCGGTGCCATTTGAAAGCGTCAAAGGCAAGGACAACTACAACCCGGAAAACATTCGGCGCAACCTGATGTTCGGCACCCCGGAAGAAATCATCGAGAAACTGCTCGATTACGAAGCCGCCGGCGTCGACCAGTATTGCCTGGGCCTGACTTTCAACCTGCCGTTCGAATTGCAGAAACAGACCCTGCGCCTGTTTATCGATGAAGTGATGCCGGTGTTCGCCGAACGCGAACGCGCCAAACGTTGCGAACAGGTTGCGGGGTAAGCGCCATGAGCGACGCACAACGTTTCAGCGTGGCCAACGTGACGCTCAACTATCGCATCGATGGCCGGGGGCCGCGCGCGCTGGTGTGCATCCATGGCGTCGGTTCAAGCCTTGAGGCTTGGACCGAAGTGGTGAAAGGTTTGAAAGACCAGTTCACCGTATTGACCTTCGACCTGCGCGGTCATGGCCAGTCGTCGCACACCCAGGGCCGTTATGAAATCGATCATCTGGTGGGCGAAGCCCTGGCCCTGGCCGACCATGTCGGTTTCGACCGCTTCGACTTGGCCGGTTTCTCGTTGGGCGGGTTGATTGCCCAGCGCATGGCCCTGACCCACCCGGCCCGCATCCGCCGCCTGGTGTTGCTGTCGACCGTCGCCGGACGTAACGCTCAAGAGCGTGAGCGGGTGCAGGAGCGTTTGGCGGCGTTGCAGGCCGGCGCACCGGTCGCCCACTACGAAGCGTCGTTGTCGCGCTGGCTGACCGAAGACTTTCAGGCGCGTCATCCCGACGTCGTCAGCCGTTTGCGCGAGCAAAACGCCGCCAACGATCCGGGCTGTTACGCAGCGGCTTATCGGGTACTGGCGGAGTCGGACTTCGGTGAACAGCTCGCGCAGATCCGCTGCCCGACGCTGATCGCCACGGGCGCCGAGGACTCGGGATCCAACCCGCGAATGGCCGACCTGATGCACGAACGCATTCAGGGTTCACAGCTGAAGATACTGCCGGGATTGCGGCACTGCATCCTGATCGAAGCGCCACTGCAGGTGGCAGCACTCATGCGCGATTTTCTGACTGATTCGGAGACACACCATGGATAAATCATTACAGGCCCAAGGCGAAACCGTTCGCCGCCAAGTTCTGGGCAACGCTTATGTCGATCAGGCCCTGGGCAAGGCCGATGATTTTTCCCGCCCCTTCCAGGACGTGCTCAACGAGTATTGCTGGGGCATGGTCTGGACCGACGACGCCCTCGATCTCAAGCAACGCAGTTTGCTGAACCTGGGCATGCTCGCGGCGCTGGGGCGGATGGACGAGTTCGGCCCCCACTTCTGCGGGGCAATACGCAACGGCCTCAGTGACGACGAACTGCGTGCCGCCCTTACACAGATCGCGGTGTACTGCGGCGTCCCGGCGGGTGTCGAAGCCTTCCGCATCGCCCGCAAAGCACGGGAAAGCATGAGCCAGGACGAACGGCCATGATTTGGCAACCGACTGGCGTCTCGGCGTTGCACTCGCCACGCCGCTCATGCTGTAAGTGCCATTGAACAACAAGAAGTTTTTGAGACTGCACCCTTGCGTGACTGAATGACCTTTAACTGCCAGTAGCCCAAAAATTTCTATACATGAAGTTTTCCGCAGATTGAAAAATAACAATTGGAGGCAATTGGTGAGCGAACGACTGAAGATTGAGAACCTCTACAAGGTCTTTTCCTCGGCGCCAGAGAGGGCCATGCAGCTCTTAACGGCCGGGGCCAGCAAAGACCGGATCCTGGCCGAGACGGCGACAGTGGTCGGCCTCAATAACGTATCGCTGTCCATTCCCAGTGGCGCGATCTACATGATCATGGGCCTGTCCGGCTCGGGCAAATCAACCCTGGCGCGGTGCATCAATCGCTTGAACGAACCGACGGCGGGCAAGATCCTGCTCGACGGCCAGGACCTGGTGACCCTCAACGAAAGCCAGTTACGCGAAGTGCGCCGAACGCGCATCTCCATGGTGTTCCAGCACTTCGCCCTGCTGCCGAACAAAACCGTGATCGAGAACACTGAATTCGGCCTCAAGCTGCGGGGCGTGCCGCTGGCCCAGCGCCGCAAGCGCGCCGAAGAAGTGCTGGCAGTCGTGGGCCTGGCCAAGTGGGCCGATCACCATCCCCACGAACTGTCCGGCGGCATGCGCCAGCGGGTCGGCCTGGCCCGTGCCCTGACCACCGACGCTGACGTGTTGATCATGGACGAAGCCTTCAGCGCCCTCGATCCGCTGATCCGCACCGAGATGCAGGACGAGTTGCTGCGCCTGCAACGCACCCTGAAGAAAACCATTCTGTTCATCACCCATGACTTCCAGGAAGCCCTCAAGCTGGGTACGCGCATCGCGATCATGGCCGACGGCCAAGTGGTGCGCGAGGGCACGCCCCAGGAAATCGTTATGGATCCGGGCAGCGATTATGTCGCGGCGTTCACTCGGGATGTGGACCGTTCACGGTTGTTCGATGCCCTGTCGATCATGCAAACCGCCGGCACCTTGCTGGTCCAGGGCGACACCCGGGTGGTCGGCAATGACAGCGCCGGTGCGTTCGTCCTCAACGTTAGCGGCAAAGCGGTCGGCGTGCTCGATTCCGCCGCATTGCTGGCCGTCGGTGGCGGCGCCGATGCGCTGCAACGCCTGTCGCCGCAGTTTGTCAGCGTGCCGGGCAACGCCAAATTGGTGGAAGTGGCGCGCCTACTCAAGCCGGGCCTGCTGGTGGCCGTGGTCGACGGCGAGGGGCTGTTTATCGGCACCCTGAGCAGCGCCCACATTCTCGATTGCATTGCCAGCGTCGCGTCCCATCGCCCGAGCGCTGCGGAGGTTGCATATCATGCTTAGTTCAGAAGACATCGCGGTTTTCCCCGTGGACCAATGGATCAGCCAGGGCGTCGAGTGGCTGGGCATTCATTTGCGGCCGATGTTCCTGGCGATTCGCTGGCCGGTGGAGCACTTGCTGGCGTTGAGCGACTCGCTGATCCACGCCATTCCCTTCCCGATCATGGTGCTGCTCATGTTCCTCGTGGCCTACCGTGCCGCGAGCCTGGGGGTGGCGCTGTTCAGTGCTGCGGCGCTGGTGGCGATTGCCGTGCTGGGTGTCTGGGACGAGGCCATGACCACCTTGTCGCTGATCACCACGGCGATTGTGATCTGCATGGTCGTCGGGATTCCCATGGGCATCTGGTGCGCCCGCAGCGAACGGGTCTGGCAGGCGATGCGGCCGATCCTCGACATCATGCAGACCACACCGACCTTCGTGTACCTGGTGCCGGTGGTGATGCTGTTCGGCGTCGGCACGGTGTCGGGTGAAGTGGCGGTGGTGATTTCCGCCTGCCCACCGCTGATTCGCTTCACCTACCTGGGCATCCGCATGGTGGACACCGAACTGGTGGAAGCCGGCCACGCCTTTGGTGCGGACCGCCGACAAATGCTCTGGGAAATCCAGCTGCCCCTGGCGATCCCGACCATCCTCGGCGGCCTCAATCAGACCGTGCTCACGGCCATGGTGATGTCGGTGGTGGTGGCGATGATCGGCGCCGAAGGTCTAGGCCTGGTGGTGTTGCAGGGCCTCGGGCGCATGGACGTTGGCCGCGCCGCCGTGGGCGGGATCGCCATTGTGTTGCTGGCGATGATGCTCGACCGGATCACCCAGAAACTCGCGCAACCGTCCGTGCGTAAACGCAAGTCGCTGTTCAAGCGCCTACTCAATCCCCGACCGGTAAACGCATAACAACAAAGAAATCCTAAATGCCCGTTGTTGACTGCCAACCCTTAACCATAACGAGAAAAAAAGAGGAAATTATGATGCGTCCATTCAAAGCCTTGCTTGGATTTGCAGCAACGTTGTCCCTGGTTGGTCTGGCCTGCACGCAAGTGATGGCCGACGACCTGCCCGGCAAAGGCAAGACCATTCGCTTTGTGCAGTCGGAAAGCACCGGCGGTAACTACGTCATCACCAAAATCGCCATCGAAGCCAGCAAGCGCCTGGGTTATGCGACCAAGTTGAGCACGGTCAACACCACGCTGTTTTTCCCAGCGGCGGCCCAGGGCGACTTGGACCTGTCGATGGACGTGACCCTGCCCCAGCTGCAACCCAGCTTTGACAAGGTCAAGGATCGCACCGAAGTAGTGGGCGGCGGTTCTATCACCGGCGCCGGCTACAACGGCTACATGATCGACAAGAAAACCGCCGACGCTTACCACATCACCAGTCTGGATCAGCTCAAGGACCCGAAGATCGCGGGGCTGTTCGGCAAGAACGGCAAGGCTGACCTAATTAGCTGCGACCCAGGTTGGGGCTGCGGCGATGTGGTCGACTATCAACTCGACAAGTTCGGCCTCAAGGCCACCGTCAACCCTGTGCGCGGCAAATATGAGGCGCTGATGTTCGAAAACGTCGCGCGCCTGAAACGCGGCGAGCCGGTGTTTTTCTATGCCTGGGCACCGTCATGGATGACCAACACCATGGTGCCGGGCAAGGACGTGGTCTGGCTGCCGACACCGTTCGATGCCCTGCCGGGCAATGTGCCGAGCAGCGTTTCGGCGTTGACCCCAGGGGTGACCGGTTGCGCCGGCGGTGCAGATCCTTGCCGCATGGCCATGGCCGCGTGGAACTGGTACGCCATCGGCAACAAGCAATTTGTCGCGGCCAACCCGGCCATCAAGGCGCTGGTGGAGCAGATGACGTTTCCCCAGGCCACCTGGAGCTATTGGGAAAAAACCATCAGCCAGGACGGCTCCAGCGAACGTAACATCCGCAAGCTGGCGGATGACTGGATGAGTGAAAACAAGGCAACGATGGATGGCTGGGTGGCCACGGCCAAAGCCGCTCAGTAACGCCGCAGACTTTGCGCTGAGCGGGTTTGCCCGCTCACCGCAAAAACCGCTGTTTGACGGCCTGTAATCAGAAAAAACCCGCTGCCGTCCCCCCGCCAAAACTCCAGTTACCGTTCCCGCCCTGCCCTAGCATGAGTCCTACCCAGACAAGTTGGAGTGAACGCAATGAGCTACAGACACCCGCTGCTGTTCAAGGCCCTGTGCTACGTCGACGGGCATTGGGTCCACAGTGACAGCGGTCGCAGCATCGCCGTGCACAACCCGGCAAACCATGAATTGATTGGCCATGTGCCGTTGCTCGATCAACCGCAGATTGTCGCGGCAGTCGATGCGGCGCACCGGGCCTTTGCAGGCTGGCGCGAACTGAGCCTGGAAGCCCGCGCCACGATTCTGCGACGCTGGGCCGCGTTGATCCTTGAGCACCAGGAAGATCTCGCGCGCATTGTCAGCCAAGAACAAGGCAAACCCCTGGCCGAGTCCCGTGGTGAAATCGCCTATGCCGCGAGCTTCATCCCCTGGTTCGCCGAAGAAGCGCGACGCCTCTACGGCCAGAATATTCCCAGCCATATTCCCGGTGCGCACCTGGGCACCGTCAAGGAACCCGTCGGCGTCTGTGCACTGCTCACACCGTGGAACTTTCCCTCGGCAATGATCACCCGCAAAGCCGCTGCCGCCCTCGCCGCCGGTTGCACCGTGGTGATCAAGCCGGCCCATGAAACGCCGTATTCGGCGCTGGCCCTGGCGCAACTGGCGGAAGAAGCCGGGTTCCCGGCGGGCGTGTTCAACGTGGTGCTGGGCGAACCGCAGATGGCCATGCAAACCTTGGTTCAGGACAGCCGCGTGCGCTCGGTCAGCTTCACCGGCTCGACCCGGGTCGGCAAGTTGGTACTGCAAGCAGCTGCCCAGGACGTGAAGAAGGTCGCGCTGGAATTGGGCGGCAATGCGCCGTTCATTGTCTGCGCCGATGCCGACTTGGAACTGGCGGTGAAGGTCGCGGTGGAAGCCAAATTCCAGACTTCCGGCCAGGATTGCTGCGCGGCCAACCGGATCATGGTCGAGCGCTCGATTTACCCGGCGTTCCTCAGTCGTTTCGCCGCCGCCGTGCGTGAGCTGCGGGTCGGCCCGGCGCTGATCGGCGAGCAGGAACAACAGGTCGATATCGGCCCGCTGATGCACCAGGCCGCTTTTGACGTGACCGCCGAACGTGTGGCCGATGCACTCAAGCTGGGCGCGCAACGCCTGGTGGGCGGCGAGGCTCACGCCTTGGGTGGCTTGTTTTACCAGCCGACCGTGCTGGCGGATGTCACGCCGCCAATGCGCATCTACCGTGAAGAAAATTTCGCGCCGATTGCAGGGGTGATGCCGTTCGACACACTGGAGCAAGCCATCGAAATGGCCAACGACACCGAATACGGTCTGGCGGCCTACATTTGTTCCAACCGCCTGGACCTGATCTACCCCCTGATTCGCCGCCTCGACCACGCCATGATCGCGGTCAACGGCGTCAAGTTCACCGGCCACCCGATCCCGTTCGGTGGCATGAAAGCCTCGGGGCTGGGCCGCGAAGGCGGCACCGAGGGCTTCGAAGCCTTTGTCGAAACCAAATACTTTTGCCTGCACCATCAAGGCCAGTTCTAAGGAGACTTATCATGACCCAAGAATTCGACACGCTGTTTGAGCAAGACCGCGCACACTTCATGCACCCTTCGACCCACGCCCATGACCACGCCAGCGGCGCGCTCAAGGGACGCATCATCCAGAGCGCCTCGGGCATCCGCATCCGTGATCATGAAGGCCGCGAATTCATCGACGCCTTTGCCGGTCTGTACTGCGTGAACATCGGCTACGGCCGCACCGAAGTGGCCGACGCGATCTACAGGCAAGCCAAGGAACTGGCCTACTACCACACCTATGTCGGTCACTCGACCGAGGCGATCATCGAGCTGTCGAGTCGAATCATGGACTGGGCGCCCGAGGGCATGAAAAAGGTCTATTACGGCCTGTCCGGTTCCGACGCCAACGAAACCCAGATCAAACTGGTGCGCTACTACAACAACGTGTTGGGTCGTCCGCAGAAAAAGAAAATCATCTCCCGCGATCGGGGTTACCACGGCTCGGGCATCATGACCGGCAGCCTCACCGGATTGCCGACGTTTCATCAGCATTTCGACCTGCCGGAGCAAGGCGTCAAACACACTATTTGCCCACATTGGTACCGCAAAGCCCCCGCCGGTATGGACGAGGCCGCCTTTGTCCGTTATTGCGCCGACGAGCTGGAGAAAATGATTCTCGCCGAAGGCCCCGATACCGTCGCCGCGTTCATTGGCGAACCGGTCATGGGCACCGGCGGCATCGTGGTTCCTCCTGCCGGTTACTGGGCGGCGATTCAGGCGGTATTGAATAAATACGATGTGTTGCTGATCGCCGACGAAGTGGTCTGCGCGTTCGGCCGCTTGGGTTCGAAAATGGGCAGTCAGCGTTACAGCATGCGTCCGGACCTGATCACCACGGCCAAAGGCCTGACCAGCGCCTACGCGCCGTTGTCGGCGGTGATCGTCGGCGAGAAAGTCTGGGACGTCATCGAAAAGGCATCCGAATCCCAAGGCGCCATGGGTCATGGCTGGACCTATTCCGGGCATCCGCTTTGCGCGGCGGCGGCCCTGGCCAACCTGGATATCCTCGAACGAGAAAACCTCACGGCCAACGCCGATAAAGTCGGCAGCTACCTCAATCGCCGCTTGCGTGAAACCCTCGAAGGGCATCCTCTGGTGGGCGAAGTGCGTGGCGACGGCATGCTGGCAGCGGTCGAGTTCATGGCGGATCGTGAGCAGCGCACGCCGTTCGATGCCGCGCTGAAGGTTGGCCCGAAAGTCTCGGCGGCATGTCTCGAACTCGGCATGATCGCCCGGGCGATGCCCCATGGCGACATTCTCGGCTTCGCCCCGCCGTTGATCCTGACCGAGGCAGAGGCCGACCTGATCGTCGACATCACCAAACGTGCGGTCGATCAAGTAGCCAGTGAAGTGCTGGTCTGAGTCTCCCAAGGCGCTGAGCGTTTTAAAGAAACGGCGAAACCCCGGATAGCCGGGATTTCGCCGTTTGAAGCAGCCGTTGCGAGAGCGTTGCAGTCGGCCTGACACTCACCCCTGCGCTTTCGGAGTTCGTTCACGATGCACAAGTTAGACCGCTATGACCTGAACATCCTGCGGATCCTCTCCGAGGACGGGCGTATCACCAAGTCGAATCTGGCAGAGGCCATCAACCTGTCGGTGACACCGACCTGGGAGCGAGTGCGCAAGCTGGAAAGCGCGGGCCTGGTGAAGGGTTACCGCGCCTTGATCGACTGGAACCAGGTATTCAAAAGACAACGGTTGCTGGTGGAAATTACCTTGGCCCGGCACACGGCATCCGACATGCGCCGGTTCGAACAGCGCATGAGCGCTGCGGACGAAGTGGAGTTCTGCTACGCCACTGGAGGCGGTGTGGATTACATTGCAATGATCCAGGCGCCGGACATTGATCAGTACCAGCGTTTTATTGATCAGTTACTACTGGAAGACCTGGGAATCGAGCGCTATTTCACCTATATCGTCACCAAGACCATCAAAACCGGCGGGGCGCTGCCGCTCCAGGCGTTGAAAGTGTTATCTCTCGCAGACTAATGCTAGGCGACAGGTCAACCCTACCGCCTCCGCAACTTATTAAAGCGCTTGGCTTCATGCAAGTTACTGTGATCTGGTTTCTGAGCCTGGTCGCCAATAGAATTAACCGGCTCCTATGCACGTGGAGATGAAGCAAATCACAAGAGCAAATCCCACTTTAAATCACCTAAACTATTCTTGACTTCTATTTCGCACACTATGTTTTTGGTTATCATCATCGACTTGGTCTATACCTATTAAATCGGCAACCGCAGCCCCAGTCTCGACCCGAGACAGCCAGTCCAGCGTTGCTTGCTTGATCAACCAGTGCGGGGTTCGGCCGATAGAAGTAGCTGCTACTTTTAGCCGTTCAATATCCTTAATTTTTAGTTTTACTCCTAGGCTCTGTACAAAAAATGATGCCGTAAACACCGCATGGCACAGGCTAGGGAGAGCATTGCCGCGTAGCTTTTTGCGAGCTTGTCGAAGCGTGTCACGATTCGACGGCTTTCCTTCAGCCATCCAAACATACGCTCGATGATGTTGCGCTGACGGTACTTGGGTCTATCAAACAATCTCGGCAAACCCGGTTTGGGCTTGCGCTTCATGATGCGCAACGGAATCACAGACTGCATCCGATAACGATCACAGTATCGACGTAATGCCTCGGCGTCGTACCCCTTATCGGCAAGCAACCAACGACAGCGCGTGCGGGGGCGACCGCGCCGGCCAGGAATACTGGCGCCGTCGAGCAATGGTTCAGCATAGGTAATGTCGCTCGCGTGTCCGCCTGATAGTAGGAAATGCAACGGCACGCCATTGGCGTCGCTCAGCATGTGGATCTTGGTCGTCAGTCCCCCACGGCTGCGGCCAAGCGCATGCTCATCAGGCTCATCAAGCCCCCTTTTTTTCCCGCACCGGACGAGGCTCGGGTTGCGCGTACTGCAGTCGAATCGATCATCCACGTTTGCAAATCGATCAGGCCCTGTTCATTCAGCCTGAGATGTAATCGCTTGAGCATTTTGTCGAACGCTCCTCGGTTGCGCCAATCTCGAAACCGCTGATAAACCGTTGACCAAGGGCCCAAACATTCAGGCATATCTCGCCAGGGCGCCCCGGAGCGGAGGATCCAGAGGATACCGTCGAGCATTAGCCGATCATCAACACGAGGCCGACCTCTGTGGCGCCCCTCAGTGAAAAGATCCGCGACCAGATCCCAGGCTTCATCAGAGATTTCATAACGCTTTGCCATCACAGGATTCCTTTCCTTGAATAGCCGCCAACTCTACAAAATCTCAATGCCATAGGGGGCGTGGGGCGGTTTCCTCGAATTTCGTACAGAACCTAATCTTTTGGTGGGACCCCGCCTCCGTTACATTGAGCGGACGCCCAAGTTGTAACGGTAACAATCGACCCATAGCTGCCTGTTGCATCAGGCAGAAAACGGCCAGAAGCAGCCTCTGACCTTTGGCCCGCTTCGAATCGATTGTTTTCAAATGGCCAGCGGGGCGGGTAGAGTGTCGCCCCCCGGAATTGGATCCTGGGATTTCTGCCATGGAGTTGTTCAGTGAAGTACCTCAGTAAAGTTGTAGCCGGTGGTGTTTTCGGCCTGATTCTGGCGGGTTGCACCGGAGCCCCGATAACCTCGCCGCACTATGACAGCAGCCAATACACCGTGGTGGGTCACAGCGAAGCAACCGCCACTGGCCTGATGTTGTTCGGTGTGATTCCGATCCGCCAGAACAGCCGTTTCGTCCGCGCCCAGAACGCTGCAATCGAGGCCAAGGGGGGCGATGCGATGATCAATACGCAAGTGCAGGAAAATTGGTTCTGGGCCTGGGTCCTGAGCGGCTACACCACCAAAGTCTCCGGTGATGTAATCAAGCTGAAAAACGTGCAGTAACTATCGCCCTGGCGGGTTCTGCTGGATCAAGATCGGTGCTGTCTCGACGCAGTTCATCATGCACTGGAACAGCCTTTGATCATCAGACTACCCATTAGCTCGAGCGACGCTACACGACGCAATCGGCCAGATCCCACGAAATCGCTCTCTTCCGAGTGACTGGCCGCTTGCGGCCGATGCTGTTGAAAAACAGTCGGCCCCCATTTCTGCGGCCGAGCGACTTTTTCAACAGAGTCGGCCGTTTTCTGCCAGCGGCAACCGACCCACAGTGGACTAACAATTTTGCCAGCGATCCCCTCGCTCGGATCGCTATACCCCGCGAGAAATTTGGCACTATTGACTCGACCAGTCCCCCTCACGTGCTAGGTGTTTAGCCGTCCAGTCATATGCGGTGAGGCCTCTCAGCTGGGAACGTCAGGGGCTGGGCGTAATGGAACGTTCGTCGGAGGGAAGGTAAGCCGATCCTCGTCCAAAGCTCGTAGTGGTAGATCACCATCCAGGTGAAATTCGTCAAGCTGTGGAGGTGCAACACGGGTGCCGGACAGCATCGCGTGAACTTGTCCCCGATGATGGATCTGATGCTGGAATAGGTGCAGCAGTAGGCGGTCGACCCGCTCCAGTACTATGCCCTCCGCCCGCACAACCTCTGCTTGGCGACCCAATGAGTTCTCATCCAACCGTTCGCAATAAGCTATCAGTCGGATGTCTATCGCCGATTGAAGCTGCGCTATCTGATGAATCGATAAATCTGAAGGGAGTTCCTTACGTTGTCCTTCCAGATCAAGCTCCAGTGCTGCGAGGTAGAACTGATCCACGTCCAATATATGCAACAGCGTTCGTTCGATAGAGGGAAAGAAGCTCGTTCGTGCAGCCACGTACTCCTCGTGGCTTAACGCGAAGCATGCGGAAAGCAATCGCCGGTTCGACCACTGGTTGTTTTGTGCCTGCGCCAGGAAGCTGTTCATTGGGAATGGCCTAAAGGTTTGCTTGAGTCACAAGGATAGTGGATAGCGCATCCCTGATTGGTGTGACTACTCTGCTGGTCTCGTTCGCCAGGGTCCGGGCGCAGCGGTCAGGCGGTTCAGGAAGGCGGATATGGAAGTCCACTTTGCACGACTGGGAACATACTGGCTCATCGTACACTTCAATACGATCTCGACCGGCTGTACGCGAGGTTTCGGTGGTTCAGAGTGTTTGCTTCTGGCCGCCACTGTTCAGAAACTGATTTCCAGAGCAGACAGTCCGTACGTCTCCAGGTAGCGACCAGCTAGCGGTCTCTTTCACCTGTGGTGATCGACCATATGCCCAGTGGCACTCGCGGCCTCTCACCGAAGCAATTTCAGTGGCAGGCAAGAGAACTCTCTTTCCCTTGAGTGAAATTTCCTAGAAAATCCTGACCGCTTGTTTGCGCCTGATCTCGCGGCTAGGCTTCGACTCGTCACTGCTCATCAGTGATCGGGTTTAGTAGCCCGCCGTTTGACTAGGCGCAAAGTGCCCCCTTCAGCAAGGCGATGTCTTTCGACCTGCGCTTTATGGTGGCCGTGCGCAGGGCGCATTCGTGCGCGCCGGGCCTAGTCACCGGTCTACTAACCTGCGTTCGGCCGCCACCTTTAAATCGTTTAGTAGCGATGGTTGCGGCTCACTTCGTTGACTGACTTGGAGTCACGCCACATGTTCAAACCTACCCCCAATCCGCCTGCAACCTCAAACATCGAAAGCATCGACCCTCATATCGCCGACCGGGCGCTGTCTCACTACAACCTCGGTCCGAAGGCAGGTGCCAATCCAACGCCTGTCACCGTGTTGCATGATCATCTGCATGAGCCCGGGAACCAGGAAGGCGCCCTGGCCAACGTCTACTCAATTCTGCAATCCGCGGCGGCCACGGCCTATGAGCACGCCGACAACCAGACCGGTTCGAACCGCAAGGTGGCGATGGGTGTGGTGCATCTGATTGAGTTGGCACAGCTGAGGATGGACTCAGTACTGGATGGACAGGTAGTCAGCGTCAACGGCTGACCGCGTTCAAACGCTTGATGAACGGGAAGCGAGACTTCCCGTTCAATTGACTTTCAAAGCCCCACAGGCAATTGCCTGACACCTGCTCGGACCGAGACAAGAAACCCAAGGTAGTGTACGACTCAGTTGAACCACAACACCCATCAACACGAGTCGCTGACTGCACTCAATGTGGAACTGGCACGGACGGCCTTCGCGGTGGAGGAAGCAGTCGTGATGTGGCCCCCCAAACCAGCTCACCAGGGGAATCCATAGGTGGGCGTAATGTTCGAACTCCTTGAGTTTGTAAGGATCCAGAACGTATTTCAGGTAACGGGGAGTCAAGTCGCACCTCTAGCTATTGTTGGATAGCCCGGCGGCTTACACTGTCTTCGTTCGTGGCACCGCCAGAGGCCCCATCCGGACATGAATACTTGCTAGACTGTCGCGCACAGGCCCAGGGAGTGGTGAGTCATGCGTGGAGCCTTCGCTCTGATTGCGCTGTTGAGTATTTTTTGGCCTGGCTTGGTTTTTTCAGCGCTCAAGGTGGAGCAGTTGAAATCCCGTCTCTATCCGGAAAAAGCGGATGATTTTGCCACTCCTCTGATAGTCGGTACGCCAGCGAATGTCGCGCTGCGCATCAATAACTGGCTGCAATACAGTCAGTTAGGCCTGATAGATGGCAAGTACACGCGATCGCCATTTGAAAAGCAGGATCCGGAAACTGGTACCGTCGGGCTGAGTTATTCCGTTCTGGATCAAGCACCGGGCTATCTGTCGCTGGAATTGAATGACTACTATATGGGCGCTCATCCCAGTTACAGCAGTCGGCCAGTGGTCTTCGATCTTCAGAGTGGCGAGCGGATCGAACTTGTCGATCTGCTCACCCCCGCCGCCATGGGGCGCCTGGACAAGCGCATGCTCCGTGCGCGTCTGGCAGCTATCGATGAACTCCTGAAAAGGCCGGACAGGGCCGACTCTTCGCCGGGATCGGATGACGGTCATGAAGACTCTGAGACTCAGCGCAGCAGTTACAGGGAATGTCGTGTACGGATGATTCGCGGCGAGTTGACCCGTAATGATTTCTACCTGGCGGGCGGCAAACTGACCTTGCTTCAGGGGTGTGAGTTCCCCCACGTGATCCAGGCGCTGGATGACCTCATGGATTTGCCGTATAGCGAGACTTACGCCGAGCTGGCCCCCGGCCTGACTTCTTACGGTCGCTGTCTGTTGCTCTCGCACCAGACGGATTGTGACTTGAGGGCCACCACGGGCTTGCATGACGGGCTCTATGTCGGCGAGCTGGGTGACAAGCTGCCGATCAGCCTGATGATCTTCGGCGACGGGCAGCCGTTCTATTTTTACAACCGCGACAAACAGCACATTCCGCTAACACTCACCCGAATGGGCACGGGGCATATTCTACTGCGCCTTGATCCTGCCGATGGGGGATCCGGGGTGTTCGACCTCAGGGTTACGGCCGACGGGAGCCTGTCGGGCAGCTGGACCCAGGGCGGGCGCGAGAAACTCCCGGTGACACTTCACTGACTCAACCGCTGGCCGGCTGAGGCACAGCGTCCTATCGACGCGATCAACCAACGTTCTCAATAAGGAAGTCCCATGATCAGGGATTTGTCAGTCCGTCTGCCGCTTGGTCTGGCGGGGTTGCTGTTGTGCATACTGACGGGGGCCCTTGCCCACGGGGCCGAAGGTGTTGCCCAGACGCTGCCGTTTGCGCCATTGCCTTCGGTGCATATCACCGGCGACGGCGCCATGACGCCGGATGCCTCCGGGGCTTTTCAGTGGCTTGGGCAAGATGGCCGGAAGTGGTCGTCCACCGATTACCATTGTGTGGCAGCCCCCACGACGTTGGACAGTTGGAACCCCGTGACAGGCCAGTTGACGCAGCGCCCGATTGTCATGGATGGCCTTACGGAAAATGCGTTGCTGCAATGGCAGGCACGGTTGCCCACGGGCATCGTTGGGCTGTGGATCGACTCCTGCCCGGGGCGCCAGATGGCGTTGTTCGGGTTTGTCGCCAATGATGGCAAGTCGCTGGGTCATGTCATCGAATACCGCGAGTCCCAGCCGCCTTCGCAAAAGGTCGTGCTGTCCCCCTCCATGTTGGGCCACGTCTGGCGCACGGAGGCCGATCGTCATTTGCACGTAGAGACCATCAGCGTGGTCGACGGCACCCTGCAGGTGACGCAGATGCCCGAGCTCGCGGTTGCCTACCGAAACGATTATGGCCTGGCCACTGTTGGCCCAGGCAATTTGATGATTCTTGGAGGCGGCGATGACCCGTACCGTGGTTGTAATGCCTGTCGTGACCAGACCTACGTGCTCGATGTAAAGACCGGCCAATGGAGTGACGGCCCGAGAATGCTTGAGGCACGGTCCGAGCTCAATGCCACGGCCCTTGCCGATGGCGGTGTGCTTGTCTCCGGTGGCTTTACGCATTTGGCGGGGGGGAGCAACGGGTCACGGACCGTAGAGCGCCTGGACCCCGCAACGGGCCGCTTTGTCCCGGCGGCCCCCATGCCTTCTGGCAACACCGGGCATCGTGCGATGGTTTTGCCCGGCAGTGATGGCCGCCTGTTGATGATGATTGCAGGCACTAGCGGCGACATTCTGGGGTATGAACCCGAGCGTGACACGTGGCAAGTGCTGGCGTCCGGTATGAGTTCACAATACGGCGGGTGCGCCGTTTTTCCATTTCAGGCGGCTGGTCGCCTCTATGCCTGGGCTGAATCAGGCTCCTTTGAGCACTCTCAATGCCTGGGGGACCAGAGCCTTTATCCGGTTGCATTGCGCCAGACGCTCTTCCCTCGCCAGGAAGCCGTTGCGGTGCCGCCGCAGTTGTTGTCGCTGCACCGGCAAGGCGCGGTTTTTTTGCCGGCGACGGCAAGCGAGCCGGCAATGGTGATGGGCGGTTCAGGCCTGAATGTGGTTGATAGCATCGACACCTCCGGCCGTCTGGGCACGGTATCGCCCATGCAGGCCGCTCACGACAGGGGCCGGGCGTACCGCTTCAATGGCGGCGTGCTGATAATGGATGGCAACCTGGACAATTTCAGAAAAAGCGATCCCCCGCAGCATTACCTGATGGAGTGGCTTCCCCCCGGCAAGGCTGACGATCCCCCGCAATGGCAGCGCGTCGATGGCACAGCGCCCTCGGTTATCAATGCGCTGACGACCCTGGCCAACGGTAACCTGCTGGAGGTTAATGCGGCAGGCGAAATTCATGAGATCAGCCTGGATAGCAGTACTACCCCTGCATCCCTGAAGCGGGTGGCGTGGCCGGCTTTCAAGCACCTGCGCCGGCCTTCGGCCACTGACCCGATGCAGATCCGCCAGATAGGCGACGGGCGAATTGTCTTTGTCGGCGGCGAATCCCAACCGCATGGGCTGGCGCTGTTTTCGCCGGACTCCGAGCGGCCTGAGGCGGTGGATGAATTCCAGTACCTGGGGGATTTCGACAGTACCGCTACCTATGTGACATTCGACCCGCAGCATGGGCGCTGGAGCGAGTCAGCCCTCAGTGTTTTCACCCAGGCCACCTCCCTTATCCTGGCGGACGGGCGAGTCGTGCGCTTTGGGACATTGCCCCTTGCGGCAAGTGATGGCCCTTATCCGATGGAGATATCCTCCCTCGATGGTGCGCACTGGTTGCGTCAACCGAACACCGGCTTGCCTGCCTTTGGTCAGAACCGCAGGGTGCTTGCGGTGAGCGACGACCTGGTGATGAAAGGCTGGGTCGTCGAAGCCCGCGCACCGAATGGCGGGCACTACGATACCGATTGGTTTGATCCGCAGACGTTGAAATGGACCACGGTGCTCTCCGCAGTCTCCCAAGGTCTTGAGTATCAAGTGGTGAGATTGCCCAATGACCACAGTGTTGTTCTGCAGGAGGACCGATAATGAAACTCACTTTTCTGGTACTCACGGCGAGCCTGCTGGTGTGCAAGAGCGCAGTGGCCCTGGATGACGGCACCTTTTCAGGCAAGCTGGTCATGGTGGTGGGCAACGATGTGACTGAACGAGCCCCATGAAAGACAGGACACCGTTCCCCCCTTAAGATAAGGGATAGGCAAACGGGTATGTTTATGACTA